>NZ_JBKEZV010000004.1:0-403866 GCF_053345265.1 Acinetobacter sp. M5A5_2a | reverse complement strand
TAGTATTAGGGTTCGCTGAAACCGTAATTTTACCTTGGTCAACCGTAAACTGTTTGATACTGCCATCGGCATTTAACTGAGGTTTACCTGTGGTAAAAATTGCCTTGTTGGCATTAATAAAGCCACCACCTTTAATGCTAATACCAGATGGGTTGGCAATAATCACATCTGCCATTTGCCCTGCAACTTCCAAGTTCCCCTCAAAGCGTGAAGCGGCTGATGAGTTTACTTCATTTAAAATAACTCGCGCTTCACCTGTAGCTAAAAACGGGTTGGCTGCAACGTTTCCTACTGTTTGTGTCGTAGCCCCTTGGCGGCTGTTATTCAGGACAGCACCTTCAGCCAGTACATCAAACTGTTTATAAATATTATGGGATATACCGTTTTTAGGAGTTTGAATATTAACTACAGGAACGACTATACCTGCTGAGTTCTTACCCGCAGCAATCACTGCTCTATTCGCAGCATTTGCAGCACTGTCCGCCACAATAGCAGCATACGCAGGTGCTAAAGGCATCCATAAACTCATACTGGCAACCAGTGCTTTCACTTGCCAGAGCTGATGAAATGCCTGAGATTCAGTGTTATCAATTTGACTCTGGGAGCTAGCTTCACTTTGGCCGGATGCCTTGGTTTGGCTTCGGACATTTTCAGCCACGGCCACAAACATTTGACGTGCTTTGCTATAAATAATGCGATAACTATTCTTGTTCATGAATGAAGTCTTTTCTAAAGTAAATTAATAAGAAAGGTTGATACTAAAACCGGTAACCCAGTCTTTTTTTATGCTGTCAGGTGCAATCAGCCCCCGACCTGTAAAGGCATCCAGATAAAAACTATTTTGATAGGTGCGTAGACCCAAAACACTACCGAGTAAATAACGCTGACCCGGTATGCTATTACGCCCATTGACCCAGCCCTGATCGACTGCCATGTAAAACTGGGTATTTGGAATTGGTGCATTCAAGCTGATTTCTTGCTGTACATACTGCCCGTTATCTCCGGAAAGCATGAGCTCACCATCAAAACCACGCACGCTATAGCGACCACCAATATAAAAGCGGTCATTCGGTACTAAAATTTTCGGTGCATATTGTCCACGCCAGTTAAGGCGATATTGAGCGGGTTTTTCGAGCAAAAGGAATGGTGTGCTAAAACGTAAATCGGCACTTAAAAGTGGAGCACGGGAGTAACCTTCAACAGGAAGATGTTTTCCCTCAATATTGGTAATATTTTCTTCTGGTGCAGTTCGGGCACCTACCCCCATCCCACGACGGTAATCGATGCTGCCGTCTAATACCGCATTTCCTAAATATTGACGGTGCTGAAACCCTAAATTCCAACCTGAGGTTCTACGGTGTAAGACACTAATCTCAACATCATTTAGAAAACTCTGACTTTCTTTATGATAAAGTTTTCCATACACGCTGGTTTTATGTTGCCCACTACGACTAATCACACGAGATAGGTTTAGGTTGGCTTGTTGGCTATTACCATGATAAATCACTGGATAACCAGATTCAGGTGCTACAGTTCCTTGTCTATATTGATAATCGTTATAGCTAAAACCTAAATCATAATAACCAATAGGTAACTGATAACTAATAAAGTAACTTCGGTTTAAGCTTTCATGAAAGTCATCTAATGAGTGACTCACGTTTAACGATAAAATATCATTTAAATGAAATGGGTTATTGACTCCTAACCCGATATTTCCCATATAGGTACCAGTGTCCTGATTACCCGAATCATCTACGCTTAAATTGAAATTAACTTTTTGTAGTGGTTGAAGTTTAAGTATTAAATCGCTATAGCCCGTTAATTCTTTATCTTGACTATTTGCAGGCGCAATTTGCATATCTACCGCATAGACACGTTTCAGGTTTTCTAGTCCCTGATCTAGTCTTTTTAGATTTACAATGTCGCCCGTTTTAAATGGCAACCCTGTCTTAAGTTGTAATGACGAGATTTTCCCTTCTTGAATTATGATTTTATTCAGGCGACCTATTTGCACACTCAGGTTTAAATTACCCTGATTTAAGTCTTGTGGACTCACAACAATTTGACTGGTAATAAAACCCTTTTTTAAAAGTTCGTTTTGGGTATAGTTCACGATGTTATGTAAGCTTTGGGTGCCAATACACTTGCCCAAAATACTCTGCGGATGCTTTTTTATAGCTTTAACCACAAAGTTAAATTGCTGCAAGTCAGACTCAGACTGACCACTTAAGGGTACAAGACTAATTTTTTTAACTGCTACGCATGGACTCTCTTTAACAACTAAATGTTTAAAGTCCTGTAATGGCTTGGTACTTTGATAAGGAGTTTGCTGAGCAATTTGGTCTTGTAATTGCTGATTTAGCTCTTTGAGTCGTTGATCTTGCAATACCTGACTGGGTAAAGAAACATCTTCAATGGCATAGGCATATTGGTTAAAACCCGCAAGAAAAATAATGGAAGAAGTTATAAAGTTCTTAGTTAACATCTTGTAGACAGAATTGTACGTATAATCACATTATTTTACATAACAATAATATATATCTCAATATTTTTTATTCCATAAAAAAGCTAGGCTTCTACCTAGCTTTAAAAAAATTCATTATGTAGCTTAAATATAATCAACCTTTTGAGCTTTTAAAATATCAAGCTGCAACATCTTTTTCTTTTTATATCTATAAGCAATAAACAAACCAATAAACCAGATTGGTGAACACTCAAGTGCAATTAAAGTGTCATGATCTAAAGCTAAAATGACAATAGTGAAAACTAAAAACAGCATCGTAAACCATGCCATAAATAATCCACCCGGCATTTTATATTGGGATTGAATATGTAATTCAGGGAATTTTTTACGATAGGAAATATAAGAAAGCACAATCAACATGAATGTAAAAATACATAAAATTGAAGTGAGTGCTGAAATAATTGTAAACGCAGTCATGACATTTGGAACAATAAATAAAATAGAGGTTCCCACCGTCACACAAGCCATCGAAAATACGAGTCCTCTAATTGGAACCTTACTTTTAGATAACTTACTAAAGCTTTTAGGAGCATCGTTGTCTAATGCTAAACCGTATAACATACGACTGGTCGCAAAAATTCCACTATTGGCCGAAGATAGCGCCGAAGTCGCAACAACAAAGTTGATTAAACCTGCCGCAATTGGTAAGCCAACTAACGTAAACATTTCCACAAATGGGCTTTTTTCTGGTGAAATTTTTGCCCAAGAGGTAACTGCAATAATACAAACCAATGCACCCACGTAGAACAATAAAATACGTAAAGGAATAGAGTTAATGGCTTTTGGAAGTGATTTATGCGGGTCTTTGGTTTCAGCAGCAGTTGTACCGACAAGCTCAATACCCACAAACGCAAATATGGCAATTTGGAAACCTGCCAAGAAACCTGTTACACCATAAGGAAACATAGATTGTGTTTCAAACAAATGGCTAACCGATGCCTTAACACCATTCGGAGAAGTAAATCCGGTACTAATTAAGTAAATACCCGCAAGAATAAACAGAATAATTGCTGTAATTTTGATGAGGGAAAACCAAAATTCGAGTTCACCAAATAGCCGAACGGCCACAAAATTGAGTATGGTTAAAATTGCTAATGAAGTAAATGCAGGAATCCAGACGGGTAAATCAGGATACCAAAACTGCATGTACCCTCCGATCACGATCACGTCTGCAATAGCAGTAATAATCCAGTTACACCAATAGGACCAACCAAGGAAGAATCCCGCCCACGGACCAAGATATGCCGTTGCAAAATCTGCGAATGTTTTAAAATTGGTATTCGCCAGAAGCAACTCGCCCATTGCTCGCATTACGAAGAAAAAGAAGAAACCAATAATTAAATAGGTTAAAACAATTGAAGTTCCTGAAATGCTTAATGTTTTACCGGAACCCATAAATAATCCAGTCCCGATTGCACCGCCAATCGCAATCATCTGAATATGACGATTGGTTAATGAGCGTTGCAATTTCTCTTCTTCTTGCTCAGTCATATGTTGACTACCAAGAAGATCTCCTTCCAGGAATTGCTTTCCGTTATTCTTACTCATGTAATATTTACTCCAATTTATAGCAACTGTCGTAAATGTTTTAATAATAAATAAATTATATGGTTATCAATTTAGTCCATTAAATCATTTTAAAAATATTATTAAATCATTTAAAACCTTATAAATTCCTTTTTAAAAGCTATTACCTATAACAATAAAAATTAATCATAAATCCTTTCCTTCATTATTATATTAGCCTGACCTCTATCAATATAATTTCGGTAGACAATTAAAATATATGAATTAATTAAATATTTTAATTGTCTGTCGTTTATAGAATAGCGGCAGGCTAATGAATTCCAGCTCAGCGAGCAAGATTGTGTTTATCCATATACCAATCTTGCGTTAGCGATAATATAGTATTCCTTCTTAAATTTGGTGAAATGTATAGTATTTCTGCTTAATTAACAGCCATTCGCAAATGATCAGTCTCTTTGAGTTTGTTTACCGCTTCTGGACTCGAAACCTGTTTAGCTTGAACACTTAGTACACGAACTAAACAACCATTTTCGGCATTCAATTGTTTTGCTTGTTCTTGTGTTAATTGCAGCTCTTCTTTATAAGGTTTGCTGTATACAAGAATGGCTCGATAATTTTCATAGTCATCATTGGCTACAATGTAAGGTTCATCCCCTACCGCAATATTTTCAGGTTGTTCAATTTGGACCTCTAGAGATTGACTTTCTTTAATCGCTCGTAAATTTTCGATATCGGCCTGCAATGTCGCCCCACCATCAAAAATATCGACATATCCTTTATAGCGCAGCCCTTCTTCTTGCAAGAGATTATAGGCTGGTCGAGTATTTGGATGAACAATACCAATTGCTGCTTTAGCATCATCTGGCAACATATCAACATAGAGTGGATGTCTTGGCATCAGCTCTGCAATAAAGGCCTTTTGCCCGACTCCACTTAAATAATCAGCTTTGGTAAATTCAATATCAAAAAACTTATGGCCTACCGCATTCCAAAATGGTGATTGTCCATTTGCATCGGAATAACCACGCATTTCTGCCACAATGGTTTCTTCAAAATATTGGCGAAATGCAGATAGGAACAAGAAGCGAACTTTAGATAAAAATTTGCCATTTTTATTTAAGCGATAGTCCGGATCTAAAAATAAAGTACAAAGCTCACTACAGTTGGTATGGTCATTACTCAAATATAGTGTTGGTAAGGCCTTATAAACACTTAAGGGTTCTGACGCATGAACCTGAGTACCCACATGAAAGTTGTACCAAGGCTCTTTTAAACCGAGTGCGACTTCAATACCACAGACCCCTACTACTTTGTCTAGTTCAGTATCTTCTAGAACAAATAAATAAACCTGATCCGCCTTTGGCAACTCACCTGCCACAGTCTTGCAAGCTCGGTCGATGCGCGCTGCCAATTTTTCTATATTGGGCTGTAAAGATGTCAAGCCAAAACCTGCTTTTTGAGCCAACAGGTAAAGGTCATTAACATCTTTAGGTTCGATGTAGCGAATAATCATCATGCCGCTTGTTCATCCTTTTGAATTGCTACAAAGCGAGCAAGTGCACGTTCAAAGCGTTTTAGACCTTCATCAATATCGGCCAAAGGAATAATCAGAGATGGTGTAAAGCGCACAACATTTGGACCAGCAATAAGACTAAGTAATCCCTCTTCACCCGCAAGGTTATTAATATCTTTTGCTTTGCCAGCGAACTCTGATTTTAAGACGCAGCCAATGAGTAAACCTTGACCACGAATTGTTTCAAAGATTTCATATTTTTCGTTTAATTTATTTAAAGCTTTTTTATAGTAATCATGGCGTGCTTTAACACCATTAAGCACTTCAGGTGTATTAATAAATTCAAATACTGCACCTGCAACTGCACTTGCTAACGGGTTACCGCCATAAGTCGTACCGTGTGTACCCACTGAAAAATGCGGTGCAAACTTATCGGTTGTTAACATTGCACCGACTGGGAAACCACCGCCTAGTGCTTTTGCAGTTGTTAACACATCTGGAGTAACACCAGTGTTCATGTAGGCATAAAGTGCACCTGTACGGCCTACACCCGTTTGCACTTCATCAAAAATAAGTAGGGCACCAAACTCATCGCATAGTGCGCGTAAGCCTTTTAAAAATTCGATGTCAGCCGGAATAACACCGCCTTCACCTTGTATCGGTTCAACAATAACTGCACATGTTTGCTCATTGATCACCGCTTTTGCAGCTTCTAAATCATTAAAGGCAACATGGTTAATGCCATTTGGAAGCGGTGCAAAGTCTTGTGAATATTTAGGTTGACCACCTGCTGAAACCGTAAATAAAGTACGACCATGGAAAGCATTTTTAAATGCCACAATGCCACTTTTACTAGCAACACCGCTGTCTAAACCGACTTTACGAGCTAGTTTCAATGCAGCTTCATTGGCTTCTGCACCTGAGTTACAGAAGAATACCTTGTCTGCAAATGTATTTTCAGTGAGTTGTTTTGCAAGGCGTAGAACAGGTTCATTTGTATAACCATTGCCCACATGCCAGAGTTTTGTTGCTTGTTCTGTTAAAGCATTTACTGCCACTGGATGTGCATGACCTAATGCGTTTACTGCAATCCCGCCTGCAAAATCGATATATTCTTTATTTTCTTGATCCCAGATACGAGAACCTTCACCACGTACAGGAATGAAATTTGCCGGTGCAAAAACTGGAACCATCCAGTCGTTAAAGTCACTACGAGAAACTGCAAAATTATCCATCTTATCTAGTCCATTAAATTGAATTATTAGGGTTAGCTGATGACCCTATTATTCAAAATCAAATTGATTCACAAAATTTGTAATTCAGTCAAAAATGAATTATTTTTTACCAATTTGATAATTGACAATTACAATATGGATAACATTGATCAAATTATTTTAGGTTTACTTAAAGATAACGCACGGATGTCTGTTACCGAGTTAGCCGAAAAAGTTCACGTTTCACGTGCCACGGTCAAAAAGAGAATCGAATATTTAGAATCTTCGGGCATCATTACCGGATACACAGTACGGTTTAAACCCAATGCTGAACGCAACGTTATTCGTGCATGGATGAGCATTATGGTTGAAGGCACTAAAGCACAGTCTGTGATTAAAGAATTACGCCTAGAAAGTGCCGTGGAATGTTTGCATAAAACGAATGGCAAATGGGATATTTTGGTCGAGCTACGATCTGACACTTTAGAAAACTTCGACAAAGTTTTAGAGAGAATCAGGAATATTTCAGGTATTTATAACAGTGAAACCAGCATTCTGCTTGCGAGTCATAAGACCTGATAACTCACTTTAATTTCAAATAATAAGAACGAAAAATTGATGAGCTAAGCATAAGGTTTGGCTCATCAAGCTGCTCTCGATTAGAAAAATTCTTCTATTGTCTTTCGTCAAATCAACAAAACTATTACAACGTTCAACCTATTCTAAAAATCTTCAATAAATTTTTAACTTTTTTTAAACAATCAAATCAAAAACTTAAAATCTAATTTGATTCAAATTCAAACCTTTTTCGCTCTCTCCCCCCGTCAAAGCATTTGACAGAAAATTTAAAACATAATACATATAGTATTATATGTTATATGTTAAAACCTAAGGACAAGGTATAAAAAATGGCTAAAACTCAACTAAAACACTTTATTAACGGCGAATATGTTGCTAGCAAAGGAAATGATTATTTCGACTTGGTAAGTCCGGTGACTGGCGAAGTTTATGGTCAATCGCCTAATGCAACCGAGGCAGAAGTTGATGCTGCTTACGCTGCTGCAAAAGAAGCTTTTAAAATTTGGGGACGCAGTACACCTTCGACCCGTCAAAAAGCATTGCTTAATTTAGCAGATGCTATTGAAGCAAATGCTGAACGTTTAATTGAGGCTCAAAGCCGTAATACGGGTCAGTTAAAGCACTTAATTGCATCTGAAGAAGTGGGTGCATCGGCAGATCAGGTTCGTTTCTTTGCAGGTGCTGCCCGCTTACTGAATGGCACAGCTTCAGGTGAATATTTAGAAGGTTTAACCTCTTCTATTCGCCGCGAACCAGTCGGTGTAGTTGGCCAAGTTACACCTTGGAACTATCCACTCATGATGGCTGTTTGGAAAATTGCTCCTGCTTTAGCAGCTGGTAACACTGTGGTACTTAAACCAAGTGACACAACACCAGAAAGTACACTTTTGCTTGCAGAAATTGCTGCACCATTTTTTCCTAAAGGTGCATTTAACGTGGTGTTAGGCCAAGCTCAAGTGGGTTCAAAAGTTGTATCACATAAAACACCTGCGCTCGTTTCTATTACAGGTTCGGTTCGTGCAGGCTTACAAGTTGCAGCTTCTGCGGCAGCAAATTTAGCCAAAGCCCACCTTGAGCTTGGTGGAAAAGCACCTGTCGTCGTTTTTGAAGATGCCGACATCGATAAAGCTGTTGAAATGATTGCTTTAACGGGTTACTTCAACGCAGGACAAGACTGTACTGCTGCAACACGCGTGATTGTTGCTGAAGCAGTTCATGATGAATTTTTAGGTAAATTAATTGAAGCCGCAAAAAATACACGCTTTGGTGAACCAGATGATCAAGATGCACTTTATGGTCCACTCAACAACGCTAATCAATTAAAGAATGTTAAAACCTTTATTGATAACTTACCTGCTCACGCCAAAGTTGAAACGGGTGGCAAGCAAGCCGATCGTCCAGGCTTCTATTTTGAACCAACTGTGATTAGTGGTTTAAAACAACACGATGAAGCAATTCAAAATGAAATTTTTGGGCCAGTGATTACTGTTCAAAAATTTACAGATGAAAATGATGCCATTGAAAAAGCCAACGACATTGAATATGGCCTAGCTTCAAGTGTTTGGACCAAAGATCATGCACGCGCAACTCGCCTGTCTCGTGAACTTGATTTCGGAACCGTTTGGATTAACACCCATATTCCTCTAACCGCAGAAATGCCACACGGCGGCTTCAAAAAATCAGGTTATGGTAAAGATTTATCAGGCTATGGCTTTGAAGAATATACCCGCGTTAAACATGTAATGAGTTCAAATGAATAATAAAAATCAGATTTGAAAGGAGATCAAAATGAATAAACAAGAAATGAAAGACTTTGTGAGTAAGGCGCACCACGAGTTATTTAATTTACATGACACCACTGCTCTAGACCGTTATTTTTCTAAAGACTTTATTGAGCACTCTCCACTGGTTGCCAACGGTATTTCAGGATTGCGTCAACTGGTAGAAGACTGCCCCGACATGCAACATGAAGCTGTACGTGTATTGGCAGATGGCGACTTGGTTGCGATTCATGGGCGCTTTCAGGGATTAGATGAAAACCCGTTAGTTGGCTTTGATATCTACCGCGTTAAAGATGGAAAAATTGTAGAACATTGGGATGGTCTGGTAGCAGAAGCAGCTCCGAATGTAAGTGGCAGAACACAATTAGATGGTCCGACCGAAATCGTAACTCACCATGACCCAGAGGAAAATCGTGAGATTGTGACCTCTTTCTTTAAGAAGTCATTAATTGATGGCAATTACGAAGCATTTAAAGAATACACCCACGGCGATCAGTTCATTCAGCATAGCCCAGATATTGGGGATGGCGTCAAGGCAGTGATTGATTTTTTGAACAATATCCGTAATGAAGGGCAAGGTTTGGTATACTCCAAAACTCATCGCTCCATTGTTGATGGTCAATTTGTATTGACACATTCTGAAGGAAATATTGCTGGAAATCGACATGCTTATTTTGAATTGTGGCGTGTAGATAATGGCAAAATTGTTGAACTTTGGGATGCAATACCAGCTGTGCCTGAAGATGAACAGGCAGTCCATCAATATGGCGTGTTTTAATCATTTATCCGTTTCATTAAGCTAAGTCACTGACTTAGCTTTTAGAGAATTCGCCATGTCAGCATATACGATAATTTTTGCACCTATCGCTCAGGCAACTCGCTCGGAACAAGTTGTTGAACGCTTGGAAAATGCAATTATCTCTGGATTGCTCAAAAGCAATGAACAACTTCCTAACGAGGCGGATTTAGCTCGCTTAATGGGAGTGTCACCGATTACCGTTCGTGAAGCGTTAAATACTTTACGGGTAAAAGGTCTGATTGATACACGACGCGGACGAAATGGTGGAAGTTTTGTTTGTGAGTTACCTTCCGATTTACTCTTAAACAAACATCCTTTGCGTCAGGCTTCAAATGAATATCTTGCTGATCTAGGTGAATTTCATAGTGCAATTTTAAGCCATGGTGCCTATTTGGCTGCACAAAGAACCACTGAATATGAACTGAGCAAAATCAAAGAATTGATTGAGCAATTTGAACAAGCCGTTGAAGCAGACACTCGTGCCCAGCTTGATTTACGCTGCTTGCTCACTCTCACCTCTTTTGCCCAATCAGCTCGACTGGCAAATCAAGAGTTAACTATACAAGCCGAATGGGCTCCGCTCATCGCAGTGCTTTACCAAGATGATCATTTTCATCAATTGGTCGTCGCGCAATACCACCAACTTTTATCATCTTTTGTTCAAGGCAATGAAGATGATGCTGTTATTCAAGCACGAAAAATTATTTCGATGCTAACAGACCAAATGCTTCGATATAAGTTATCTATCGAATAAAAACAATAAAACAGAGCGCTTATCAAATATCGAGTGAGAAATACGGAATTTTAGGAGTTATAGGAATGACCCAACATTTAGATATAGAAGAGCTTCAAAATTTGTTAAAGACGGTGGTTGAAGAAACGACAGCCATTACAGAAAAACTGGCGGCTAAAGCGAGCAAAATTCTGTCAAAACATGAACCTGAAAAAACAAAAGACGTTAAGCTTTCAGGTTCAGAACGTTCAGCTTTGCAAAAAGAAATTAAAAAGGCATTACAGGAAAGCCATTACAGTCAAGGTATCGGCTTTGCAAGTTATAGCCCTGCGACGCAAGAAGAACAAGATTATTGGACACTCGAATGGTGGTATAAAAAAGAAGATCAGTTACAACAAGCCAAACTTGAAAACTATCAAAATGCTCAGCGATTTTTAGATTTTCGCTCTTTTGAGTGGTTCCATAAACCTGCTCAAAATAAAAGTCCATGCATCCATGGACCTTATGTCGATTATATTTGTAATGGTGCATACACCATCACCCTTGCCCATCCAGTCATGATTCGTGATCAATTTATCGGTGTGATTGCCACCGACATTTTAGTTTCTGCACTCGAAAAACTTCTCATGCCGAAGCTTAAGAACATTAAACAAAAAGCAATCGTGATCAACGATTCTTCTCGAGTCATTACGTCAAATGACGTCACCATCAGGACAGGCACATTATTTAGAGGACAAAGCCCCGAGCAAGTTCTCTCACGACCGTGTCAATCTTTTCAATTGGTCGTTATCTAGAGCAAAGTCAAAAATACTAAATATTTGACCTTGCTTTAGAGCATCACCAAAGCGAAACAGCACCTGAAGCCTCTGGCTTTTGTTCAAACTTTCTTCAAACAGACTTGCTCATTCAGGTCTTGGGGAAGTTTTGGCTCAAAAATAGCATCGCTTTTCCGGATGAAAAGCAAAACAACGAAATTTGAGGTTGAAATGACATGGAAAATAAAACGTCTTCCTTAAAAAAACTGTCTCTTTGGCAAGTCACGATTATTGGTATTGCCTACATGACGCCAATGACAGTGTTTGATACTTTCGGCATTGTCTCTGGAATTACCAATGGTCACGTGCCACTTGCATATTTACTCGCACTTGGTGCCATGTTACTCACCGCTTGGAGCTATGCAAGATTCAGTAAAACTTCAGAAAAATCAGGCTCGGCATATAGCTATACTGCTGAAAGCCTAGGTCCTAAAAGTGGATTTTTTGTCGGTTGGTGCTCCCTACTCGACTATCTGTTATTACCACTCATTAATGTTTTGCTTGCCGCAATTTATCTCACTGCCCTCATTCCAAGTCTGCCTTACTGGTTTTGGGTGCTTGTATCGGCGAGTCTTGTCACCTTAGTGAATTGTTTCCGCATCCGGTTACTTGCCAATTTAAGTCTATTGTTTGTTTTTGCCCCCATCATACTCATGGTTATCTTTGTCTATTTAGTGATTCAGGGTATTGGCTCAACTCAAGGTTATGAGCATGTGCTTACCTTGGCTCCCCTCTGGCATGAGCACCAATCTTTACTACCGCTCGTGGCGGGCGCCTCAGTTTTGTGCTTTTCATTTTTAGGTTTTGATGCGGTTACTACGCTTTCAAATGAAACCAAACAACCCACCAAAAATATTCCACGAGCAGTCATGTTAACAACACTTGCTGGCGGGCTTATTTTCTTTACTGCCGCTTGGTTTATTCAGCTTTATTTTCCAAACAATCTTCGCTTTCAGCATCCTACTGAAGCGCTTCCTGAAATTGTGCTTTATGTCGGCGGGGCTTTTTTCCAGTCCATATTCTTATGCGGGCAAATTATGAACACTGTTGCCTCTGGCCTAGCCTCACATGCCAGTGCTTCACGTTTACTGTATATAATGGGCACTGACAATATTTTTCCTAAAAAGTATTTTGGGACAATTCATATCTCCTTAGGTACACCATTTTTCTCGGTTTTATTTGTTGGTCTTATTTCGATGTCCGCGGTTTTTCTAGATTTAGCACAAGTCGTAAGCCTGATTAGCTTTGGTGCTCTAGTCGCTTTTACAGCCGTAAACTTCTCAGTTTTTATGAAATTTTATATTAAAGATAAACAGCGCTCAGGGTTTAAAAATAAATTTCTAAACCTATTTTTACCGCTTATATCTGTCATTAGCATTATTTGCCTCTGGCTTAACCTTGACTCATCTTCACTGACTTTCGGATGTTTCTGGTTATCTTTAGGCATTCTTTTATTTATCTATAAAACGATTAAAAAACAAAGCATTGCAATTAGTAATGCTTATTAATTTTTAAGGAACTTCATCATGAATATTATTTCTAAACCCCAATTTTTAAAAGACGTGGAATATAAACCAAGTAAATCTCTACAAGTGGGCAAAGAGTGGAGCTGGTTAAATCCGAAACATGCAAAATTTGACACAACAACCGTAGAAGGCACATCCGTAGATAATCCAGCGAACTACTATGAAAGCTCACTTTCTGACTGGCATACATTTGACAGTTTAAAGGCCGATTTAGAATGTGATGTGGTTGTTATTGGTGGCGGTTTATTAGGTTCATCGACAGCCTTACATTTAGCTGAACAAGGCGTAGATACCGTTTTATTAGAAAAAAATTGTATTGGTAGTGCAGCTTCTGGTAGAAATGGCGGACAACTTACCCCTGGTTTGGCACGCTGGGAAGCTCAAGAAATGGCCGATCGCTTAGGTTATGAAGATGCAAAAAAACTGTGGCATTTTACCTCTACGGAAGCCATGCAACTCATTGATGACATCTCAGAAAAATACCAACTCAACTTTGACCGAAAATATGGTCATATTACTGCTGCTGTTCATGAAGGACATTTAGTGGGTCTGACCCAAGGCGCCGATGCACGAAAATATTTAGGTGAAGACCATACCCGCATTGTAGGTAAACACGAACTCATGGACTATATTAAGTCTGACTACTATACGGGCGGTTTAATTGATGAGTTGGGGGGACAAATTCATCCTTTAGCTTTAAACCGTGGCTTAATTTATGGCTTTTGCCAAAATGGCGGTACTGTTTATGAACAAACAGAAGTTATTTCAATAGAAGAAAAAGCAGATGGTATTTATGTTCAAACAGCAAATGCTGTCGTGAAAGCTAAAAAGTCTGTAGTTTTGGCAGTTCACCATGCTTCGTTTAAACTTTTATCAGAACAAAACAATACGACTATTCCTTTTTACACTTATGTTGCGACGACTGCCCCACTAGAGCTTGATACAAAAGAGCTTTTGCCATTTGAGCATCCAGTCTATGACACTCAGTTCCAGATTGATTACTACCGCCCTGTGTTTAACAACCGCTTATTGTTTGGTGGTCAAGGCACAGGAACATGTTGGGGACCAGAGAAAACTTTAAATTATCTAGAACATCGAATTCATACCGTGTTCCCTCAAATTAAAAATCTAGAGATGGATTTTGTCTGGAGTGGAACGACTGATTTAACGGTAAATGGTGCAGTTGATAGCCGTAAGTTTGGCAATAAATTCCCAATTTATGCTGTTCACGGCTGGAGCGGTCATGGTGTGGCGCAGACTGTTCGTATTGGTAAAGCCATCGCAAGTGATTTTGTTGGGCAATCTAATGACTTTGAAATGTTATCTAAAATCGACCACCAAAATATTATGTTTGGCCGCACACTTGCACCCGTTGTCATTCCACTCGCAAAAAGCATGTATGGCATCGGCGCAATGCTGAACCCCGGCAAAATGGTGTCTTTCTAATTTATAGAACCACTAATTTTCAGAAAAAGGATTCGTATAGCTTTGTACGGATCCTTTTTTATTTAACTGAGTAAAATCCTTTTCAAACTAGGTTATCCCTAACCAATCTATTACAATAGCGCCAGATTTATAATTCAGCGCATATATTTTGAGCAACTCATCTTCCCAATTAAAACGTGGACTTAAAAATCGTCACATCCAGTTAATCGCTATGGGTGGTGCTGTCGGGACAGGTTTATTTTTAGGTTCTGCACAAGTCATCCAGTCCGCTGGTCCTTCTATTATTTTAGGTTATGCCATCGTTGGTTTGGTCGCATTTCTAATTATGCGCCAAATGGGTGAAATGATCGTAGAAGAACCTGTAGTCGGCTCTTTTAGTTACTTTGCACAAAAGTATTGGGGAAGATTCCCAGGTTTTTTATCGGGCTGGAACTATTGGGTTGTCTATATTCTCGTTGCAATGACAGAACTAACAGCGGTCGCTAAATATGTGCATTACTGGTGGCCCCATATTCCTGCTTGGATATCAGCCTTATTTTTCTTTGTTCTAGTCACATGTTTAAACTTGGGCAATGTTAAATTTTATGGTGAATCTGAATTTTGGTTAGCCATTATTAAAGTCGCTGCTGTCATTTCGATGATTGTGTTTGGTCTATATTTATTGCTTACAGCGGGTAGCGACTCATTAGCTAGCTTTTCAAACTTATGGCAGCATGGTGGATTTTTCCCACATGGGTTCTCGGGCTTATTTTATATGCTCGCCTTTTTAATGTTCGCCTTTGGCGGCATTGAACTGATTGGGATGACTGCCGCCGAAGCTGAAAATCCTGAAAAAAGTATTCCACAAGCCATCAACCAAGTCATCTTTCGAATCTTGATTTTTTATGTGGCTTCGCTTGCTATCATTATGTCACTTATTCCGTGGAATCAGCTTGACCTCGGTGGTTTAGATAAAAGCCCATTTGTCATGATTTTTAGCCAGCTTGGCATTGGTTGGGCTGCACATTTACTCAACTTTATTATTTTGACTGCTGCACTGTCGGTTTATAACAGCGGCATGTATGCCAACAGCCGTATGTTATATGGACTTGCAGTACAGGGCCATGCTCCGAAAGTTTTTGCACAAGTGAGCAAACAAGGTGTTCCTAAAGCTGCTGTTATCTTCTCTTCTATTCTGATTTTTGGTTGTGTATTACTTAACTATTTCGTACCAGAAGAAGCGCTAAGCTATCTCATGTACATGGCAGTAGCTGCACTGGTTTTAAACTGGGCAGTTATTAGCTTTACCCATTTGAAGTTTAAACGTGCGATGAAACTTGAAGGTAAAGCTGTCAAATTTCCTGCGCTATTCTCGCCTTTGAGTAACTATATTGTTTTAATTTTCATTGGCATGATTTTATATATTATGTGGACTCAAGGATTTGAAAAATCGGTGATTTTACTTCCGATCTGGATCACTTTCATGTTTGGGCTATATAAATTTCTGAGTTGGAAAAAAGCACTCTAATATTCAAAGAAGGCTTATTCAAACAGGATAAGCCTTTTATCATTTAACAGCTCGTCCCTCTAAGCAACTTCAGAAAATCTATTCAAAAAACCATTCACATTCTATTCATCATTGTTGAATAACTCTCTACTAGACACATTGATATGTAACCCTTAGTCATTCTAAACATTGGTATTTAATGGGATAATTATTAAAGTACAAGTGTTTACATGATCTATAAATATTTGCGCTAATGTTCAGCTAAAATCAAAGCAGACCAGTTTATTGTTGCAATCACTCAATAGGCAAAAGACACTTCATCGAAAGACAGGTTTTTTACCCACTTTACTGATTTAGCGCCGTCAACTGTGTCACTCAATGATGAAAGACAGGAAATTTTATGGAAAAAGCTCTGCAATGTCCTAAGTGTGGTTCTACAGAAGTTGAAGCACGTGACCATGACAAATTACTTAGAACAACTGGCGGTGTTTTACTGACAGCTGCTGGCACAACGGCAGGCACTGTAGGTGGTGCAGCAACTGGCGCTACTGTTGGTGCAGCTATTGGTACGATTGCTGGTCCTTTAGGTGTGATTGTTGGCGGAACTGTAGGAACTTTTGTCGGTGCAATTAGTGCAGGAATCACTGGCGGTGTGGTGGGTAATATTTTTGGTAAAAAAGCGGGTGTGATGATCGATAAGAACATTTTTCAGGATTACCGCTGCCTAAAATGTAAATACCGTTTTAAACAAAAGAAGTAAAATGAATTAAGTAGGAGAACTAGTTGCTCTAGCTCTCCTGCTATCATAAATACCACAGGATTCTACAAATATAAGTCTTAATTTTTTCAAGGATGAGAAAGTTTTTAGACTGTTATCTGACTCTTATCGACCTAACTAGCTGCTTTTAAGCCCTGCTGGACTTGTTGGTATTCATCAAAAAGCTGTTCTTGCTTAACCTCTTGACTACCTACACTGCATACAGCTTTATCTTCAGCAACTTTTTTATCTACATCTTCACCTTTTCCACTACGACGAGATTCATAAACTGTTCTCTGTCGGAAGTAACTAAATGGTTCCGCGTTGCTAATAAAACCATATTTGGAGTCATGTATATAATTCTGATAAAAGTCCATAATTTCTGGGCTTGCTCCTTTTCTCCAGCTTGCAAACTCCCAATCATCAATACCCAAGTAAAACTCATAAGCTTTCGAAACAGGCGATAATAATCTAAAGATATTCATTCCCCCTGTTGTATTTGAAGCAGTGAGTTTCTGTAGTTTTTCCAAACGACTAATCTCAGTTGCCATATCTGACGGGCCAATCGGAATATATTCACGAATTTTATTGTCATTACGCGCTTGCTGACTTACAGAGACAATTTTCTTTTCAGCTAAAGCTCCATAAGCCGCATAGTAGACTTTCATGGTGGCAATAATTTGATCTTGAATTTTTCCGCTAGATTGCATTTCTGCTTTCACAGCATTATATAAATGTAGGGTTTTATCTTGAATTTCAAACTGATCAGCAAATAAAGCCCCATATTTTTCTTTTAATTGATTATAGTCAAACATACGAACACCCGCATTGACAGCTTCCTCCAACATATCCTTAAGTGGAATGCGAGCATAGTTATCATTTACATTTTGGCTTCCAGGAGCATAACCTCCCCCCACATCTGAATGCATACCCGGATAAACAATTTCTTTCCAGTTAGAGTTCGCAATTTCACCATTTTCTTTATGAATTAAATCAACTGGAAAGGCGAAACGCTGTTCATTTCCCGCAATATGATGAACACACATTTTGACTCGTTCATCAATGACCATATCACGGCCTTCAAAAGTTAAATTATTATTTAAGTTAGTCGCAGGTAAACCAAAAGAGGCAACTGTATCGAAGATTCCCATGAATTTAAACTCTATAGGATATTTTCCAGCACCATAAGTTAAACCATTGCAATCAGATTCACACTGCCACATAAACTGATTGGTAAAAGCACGTGCTAAGGCAGCGCCACGTGAAAAGCCAAAAGTAGAAATATTAATTTTTTTGATGAGACGATGTTGACTTAAACTTTTCTCTACTTCAGCAAAACTATAAACTTTTTTTTCGCTAGCATATTTACTCGTATCTATTTCTGCTTTTTTGGCATTCATAATCATGACTTGTTTTAAAGCATCATTGAGTTGATCTTCTCCATAATCGAGTCGTCGTGTACCACCCGATCCAACACCAAGTCCAAAACCACCATGATCTTGGATCATAGCAAGTGCTCGTTGGAAGATATTTAATTCTCCATTAAAACGTGTCCCTACCCCTGATACATATATTGAGTAATTTGTTCTAATCCCATTACTTTCACTTTCTTGAGCATATTGATCAGCGGTTTTCCATAACCTTGCAGGATTTGACCATTTCTTTAGTTCTTCATCTGCATCTTTATTATTACCTGTACCATCAAAAAAGACAGAAATATGAACCACATCTGAACAATCTTGTTTTGCCTCAGGTGAGGTGTTTGGAACATCACTATTAGTTTCTATAGTTCGTTTGATAATTGTTTTTTTAAACATTATTTAGCCCCATTCTTTCTTATTCTGTCTTGCCACCTTAAACCCTTTTCAGTTGGATTTGGCCAATTAAGAGATGTAACTATTTCAATAGTGTCATCTGGGTATAGATGGACAACAAGATATTTCATATCCTTAACGTCATTCTTTTTTAAAAAAACTTGATTTTTCGCTGTATGTAATTCACCAGTTTTAGCATCTTTCCAAGTTACATTCTGTAAACCTAGTATCACTGGCGAAGTATTCATTGAACCTAGTGCTCCACCAATAATATGATTATTTAGCTTCACATCATAAGTATTATATGACGGATTATAATTAACAGATGTTGTCCCCATATAATATGTTGCATTTGGCCCAATACCTGCACAACCTGCTGCACTAAACACTAAACTTATTGGTAGGAGTAATAATTTTTTGAGAATCATAGTATTTCTTCTTGCTATCTTAGACCTTTTACAGCTGGACTTGGTCAATTGTTAGATGTAGTAATTTCTACTGTATCATTAGGATATAAATATGCAGATAAATATTCATACCATTGAACTCCCTACCACCACTTAAATTTGCCCATACATCCAATTACAACCAGTTAAAATTACTGGTATAGCAAGTAAAATAAATAGTATTCTATATTTCATTATTTCTCTCCATTTAGAACTCTTATTAATTTATTTCAATAAAAGTATATTAGCCATGATTAAAAAATTAATTATCCAGCGTCAGACATTAAGCTATTCATAATCTGATCCATTGTTAGCTTTTTATCTTTCAGATTATTTAATAAATGCTGTAAGTTATGGTCCGACTCAAAGTGGACTCCATACATCAATTTTAGGCAGATAAAATTTAAAATATCGCGAGTACCAGATAAACAGTGATCTCTTGCTTCAGGGATGCTTTCAATTACAAATTCATATAATGACTCATCATCAATTTTATCAACCAAAAATGAGTTATTGAGTTTGAGGTAATAAATTAGATTGTCAGGAAAAGTTGCCTCTACCATCATTTCTTCTTGCTCCACCGTAAAATGTAAAGGCTTTTCGATGGATGGCAGCACTTCAACTCGCTCATTTAATCCAAATATTCCTTGCAGATTACTTAAGCGATCCCAATACCACCAGCTTTGAATAGGTTTAAGTAAAGCTTCAATTTGCCGGGGGGTAAATACAGGGCCTTGTACATATAAAGTATTATCAGCTTTGTGCCCAACCAATGTCGCCAAGATAGTCGGATCCCAAAATGCCAGCATCATTTCTAGACCACCGTCAAATTCAACATCTAAAAAATTTCTTAAATGTTTATATAGATAATCAAAAGTTAAGGGCGTAATAATAATTGTCATTTTGGTTGTGCCAGCGATATTACTTTCAATCCATTCCCATTCAAGTGACGTAAAATTTTTAGGCAGCTGAATTAAATGTGGAGAAATCTCTTTAGCCTTTTCACCACTAGCTTCTTTTAATAAACATTTTTGACGTAAATGCTCTAAAACCTTTAAAAACTTTTTATCTTGAGCTGCATCAGCTATTGCATAAATATTTAATCCAACTTGATCAAGTGGATATTTTTCAAATGTTTTAAATAAAAACTGGAGACTTTGATTAATCATCATTTACATTCCATCTCCTTTATTAATGAAAGCTCCACGTTGTGCTGCGCGTCGAGCAAGACATTCCCAACAAATATTATTTGGAAATATCGGAAGCATTGGGCTTTCACTTGCACCTGTTGTAAAGAGATGTTGTCCTGCTTTAGCAGTAAACTTATTTGGTGTAATGACCGTGACTCCATCACCATTAATTTTTAGAGCACTGTCTTTTGCTTTAAATACAATTTCAGTTGGACTATGGATTTCTACTTTACCTTCAGAGGATGTTATTTTTATATCGAGTCTTGCAGAAACATCTAATACATTATCTTGCGATTGCAGATCAAATTTCCCTTTTGCTGCATAAATTTTTAAATCTTCCTCCCCCGCAAACAAACTTACTTTTTTCTTAGCATTTAAAATCAAATGTTCATCTGTGCTCACATTAATGGATTGCCCACTGCCAACTGTTACACTATTCAAAGCATTAATATGTATATCTTTTCCAGAAACTAAAGAAATACTATCTGGAGAAGCTAATAACATTAAAGCTTCTTTGGTAGCTTTTAAGTCAGACCACTGAGATTCGATCGTTTTAATATACTGATTAATATTTTCAAGCATGTCAGCAGCTTCTGCTTTCTGTTTCACAGCATACTCAGATAAAGCTTTCATACTTTCTAAACTTTCTGTGAAGTTTTGAACTGCTTCTTTTGCCTCTAAATGTATATCCGTTGCATTACTCTGAACAAATGTTGAGATATATAATCCTTTACTTCGGATTGCACCTGCACGATCCGTTCTTAATTCAAATCCCTCACCACGCCCCTCACTCGTCGCACTTTCCTTAGGATGACTTAAATTCCCCAAGTTAAGCTGTGTAGCACCATGACTACTATGTAGCTGAGCACTGATCTGGCCAGTTGTGTCGTCAAAGCGAAGTTGGTTATAGCCCATACCCCCAACTTCTTTCGAACGAATACCACTCAGTTTTTTGGTATCCGGTAATTGTCCTTTAATATCAAACTTCGTTGGCGAACGCTGCGCTTCGTGAATACGCCCTGTTACAAATGGGCGATCAATGTTGCCATCAAAGAAATCAATCACCACAATTTCATCTTTACGCGGTAAAAAGCGTGCTCCATAGCCTTCACCAGCCCACGGAGTGAGGACATCGACCCATGCCGAATCTGAGTCACTATTATTTGAGCCTGCACCGCCATCATGAGCATGATCATCGGTACGCGTGAATAAGAATCTGACTTTTATTCGTCCCCATTCATCCACATGAATTTCTTCACCATCACTGACCACTTTGGCACGTTGTACATGAGCCATAGGACGATGCTTCAAAGGGTCATATTCAGGTACAACATTAATATTTCTACGAACCACTACAAATTCATTGGCCTGACGCTCTTGTTCACTGTCTTTACTGGTTTGCCAGTGACTTAAGGTCAATAGCTTTTCAACTTGGTCTTGGATATCTTTGGGCAAGTTATTTTGATTATAAAAGTGCTTATTAAGGATTAAAAACTCCTTATCATGCTGACTATGATTTTTTTCTAACTCTGGGTAATCAAGCAATTGGAACCAATAACCAACTTGAGTATCCCGTACACTGCTATGCGCTGTAAAATACTTGGCTTGTAATGACTGATATTGGTTTAAATGCATATTCAGTTTTTCTAACTGAGAGTTACTTGAAGTGGTGGCTTGATCCTCTCCTTTAAGATCGCTTATCCAAGCAGGAGATATATTCCATGCCTGTTCTAGACTTAAGCTTTCATTGTCTCGCTGAGAACTATGTTTATGTAAACTAAGTACTGCACCACTGGCATCTTCCTGACTTAGACTATTAGCTTGCCAACGTTGTACATGAATAGCTGTTGGTTGTAACTGTCGCTGAGCAATAAAACTAGTGATGCTGTCATATTGTTCAGTTGCGTTAGAACGATGGTAACGAATGGTTCTACGTTCAAGAGATTGAAACTGAGCATTATCATCAATTAAACGTAGTTTTTGTGCTTCAATACTTTGGCTATTACTTGCTACAAGATAACTCGCCTCATCCACAAGCCAGTTAATCGATTCTTCACGCATTATTCGAGTTAAATATGCATAATCACTTTCATTCGACTGCATAGAGAATGGACGTACATCATACGTTTTAGTTAAACCACTCGTATCTAACTGTAAACTTGACGCAAATAACGGACTTTTATTCTGCCATTCCTTAAAGATGACTTCGATAATGTCCAAAACGCTTTTATTCATAAACACACGACTATTACGTCGTTTATGCCATAAGCTCGTTGCATCCTGCATAGTCAAGCGATATAGACTAAAAGCACCATCGCTTTGACCTTGGCTAGCACCAGTGACAATACCCGTAGTTCTAAAAAGCTGACCTGCATCTGTTACTTGATCAACTGCAACCTGACATCCAATAAACTGTTTTAATTCAATATATGGATTTATAGATAAGCAAATAAGCTCTGCTGATAGCCCATCATTAATCCCATGATACCCATCTATACGTTGTAACATAATCTGAGAATTAAGCTCTGCATTTGAAAACTGGATACTAATCGCCCGTTTCTGAACGCCAAATCCCATTTTTTCCAAAATACCAAAGATATTATTCAACATTATGAAACACGCTTTATTATTAACCGAATAAGTTTATCAGAATGACCTGTCTGTCTCAATTTAAGGTATTCCATATTTTGTTTATATTGGTATCTTTCCTTATCCTCATCTTCTTCTAATTTGCTTTATATAGATCTACAAACTGAACTTAAATTTTAATAACAAAAATATTTACGACCAATTTTAGTGAAGCGAAGCAATCAAAATCAGTAACTTACTTTACGCTGCTAAGAAGATATGAAAGAATTACGATCCAATATAACTTCTGAAAGTTAAAATGAAAAAAATATTATTTTTTAGTTTATTTAGCATTCTCAGCTCATATACTTTTGCAGCAGATAATAGTTCAGTGTATCGAGGACTTGGTAGTAGCGATCATGATTTCTTAAATTTCAAAATACTTAAACAACAAGGCTTTATAGCAAAAAAAGCCAATATTTCAAGAGCAGATTATAATGATGTATACAAATTAAAAAAGTCTTACCAATTTATGGGGCAAAACGTTGTACTAATCTCAGATGAATATATGTCTGAATATGTGGGATGTTGTGTTAGCGAAGGTTGGGGAGCTGTTTTTAAACAAACAGCTCATTTGAAATTGATTCAACAATTTGCAAAAACTAATCAATGTAATATCAATTCTATCGAGTCAGATAGTAATTACTATGGATTTAAAATCAATTCCTTACCTAAAGGTAACTACTATGAACTATCATGTCGTGAACGTGACCTAAATGAGTCCGAATAAATAGAAGTTAAACTCTGGAAATAAAAAGCCAAACGATCTGTTTGGCTCAAAAAAGCAAAAAGCCTGATCAAAATAATCTATAAGCTGTGTCATTTAAGTTATTCATTTGCACTAAATAAACTGCATTAAAAAATAATCTAAAAGCCTTTCTCTTTCATCTGGCTTGTTTGGATCTAAAAGCTGAACCATTGCCCCATCAATCACAAACAAGAACATGTGAGCATCAGGTTTTGAAGCATTTGCATCGGTTGTTAAAAGCAAATTATAGATTTCATTAATGAACCAGTTTCGATAGTCAATCACGACCTGATATGCCTTGGGATGTGTTTTTGAAATCTCAAAAATAGCTTTAAAAAGCAAATGATAAAGTCCGTCTAAATCGGCATGTAAAAAGTAAATTTTGCGAAGCTTTTCAAGCAGAGTTAAGTCTTTTTGAACATAAATGATTGAAAGCACTTCTTGTTTAAGACCATCTTTTTGGAAAGTCAGGCTCATTTCAATTAGCCTTTCTTTTGAGTGAAAGTAATTATAAAAAGTGGCTTTGGGAACTTTTGCTGACTCAATAATTCGGTCGACCCCGACATTATGAAAGCCATAGTTGTTAAACAGATATCGGGAAGTGTGAAGCACACTTAAAGCACGAAATGGAAGATCTGAATGTGGCATAGTTTTACCGTTATAAAATAAATTCTTGTTGTATATAAATGAGATAAAAATGCCTTCACTCTTTTTTAAGCAAATAAAAGGCATAGCAAAGCCCATAAAGACTGTGCTTGGCACATCTCAAGTTTTATTGTTGATTAAGTTTTAAGTGATAAAGATTTAAAGTCCGAAAAGCCTAGTGACTTTCAAACTGCTTTAAATGTTTAAGTTGTGTCGTTATAGCTTTTGGCAAAGGCTGCCAAAAAATAATGAATGTGCAAAGCCAACTCCTTTTTATTGGGAGTTCTGCCAAAAAATTAAAATTATGGTGGCAGAACGGAAGAAGGTTGACAGACTGGTCAAACGAGGCCAGCACACCCAAAGGTGTCCCCCTCCCGTTCCGCCGCAGAGGGGGCACGAGGGTGCACACACCAAAAGTATAAAACCTTTAGTGCTCGTTTGAATCAGCCTGTCAAAGCCGGCTGGCAATGTGGCCAGCAGGCAAAGGATAGTGCTCTACCCTATTACAGTCAAGCACACAAAACGACATTTGCATTAAAATAGATCATTAAAAAGTAAGGGTAAATAATTAAAATTTATTGTTAAATTGGGGTTTATAAAGTCACAGAAGTTAAGAACAGTTTAGTGATTTATAGGTTTTTCGATTTGGGTTTATGCGAGTATTTCGTATAGGGGTACAATGTTAATTGAAGAAAATTTATAATATTAATAATAATCTCTAAGGCTAAAAAATTTAATGCTAACGAACACTGATCAAGACTATATAAACAAGGTAAGTAAAATACTTGAAAATTTGGAAGAAAAAGGAGAAATAATGATTCTTTCACAATCTTCAGAAATAATATCAAAACTCATAATCCACTCAATTGCAGAAGAAACAATAGAAAAGAGATTAGAAAGTGATTTTATTATTGAATGTGACATTCCTTATTTACTAGAAACTATATCATCTCAGTTAAGCTCAATATTTAAAGAAGATAAAGAAAACTCAGATCGAATTGTGAATCAGTTTTATCATAATTTATTAAGTAGATTAACTATGCAGCAAGTTGCAGAGCTTTTACACCATGAAGGAGCTTTTGAAATAGCCTTGCGATCATACTATTCCATAGAATTGGGGAATTAAGATTATTTAGATTTGAACTATCTTGATTGGCGAAAACAATATTATTCTCAACTAAAATAATAAGAGGGTTTATATAAAATAAAAGGTGTTTTCTCCCGTTCCGCCGCAGAGGGACACGAGTGGCATTGTTGTTGACTTTTCATTCTATTTCTTTCTATTTATAAAAAATATATAATATTCTCAATAGCTTTCTAATTATCTATTACTTTCAATCAAGATCATTTAGTTTCAATAAAGAGAATAAAATGCAAGAACAAGCTTTACCCTCATCTCCTCAAGATTTGAATGAGGATCAAAATATTACGTCACCACCAATTTCACAATCAGGAATTTATCATTTTAAGTTTCATGGTAAAGCCTCGGAATATTTTGGAATCTGGATCGTTAATATTCTTTTGACTATTATTACTTTAAGCTTATACGCACCTTGGGCTAAAGTTCGTCGCTTACGCTATTTCTATGGCAATACAGAATTTTTTGAACGTCGCTTTGATTTTACAGGCATTCCAACCAAGATTTTGATTGGACGTTTAATTGCATTAGGAATTTACGCCGTATTTGCAATTTCATCACAGTATTCAATGATTGCGACTGTGGTTGGACTAGTTGCACTATATACAGCAGTACCTTGGCTAATTCGCGCTACTTTGCGTTTTACGGCAAGAAATAGTAAGTTCGGCAACGCACGTTTTTATTTTGGTGGAACGATAAAAGAATCTTATAAAGTCTTTCTTTTGAGTATATTGGTATATATTTTCACATTAGGAATCTTTACACCTGTAGCTATTTGGCTATATAAAAAATATTATCTAAACAACTTATATGCTGGACAATTAAATTTTAAATTAAACGCAAAATGGTCTGCATATATGGCTGCAGTTTATATACCAGCTTTTATTGCAATTGGTATAATTGCTATTTTTTCAATCATTTACTTTGCTATGGCAGGAACAATTGCTGGGTTCTCACCGAACGTTGCAGTCTTCGGAATAGTTATGGTATATGCATTTATTGGATTATTTATTTATCCATTAATTGCTGCACGTATTTTTATTACGACATGGAACAATACTACAGTTGGAAACAGTCAATTTAAAACAGACTGTAATCAATGGCGTTTTGCATGGATTGTAGCTTCAAACTGGATTGTAAAAATCTTAACCATAGGTTTAATGTCTGCTTGGGCTGCAGTTCGTATTCACAAATATCAGATTGAATCGATGAGTTTAATTTTATTAGATGATCCAGATCAAATGATGAATCTCGCTCAGCAAGAACAAAGTGCTTTAGCTGAAGAAATCAGTGATATTTTTGATATTGACATCTCTCTATAATAATCTGAGTTTAATAATTTATGTCCCAAGCAGTAGATATCATTTTCTATGATGGCATAGTGTCTAAACCTCACCGTGCTCAGATTTCAGCTCAATCTCAATCTGAAGTCCTCATTCAGTATGGTGAGCAATTAGAACAACAACGTCATTATCAATATACTGATATGAAATTGATTGGTGCGCTGGGACAGTTACACCCAGTGATTGAATTATCTGATGATGCACGGATTGAATTTCATAGCGCATTACCTGAATGGTTTAATTACACAACTAAAAAGGTTCAACATTCGATCTGGAAATTTGAACGCTCTCCAGCTCTTATTCTTTTTAGTGTAATTTTTGTGATTACTTTCGCGATCAGTCTAGTGAAATGGGGTGTTCCAGCTACATCCCATTATCTTGCTTTTCAATTACCTGAGAATACTTTAAAGAAACTAGGCGATGAAGCCGAGAATTATGTATTAAATAATTGGACTGCACCCAGCCAATTAGCACAAACTCAAAAAGACCAAATTACTAAACAATATTTGAATATTATTGCTGAAAACAGACCAGCCAAATTAGTCTTCCGTAAAGGCGATCATTTAGGAGCAAATGCTGTAGCGCTACCCAATAATACGATTATTATCACAGATGAACTGATCAAATTGGCACATACTAATCAGGAAATCTTAGGCGTATTAGCCCATGAACAAGGCCATTTGGTTTATCGCCATAGTTTGCAACAAGGGTTAACTAGTTTAGGCCTAAGTATATTATACATTGCAATGACCGGAGATAGTTCAGACTTATTTACGTCATTACCGGCTGCTATGATTGGTGCAAATTACTCACGTAAATTTGAGTCCGAAGCCGATCTATATGCTTTACAGCTAATGGATAGGAAACATATCGAAGTCTCGCACTTCGCAAATTTCTTACAGCGTTTAAGCGATACAACAAAAGAAGGTATCGATAAAAAAAATCAGTCCAACCCGCCAACTTCTCAAGAAGAATCTTCAACTAATAAACTATCTACAGCTGTTCTTGATACTTTATCTTCTCATCCTGCAACTGAAGAGCGTATTCGAATGGTTCATGATTTTGAGAAAAAACAACATGCTAAAGATTAAATAGTAGAAAACGAAGATTCATTCCCAAGACACTATGAAATATAAAGTTAAGCTGAAATCTAAATCTGCTTAACTCAATCCAAATTTTTATATGGGTTTCTAAGTACTAAAACTCTTTTAAAGGCCCACAAAATAATTTATAGGCTCACAGAGCCTATCTAGAAAATTTATGGTCTTTAGGAAGTGGAGCATCACATGGTTGATCCGTCTTTATATTGACCATTTTCACCGGCCCATCATTGTAAATCGTTACCTTACAGCCTTTTACGACATATTCCTGTTGAATGCCACCGTACATTTCATTCTCAGAAACAGCAGATGCAACATCACATGCCTCGTCAGCATGGCATATAGCCTCTTGCCCACTTAACTCTACAGCTTCTGCTCCCGCAGCTTCCATTACGTCTAAAGCACTCTCCTGTACTTCAGCATCTACAGCCTGTATCTTTGCTGCATATGTATTTGAAAGATTCATCATAAGAAAAATTGCAAGAAATGACTTACTACAGTGATTTATTAAATTCATGAACTATCCATATCTATTAATTTAAATTCAGCGTATACCGAGATCGATTTTACTTTACAAGTTAGGGATGCAAAGAGGTTAATATTATAAGGAGCCATTTTACCCATAATTATACATATAGCAGCAATAGTTGACCCGAAAGAATTCTTCAAACAATGACAAGATATTGACCATTATGAGGGCGCAATTAACTACAAAATATAAAATTATAGTTTTGAAATATTCATTTTAGTTAATGAGTATATAAAATTGAGAAGATAAGAGTAAATCACTTACAGATCAATCTATTAGAGAGACAAAAAAATCATCGACAATATTATAATCCATATCAAAAACAGTCTTATAATATGCTATTTTCAAATTATCCACAGATAAAATATCTATCTTACAAACATAAACCAATACTTCATATAAATCAGCATCTACTCTAATATTATCAAATTTAAAAACTAGAGAATTAACATCTTCAAAAATATCTAAATCATAAGCATTATTTTCATTTAAAATTTTCCTCAGACTTTCCAATGAAATTCTTTCAATTAAAATTTTGTTCATTTCAGATTTTTTCATAAAATAGACTTAAGTAGTTTATTTTTCACTATCATAATTGAACCTATAAAACATATTCACGCCGAACTAATAGCTTTAATTTCCCTAGTTGCATTATCTGAAAACTGATCCATTTTTTCTAATTTTAGTTTTAAGATTATAACCTTTCAAAAAGATTTTTGAGAATTTCTAATAAAACTTTTTCAATTAAAAATTAGTAGTAGCTATAGAACTAGGAATTTACTAAAAACCTGTTCGTAACTCATTTAATACTATTCTTAATGCTCTGATTGCCGAAGCTCTAAAAATAGGATTACCGTCCATAAGCTTATTTTTATCTGTCCATGCTATTGCTGCGAGACATTGAATACCGACATAGCATAAAAACTCTCTTTGAGGAACTTCTTCCCCATAAGTTATTTCCCAACCTTGTAGAAAAGCATTTCTTAACTCTAAATCAGAGAAATCTATATCGACCCAAACCATCTTCGCTAAATCATAAACTGCATCGCCAATGCGAGCAGCCTCAAAATCTAAAACACCAGAGATTTTATTGCAGCTAGTTGCAAGAAGGTTCCGACCAATATAGTCACAATGTAAAAGGCTAAACTGGGTTGGTTCGTGTAATGCTTTGCAATATAAAACCAACTCACCCAATTCATGACTAAATTCTTGATAGTCTGGCTTTAATGGATCAAGACGTGACATCCACTTTGATATCATTAGTTCCAAATGTTCATTCCATAAAATTGGAATTTTCGAAGCGCTATCTCGCGCCTGCCAAAATCTCATCTCAAGTAACCGCGAAGAATTAATCGTTCGGTGAAAGCTTCCTAAAGTTGATCCTGCGGATTTTAGTAATAATAGTTTTTCTATTCTTGAGCAATTTTTTAATATGTTATTTACTGGCTGCCCTTCTAAAGCACTCATTACAACAATAGAATAATTTTCCCAATCAAATTTATCTAATACTTTTGGAACCAGTGAAAACTCTGTAAGTTCATTTAATATTTCACAATATCTATCATTATCTACTTTACGTTTATATGCTTTTACAAAGATATCTCCCTGCGTAGTTTGCCCTTTGTATACAGAAGCCCCATCTCTATGCGTAACTAATTTCAATCTATCCGCGTGAAGTCTATTTAGCAAACCTTCTAAATTTCTCATAGTGTTTTATTAAATATCTAAAAGCCATAACTTATATTTATTATGTACTAAAAAACATACACATAAAAAAAGCCCCTGCTTTTACAGGGGCTTTTCTAATTTGGCGGAAGCGGTGAGATTCGAACTCACGGAGGACTCACACCCTCGTCGGTTTTCAAGACCGGTGCATTAAACCGCTCTGCCACGCTTCCATGTGCGTAAGAATACAAAGCTTATTCATTTTATTCAAGAAAAAAATCATCACTTTGTGTTCAAGTGCGTATTGTTTCATCAAATATTACAATCGAGCAGCTAATTCTGCTCCTTCTTTGATCGCACGCTTTGCATCTAGCTCCGCTGCGAGCTTTGCACCACCAATAATGTAGTAGTTCGCTATAGTCGACTCACCTTCTTTTGGCATCAAGTCTTTTACCGACTCTTGACCTGCACACACCACAATCGTATCGACACGTAAAAGCTGGTCTTGGCCATTGTGCTCAATCCAAAGCCCTTCATCAGTGACCGCTTTATATTGCACACCACGGAGCATACGCACGCCATGCTTTTTAAGCTGTGCGCGATGTACCCAACCTGAAGTTTTACCAAGGCCAATACCTAGAGGTGTTGTCTTACGTTGCAGTAAATAAATCTGGCGAACGGGAAGTTCAACTACTGGTGGTTGCATACCACCTTCAGAAATATAGTTAGGATCTGGGTCTACGCCCCATTCACGTTGCCACTCGGCTAAAGGTTGAGGCTGTGGTTGATTTGGAGGTTTAAGTAAAAACTCTGACACATCAAAACCAATACCGCCAGCACCAATCACTGCAACTTTTTGCCCAACTTCTGCACCTTTTAAAACCTGAGCATAAGAAAGAACTTGTGGTGCATTGCTACCTTCAATTTTTAATGCGCGAGGGATTACACCAGTTGCAACAATCACTTCATCAAAACCTTCACGTTCAAGTTGCTCACGGTTCACGCGAGTATTTAAACGTACATCCACCCCAGTTTTTTCGAGTTGGACTTTAAAGTAGCGAATCGTTTCGTGAAACTCTTCTTTACCCGGCACTACCTTGGCAAAGTTAAACTGACCACCCACATCTGAAGTCGCTTCAAACAAAGTGACCGCATGACCACGGCTCGCCGCAACGGTTGCTGCGGACATTCCTGCCACTCCACCACCTACTACCGCAATACGTTTAGGCTGCTTGGTTTTTAAATAGACCAGTTCAGTTTCATGGCCTGCACGTGGGTTCACTAAACAAGACACGCGCTTATTTTTAAAAGCATGGTCTAAACACGCTTGGTTACAAGCAATACAGGTATTAATTTCATCAACACGGTTAGTCGCTGTTTTGTTTACCCAAAAAGCATCGGCCAATAATGGACGTGCCATTTGAACCATATCTGCTTTGCCAGTTGCCAAAATTTCTTCGGCAGTTTCAGGCATGTTAATGCGGTTTGAAGCAATAATCGGAATAGAAATATGTTGTTTTACATGTGCTGTGTAATCGACAAAAGCAGCACGAGGTACAGACGTTACAATGGTTGGTACACGTGCTTCATGCCAGCCAATGCCCGTATTTAATAACGTTACGCCTGCCTTTTCTAAAGCTTTAGCAACAATCACGACTTCTTGCATGGTGTTACCGTCATGAACTAAATCGAGTAAAGACAAGCGGAAACAAATAATAAATTTCTCGCCGACTTTGGCACGAATTGCTTTAACAATCTCGACCGGAAAACGCATACGGTTTTCAATGTCACCGCCCCAACGGTCAGTACGCTGGTTCACGTGGCTACTTAAAAACTGGTTAATTAAATAACCTTCCGAGCCCATAATTTCGACACCGTCATAGCCTGCTTTTTTGGCAATGTCAGCGCACTGAGCATAATCTTCAATTGTACTGAGAATATTTTTTTCAGAAAGCTGGCGTGGTTTAAACGGCGAAATTGGAGATTTAATGGCTGTTGAAGACACAACAAACGGTTGATAACCATATCTGCCCGCATGCAAGATTTGCATTAAGATTTTAGAGCCATGTTTATGAACAGCATGCGTTACCAGACGGTGCTGAGGAACATCAAATAGACTGTTCATGGTTCCGCCAGCAGGTGCTAACCATCCTTGACGGTTCGGTGAAATACCGCCTGTCACAATCAGGCCAACCCCACCTTTGGCACGCTCTTCAAAATAAGCAGCCAGTTTAGGGTAATTATAGAAACGGTCTTCTAAGCCCGTATGCATGGATCCCATCACCACACGGTTTTTAATAGTGGTAAAGCCTAAATGTAATGGTTTTAATAGATTGGCGTAACTTGTCATGCTGCGTCCCAATAGTTTTTTGCAACTTGTTGCATAGTACTTTAATACTTTTTTTCCGCTTTTGGATGACCCAGTAAAGAAATTTATTGGAGCTTATGGTCAATCCATCAAAAACACTCCTATTACTTTTATTTAATGACACTAAGGAAATCTGGCTCTTTTTCCCATTTATATAATAAGCACAGCATAATCACACCAAGAATAGTTCCAATTGGGAATGCAAAAAGTAAAAATACCGTTAAGAAAAGTGAAATATATCTAGAATTTTTTGAGCCATCTAAAACTCTTTTAGCAGCATATAAATGAAGCCCAATCACAACCGCTTTTCCAGTAACTCCACCGAATAAGTAAGTAGAGGTTGAGCCACTGATTGCCATATAATGGTAAATCATATAAATCACGTCGAGCGCGGTGATCGCAGCCACAACATAGTGTGCACGCGATAAGCCAAAATTTTTCTTCATATTTATCCTATTTTCTTTTTAAGTCATTAAAAGTCTTTTCTTATTTGGAATAACAATACTTCATTCCCCCTTCTCATTCTATAAATACGCTTAGATTTTTTATGAAATTAAAACTTCAAATCAGAACAAGTGAATTAATGCTTTTTTTGCCAAAAAAAGCACCATGAATAGTGCTACAATAGCCGCCATTCAGAATTCTCGAGACCACCTACACGGGGTCTTTTTTATAAATGTTAGGATTAGCAATGACTGATAATGCAACTATCTTGCAGCATGTACCAGTAGGCAAAAAAGTTGGGATTGCCTTCTCCGGAGGCCTAGACACTTCAGCTGCTCTATTGTGGATGAAACAAAAAGGCGCAGAGCCTTATGCATACACTGCAAACTTAGGCCAGCCTGATGAAGATGACTACGATGCAATTCCAAAGAAAGCAGAACAATACGGCGCTGTAAAAGCTCGCTTAATTGACTGCCGCTTACAACTTGCGCTTGAAGGTATTGCTGCAATTCAGTGTGGTGCATTCCATATCAGTACAGGTGGTGTTCCTTATTTCAATACGACTCCATTGGGTCGTGCAGTAACAGGTACAATGTTAGTTACTGCAATGAAAGAAGATGACGTTAACATCTGGGGTGACGGCTCAACTTATAAAGGTAACGATATTGAACGTTTCTATCGTTATGGTTTGTTGACCAACCCGAATCTTAAAATTTACAAGCCTTGGTTAGATCAAAACTTCATCGATGAACTCGGTGGCCGTGCTGAAATGTCACAGTTCCTGATCGACAACGGTTTTGACTATAAAATGTCAAAAGAAAAAGCGTATTCAACTGACTCAAACATGTTGGGTGCAACTCACGAAGCAAAAGATCTTGAATACTTAAATGCTGGTATCAAAATCGTTGACCCAATTATGGGCGTTGCTTTCTGGAAAGATGAAGTTGAAATCAAACCAGAAGAAGTGACTGTACGCTTTGAAGAAGGTGTGCCTGTTGCGTTAAACGGTCAAACTTTTAACAATCCGGTTGAACTTATTCTTGAAGCAAACCGTATTGGCGGTCGTCATGGTTTAGGTATGTCTGACCAAATCGAAAACCGTATTATCGAAGCGAAATCTCGCGGTATTTATGAAGCACCGGGTATGGCCCTTCTTCATATTGCTTACGAGCGTTTAGTTACTGGTATTCACAACGAAGATACGATCGAACAATACCGCATTAACGGTTTACGTTTAGGCCGTTTACTTTACCAAGGTCGTTGGTTCGACTCTCAAGCGCTTATGTTGCGTGAAACTGCACAGCGTTGGGTTGCTAAAGCTGTTACCGGTGAAGTTACGCTTGAACTTCGTCGTGGTAATGACTACACCATCATGAACACTGAATCTCCAAACTTAACGTACGAAGCTGAACGTTTAACAATGGAAAAAGGCGATTCAATGTTCTCGCCTATGGACCGTATTGGTCAGTTGACTATGCGTAACCTCGACATTACCGATACACGTGCAAAACTTGGGATCTATACAGATGCTGGTTTACTTTCAATCGGTCAAGGTTCTGCTATTCCTCAATTAGACAGTAAGAAAAAATAATTTTCTTATAGCGTCAAAAAAGGCCACCTATTAAGGTGGCCTTTTTATTTTTTAAAATTCATTCAGGCAATTTCGGCGACTTGTAAAGGCTGATAATAAATCTGATTACGTCCAAGCTCCTTAGCCCGATATAAAGCTTGATCGGCAGCATGAATTAAATTTTCCTGAGTTACTCTTAAGCCTTCTGTATAAACAGTAAAACCTAGACTAATGGTCACATGCTGAGAAACTAATGATGCTGCATGAGGAATCGCTTGACGTTCAATCGCTTTATAAATATTGGCAGCCACCGCATATGCACCTTGAGCCGGTGTTTTTGGTAAAAGAACGACAAACTCCTCTCCGCCATAACGGGCAACAAAATCAACATGACGAATTGAATTTTTAATTGCAGAGGCAATAGATGAGATAACCTTGTCTCCCATCTGGTGTCCATAACAATCGTTATAGTTTTTAAAAAAATCGATATCGATAAATAAAACAGCCAATGGACGTTGTTCTTGCTTAGCCCGATAGTAAAAAAAGTCAAACATCTCATCGAAAGTACGTCGATTAGAAATTTTAGTGAGCGCATCTTGCTGACTTAAATGAAGCAACTCAGATGCCTCAATACGTAAAATCTGTTCGTTAAGCTCAGCAAGCTGATTATTTAAAAAAAGGCTTCTTTCTCTAGATGTGAGCATCGTGCTAATTGAAAAACCTAAAATACAGCTCCCAAACAGTGCTCTTCCCAAAGCAATATAGTCACAATTTGCTTGCAATAAAATCAATAGAGAAAAAACACAAATGGCTGCGATCAAACCCACATAAAGCATATGCAAAGGCTTTATACCGCTCAAGATAAAGCCGAGCATATATAAAAAAGAAAGTAGTAACATCGACTGATTTTTAAGAGCGATATTTCCTACACTCAGCAGCAACATTGCATTGACAATAATGGTAAAAAATACAATCCCGCACGCAGCAATATAAAAATATTCGGAGAGTTTTTTAAACTTGGCAAAAACCCAAAATAACAGTAGCGCACCTGCAATATTAATTGCACTTAATATGCAGTAAATAAAATCCCAAGTTATGTAAGGTACACCTATCACTAAATAGTCTGTAGGTAGCGCTAGCAAAATAAAAATAAGATAGGTTAGAACACCACTTGCTAAAAATTTTGAGATATTTTGTTTTGTTCGCTCAAGATTTAAGCACCAGAATTTTTTTTCTAATTGATGAGGCAAAGGTGTATTGGCATAACGATGGGTATGTAAAGTTACCAGATATTCTATTTCTTCTTTTGCTTTGAGTAATTCATGTACATTTCCCCTATTTACCACTACCCGTTTCCTGCCTCTTACACATTAACAAAATATAACATTATTTTTTATCGCCTCTTGCTCTTTATTTTGCCATTTGTCCGTAATTCTCGTTACCATTTTCACACTTTATCGATTATCATTTGTTTTATTTCGAAGTTTGAACTGCCTTGGACTCTATTACCCTGCTCCAGCCAGATGATTGGCATGCACATTTACGTGATGGTTTAGCATTAAAACGTACCGTACCTGATTTGGCTAAACAGTTTGCTCGTGCGATCTGTATGCCAAACCTTGTTCCGCCAGTAAAAACTGTGGAAGAAGCATTAGCTTACCGTGAACGTATTCTTGCTCATGTTCCAGAGGGTCTCAATTTTGACCCACGTATGGTGCTTTATTTTACTGACTTCACCTCACCAGACGAAGTTCGTAAAATTAAAGAATCTGAACATGTAAATGCAATTAAACTTTACCCAGCTGGCGCGACCACCAACTCTGATAACGGTGTAAGTGACATTCGTAAGGTTTATGCAGTTATTGAGCAATTAGAAGAGCATCAAGTTCCGTTACTACTTCATGGTGAAGTAACTCATAACCACGTCGATATTTTTGATCGTGAAAAACGCTTCCTTGATGAAGTACTCAACCCGCTTTTAAAACAGTTTCCAAAACTTAAAGTGGTACTTGAGCACATCACCACAAGCGATGCGGCTCATTTTGTTTTAGAACATGACCGTAATGTTGCTGCAACAATCACCCCTCAGCATTTATTATTTAACCGTAATGACATGTTGGTCGGTGGTATTAAACCGCATTTTTATTGTTTACCAATTTTAAAGCGCCAAACACACCAAACAACTTTGCTTGAAGTTGCAACGAGTGGTAATCCTAAATTTTTCTTAGGTACAGACAGTGCGCCGCACTCGCAAGATGCAAAAGAAAATGCGTGTGGCTGTGCGGGCTGTTATAGTGCACCAAATGCAATTGAGCTTTATGCCCAAGCATTTGACCAAGTGGGTAAATTAGAACGCCTAGAAGGCTTTGCAAGCCATTTTGGCGCAGACTTCTACGGTCTACCACGTAATACTTCTACTATTACTTTGGTAAAAGAAGATAATCTTGTACCAGAATCTTTTGATTATTTAGATGATCAAAAAATTATCCCGCTGCATGCCGGGAAAACGCTGCAATGGAGAAAAGTGTGACACAAGAAACCTCTGTCCCGGTCATTGGCCAACGTTTTCGTGGCTTCTTACCTGTTGTTGTTGACGTTGAAACGGCAGGTTTTAATGCCCAGACAGATGCATTGCTAGAAATTGCGTGCATTCCAATTGTGTATGATGCTCAGGGGCAATTTGTCCCTGGTCCAGCATTTCATGCGCATATTAACCCGTTCGAAGGGGCTAACCTCGACCGCCGTTCGCTAGACTTTATTGGTATTGATCCATTCAATCCAATGCGTATGGCAATGGCTGAAGATGAACGAACTGCATTACGCCGTATTTTTAAATCAGTAAATGAAGTTCGTAAACAACAACATTGTACCCATGCAGTGTTGGTTGGTCATAACGCCCATTTTGATCTTGGCTTTGTTCAAGCGGCAATTGCACGTACAAGCACAAAAAACCAGAACCCTTTTCATAGTTTTTCAGTGATGGATACGGTTACTTTAAGTGCTGTTATGTTTGGACAAACTGTCCTTGCTAAAGCCTGCATACAAGCTGGAATTGAGTTCGATGGTAAAGAAGCACACTCTGCTTTATACGATACTCAGAAAACTGCTGAACTGTTTTGCTATATTTTGAACAAACTGTCTCCTTACCTACTTGACAGTTTGGTGGCGGCTTCTTAAGATACCGCCATCCTCAACGTCCCTATCGTCTAGAGGCCTAGGACATCGCCCTTTCACGGCGGTAACCGGGGTTCGAATCCCCGTAGGGACGCCATTATTCTATTCTTATAAAATTTCTTTTTATTTTCTTAACATTCTATTTATTTTTTAACCCCTCTTATTTTCAAATAAAATACATTTGTATTTAAATATCACTGATCCGGTATTTCCTTTACATAGTTTTACAATATAATAATTCTTATTTTCATACTGATATTTATTATCAAATAGGTTTTAAATGGATCTTAAGCTTCGCCTCCTCTCCCTGAGCATTGCTCAAATCTGCTGTTTATCAACTGCTTTTGCAGAAACAGATCATTCTTCAATGACTCTTGCTACCATTAAAATTAAAGCCCAACAGACATCTGACCAAACTTATAAAGTCGATAGCTCGAGTAGCGCCACACGTAGTGAAATCGCATTAAAGGACACACCGCAATCGGTCAGTGTTGTGACCCAAAAAGTAATTGAAGATATTGGTGCGACACGCTTAATTGAGGCTCTTGATTTAGCAGGTGGCGTTGGACGAGCGAATAACTTTGGCGGTCAAGGCTTAACTGGTTTTAACCTTCGTGGCTTCACCAGTGGCGAATTTTATCGTAACGGATTCCCAATTAATCGTGGTTATCCAAATGCACCAGATAGCAACACCATTGAACGTATAGACGTTTTACGTGGCCCCTCTTCTAGCTTATATGGTCGTGGTGACCCAGGTGGTACGTTTAACTTAATTTCTAAAACACCAAAGTCTGAGCAACAAACTACTTTAGGTGCTCAGCTTAACAGTGAAGGTTTATACCGCACCACTGTAGATAGCACAGGTACGATACCAAATGCAGAAAATATCGGTTATCGCCTAAATGTGATTGCAGAAGGTGGTGATAGTTATCGTGACCATGTCGAATCTAAACGATACGGAATTGCACCAGTCATTCAATGGCAAGCTTCTGACGCCACTAAAGTCACTTTTGAGGCCGATATTTTACGGAATCAACATCCGCTTGATCGTGGGCATACTCGTTATCCTACACAAAAGTCTTTTAACAGTTCATCAGAAACATATTTGTGGGAAACAGGTAAATATAACAACCGACTCTACAATGATAACAACATGACTCAATTACGAGTCGAACATGACCTTGGAAATGACTGGAAGCTTAATGCGGGTGTGCAATACTTAAATGGCAAATTATATGGCTATGCGGTAGAAGCAAATGGCATTCAAAATGACGGCGAAACTTTAGGCCGAAATTACAACTACCGCGAATTAAAATGGCAAGACACTGATGCACAAATTAACCTAACAGGTAATTTCCAGCTTTTAGGATTAGCACATACTTTAGTGACTGGGCTTGAATATGAAAACTATGATTACAAGTCATATATTATTCGCTCAAGTGGAGATGTCGGTAGCTACCCTATTAATATTTATAATCCTGTTTTAGGACAACCACTACCTGAACTTAATCGTGTGACTACCCATGATCGTGAAAATTTAAAAACCACGGCCGTTTTTGTACAAGATCAAATCGATTTAAATGAGCGTTTAAGCGCGCTATTAGGCTTGCGCTTTGAGCACTATGAGCATGACTATAAAAACCTATTACCAAGCACCGTAAACTGGAATACTAGTCATGATGCCTTTATTCCCCGTTTAGGGTTAGTCTTTAAAGCCCGTGATGATCTTTCAATCTATAGTAATGCAGCAAAATCTTTTAAACCAAACACTGGCGCTAGCCGCAATGGAGAAGGTTTTGACCCTGAAGAAGGCATCGCTTACGAGTTAGGTTTTAAATGGCTAGCTCTCGACAATATGTTGTCGGTTGACTCTGCTATTTTTTATGCTGAAAAAGAAAATGTATTAACTATCGATCCTATTGATTCAGCCTATAAGGTTTCTGCTGGTGAAGTTCGTAGTCGTGGTATTGAGCTAAATATTGCAGGTCAGATTACACCTGCTTGGAAAATTATTGGTGGATACGCATATACAGATGCTGAAGTGACTAAAGACAACACTTTGCAAAAAGGAACCGCTTTAGCCAATATTCCAAAGAATAGTTTTAACCTTTTAAATATTTATGAATTTCAGGGTGGAGCTTTACAAGGTTTAGGTCTAGGGGTTAATCAAAAATATATTGATAAGCGCGCAGGACAAACAGCCAATAGTACTTACACTATGAAAGGTTATGCAGTTACTGATTTGGTTTCTTATTATCAAACAACACCAAAACTTCGTCTTAACTTAGATCTGAAAAACATTTTTGATAAAGTTTATGATGAAAGTGCCTTTAATTTATATGCTTATCCGGGCGAACCACGTACCGTTCAGTTTGGTATGAGCTATACGTTCTAACTTGAAAATATAAAAAATCCTTTCACGGCGATAACCCAAGTACTAATCCCATAAGGATGTCAAACTCTAAAAAGCCACTGCATTTTTAAGGCAGTGGCTTTTTACTGACCTTCTCTCATAAAAAATATAATCTTTTGATTTATAAATACTTTATTATACTTAAGTTATCTTCTGTCCTATACTAAGAATAGATCAAAACTATAATTTGAACATGACATGCAAATTCGATTATTTCATCTACAAAATTCACGCTCTCAACGCATTATTTGGTTTTTAGAAGAATTAGGACTCAATTATGAGCTCATTATTAAATACCATTCAGACGTAGACGAAAATAAAAACTCACCTCACCAATTATCAAAATTTCCTACTATCGAAATCATTGAACAAGGAGAGATTTCAATCTTAGCTGAAACCTCAGCTATCTTAGATTACTTATCTCATTTACACCCCCAATTGGGACAGAACAATTTATTAAGCCAACAGCTCCAAAATTTTTATTATTGGAAAAATTATTGTGAGGCGACATTCATTCCCGATTTGGTACTCAAACAAATCTTTCACCAAATTGTACAACGTACACCTTTTCCAATCCGTTTCATTCCTAAATTTTTAAAATATGGATTTGATCAAGGCTATCTCAATCAATCATTACAACGACAAATGAGCATGATTGATAAACATTTAGAGCACCAGTTATGGTTTGCTGGAGATCATTTGACTATTGCTGATATTTTGATGTGGTTCCCATTACTGGCTTGCTCACAAAATTACAGCCAGTTTAAACATATACAGCGTTATCTTGCCCAAATAGAAAACAGACCTGCCTTTAAAAATGCTTTAATTAAAGGCCAATGGTCTGCTTCTACATTTAACGCTTACTGGACTATTGCATGGTAATTAATTTACGCAGATTTACGGGAATTCACGCGACCTTTTACCACAGCTTTAATATTGCCTTTGGCATAATTAAAAAAGACGACTAGTGGTGAAAGTTTTGGATTTGGCTTTTTGCCTTTACCAATTGTCTTAAATTGAGCGGCATACCAAATAATTTCCATAATTGCCATTTTGTCGACAAAAGGTAGGCCTGTTTTAATTGGTTTTACTGCATAGCGTACGTCCTGCCCTGCAATTAAACGGTCTGTTAAATCAGTCTCAACTGCAAGAGGACGCGCAATACCAATAAAATCACAAGCCCCACTTGCGAGTGCTGCATTCATCCCTTCTACAGTACGGAATCCACCTGTCACCATGAGTTTACATTTAACATGTTGGCGGATCTTTTCAGCAAAATCTAAGAAATAAGCTTCACGCGCAATTGTACTTGTCTTGCGCTTGTCAGCTTTAGCCCCAGCCATGGCAGGTGCTTCATAGGTGCCGCCTGAAATCTCAATCAAATCAATGCCAGCTTCATCGATCGCTTTAAATACTGAAATCACATCTTCTTCAGTAATTCCACCACGTTGGAAATCAGCAGAGTTCAGTTTGACTGAAATAATAAAATTCTCGGAAGTTGCTTCGCGAACAGCCTTATAAACTTCTAATAAAAAGCGTGTACGGTTTTCAACAGAACCACCCCATTGGTCGGTACGCTTATTCGTTAAAGGCGATAAGAACTGACTAATCAAATACCCATGCGCACCGTGTAATTGCACTCCTTCAAAACCTGCTTTTTCACAAATACGAGCAGCGGTTGCAAATCGATTAATGATATCTAGAATTTCATCATGAGCCAGTTCACGTGGCGTTCCAAACATAGTCGCTAAAGCTGGGCTAAATGGTACTGCTGACGGCGCGACAGTCTCTTTATTTAATCCTTTTGGACACTGACGCCCCGGGTGGGACAATTGGATTAACTGCACCATTCCATATTTCTTACCTAATGCTGCCCACTCTTTTAAGCGCTCTAAATCCCGTTCGGTTTCAATAACAACAACACCGGGTTCATTTTTTGCACCCACATTGACCATGACGTTGCCTGTGATTGCACAGCCAAGCCCACCTTTTGCCCACGCCCCATATAAGCCTAAATGTAAGTCATTTGGTTGACCTTCATGATTTGCAAGCGCCTCACTCATTGCACCTTTAATAATTCGGTTTTTGAATGTGGTATTGCGAATTGTGATGGGTTGAGCAATCTGGTTCATGGTTAACCTCTTTTTAGTTTTTAGAGCAATTACTCTAATTTAGACGAGTTATAGGGCATGTCAAGTCATAATCGATAACTGACAATAGCATATGTCAATTTTAAAGAATATAAAAATATGCAACTTTTTGCATAAAATCAAAAAATAAACTATTCCATTTAAAAACAATTATTTAATAATTTATTTTAAAAGTTTGCTTTAATTAATTGTCTTGTATATTCAGTTTTAGGCTTAGAAAACAACAGTTCGGTTTTCTGATATTCAACAACTTGTGCATGGCGCAATACCATGACTTTATGGCATAACGATTTGACTATATTTAGATCATGGCTAATAAAGATATAGCTCAAATGTTCAGTTTTCTGTAATTGTCGTAAAAGCTTAATGATAGCTTTTTGTGTAGTTCGGTCTAATGCTGAAGTCGGTTCATCCAAAATTAAAAGTTTAGGCTGAACCACTAAAGCTCTTGCCAAAGCAACCCGTTGACGTTGGCCACCTGAGAGTTCGTGTGGGTAACGATGTTGAAAATCTTCAGGCAGTTCAACCTTATTAAGAACAGATTTAACTTGTTCTTGAATCTGACTGTTCAATACTTCTTTTACTTTTAAACCTTCAGCAATAATCTGCCCCACCGTCATTCGGGGGTTCAAACTACCAAAAGGGTCTTGGAATACAAGTTGAAAATCAGATCTCGCCAAACGTAAAGCTTTGGGAGCCAACTGATTCAAATCTTGTCCTAAAAAATTAATCCGCCCTTCACTTTTAATGAGCCGTACTAAAGCCAGAGCCAAAGATGACTTTCCAGCGCCACTTTCCCCAACGACCCCAAGTGATTCACCTTGAGCAAGATCAAAACTTAAACCTTCTATTGCAGTCACATAGCCCTGAACGCGATTGAAAATACCTTTTCTAATTGGGAATTGCACGCTAAGCTGCTGAACGGACAAAACATTATTTTCTATTTCAAGAGATGCTGCATTTCCAAAATCATGTTCTAATAATTGCTGTGTATAAGCGGTTTTAGGATTTTCAAAAATCTGGCTAAGCTCACCTTGCTCTACAACACGCCCACTTTGCAATACAACCAGTTCATCGGCATATTGACGTACCAAATTTAGGTCATGGCTAATTAAAATAAGTGCCATTCCATATTTTGATTGTAAAGATTTTAATAGTTCTAAAATCTGGATCTGTAAAATTACATCAAGTGCTGTAGTCGGCTCATCAGCAATCAAAAGTCTGGGTTGCAGTGCCAATGTCATGGCAATCATGACACGTTGCCTTTGACCGCCAGAAAGCTCATGCGGATAACGTTTTAAAATCTGTTCTGGCTCACTAATTCCTACATCTGTAAGTAACTCAATGACTTGTTGTCGAACATCCTTTTTACTCAAACCTAATAAAAGAAGGTTTTCACCCACAATCTTTTCAACCTGATGTAGTGGATTTAAAGCCGTAGCAGGTTCTTGAAAAATCATTGCAATTTGTCGACCACGCACATTGGATTGAGCTTTTTCATCTAGCTCAAGAATATTTTGAGGGCCAATCCAAACACGACCTGTTATTTCTAATTTTTCTTGTAGTAACCCCATGATTGCTAAACAGCTAAGTGATTTACCAGAGCCACTTTGCCCAACAATAGCCAGTGTTTCTTTAGCAAACAGCTCAAAATTCAAATCTTCTAATAAAACCTTTTGATCTTTAGTTTGAATCGAAAGATGTTCAACCTTCAACAATGCAGGAGTAACATTTGTATTATTTTCTTGGGTCAAAAGCATCACGAGCAGCCTCCCCAATATAAATTAAAAGTGAAAGAACAATAGCCAGACTAAAAAAACCTGAAATCGCTAGCCATGGTGCATCTAAATTATTTTTACCTTGGAGCAATAACTCCCCTAACGATGCTGCATCGGGTGGTAAGCCATAGCCTAAAAAATCAAGAGCAGTTAAGGCACTAATATTAGTTGTTAAAATGAATGGCAATTGGGACAAGCTCGAACTGATTGCATTCGGCAAAATATGCTTAAAAATAATAACGCGATCAGTCACTCCCAAAACTTGGGCTGCACGAACATAATCAAGCTGGCGAGCTTTTAAAAACTCTGCCCTGACAATCCCCACTAAAACTGTCCAGCCAAAAAATAACATAATGAAAAATAGCCAATATACATTGGGTACAAACATGCCGACCAAAATCATGACCATAAAAAGCATGGGTAAGCCATTCCAGACTTCAACCAAACGTTGTCCCAATAAATCTACCCAACCGCCATAGTAACCTTGAATAGCCCCCACAGTAATGCCAAACAAAGCAGAACAAAAGGTTAAGGCCAAACCAAAAAGTAAAGATACTCTTAAACCATAAAGAATACGGGCCAAAACATCCCTTCCCTGATCATCAGTTCCTAACCAGTTCTGCTTAGAGGGTGGTGATGGCACAGGAACTGCTAAATCTAAATTGGGAGTTTGATATGAAAATTGAATGAGCGGCCAGACTGCCCATCCTTGAGCATGAATAAGTTCTTGCACAGCCGGATCTTTATAATCTGCTTCTGTTTCAAACATGCCACCAAACGTCGTTTCTGGATATGTCTTAAACATGGGGAAATAATAGGAATCGTCATACTTCACCAGTAAGGGCTTATCGTTAGCAATCAACTCCGCAGCTAATGAGAAAATCAAAATTAGACTAAATAAAATAAAGCTAGCCCAACCTAATTTATGTTGTCTAAAACGTTGTAATCGTGTCCGCACAATCAAAGACATTATTTGCCTCCTTGTGCGTCAAAGTGAACCCGAGGATCAATCCATTGGTACAGCACATCACAAATGAGACGTAAGATTAGACTAAATAAAGTAAAGAAAAATAGGACACCAAAAATAACAGGATAGTCCCGCTGGACAATGGCTTCAAAGCCCAATAAGCCCACACCATCTAAATGAAAAATAATTTCTACAAAGAGATTACCCACAAAGAAAATACCCGCTAGCACTTCTGGCAACCCTGCGAGTACGACTAAAATAGCATTACGAAATACATGCTTATATAAGACTTGCTGGCTATTCAATCCTTTTGCATAAGCAGCTAAAACATAGGGTTTATTGAGTTCTTCTAAAAACGAATATTTGGTTAAATACGTTAAACTGGCAAAACCGCCTAATACCATCGTAATAAGTGGCAAAGTCATATGCCATAAATAGTCGGTAACTTTACCCCAAAGACTGAGTTGATGAAAATTATCTGACACAAGATTTTGTAATGGAAACCATTGAAAATAAGAGCCACCTGCAAAAAAAACCACAAGCAAAATAGCGAATACAAAACTTGGTACAGCATATCCCACCACAAGTACTAACGAAGTGGAGCGATCAAACCATGAACCTTGCTGTCTTGCCTTCTTAATACCAAGCGGAATAGAAATTAAATAAATCAGAAAAGTACTTACCAGCCCAAGCGAAATAGAAACAGGCATTTTGTCCCACAGCAATTGCACGACTGGTTTATCTTTAAAAAAACTCTGTCCAAAATCTAAAGTTAAATAGCCTTTTAACATTAGAAAAAAACGTTCAGGAGCAGAACGATCAAAGCCATACTGCGCCTTAATTTGTTCAACCATTTCAGGGCTTAAACCTTGAGCACCTTGATAATAAGTGTCTGCACTTAATGCACGTCCAATTCCCAAATCACCTTCAGCTTGATGTATTGCTTGCTCAACTGGCCCACCTGGCGCAATTTGCACAACCACAAAGTTAATCAATAAAATGAAAAACAAAGTGGGAATCATTAAAAGAAGTCGCTTGAGAATATATGAACCCATATAACAGGATTTCCTTTATGGCAGGTGCTTTTTATTGTTGATGTAAATATTTGGCAACTTTTTTGGCTTTATTTGCATCACTCCACCAATAATCTATTCCAGACGAAAGTGCTGGTTTAATTTTAGGTTGTTGATACATATTCCAATAAGCATACCAGTTTTCACCTTTACCATAGGTCGGAATTTGATAATAACCAGCCCTCAGTAATCGATCGAGAATACGAGTATAAATAATCTGTTGTTCACGACTTTTACTTGCAACAAGTTTTGAAATCACTTGATCAATTACGGGATTGCGAATTCCCGCATAATTGTAATTTCCATCCTGCGCTGCGGCGATGCTCCCCCAAAACTGAGTCTGCTCATTGCCCGGATTGAGAGATTGCGGCAGATTCATTGTGGTCATATCAAAATCATAACGACGAGTCCTTTCTAAATATTGCGGAGCATCGACCTGACGCAAATTAACTGCAATACCTAACTTTTTTAGGTTACGAATAAAAGGTAAAAGTGTTCGTTGTTTACCATCTTGCTGAATTAAGAACTCAAGCTGAACTTTTTTGCCTTCTGGCGTAAATAATTGCCCTTCTTTAACTTTATAACCAGCCTGTATGAGTAATTGTCTGGCTGTTAACAAGTTCTGACGGTTGAACCCACTTGCATCCGACACTGGATATTTCCATTCAGCTAAAACACCTTGTTGCATGAGTGGAGATAACTTAGGCAATAACGGTTTTAACAACTCTAATTCAGTTTTTGAAGGTCGACCCGTTGCTGCTAATTCACTATTTTCAAAATAACTTTGTAGGCGCTGATATTGTCCATAAAACAAAGCTTTATTTTGCCATTCAAAGTCATAGGCATAGGTTAAAGCTTGTCTAAAACGAATATCATTTAAAGGTTTTCGTCTGGTGTTAAAAACATAACTTTCAGTGGCAATCGGGTTATGGTGACGAAATTTATATTGAGTAACCAACCCTGCTTTTACGGCTGGAAAACGGTAATCTGTTACCCATTTTTTAGGATTGTTTTCTTCGTGCAAAGTGTATTGCCCAGATTTAAACCCTTCAAAAGCAATATCCCAATTTCGATAATAGACATATTTTAAACGATCAAAATTATAGCGCCCCTTATTAATAGGCAAATCTTTTGCCCAGTAATTCGGATTTCTTTTATAACTAATGCTTCTACCTGCATCAACTCGTTCAACCACATAAGGTCCCGAGCCAACAATTGGTTGTAGAGTAATTCGGGAAAAATCTTTTTTTTGCCAATCTGTTTTTGAATAAATCGGCAAGGTTGCCAAAATGAAAGGCATTTTAGGATTATGTGTAGACTTAAAACTAAACTTTACTTGATGGGCATTTATTACTTCTGTTTTTGCCAAATCAGCAAGGTACATTTGCAAACCTAAATTTGACTTAGTCTGATATGCATCAAAACTAAATTTAACATCTGCCGCAGTGACTGGCTGTCCATTACTAAAACGCGCCTTAGGGGTTAAATAGAAAGTAACAGACTGCGTTTTTTCTGGATCATAAGTAACTTTCTCTGCCAAAAGAGGATATAAAACCCCGACCTCATCTAGCGATTGTGTCATTAATGTATCAAAAAGATAATTAACGCCTTCTGTCGCATTCCCCTTACCATTCATACTATTGAGGTTATCAAAAGTTCCTTGAGCCGCCTGACTTAACAAGCCACCTTTAGGTGCATTAGGGTTTGCATATGGCATAGCCAGCATTCCTAAATATTTAGGCTTGGAATGAATCGCTATATATGTGGTGGTTTGCTGTGCAGAAAAAACAGCATGAGAAACGGCACTGAGCCCGACTAGCAGGCTCAGTTGAAAATATGACTTATGCATAAGTTACTAATTATTTTATAAATTAGGCACTTTAATGACATCACCAATGCGAAGCTGAGTAGACGGCGTCAAATCATTCAGTTCAGCCAATAAATTGGTTTCTAAACCATATTTGCTGGCAAGGCCAATTAACGTATCACCACGCTTCACTTTGTATTCCACAACAGTTTTTGGAATCACAATATTTTGACCACGCTGTAAATTAGCACTCGCTTTTAATGCATTCATTTCAGCCAGTTCACGCACTGAAATACCCGCACGGCTCGCAATACTATTTAAAGACTCACCAGATTTAACAGTATATCTTTCAGTGTTTTTACCAGCCGCAACTGTTTTAGTTGAAGACTTGGTATCAACTTTAGCTGTTTCTACTGTAGGCACATCACCTGTTAGCTTTAAACGTTGCCCTACACGAACACTACTGTTACGTGAAAGACCATTCAATGCAGCAAGATAATCCAACTGTAAGTGGTAACGGTTAGCAATATTACCTAAGCTATCACCAGATTTAACTGTGTAGTTCTCAGGTGTTTCTTCTTTAGTATTTTTAGAAGGTTTACTTGGTGCTTCTTCAACTGTACCTGTGAGTTTTAAACGTTGACCCGCACGTAGTCCTGCCGTACGAGACAAACCATTTAAGTCAGCCAAATAGCCTGTTTGTAAGTTATATTTACTAGCAATAGCATTTAGACTATCCCCAGACTGTACAACGTATTGTTCTGGAACAGTATTAGTAGCAGGTACTTTTAAAGTTTGCCCAAGCTGTACATGACTACTCGCTTTTAAGTTATTTAATTCGGCTAACTCAGCTAAGCTAATTTTTGATTTAGTTGCAATACTCGATAAAGTATCACCACGCTGTACTTTATAGCCTTCTGTTTTATAAGAAACACTTAGCGTCGCTTTCTCAGATTTACTAGCAGTCTTAGTTTCAGCAACTTCATCTACAGAAATATCTTGTGTAGGCACATTAATTTTTTGGCCTGCCATCAAGTTACTGCCCGCAGTTAAACCTGGAGTTAATTCAGCAAGTTCCTGATTAGAGAGCGCATAACGATCTGCAATCAATTTAAGGTATTCACCGCGCTTCACAGTATAACTTTTAGTTGCAATGCGTCGTGCATTTGCTTGAACTACTTTTGGTTCTGTTTTAGCAGTTGAGCGGCTATTCTTCGGCTCTTTTAGCTGTAGTTTTTGCCCAACAAACAAACCATCGGTCACTGATAAATCGTTATATTCAGCTAATTGCTTTACTGACAAATTAAACTGGTTAGCGACACCGCTTAAGCTATCATTGGCTTGAACCACATACACATCTGGTTTAGCCGTACTTTTCGAAGTACTTTGAGTTTCTTGTGGTCTAGCATCATAAAGATAAAGACTAGTTCCTACAAACAAAGTCTTTTCTGGATCAATCTGGTTCCACTTAGCAACATCACGCCAGTTCACACCATTCTTCATGGCAATAACTGCTAAAGTATCGCCGGGTTGAATTGTATAAGTACTACGCTTACCTTTAGGCTGTACAACTACGACATCAGTATCAGTTTTGATATAAGGCTTATCTTTATTACGTTGTCCATCTTCAGAGTTAGCTACAGTCGCATCTTCAGCTAAAGTTTTTGGATAAGCAAAACCTCTACTTACCTCTTTACCTTGTTGCTCTGCAACTGACTGGCTCGTCTGAATTGCGGTTAACCTAATTTTGCCATCATAAGGATCGACAATTTCAGTTCCTTGCGGTGCAATTGCTTTTAATTCAGCAACGACTTGATCTTTCTCGGCTTGAGTTGCTTGCGGTTGTAAAGCTTGATCTACAGTTTCTTTTGCGCCTTCAGCACGAACTGCAGCTAAAATCTTTTCACGTTCAGAAGCCGAAATTGGGGGCTCCATCTTAACAGGCTGCTTAATGTTAGCTGCATTTGTTACAGCTACAGGAATACGCGGCGCACTCGGTACATCTGCCGATGCGGCAAAGGCAGCTAACGCATCGGAACCACGTGGTGTAGATTTTGAAGGAGTTGAACTGGTCTTCACTGGCGAAGAAGGTTTAACTGGCTGAACTTGCGTTTTAGGAGTTGTTCTTGTTGTTACTGAAGTAGAAGGACTAACCGTAGGTGTAGACGGTGACGTTACATTTGCCCACCAACCTGAGCTACCACCCGATTTTGTTCCTCTTAATTTATTATCAATTGAAGGACTTAAATCTGCTGGAATCAAAATACGCATTGGACTCGCAGGGTCTACTGCTTCACCACGATATCCCGGGTTCAATGCATAAAGTTCTGCACGGCTTAATCCTGCTGTAGAAGCAATTTCATTTAACGTTAAAGGTGCTGATAAAGTCACTTCACGGAAATGGGGTCTATTTGCAATAGGTGGTAGTTCTACGCCATAAGCCTTTGGATTTTTAATAATTTGAGCAACAGCTAAGAAACGTGGAACATAGTTCATCGTTTCTTGAGGTAATTTTAATGACCAATAGTCAGTCGGTAAACCCGCAGCTTGGTTACGGTTAATCGCCTGTTGAATACGTCCCGGGCCAGCATTATAGGCCGCCAAAGCAAGTTCCCAAGAACCAAATTGATTATAGAGGCTTCCTAAAAATTCATAAGCTGCGCGAGTCGACTCAACCACATCGCGACGCCCATCATACATACCTGTTTGCTTTAAGCCATAAATACGACCAGTGCTTGGAATGAACTGCCATAGCCCTGCTGCTGCTGCACTACTTGTTGCAGCTGGGTCATAAGAGCTTTCAATTACCGGTAATAATGCGAGTTCTGTCGGTAATCCACGGCGTTCTGCTTCTTTCACAGTATGGTACAAATAACGGCTGGCACGAGCACTTAAACGATCAAGGTAAGGCTGACGAGAAATAAACCAGCTACGCTGAGCTTCAATACGTGAATCCCAATGATTCAAGTCCATTTTGAAACCAACAGACATACGCTTCCAGACATCACCATGCTTTAAAATAAGCAGACGATCACCTTCTACAGCACGCATATCGGTTGCTGAAAGTAAGTCTTCCAAAGAGTCAAGACTACTTGCATCTAAATAACCTGCACCACTCACCTGTTTCGATTTAGAGGTTTTTGCAGATTGCGGAGTCGATGAACAGCCTGTTGTAATACCCAACGCAGCTAAAGCAGAGCTAAGTACGGTAATTTTGAACAATGATGCCGCAGATGGCTGCCACACAAATGTGGTTGGTTTATACATAAAAACTTCCAAACAACTCGCGTAATATTTTTTGGGGTCTGGCCACAAACCCTAGGTCTTCGATGCCATTGTATTAAAGCGTGCAAGATAGACAAGGCAATAATTTGATGTCATTTGCATGGAAATGTTACAAGAAATTAAAAAAACCTTGCTTTGTTACGATGGAACCGAACTTTTTGCGTATACAATACACCATATTCAGTTCTTTTTCTTTTAGTTTAGGTTTCGATTTATGTCTCAAACAATCACACTGTATGTTGATGGTGCATGTCGTGGCAATCCGGGTTTAGGTGGTTGGGGCGCATATGTCATTACCGAGCAGGGTGAACATAAATTATTTGGCGGTGAACCGGATACAACCAATAACCGCATGGAGCTCACTGCTGCGATTGAAGGCGTTTCATTTTGCCCAACCGATGCTCATTTAATTATCTGGACAGATTCAAATTATGTGAAGCAAGGGATTACTGAATGGATTCATGGCTGGAAAAAGAAAAACTGGAAGGATGTAAAAAATCCTGACCTTTGGCAAAAATTAGATGCCGTCTGTGCCGGTCGAAATATTGAATGGCATTGGATTAAAGGCCATGCTGGACATGCAGGCAACGAAATGGCCGATGAGCTTGCAAATATCGGAGCTGATCAAACTGCCCTGCAAAAAAAAACAGTTCAAGCGACTGCCCTGCAAGATATAAAAAAGCCTGAAGAGGATTGGTTGCTTGATGACCCTTTTGGGTTTGATATGGCAGAAGTAACCGAAGAAGATAATATTGATCTTGAACAGTCCGAAGAAGTTGAGATGATTATTGTGGAAGAAGAAGTTATTGAAGTTGAAGTTGCTGAGCCAGAAAGTAAGCAACCAATTAATAATATTCATCCTCAAGTTGTTGTGACCGAAGCCAAATTACAATTACAAGGGCCTCGACAACTGATTCTTGATACAGAAACCACTGGTTTCTATTTCCAAGATGGTGACCGCATTATTGAAGTCGGCGCCATTGAAATGATTAACCGAAAACTCACCGGTAGCTCGATTCATATTTATATTAACCCGCAAAAACCAGTGGGCGATTCAGAAAATATCCATGGTATCAGTGATAATTTCTTAAAAGATAAACCGCTCTATGCAGACATTGCCGATACGCTCTTTGATTATCTAAAAGGCGCAGAGATTATTGCCCACAACGCGACCTTCGATATGAACTTCCTTGATATGGAGTTTAGACGCGCAGGCCTTCCTGCGCTTTCCGAAGTATGCGAGGTAACAGATACTTTAGCTTTAGCGAAAAGCAAACATCCTGGACAAAAAAACTCACTTGATGCCCTCGTAAGACGTTATGAAATTCCAGCACGTGATCGTACTTTCCACGGTGCATTACTCGATGCTGAAATTCTTTCAGATGTTTACCTAGCAATGACAGGTGGGCAGGTTTCTTTTGATATAGATGCCTTATCTCAAAGTGAAAATAGCCTGAACACAGCAAATAAAACCAGAGTTCAAATTGAACTACCTGTTATTCTTCCTTCCGAAGAAGAGCTAAATAGACATGAGACTTGGGTCAAAGAATTTGAGAAAAAGCATGGAGAACCTTGCCTTTTTGCAAAATAAATTTTTGATTCTTTAGCGTTTTTCGCTTTTCCCCTTTGTAAGTTAAGTTATATTAGTCACATAGATTTTTAGCTCAAATTACCGAGCACTACGAATATAACAATTGATTTTTTTGCAAAGGGGAACGTTTATGTCTGAGCATACTTCGATTCATTTCGATCCAACAGCTTTACTCATCATTAAACATGAAATTGATCGTTCAATAAAACTGGTTGAAGGCGCAGTAAGTACTTTAATTGAGGAACAAACACTCCCTTTCGGTATTGATGATGCATTAGAACAATTTAAGCAATGTACTCAAGTCCTCCGTTTAATTGATATCCCCTATCTTGCAAAAATCACTCAATATTCAACTGAGCTGATGCAAAAAATTATTGCGAAGCCAACGCAAATTAACACCAACGATGTCGTTGCACTGAGTGAAGGCACGACCATGGTAAAACGGTATATTGAGTTTATCTGTTTACGTGAATTACAAGTACCTCAGTTCCTTCTTAATACCTTAAACAATTTAGAATTAGCTTTAAATAAACCACTGACATCTTCTGGACAAGCAATTGCTCCTTTACTTGCAAATACTGCGCTTGAACTCCCATTACCAGAAGTATTCATTAATGAAAAAACTCAGTTTATCCATCAACTCTATAAGCTATCTCTACATCAATTTTTAAACAAGACAGAAGCTAATCATAATTTTCAAGCTTTTAAACTTATTGGTACCTATTTGGTCAGCATGGCAAACCATCAGCCAAGCCAACAATATTGGCAACTCGTAAATTATGCTTTCGGTCATATTGATAACCTGTTTTTAAATGATTCACGCCTACGTGTACTCATTAATATTGAAAGTTATATTGATCAGTTCTTAGCAAGTCCTGAAACTTTTAAGCCTGATTTGGCTGCACTTGCAGATATTTTAAGTATAGTTATCGCTCAAGAAGATGAGGTTGCTCACCATATTCGCAACCAACTCCATATCGGTGAAGAAATACCTACAGACACTCAATTGCTCGTTTTAAGCCGTCATCTTTATGGGCCTGACTTTGATACTATGCACACAGTCAGCCAATTAATATTGAGCGAAATGAACAAAGTGCGTAATGATATTGAATATAACTATCAAAATATGTCGACTGAAAAAGCACAACAATTACAAACGAGCCTTTTGCAATTAGCCTATACATTTAAACTGCTTAATCTTGATGAAGCTGCATCTGAACTATCTCAACAAGCAAATAGTTTAAGTCAGCTCAACATACTAAGTAATGAAAACTATGCTCAGCAGCTTATGGACAGCATTTTGTCTGCCATGAACTCAATTGGTATTTTGGTACGCCAATATACGTCTAGTCGTTTACAGCTTAATGTGAATAATACAAATATTTCTTTAGATCGTCTTGATGAGGCACATCAAGCCTTACTCACCGAGACAAAAAATTTAATTGATTTCATTTGTCAGAGTCTTACGTTGTATGCAAATGATCAGACACAAAATATTGAAGCAATTGCAGGTTCATTAAAAGAGCTAGCTGGCGCAGCCGAATTTCTAGGAAGTACAATTCAACAAGATGCTTTACTTCAAACTGCTCAATTTGTTCAACAACAACTTGAACAAAACCAGCCGTTTAATACAGACCAAATTCACTGTATTTTTAATGTATTAGCAGGCCTTGACATGTTGGTTGACAATTTAAAAAATAAACAACCTGTTCTACAATCCATGTTTAATGTAGCATTGTCGAGTAGTCAACAACTTCAAAAAAAGGCAGCTTAATGTCTGAATTATCACTTGCTTATATTTTCCATCATCAACAATTACTGGTTGATCAAAACCTTCAACTACCCAAAGTCGAAAAGTTAGCAAGTGATTTACTTTTCACTCATGATGAGCAGGTCATTGCACGTGACTTGCTTGCTGAGGAAACTATACCAGAAGGCTTACAACTGGTTCCAATTCGCCAACTCATTACAAGTTGGTCGAAAGAACAGTTTTTGCAAGCGAGCCGTGCTGTACAGTTACTTGAATGGCGACGCAATCATAAGTTTTGTAGTCACTGCGGACACCCGACAGAAGTTCATCCAACTGAATATGCAATGGTGTGCCCTTCTTGTCGCTATCACCAATATCCTCGTGTAAACCCGTGCATTATTACCGTCATTACTCGAGGTGATGATGAAATCTTACTGGCGAAGTCAGTCCACAATAAAACCAATATGTATGGTTTGATTGCAGGTTTTGTTGAAGTTGGTGAAACTCTTGAAGAAGCGGTACAACGTGAAGCTTTTGAGGAAGTAGGCCTAAGACTCAAAAATGTTCAATATATGTCAAGTCAGCCTTGGCCTTTCCCAAGTAACCTTATGCTTGCGTTTAGAGCAGAATATGAGTCTGGTGAAATTAAGCTGCAAGAAGAAGAAATTGCAGATGCACAATTCTTCAAAATTGATCAATTACCTGAAATTCCATTTAAAGGTAGTATTGCTCATTCAATGATTATGCAGATTACCCAAGCTGGGTAATCTGTTGTGTTTTAAACGATATTCTCGTTTAAAACACTTCTTCAAGAAAATGTAAGATCGTTCTTTTAGTCCTGAAATAATGACTAATAAAACTAGAAAGGCTGGCCAAAATTGTAATATGTCCAGTTTTAGGAATCACGGCGATATGGCTGTGATTACCCTTCTCTCTAAGCGCTTGATCCATATCTAAAGTATTGTGTTTTTTTACAATCTGATCATTTTCAGCCATCAAAAGGTAATGTTTAATATTATTTTGATTAACGAAATAATATGGCATGACTTCTTTATAAGAGGTGCTTTGATCAAAAGCATCTTCGGCCAGTGGATCACCTTTATAGTCAAAATGATATGGGCCAGCTAAACCGATTATTGCCTTAATTTTCCCTAAACACTCAATTTTAGTTGAATCAGGGTGATAAACAGCAGACATCACATTAAATGCCCCTGCCGAATGCCCCATAAGTACAATATTTTCTGTAGAAATTTCCAATTTCCCTTGGTTTTGATGCAAATAATTCAATGCCTGAGTTAAGTCATCAACAAAACTTGGGAAAATATTTTTAGGTGCTAGCTGGTAGTTAATAACAGCAACGTCATAACCTTCTTTGGCAAATGTCTCACCAATAAAAAGATAATCTCGTTTATTACCATGCTGCCAAGCCCCGCCATGCACAAAAACAATGAGAGGCTGATGAGTTAGCTTTTTAACAGACCGGTAAACATCCAAACGGTGGCGAGGCTTTAGGCCATAACGAACATTTGGAACCTGTTCAAAACCATCTTTTGGCGTAAAACGGTTTAAAGCAAAACTCCCCAAATCATACAGGCGGAACTCTTTATAGAGAGTTCGCGCCTGTTCAATTTTGCTTTGTAGTTGTTCAATCAGATTCATATATTACTGTGCAGTCGAAGCAGGATCTGTTTGGTCAGGATCAATTGCAACAGGTGTTTGAACTGTTGGTTGAGCAATGACATTATTAATAATCGGTGTAGTTGTTGCACTACCTGTACTTGCGGCTGGCGCAGGCGCTAAATCAACGTTATCAATTAAAGTGACAATTTTGGTAACGTTACCGACGTTTTGTAAGACGCTATTTAAATCATTAATTTCAGCTGTATTTAAACGTCCCATTACATAAAGTACGCCATCTTCGGTATGTACCAGAACCTTACTATCAGAAACTACAGGTGCCTTCATTAAAAGAGCACGCGTATTTGCTGTTACACCTGCATCTTGCATGATGGTGTTATAGCTGACTTTGTTACCCACCGTAATATAGTTATGTACAGCTTTCACATCACTCATGGCTTTAAGATTGTCTTCTGCCAATTGTTTCAAGTACGGGTCTGGCACTTGGCCAGTTAATAAAACTGTACTATGGAAGCTTTCGATATTAATACGTGACTGCTTGAAACGTTGATCAAGTTTATAAATGTTGATATTGGCTGTACGTTTAATTGAAGAGTCAATGAATACTTGGCCTAGACTGCGGACACCGCTATCTGTGCCCACTGGAGCTGTGCCTGTTCCACCAGAAATAAAACTTGCGCAACCTGATAAACTTGCGACACAAAGCATTGTTACAGCAATACGTTTTAACACTCCACCAGACTCCTATCAATTTCTTGGCTTGATCATAAAGCATCAGACTTAAATTTGCTCAAAAGAGTAATGAACTCTTAATCCAAAGTAAATGCATTTTCGATCCATTGCAGATCATAATGGAATTTTGAAAAGTCATGCTGTACTGTTTTTGCAATTTTCTGTGGAAAATCAAAACAAATCACATCAAAACGACAATAAAAATCCTGATAAGATGGATAGCGCTGTAAAAAACGCATCGCAGTTTTGATAATTTTCTTCTGTTTTGTCCACGTTACCATTTCACAAGCTTGCCCATAATTTCCTATAGTGCGTGCTTTTACTTCAACAAAAACTAGCTCTTGCCCTCTTTTGACGATTAAATCAACTTCGCCACGGCGTGAATGGTAATTACTTGTGACCCACACATAGTTTTGGGCTTGTAAAAGGTTTAACGCAGTTTGCTCTGCCCATTTCCCCAACTGCTGTGCTAATAACATTTCTATTTCCCCAAATTAAAAAGTAGCTCTACATGTTTTTATGCGTAAGTTATTTTCTTAAATTCATCTACCATATTCAGATCTGAATTGAACAAATGAAAATCAGATCATTTTCAAAAAGCTCAAGCTAGCAGACATTGTTCACGCCCAAATCATAATTTCGGGTAAACTACCCCATTAAAATTGTTTATCTGTACGGAGTAAAACCAAATGAGTGCTCAGTTATTTGTTGTAGCCACCCCAATCGGGCACTTAGATGATATGACTTTCCGTGCAATTGATATTTTAAAATCAGTTTCTATTGTAGCTGCCGAAGATACTCGCCAATCAGCACAATTATTTAAGCACTATAATATATCGACTCAACTTACTGCATGTCATGACCATAATGAAAGCAATAAAATTGAGCAGTTAGTTCAAAAACTACTTGCTGGCGATAGCGTTGCTTTAATTAGTGATGCAGGTACACCGCTCATCAGTGACCCTGGTTTTAAGTTAGTTCGCGCGGCTCAAGAGCACGGCATTAGAGTCGTTCCTGTGCCGGGTGCGTGTGCAGCGATTGCTGCTTTAAGTGCTGTAGGTTTACCGAGTGATCGTTTTAGCTTTGAAGGTTTCCTTCCATCTCGAGCTTCACAACGTATTTCTCAATTAGAAAAACTAAAAAACGAAACACAGACCTTAATTTTTTATGAAGCACCTCATCGTATCTTAGAGTCTATTAAAGATATGGCTCAAGTATTTGGTGAAGACCGTCCTGTAGGGTTTGCACGTGAAATTACTAAAACCTTTGAAACCATCAAAAAAATGACCTTAAAAGATTTAGTCAGCTTCATTGAAAATGACCATAACCAAGAAAAAGGTGAAATTGTAGTTGTTGTAGGTGGTGCAGCTGCAAAAACAGATCTAGAGCAAGAAAAACTAGACGAGCTTTTAAAGCGTTTACTTCAGGACTTATCTGTTAAAGCAGCGTCTCAACTTGCAGCCGATTTAACAGGAATTAAGAAGAAAGTCGCTTATCAACGTGCGTTAGAGTTAACACAATCGTAATTTTTTAATTAAGCATGGTGATGACAAATAGTCTGTGTCATCACCATGACTAAATTTTGCATAATAGTATTAAAGATAAAAATAACTTCAAAATCAGAACAAACTTTATGGCTTTTAAAAGTACCTAAATTCTATCTCAATATGTATTTTGCTGACTCCACAATAGTCTCCGTCAGTGCATCCAACTGTTTAGACTGCCTTTTCCAATGATGCCAATACAACGGGATGTCGAGCTCTGCCTCAGGTATAACATCCACTAAAGTTCCATTGGTTAACAAAGATTGCACCTGTAGTTCTGGAACCATGCCATATCCTAAACCCAATTGAATCGCTTTCACAAAGGCATCTGTAGCTGGAATAAAACTGTAAGGATAGCTTTGCAAAGGCAACCCATAATGTTTCAGTAATACCTCTGAATGCATGAGATCTTTATGGTTAAAAATTACAGCTGGTGCCTTTCTTAAAGTTTCTCTGGTTACGCCATGTTTAAACCAATCAGCAGCAAATTCCGCCGAAGCCAACATTTTATAACGCATTTTTCCGAGTGGTTGAGCTAAACAACCTGACATGACCTGCTCTTCTGCCGAGATACAGGCATTGACCTGTCCTGTTTCTAATAAAGTATGTGTATGCGATTGGTCATCAATTTTTAGTTCTAATACTATTTTCTCTTTAAAAAGCGTTTGCTGAATGCTAGGTAAAAGCCAAGTGGCTAATGAATCTGCATTTGAAGCCAGAGCAATTTTATAGAACTCTGATTCAGATGATTTACCCATCAAACCTTGTAATAAGTTTTGCTCCATTAATCGTGTATGACGTAAATGCTCTAGTAGCGTTTGTCCAGCTTGCGTGAGTACACATGGGCGTCCGCGTATAATTAAAATTTGGCCTAAATACTTTTCTAAAGCCTGCACGCGTAAGGATACTGCCGAGGGAGTAATATATAAATGCTCACCTGCTGCATCAAAACTTCCAATTTCTGCTACTGCAAGAAAGGCTTCACATTGTTTGCTATCCAACATATCAAACCTAAATTTTTTTTAGCTAAACCTAAATATTCTTAATTTTACTTATTTTTTAATAAAAAGTCAGATAATTCTCACATCTGATTTTTTCACCTTACTGTTATGTTCTCTCTTAGTATATTTTTTAAAGGTTTCGGTATTGGTAGCGGGCTTATTGTAGCAATTGGTGCTCAAAATGCTTTTGTTTTAAAACAAGGGCTTAAACAGCAGTATGTATTTTGGCTATGTTTAATCTGTGCGCTTTCCGACTCGATTCTAATCGCTTTTGGTGTATTAGGTTTTGCCGAAATCATGACGGCCTCTCCTATTCTAATTACGGTAGCTAAATATTTAGGGGCAACATTCTTATTCGTCTACGGTGCGAAAGCATTCTATGCGGCCTTAAAAACCACTCAAAGCATGGAGCTTGATAGCAGCCAGAAACAGACTTTAACTCAAGCCCTAGTGACCTGTCTTGCCTTTACTTGGCTTAACCCACATGTCTATTTAGATACCATCGTTCTGATCGGTTCAGTTGCAACCCAGCTAGAAGACAAAGTTAGTTTTGCTTTGGGTAGCATTGTTGCCTCTTGGATTTTCTTTTTCAGTTTGGGCTATGGCGCAAGATTATTAAAACCATTATTTATCAATCCTAGAGCATGGAAAGTTTTAGATTTCATTATCGGTATTGTCATGTGGAGTATCGCAATATCGCTTCTCATCTAATGCATTCAAACAGTAAAAAGTACCATGTTTCAATGGTACTTTTTATGCGCTCAAAATTATGCTTGAGAACCCAACACCAGCTTTGACTGTTTTCTTTCTTGCTGTGATTGCTTTATAACAGCATAACCAGAAGATACACCTAAGTAGGCAATGACAAAGGCAACAAATAAATCGGGAAATACACTGCCTGTTCCAAATACCCCAACCGCCGCTAAGATTACAGCAACATTGGCAATAGAATCGTTTCTGCTGCACAACCAAACAGAACGCATATTGGCATCTCCATCACGGAATGCATAAAGCATCAGAGCAACTGAAACATTCGCAATTAAAGCCATCACGCCAATTGCGCCCATGACCATAGGTTCAGGTGGAACACCATGAAAATATGACCACACCACTTTTGCAATAACAAAAACGCCAAAAGCTGTCATCGTTAATCCTTTCATTAATGCCGCTGTTGCACGCCAATATAAGCTCATCGAAAGAACAACTAACGATAACGCATAGTTTGCTGCATCTCCGGCAAAATCTAATGCATCTGCCCATAGTGAAACAGATTGGGCTTTGTAACCACCCAAGATTTCAACTACGAACATCAATGCATTAATGATAAGTGCAATCCATAACGCTTTTCTAAACCGTGGACTCACTTTCTTTGAAGGAGAACATGTTGAAGCACAACCACATCCAGCCATTTTATTTCCTCTAAAACTCTTTTATAGTGATTAAAAACCCTTGAGTAGCTCCAGAGTCAAGCCTTATGAGTCTTTCTATTGGTCAATTATCAAAAAAAGCGGATGTTCCCATTGATACGATCCGTTATTACGAAAAAGTAGGTGTACTTGATCGTATCCAACGTTCAGAGAATAATTATCGTATTTACAACGAGCAAACACTTGGCGACCTACTGTTTATTAAACATTGCCGCGAATTAGATATTTCACTCAGTGATATTAAAACGTTAAAAGAAATGAAAGCTGAACCTAAACAGGCATGTACGAAAATTGATAATTTAGTAGATAAATACTTAAATGAAGTATCAGAAAAAATTGAACGATTATTGCTTCTAAAAGAATCTTTAATTGATTTAAAACAGCACTGCTCTACCAATCGAACAGTGGATGAGTGTGGGATTTTAAAAGAACTGCAAAGCTCTCCTTAAACCTGTTTTAGTAAATTCATACAAATAAAAAAGCACCACTCATGTGATGCTTTTTTAAGATTAATGGTCGCTATGTTCATCAGGAGGAACTTCGGTAATTCTCCCACCCCGAGCTAAAAATGCAGCGATTTCATCTTCCAGCGCTTGGCGCTGTTTCTGTTTAGCAGTGACAGTCAGCGTTTCTGCCTCAGCAAGATCAGTATCACTCATACTGCCTGCTTCTTCATCAGCTGCACCGCTTTCTGCTGCTTTCGCTTCATCTTCATCTACAGCAGAATCTTCTGCATCTTCATAATCATTGATATCTGACATTTCACACTCCCCAGAATGATTTTATTGCATCATTGCTATGGTCCCAAGACCTCAGAAATTTAGCAACCTCTTTGCATTTAGCAAAGAGCCAATTTGGTCAATTCCGTATCTTTTATGACCAAATTCGTAATGATATATAAATGATTGTTCAAAAAATATCTACTGGCATTTAATTCGCTTAGTAGAGTATAGGCCCAGTAAATATTTTAATGCCTATAGCGGGTACTTTGTAAAGCCCCTAAACCATTTGCTTGTTGCATAAATTTATCTTTTAAAACCGGAATCTGCTCAACTTGCTTAAGGCCCATATTACGAGCCCAAACGATTGGGAATAACTCACTACTTTCAAGCCAACCAATTGCCGACATGCTATGCATCATTGCATCATTCTGACCTTTACGGCGATGCTCATAGCGCATTAAAGTTTGATCATGTGCCCATACACCACGGCTTAAATCGTGAAGCAACACGTCACACAGTACTGCTGCATCAAGACAGCCAATATTTACCCCTTGTCCAGCAAGTGGATGAATCACATGTGCGGCATCACCAATCAAAGCTAAGCCTGCTTTTACGTATTGTTTTGCAGCGCGAGCTTTCAGCGGGAATTGTGCTCTGGAACGAACGTCTAACACCTCACCCAACATGTGTTGGCTTTCTTGAGTTAAAAGCTGCATAAACGCAGTATCGTTTAAAGCTGAATATTCATCGGCATAATCATCTGGTAGTGTCCAAACAATTGATTGCCAGTATCCGTTTTCAGTTTCTTCAAGACTTGCCATAGGTAAATATGCCAAAGGTCCTGTAGGTAAGAAAATTTGACGGGCAACATAATGATGGGGTTTTGCAGTTTTAATGGCACAGCTAATGGCTGCTTGTTTGTAATCCAGTACATCGAGGTCAATAAAAGCCTGTTCACGTACAAATGAATTAGCGCCATCTGCACCAATCAGCAGTTTAGTTTTAAGCGTAGTACCATCTGCCAATTGAATATGCCAACATCCAACACCCTGCTCAATACGAGTAACACGAACTTGGGTACGGTAATCTGTTAATTGCTCCAACATTTTTTGTTGAATGGCAACATTTAATACACTCGGTTCAACCATAGAACCTAACGCTTGTTCCGGCATCGGTCTTTGTATGGACTCATGGCCAAAATTAATTTCACCATAGCCATTAAGATTCCATACCTGCATGCCCGTATAAGGCATTTGACGCGCAAGATCATCCCAAACATTTACCGTTTTAAGCAAATGAATGGTCGCTTGGCTAAGCGCTAAAACACGTGGATTCATCACGCTTAATGTTTTCTCAACATCAAGTACAGGAGCCGCATCAAGCACTGTGGGTTGTACCCCACCTTGCGCAAGTAATAAAGCAGTTAAACCACCAACCAATCCACCACCAACAATGACGACATCCAACACTTCACTCATGCTTTTAACCCCATTGCATAATTAGCCACCAACGGTTTTACACCTGGAATAACATCAAATGCAATTAATCCTGTATTACGAATTAATTTTAATAATGGATTTTGGTTACTAAAGCCACGGACTACAGTGTCACAGAACTTAATTACTCGCTGCTGATCTGATAAACGAGATTGTTCATAGGCAAGTAAATTATCAGGGTTACCCAAATCATCAGAAGTGGTTAACTGGTTCACTAAATAACGCACCAAAACATCTGCATCACGTAGACATAAATTAAAGCCTTGTCCTGCAACCGGATGAATTGTATGCGCTGCGTTACCCATTAAAATAACGCGGCCAACAGCTTGTTTATGTGCAAGCACTTGTGAAAGTGGATAGCTAAAACGTTTACCCGTTTTTTCAAATTTACCCGCTCGGTCACCATAGGTTTGTTGCAAGGCACTTAAGAAGTGTTGGTCATTTTCTTCGCCTAGCCATTCATTTTCAGTGCCTTTTTTCACAGGCCATACAACCGAACGGCGATATTCACCCGGTAAAGGCAATAAGGCTAAAGGCCCTAATGCACTAAAACGCTCAAAACCAACATGCTCATGCGGTTTCGATGTCTGAACGGTAGTGACAATTGCAACCTGATCATAATCATGAACATCAACACCGACACCAATTGCCTGACGACAAAAAGAATCACGTCCATCAGCCGCAATTAATAATTTTGAGTCAAGCTTTAAGGTTTCCTCACCACGCTGAGCTTCAATATGTACTTGTTCAGCATCTTGAGTTAAAGCTGTAACCTGTACGCCATCAATTAGCTCAATCAAAGGTTGCTGACGCACTTGAGTTAACAGCACACGACCAAGCCAAGCATTTTCAATCACCTGCCCAAAGCTTTCGACTTTTTCTTGTTCTGCGATTAAACGTGCTTTACCAAAACTGCCTTGCTCAGTAATGTGGACTTGTAAAATTGGAGTAGCATGTTGCTGTAATGCATCCCACAACCCTAGCTTTTGATAAATTTGCACACTACGACGTGATAAAGCCGTATTACGTGCATCAAAACTCGAATGATAAGGGGCAACATTTTGATCATCATAGTTTGGGTATTTCACAGCTTCCAATAGCTTTACTGCAATATTGGCCTTCGCTAGCATGAGTGAAAGGCTCAAACCAACCATACCCCCACCTACAATAATCACTTGTTGTTGCATCGAGTTTTGCTCCTTTGGCGAATACGTTTAATTATGCTTTAGCTTGCGCCATTAAATGTTCAATATCTGCAATATCTTTAACTACATTGGCAGTTAAAACTCGTGGCCCTTTCGACGTTGCGACCACATCATCTTCAATACGAATACCAATACCACGCCATTTTTCATCTACAGTTTCATCATCTGGCGCAATGTATAAACCAGGTTCAACTGTAACAACCATACCCTCTTCATATTGACGCCAGTCTTCACCTTTTTTGTAAGATCCAACATCATGTACATCCATACCTAGCCAATGACCTGTGCCATGCATATAAAACTGACGATATGCTTCGGTTTCGATGAGTTGATTAACATCACCTTTGAGCAAACCTAAATTAACTAAGCCTTCAGTTAAAATTTTGACTGCAACTTCATGAGGTTCACGGTAAGAATTGCCAATACGAACTGCGTCAATTGCTGCATATTGAGAAGCCAATACAACTTCATATAAGGCTTTTTGTTCAGCACTAAATTTGCCATTTACTGGGAAAGTACGGGTAATATCCGATGCATAAAACTCATATTCACAAGCTGCATCAATCAAGACTAAATCACCATCTTTGAGTGGTTGGTTATTTTCAACATAGTGCAAAATACAAGCATTAGCACCACCACCAACAATACTGTTATAAGAAGGCACACAACCGTTTTGCCCAAATATATAATTCAGCTCAGCTTCAAGTGCATATTCCATCATGCCTGGACGTACCATTTGCATCGCACGCGTATGCGCTTCAGCACTAATATTTGCAGCAATTTGCATCAGCTCAAGTTCTTGTGGTGACTTGACTAAACGCATTTCATCCACAATACGGTCGAGCTGTGCCAGTTGAGCTGGAGCGCTCTCATGTCGGTGCTCGGCATCTGCTTGTTTAATCCACTGGCTCACCCGTGCATCAAACGCAGCATTGTGCCCAATCCGATAATAAAGACGCTCTTTATTTAATAACTTTTCAATAATCTCTTCATCAAGCAAATCAATTGCATATGCTTCATCTGCGTCATAGTCTTCAATTGCACCATCAATGCCTGCACGGTAACCATTCCAGATTTCCATCTCACGATTACGTTCACGGCAAAAAAGACTATAGCTATACTCATCGTCCTCGAAAGTTTCAATGACAGCAACTGCCTCAGGCTCAGCAAAGCCAGTCAAATAGAAAAAACTACTATCGGCACGAAATCTATAATCCGCATCACGATTACGGTACATTTCCTCACGCGTTGCAATAATTGCAATACTGTTTGGACCCATTTTTTCTGCCAGACGGTCTCTACGATGTCGAAAATCAGCTTGAGGCAATTTCATAATGATCTACTTGATTTAGAATTTTAAAGTCAAAAAATAAAATACAACCAATAACACATCGCCTCAATTAGCTTGGGCGATGTGGAGTAAACATTTCTACAATAGTTTGTTCTGTGTCTACAGCAGCAGATTTAATTTTTGCATGAAAGTTTTTCAATAAAGAACTGTCAGCTACAGTGATTTTTTTTCTACCAATAGACAAGCTTACAGGTATTAAGCGTACAAATTCATACAATTCTTCGTAACTGCTTTCACCTTCCTCATCATTATCAGAGTCTTCAAATTCGACCGCTGCAATATCTTGAAGGTTCTCAATCAACTCACGTTCATCATCACGAATATGACCCGATGCCAGCCCAAAACCTAATACAACACCCGCACACCAATCTGATAATGCTTGTACACGTTCTTGAAGCGTATGTTCATCATCAGGAAGCATTGGTAAATAATCTAATTCATCATCAGATATAGCGTGAACGACATCGTCTGCTTCATCAGTTAAAAGTGCTAAAGCATCTTCACTTAACTCTGGCACATTAAGGGTTGTTAAAATTTGTGACCATTCTTCACGCGTTGGCGCTTCTGTCACACAAACAATACCTGTTAACAGACCATGTAACTCACTAGGGCTTGAAATTTCTTCAATTCCTTCAAAATGAGCGTTCCAATCTGTCCAGCCTGAAATATCGTCTTGCATTCGTTTATCCAATCTCTATACTTTGTATATATTACCTTTGATTGCAATTCTGTGCGACCTCGTTATGTTAGAACAATTACAGCGGCTACAAGCGCATATTAGCGTATTAAAAACACGCTTACATCATTTAGAGAGTGAACATGCGGCACTCTCAGAAGCTAATGAACTGGCTGAAACAGAGCATCACGCACAAGTTGTGCAAAAAAATAGTATTATCACTAAAAAACAAGAGGAAATTGAGTCGGTAACTGAGCAGTTATCTCAGTTAAAAGGTCAATTTCAACAATTGAATCAGGATGCTAACACACTTGCTGAACGTTATAGCCGATTAGAAAAAAGTACGACTGATTTAAAAAATCGTTTTCAAGAAATTCTTGCCGAACGAAATGAATTACGTGTTGCCAAAGAAAAGTTACAAGCCCACCAGCGTCAAACCCAACAAGAGCTTCATGATTTACAACAAGATCGTGATCGTTTGTTACAAAAAAATGAGCTTGCCAAATCAAAAGTTGAAGCCATTATTCAACGTTTAGGAATTTTAGGTACTGCCCAAGATCAGCATGCTCAAGAAATTCAGCAGCTTGCCCATCCTAATGCTGAAACTGGTGAGGAGACCCAATCATGAGTGAACAAGTCATGGTAGAGCTTAGGCTGATTGAGCAGACCTTTAGACTCGCGACTACTTTAGATAAAAAAGATGAACTTGAACGTGCAGCAGAACTTCTCAATGAAAAATTTAATGAGATGCGTCGTAGCGCTCCACGTGTGGAGCACAACAAATTGGTCATTATGGTTGCTCTACAATTGACTCAAGAAGTACTGAGCCTTAATAAGTCTTTGCAAGAATACACTCACTGTGAACGTTTACTGCAAACGATCTTGGATGATGTTGAACAAATTGTTTAATAAACTATCCATATAAAAACGCCTTGCTCTATGAATAATAGATGCAAGGCGTTTTTTATTTAGACTATTAGGACAATTGAAAATTATTTTATGCTTGTTAGTGTACAAAGCTTCATCAAACGCAAACTAAGTTTACAGTTCCAGAGGTTTAGGTGATTGCCAACATGGTCAGATCGGTTATACTTAAACTGTCTCTGGGATGTTCGCCAGCGGGTCTATTCCCCTGCCGATACTTAAACTTATGGATGTGTTCTGTATATTTAGAGTGTATGCCTACCTTCGTGTAGGAAACCCAGCAAGTATACGTCGCCTCCACCTTGAACTCATCGGGTTCAGGGTAACGACACATGCAGCGGCATCTTCGGAGCATCTATTTACTTATAAAAACAACAACTTAAGACAAGAAACATCAACTTAAAAACCTATTATTTCTCACCAAATTAATCAAAAATAGGCTTATAGTAGGCTTCAAAAATATTGTGGTATATTGCTGCGTATCGTTTCGTACTTTTTAAGTCACCATGACCCAAAGATATAAGCTTACTAAAACATTTATCGATAGCATCCCCCTCGAAGAAAGCGGAAGTAAATTTTATCGTGACTCAGTTACTATTGGCTTTGGCTTAATTTCAACAAAGTCGAAAACCTATTTTGTTGAAACGAGAATGCCTGATGGACGAAACAAAAGAAAGTCTATTGGTAAGCATGGTGTATATACTCTTGAGCAAGCACGTACAGAAGCTAAAAAAATATTGTTAATGATGCACCAAGGCATTGATCCGGTTGCTCAAAAAAGACAATTAAAGAATGACTTTAAAACCGAAAAAGAAGCAAATGAATTAATTCCAACGCTTGAACAAGCCTATGAAGTCTACAAAAGTAAAAAGAAGCTAAGCGCTAATACAATCAATGCTTACGACCGATGTGCCAATGATTATTTTAAAGATTGGAAAAACATCAAAATTACTGAAATTTCTCAGAGAATGACTTTAAACAAACATATGGATTTATCTGAGCGAAGTTTAGCGCAAGCAAATCTTGCAATGAAGTTTTTATCAGCTGTCTACAACTTCAATGCCTCAATTCTATATAACGATAATGATGAAAAAATTATCACCGAAAAAAGCCCTGTAGGGGTTATTTATAAAGAGAAGAAATGGAACAAGATAAAACGTCGTAAAGGGTATATTCGAGCAGACCAAATTCACGATTGGTCACTTGCTGTGTGTGCAAATTGGTGGTCAGGCAACCAAAACTTAAATCATCGTGCCTACACAAATCAGGACTTCTTACTTCTATTGATACTAACCGGATTCCGAAGAGAAGAAGGTGAAACACTAGAATGGGCAAATGTTGACTTAAAATATGGAACTATAAAAATTCAGGATCCGAAAAATCATGAAGACCTTCTCCTACCGATGGGAGAAATGCTTTGGTATATCTTGGCGGAACGTAAAAAACTTGCTGGCAATAATAAATACGTTTTCGCTGGTGATACGCTTGATTCACATATCGTTGATAAGCGTGAAGCTCGTCATACGATAACTGAAGCAACTGGCATTGAATTTACATTTCACGACTTGCGGAGAACCTTCGGAACTATCGCAAATAGTCTAGCGATTGGTAGTTACACAATTAAAAAACTCATCAATCACATGGTTGGTGATGATGACAACGATGTAACCGATGGGTATGTCCAAGTAACTTTTGATGATCTACGTAAAGCTATGAATATGATTGAAAATGTTGTGCTATCTGATGTTTCAAAAGCTTTGATAAAAAACAGAATCTACTTTGAACAAAAATCAATAAGGAATATGCAAGAAAAGTGGGTTGAGCATAACAATATTATTATAAGCAGATATCATGAATAGTTTGGCTAGTTAAGATAGTCCTAAATATTGAATCACTTACTGAAAAATTGAGAATTAGCAAATGAAAGATTGGGTTTACTTTTATATCCAGCACACAATTAAATATGGTAAGCCACTCTATAAAGAGTCTGGTTGGTCCTTAGGCTTGCAGAATAATTATATAGTTATAAGTGAGATACGAAGCTAAATTAGAAGAAATAATGGATATAACATGTTGAAAGTTGTAATTTATAAATTTATTTAAGGTTATCTTGAGTTATTTCTAAAATTAAAGATATTGCTCAAACCACTTATTACAGAGTAAGAAGATGATTGATTTTGATTTTGTTTTAAAAACCCATAAAAAATATAAAATCTTTACAATTCAAGAGAAACTAATGCTTGAACAAATTAATGAAAAGATAAATTCACTTCTTATTGGGGATTCATATAGCTACAGCTACTGTATTGAGCTAAAAAACTCTTTTTTAATTCAATATAAGTTATCCAATATAAAAATTTATAAAATAATTTATGAAAATTTAAGTTTTATTTTTTCAAATTTCAATTTTGATAATAAATTCAACAACAATAAAGACAACTTTATAAATGCTTATAAATATTGTTTACATGCTAGAAAGAATAATATGTTTACACCTATTCATGCATTTATAACAGATGAAATAAATTGTTTGTGCGAATCATTAATTTTCTTTAAAGAAAAAGGAGTAGGAAACTTTTTTAACAATGGTAAAGTTAATAAAAAAAAGGTACTAGAAATTGAAAAAATAATAGATAATAAATTTAAAAAAATTGGTATTGATGCTATTTCGTATATTTTTTCTAAAATAAAAAAACTTTTTGACACTAAGTTTTATTTTTTCATTACAGAGCATGATAAACAAATATATCCTTGGGGTTACATATTAAACAAAGCAATAAAACATTCTAACCCAATTTCATTATCCCAAAATGTTCAAACTATTAGATTAGACTCTGCTTTGGAATTTTCAAAACATTACATATCACTATATCAATATCAAAATTATCCATTTTCTCATTTTAAGTATACAAATAGCTCACCAGAATCAATCTTAAGAGTAATTGATAATCATGTTATAGGAGATCAATTACTTAAAATTGAACAATATGATCCTAAATCAATCTTAGATTATCTTAATTTTATTAATAATAAATTTAACACACCAGAATTAAATTTAACATTCGAATTAGCTTCATTTATCTATACAAAGCCACATAATGAAATTATAGATATTACAGAAGAAATTCATAAAATTTATGATAAATATCCAATTGAAATCTCCAACAAAATATCGAAACTAATTAATCATACATCTATAAACAATAAATTCCATACTATTTATGATTTGGATAAAGCTGATTACAAGAAAAAACCTTTTGTAAAAATATTAGATAAAGTGTTTTTCCTAAACCATTCATTTTTTTATATTGGGTTTTACTATATATTTCTTGAGCTACTTTATCTAGAAGGCATAAAAAGCAATGAACAGGGATTAATATTAGAAGAATTTGCGGAGCACTCACTAAAATCAACCTCTCAGAAGTTTATTGGAAATAATGAATACGATGTTAAAGGTCCACAAAGAACCGCTATGGGTATTAATTCTGAGTCTTTGGAGTTAGATTTAGTTATTTACAATCAAAAAAGTATTGCTCTATTCGAGATTAAACATCGTGTACTTACCGACAATTCAAAAGCAGGCAATAGTTATAATATTTTGAATGATTTATCTGAATCTCTCATTAAGTCACAAACGCAGCTAAATAAACACAAAAGATTTTTATTAAACTTTAAGGAAATAAACTTTAGAGACGGTAAAAATTTATATATGAATGATAGAACTATATATAAAATAAGTATTAGCTCTTTAGAATATCAATCTTTACATTACCCTTTAATTGCTCAAAATTTTTTAAGAGCATTACCTTTCTTCTCTATTAATTTAACAAATAATCCTAAAAATAATGAGCTCGTTAAAAATATCAATAAAAAAATTAAAGCATTTTCTGATGATATACTAAAACCAGAGACTAAAAACGAAATCGAAGATCCTCTTGGTCTTCAAGACTCTTATTTTATAAATATTTTTCATTTTCTTTTTTTAATTGAACGCGCAAAGTCTAAAGGTACTGATTTCATTGATGAGCTTACGCTTTACCATAATACTATTCTAAATCAACTAGATTTTTACTATTGTTATTTTTATAAAGATAGAAAATTTAAAAATTAATAGGATTTTTTCAATGTGCTCGAACTACGAACCAATCGCAAAAGATAGAATTCATTTGTTGGATCTGTTTGAGCCAACATTTGAATATAAAGATCATATTTACCCTAACTATGAAGCTCCCCTCTTATTCTCTAAAAAAGAACAAATGGAATGGCGTTTAGCTAGATTTGGATTAGTCGCTCCATGGGTTAAGGATCTTAAAAAAGTTCATAACACTTACAACGCCAGAACGGAAACAGTTCACGAAAAACCGAGCTTTCGAAATGCATGGAAGAAAAACCAATTTTGCTTAATACCGGCTGATGTAATCTTTGAGCCGAAGTATATTAGTGATAAGCCTGAATGGTGGGGAATTTATAGGAAGGACGAAATGCCTTTTACGATTGCTGGTATTTATGAATATGCAGAGGTAAATGGCGAAGAAATCAGATCTATGAGCATGCTCACAATTAATTCTGACCACCACCCTTTCATGAAGCAGTTCCATGCTCCCACAGATGAAAAACGCTCTATTATTGTTATTCCACCTGAACTAAGAAATGACTGGCTGCACTGTAAACATGAAGAAGCTAAGGAATTTTTCTTAGATATGCCTGCTGATGAGTTCGTAGCACAACCTAGATCAGAATTGAAGAAATTCCGACCAAACGCACAATAATGAGCGACAAGTTACGACTAGTCACTATTTATCCACAAGTTTTTAAATTTGAAATTTAACTAAGCTCTAGCATATCATCTTGAATATGTTACAAATTCAAGTTAAGGGGTATTCTATGAGCGAAATTGCACCATCCATTATCCAGATAAAGCCGTATTTACAAGATGCTGTTTTATCTGAAGCCTTATCATTTAAGCAGGTTATCCCTTCAACTCACTTGCTTGTGCCTTATGCGCTTGAGAAGATATCGGCAGGTTTTCCCAGCCCTGCACAAGATTATGTGGATAAAGCGCTCGATATGAACGAGCATTTAATAAAAAATGAAACTGCCACCTTTATTGTCAAAGTTGCTTCTCAATCGATGCTCAACGCAGGGATCGATATTAATGATGAATTGATTGTCGATCGTAGCTTAGATGCTAAACACGGCGACATTGTAGTCGCACTAATCGATAATGATTTTACGGTTAAGCGCTTAATGATTGAAGAGTCGAAGAAATGGCTCAAAGCAGAAAATCCAGAATATAAAAATATCTATTTAACAGATGGCCAAGAATTAATAATTTGGGGTGTTGTCACTCATATCATTAAGATGACACGGCATTAACACATGAAACATGAGAACAAAGTCTTTTTCTTGATTGACGTCAATAATATGTATGTCTCATGTGAGAGAGTCTTTGACCCATCTTTGAATCATAAACCAGTCATCGTTTTGTCAAATAACGATGGGTGTGCCGTTGCGCGTAGTAATGAGTCAAAATCCCTAAATATAAAAATGGGTGTACCACTTTTCCAAATTAAAGACATTGTTCAGCAACATAACGTAATCGTACTTTCAAGCAATTATGCAATGTATGCAGAAATGTCGAGACGTTTCCATAAGATTCTGAGTTCGTACGTAACTGATGAAGAGGTTGAACCTTATTCGATTGATGAATGCTTTGTAGACTTCACAGCTTATGAGAAGAACTTTGATTTAGAGAAGGTTGGTCACGATATGCGGGCAAAGATATGGAAATGGATTGGTTTGCCCGTGTGCGTAGGAATTGGTCGCAGCAAGACGGAAGCAAAGATATCTAATCATATAGCTAAGAAAAATCAAGGCTTTAACGGTGTTTGTGATTTAGTGAATATGGACCCTTGCAACAAAGAATATTACTTTGCCCAAATAGACGTTTCTGAAGTTTGGGGTATTGGTCGTAAGCACTCAAAAAAGCTTCAATCAATGGGTATTAATACAGTCCTTGATCTAGCTTGTGCTGAGCCTCGCGAGATGCAGAAAAAATTCTCGATTGTTATAGCTCGTACTATTTACGAATTACAGGGCATCTCATGCATTGATATCGAGCACACTCCCCCTTCAAAAAAGCAAATAGTTGCAAGCCGGTCCTTTGGCGGTCGGGTAACTGAATTAACAGATCTAAAAGAAGCAATCTCTATGTATGCTCAGGATGCATGTAAAAGGCTACGTGAAGAGGAGCTTTTATGCGGATGTATGATTGCTTTCGTTCAGTCAAACCCTTTCGATCCTAATGTGCCGCTCTACAATAAATCAATCACAGGTTCGTTTTCTGAGCCTACGGATTGCGCTATTGATTTTGTAAGAGCTGCAACAAGGATGGTGGATGAGATTTATAAGGAAGGAATTAAATATAAGAAATGCGGCGTACTGCTGACAGGACTTGAGCCCAAATCTGGCCACACTTATGACCTCTTAACCGACTTTGAGCACATAGAGAAAAAGGAATGTTTAATGAAGGCTATGGATGGTATTCATAGCAAGTTTGGAAAGAAAAAAATTAGTGTCGGACCATGTTTTGTTCCCAATCGGAACTGGTCGATGTCCCGTGACAAATTAAGCAAGAATCCCTTTCTTTGGGATCAACTACCAATCGTTAAGTAATTTTTGAGGAACTAAAATGAACTTTACACGACTAACTGACGAACAATTAACTCAAACACTTATCCCTAAGCGCTTCGTGCCACCTACGCCGCCAGAATATGAAGGGAAAAACATGGTCTATGTTTTTGATAGTGAAGATTCTTTTCATTTAACTTATGATGAGTTGGTAGAGATCATTGGAAAAGCCCGTATGACAGGGCCACAAATGATTCCAATTTTAGGAACGGTTGGTGATTAATGAATAAAAATGTTGTTGCTTACAGCATCTCAGTATCAGTCATTCTTTTAGTTATCCTTATCTGGAGTGTGTTAGGGATTCTATTTAAATATTGGGGTGATGTAACAGCAATTAAAGATAGTTTATCAACAGTCTCCGGAATCTTCGGAGGCTTGACCACGTTAGGAGCCGCCATAATTGCAGCTAATTTATTTAATGACTGGAGAGATCAACACAACAAATCTGTTTCCAATGAATATGCGAAAAAGGTGCTTGAGAGTTATGATCGATTATCTAATTCAATCCTTGAGTTTCAATTAAAACAGAGTGACTTAGAAACGGAGCTATATCCATTTCTTGTTGGATTACAACTTGAAATCAAGGCGCACGAGGATGAGTACCATTCCAAAATAGAATCAATAAAAGGAACTGCTAATACAATAAAAACGAATTTTAAATTTTTCATAAGGAATTTAAAGCACTACCATTTACTTATAGAGGAAACTAAAACTTCTACGTTAAAAGTTAAAATTCTGGAAGATTATTTCGAAAAAATCCCAGATATAACTAATTTTTTTATGATCCCAGTCAATGATTTTGCAGAGTTTGTCAATGTGTGCGGAAATGCATATGAAGAATACTTTCATCTTCAAAATTTAATAGATGACAATGAAGTTAATAGAATTTTAAATTCACTTAAAGTATAGAGTCCACAATTTAAATTTTTTATGCAATAAAATGCCAATTGCAAATTAGGTACAAAATTTTATAAATTGTTTTTTTAACAATTTTAATCAGCATCTAAAAGCTTAAACAAATAATGCAGAATAATTAGCCAACCTTTGATAGTTGATAAAAAATGCAAATTATGAATCATATCAGCGCGTCTTTACTAAAATTTAAATAAATTCTTCTCATAAAAAGTATCTGAGATTAGAATCTATAAAAAATTGATACTTAAAAAACCATGAAGACTGAACTTAGGACTTTATTGATAGATATTTGCTTTTGGATTATTTCAATATGCATTATTTTTTTCTTCTTTATATTATTAATTTATTCTCACAATACGATTGATAACCCATTAAAAGAGGCTTTTACTTTAACAATAGGCTTGATTTCCGCTTTGACTACAATTGGTGCAGCAATAATCGCGGCATATCTTTTCAATGATTGGAAGGCCCAACATAATAAATCAATGGAAGTACAACTAGCATTGATAATGATTGAAAAATTTGAGTCTTTTGATGAGCAAATCACATTGCTGTATGGGCAAATTGCAACTCCCTATGATCTTAGAGATCAAAGACATCTTGAATTAGCAGTTATTGATTTCAAAGAACATAAACAAAAAAAGTTACTTGAAATTAGAGTTAGCTTTTTAAAAGCCGTAGCATCGATTGAAAATTTTTATTTTTTTTCTGGAGATAATAAAGTAGTAAAAGATAAACTAACATTTGCTAAATCAGAATTTAAAAAATTCTCAGATGTGTGCATGAAGATAAGTAATGATTCTAACTATAATGAAGTTGCTACACATTTTATGCTTGCTTCTAGAGAATTAATGCCCGTTATAAGTTATATTGAAGAACGTTACATTCTAGTAGCGATAGAGAAACTAAAAGCATAGAAATATATGTTAAACCCTACTCAAAGGGCTTTTACACAAATACCTACATTCACATTACTATTGATAGTATGAGCTGAGCATCCTGATAATAGAATGCACAGCGCTGTTAGAACCGAAGCAAACTTAGAACGCCTACAATGAAAGGTTTTCATATTATGATATCCGGTTAGCGATCCAGCCATAAAAGAATTGTTCTTGGCTAGGGTTGCGTTCACAGATTTCAATGTAACGTTGGCCTTGCATGATGTTGAGTACTCGCAGTAAAACTTTCTCCCCATCTTTACCACGCTTGGCCAAATACGTTTTAAGTGCGTTTAGTGTGGCTGGCCCGTAAATTCCATCTACTGATAAATCTGGCCACCCTGCTTTGCCTTGATTGTTTAAAAGATTTAAAGCACGTTGCAAAAGAGGTTTTGCAAAGCCGGTGCCACAATTTACCCCTGTATCTAAAAGCTCTTCAGCTACTGCAGAAGAAATAGAATTCACTTGGTCAAAGCGTGGGGCTGTCCAATACTGTTTTTTATAAATGGCTTTGGCCACATCTAAAGGCAGATCACGCATATTGCCTTTAAAACCATTAGCACGTGCTACCGCTTCAGTAATACCGAATTTGGTAGCCCCACCCTTATCTGCTGGGTTATTTACATACCCGCCTTCGCGTTTAATGAGTTCTTCAAGATATTGTTCGATGTTCATTTCACTTTCCTTCAGATGTAAAAAAACCGACCTTTTAATGGGTCGGCTTTTAGGTTTTGAGAGCTAGTATTATGGTATCTAGCTTCCATAGTAATATGGGAATGGAGAATGTCTTAATTGACTTACCTACATCCCACCATGTGTATTTATCGTTCATATTATTTAAGGTTCAGTCGATTTTCAGCATATTTAATAAACAAATTTATTAACTTGTATAATGCGTAAGCTCCAACCAAAACATAAAATAAATTGATGAATTCATTCGGCCCTAGATTGATTACGTTCATTTCAGCACCTAGCATGTGAATTGAAAAACTGGTATCTTTATTAGGCATATTTGTAGTTGTCTCCTTTGCTCAAAGTAGATAATCCAAAACCTCAGTGTTGGCGCACTGGGGTTTTTGCTTTTTTGGAATAAAGTACATTTCTTACTTCCCATAGAATGAATAGACGAACTTTACCCCCATTCGTTTTTTTATATCAGGCGGAAGGACTTCCGCTGACTTTGTTAAGAAATTGTTTCTGTTAGTTGACGCACGCTTCATACCCGTTTTCCTACCCGTGAAAAATGAAATACCACCCGAAGGTGGTCGTTTCATAATATTGTTTGTCGATAGTTTTTCGTAGTAGTTAGCGGCATGCAGTGTCAACAGGTAATTTCTCTCTTATACGTGCAACTCTCAAATTAATTTATAAAAATCAGAGTATTGAAATTTAGTAAAATTCAGTGATTTTTGAGTAAAAAACCGCCCGAAGGCGGCATTAAATTTTTTTATTAATCACCTTTAACTTCTTTCTTTAATTCTTTAACCACTTCAACGATATTTTTACCTTCCCGCTGGTTTATAAAATTTGCTGTGATACGTACAATGAACCAACCAGGTAAACCACATGCAAAGAAAAACCCACCAAGTGCTAAAACGCCCCAAACATTGTTTACCCACTCATGTAAGCCAAACTTCATAATAAAAAATGATCCTCCTGTAATGCTTGAAACCACAGTACAAATCAGCCCTACGGCCCACTCTTGAGGGTTCTTAGGCATCCGTATCATCATCACAACAAGTGCAATAAGAGCCGTACTTAAAATGACAACTATCGCCATACCGTAAATTTTAAAAAATGCACTTGCTCCAGCAGTGCTAATTGGTTCAGCCATTATAGGCTCCTTAAATATTGGTCAAAAAAAAGCACCCGTTTGGGTGCTATGAATTAATTTAAATTAACCTTCAGAAGTACTTTGAGTAATCTGATTTGAATAATTCCAGACTGTGTTTTCCCATACATCACGTGCAGCAACTCGAATATAATATGGGGTTGTTGGTTGTAAGCCTCCAATTGTGGTTGTTAATTCTGTGCCAGCCCAAGAAGGCGGCGTTTGTGTTGGATCAAAATTAGAAGTACTGCTTAGCCAAACAGCATAGTCTTTCAGATCAGGAACCTCGCTAGGTACCCATGTCACTGTGACTGAATCAATAGTTGCTGAGGTATAAACATTTAGAAGTACTGGCGGTACCGGATTACTAATACTTAATTCAGCATACGTGCTGATCTGGTTGCCGTTCTTACTTGCTACACGTATTGTATAAGCTCGGCCGATACCATCAGTTTTAGCTTCTTCAATTGAATAGCTATAATCTGTATTGGTTGTATCAACCTCACGAATCATTGCGCCATTTGACCAGACTTGCACACGGTAGCCATCTGCACCGGTTGAGTTTTGCCATTGAACCTTAAACGTAGTACCAACAAACGGCGATTGCAGCGATAGACCTTTCACACCCGCAGGACGTCCACCAGATAATGTATAACTGTATGCTGTTACCTCATCTAATGTTTGCTCTTTACGCTCCAAACCGTTAAAGCTTGTGAACTTCAAGAATATCTGTTTACCCACCAGATTTTCATTAAAAGGATAATTAAAGATAGCCCGATCAAGTCGTACAAACGGCTCACCTGCACTATGATTTTGCGCATCATCAAAACGTCCACGCAAAACATCACTTAATGTATAAAGACCAGATCCGTTTAAAGTGGCAACTTGATAATTGAAATACTCATCACCGACTTTACAAAGTGTTTGATCGGCTTGTGCATCTTCTAAGGTTCCGCTAAAAATCTGACTTACTGTATTGAGTTCAACTTGTAGAGCTGTGTCATCGGCATCAATTGCCGTAACTAATTGGCCGTATCTTGCGGATCCGTAAATAGTGCCAATCATTTCATAAGTCGTATTATCAAGGCTGGCCCAAACATTACAGCCCCCCCAATTTATGCCACCAGAAACCGCAACCCAAACTTGATTTTTGCCGTCTGTCAGATCCAGCGGAGGTTCAAAAATAACAGGTGCATTCACATTACCCGGTTCTTCATTACCCCCCTGATAGCCATTTGATGCTTGTGAATCGTATTCAATGGCAGATCTTGAACCTACAGCTAACTCTTCTCCCGTAATTGTTAACTCACCGAACTCATCTTCCTCAATACGTGTAATACGAATAGGAAATTGATTTAGGCCCAATGCTTCATCTGTAATGGTGACAATATCCATTGGTTCTAACCGGCAGTACTTCCAACCCAAAGTAAACTCATATTCATTACGTACATAAAGCAATCTTTGTAAGCGAAGTTGTGCAGCATGACGAGCGATTTTTGGCTCACAGAAATAATGGTTTTCTACTGGATCTTCAGTACGCAAGCCAAACATCTCAATATTTGCTTGGTCCTTCGCTTCAGTAGTTTCTGTGTTGTACTGGTTATATCGATTGATATATTCAATCTGAACGTGATTGTAGGCATCAGTGTCACGGCTACGGCGTACTCTTACCGGTTCATCATCACTAATAAAATCATCATCAGTTAAATGATAAACCGGTGTGAGATCCGGAGTAAAAGTGACACCATTACCTGTAATCGCAGAATCGCCAAAAGAACGTATTTTTAACCCGTCTGGACTTGGTACTACAGCACAATTTACAGCTTCGACAATCTCGTTAATTGTTTCATAGGCTGCACGTTGTTCAGTGAATGCTGGACTAATTAAGAGATTGGCTGCTCGGCAATAAGTACGGAACTCTTCTAAATCTGCCATGTTTAGTTTTGGCGCCGCACCATGACGTGGATGCGTAATAAAGTCTTCAATTACATCGGCTGGATTGGCATCATCAATAGTATCTGACAAAGTAATTGTACTAATCACTTCAAAGTTATGATTAGACAGGCTTGCACTATTCCCCATTTCATAATTTGCAGCTGCCACATATCCAAGGTAGGGATAATTAATTGCCTGATTAGGATGTTTTGAAACTAACCAGCCCCATGGTGGATTATTGTTTCCATCGAATAATTCAAACTTAAGCTGATCAATAGGATCTAAAACAATAGAACCTTCTTGTTTTGAAACAAATTGCTCCTTATCAACCCATATCAGGCCAATCTTCTTAATTTGGTTTTCACATAATCCAAGCATAAGCGAAGCACTATAACTAAATGTAGTGTTACTGGTCTTAGTACTTCCACCCTTACCACCAGATTTAGTGACAGTTGTATGAGGTGTTGCTAAAAAATCACCATACCAAAACATATTAGCCGCTATACGTGTTTTGCCATACACAAGAGGCTGACAAAGCCCATAAGCTGATTGTTGAATCCGCATAGAGTTAATACGGGTATCTGTAGTACTAATCGTGGTACCGCCAAATAATCCACCCATTTATTTAAGCCTCTTCATACGAAAAAAGCCCGCTATACGGCGGGCTAAACTTCCTTTTGTTCCATTTTGGAGTATGACTCCTTGATGCATATAGCTATGAATGACATTTGGCCACTCGATGACAATTGCACCATGACTAATGCACTTGCCGAATTGATATAAAACGATGTCACCCGGTTGCGGTGGCCCTTCGACTGGATCACATACACCTAAAATGAGTTCTAAATAGCGTTGCCCCATCTGGTGCATGTGCCAGTCTGGAGGATATGGCCGTGGATCTAAATGATCCATGAGTCCTACTTTCTCGTAGACCTCACAGATCAGTGTTCCGCAATCAACTCCCACGCTTTTAACACGGCCTTGGTGATGGTATGGTGTACCAAGCCACGTAAGCGCCTCTTGTACTGCTTCTAGATTTTTCATTTAAAGTAAACTTTCCAGAAATTTTTTAACTAATCGTGCAATACGCTGATGTCCCAAATCATTTGGGTGAACACCATCAGGAGCACTTTGACCGGGCGCGGTAAAATAGTATGAGTTTGCTGTACTGTTATAGACGGCTAGACCTGAACCGTTATAGAGATCCAAATAAGGAATTCCATAATGATTTGCGTATTGAATAATCAATTCAGCAATCATGCGAATAGTTACGCCATAAGCATTAGGATTACCACCATCGATTCCATAACTATCAGCACTTGGCAAAGGCAAAATTATGCCAAGCTTTTTTAATGGAAATTTATTTACTAAGTTGCTTAGTAACAAATTAATAGATCCGGCAACTGTTTCAATTCCGGTACCGTCACCAAATTCACCTAATGGGCGAGCTCTAACGCCGAAATCATTACGACCTAAAAATACAGTAACAATGTCAGGATTTTGAGTAATGTTATTAGGGACATTCGCTCTATTATCCCAACCATGCCCACTAGCACCATAGTTATAAATATTCATTCCCCCGACCATATCTGAAACATAGTCATGGTAATTTTTATTGGTACGAAAATTATGCTCCGTGAGGCTATCACCTATTACGGCCCAACCCAGACCGCTTAAAGGAGAGACTCCGTCAATACTGTCAACTTTATGTTCTAAGAGCTCAAAACGCTGTTCAAAATTTTCAGGCAATTGGGCAATTACATTTGCCCCTCTAATTTTAGTTACGTAAGCGGGATTAGATGAGTCTTGAATAACCACATGCCCAATCACATCATAGGATTGAGAAGATAATGCCGTAGTAAAAACAGCATAACTATGCGGCGAGTCAGCAGGCACAGTGAATGTCTTTGCACCTGTTGAATGATCGGTAAGTAAAATAATTTGAACATTTGTGTTGGGTGCAATATCTGATTCAGAAAGCAACCCAATACAAGCATTTGATAAAAATGCAGGGCTGGTAATGTAATAAGTTTTGCCCGCTTCAACATTAAATAAAACAGTTGAAGAAACGGTATAACTTAGAATATTAGAAGTTAGACGGTTTACATATAGTCCTGCTTTTTCTTTCTTAATATCGTAAAGATCTACGGTAGACATCTCGATATCAGATTCAAGTAATGCTTGTGCTTCTAATACTTTGATCTTTGCATGTGCAGGTTCATCGTAAACAGGGGCACCAGCAGCTTTTTTGATAACCTCGATAAAACCATCTGAAGAAATTAAAGTACCTGTACGAATATCTACCGACTGCGTTGCCCAATAAGTATTTAGAAATCCAAAGTTATGGCCATAAGGCACAGTGAACTCTTTTATTAATGGATCTGTCGTGTCTTTTAAAACAATAAGAGTGGTTGGTTTCCCACCCTCATGATTCGAGGTTGCCGAGGTCCCTAAAACTACAACGCTCTTATTAATTGTCGTTGTAGTTTTTAATTGATAGGTTTTACCCGGTACAACTGGAAAAATATTGACAGAAACATTTGAGCTATCCCGAATAGCACCGCCACTTGGGTTAACGTTAATGCCAGAAAAGTTGTTTGCCGAATTGTATAAATTTTCTATCAATTCCTTTTTAAGAGCATTATCAACATAAGCTAAAACTGTAGTCTTAGGATCGTAAGGACTCTTAGTTAAAGTCGTTGCACCTGAAGAAGCCTTGTAATATGAACCACCATCTGTTGCGCTTAATACTTCAACTTTCGTGTTTAAAGTAATATTCGCAATATCTGCATTAGCTTCCGCTAATGTTGGATAAGTTTTTAGTGCACCATTTTGAAAACTTGCTAATGCATTGTTTACATATGTTTGAGTTACTTTGTCAGATACAGCAGTAGTTAAATCTGTTTTGGTTGGAACTTCATTTCCAAGATATTGATGTAATTTCCCCATCACATCACGGAAGCCACCTTTAGTAACTGTGCTGCCAATAATTTCTGTAAGATTCGGTAAAGGCATTTTCTACCCCCATAAAAAAAGCCCTGCAATTTGCAGGGCTTTGGTTAATGAAAAGTTTTTTAAACTGATGTTTCTGGAACTGGAACAAATGGTGCGCCACGGAAGCGGGCACGGTTATTAAAGCGGTTGGTACACGTTTCAAGTCGTTTATCACATCCCGGATAAACACGTATTGCTTCACCGATTTCAGGCATTTCTAAAAGTGGCAAGGTAAGTATAAGGGCCCCAGACTCATGCAAACGAACGGTACGCTTAATACCTATGTTTACACCCTCAACAAACTCTACAACTCCTTGGGTAAACCAGCCTTGAGGCTGACTCAATTCACAAATTATTCGACTAGGTGTACTACTTGCTGCAATAGTTGTATTAACAGCAAAATTAGCTCTGTCTAAGCCACATGCGCCATCAAACAATGTATTTAAACAACCGGGCGTATATAAATTTCGTGGCATCTGAAGCTTTAAGTTGTCAACATCAGATACCACACTGGCATTAATTACATATCGGTCCAGTTCAGGTTCAACGATACGACCTTCGAATAAAATTAAGGCGCCAGCACTTGTATCAGTAGGTGTATTAGCATCCATAAATATGCGTTCAAGCTTAAACCGTGCGCCATCTAAAATGCCGTTATGAAATGCCTGAGCTACAGGCACATCACCAAATTTTGTGCTTTCATTTGTTTCGATAGTTATAGATAAATTATCCACTTCGATGCCTAAAGAAAGACTAGTTCCTTCTCGACTAATAACAGGGCCATCATTACGAAACTCTTTACCCTGAACAATCAAATTGTAGTCATAGCTTGTGTAGAAATACTCAATACCTTGAATCGTTGTTATGGTGTAAAGATCAGCCATAACAAATTGATCGGCATTCAGTAAGGCAATGAGTTGGGGTGATGCTTGTCTCATATTTTATTTCCTAGTGATCCGATCAATTCAACTTTCCCAGCTTTCCACAACTTATCCATAAAGTTAGTGTACTGCTGATCATCCGTCTTAAAACGGCAACGATAGTAAAAGGTTCCTGATACAGTAATTTCTTCACCCAGTTCTAATGGTGCTGATAGTTCAAGTATTCCATTTGAATTAACGGTGTATTGGATATCCCACATTTTTTGTTCAGGTTCGACCCACATTTCTACAGGTGAATCCTCCCACATTAAGGGATCTTCGCTTTCGCTTGGTTCTGTGTTAGATACAGGAATAGTCATAGGTGCACTACTCTTATAAATTTGAAATTTATCTGTTATGCCATCCCCAACAAATGTGCACTGAAATTGATTATCACCCGGCATCTTGTAGAGAAATGAATCAAAAGAGCCACGCCGCTCTATGAAAAAACTTTCAAGCTGCTGTAACTCTTTACGGCCCTTGCTTTCCCGTAAAAAAGCAAAGGACATTGATATTTCATATTTAGGTACTGCCTGAAAACTTGCTCGAAGTTCTCGGCCATTTATGGATGTCATGATGTGGGTATTGAATATCGGTGTTTTTGAAAGATCCCATTCAAGACCGGGTAATTCTGGAAATAATACGTTAGACACTTATACCTCCTTATTTACCATTCTTACCAAAGCCACGAACATAGCTCTGTAAACCACTAGCGACTGCACGACCATTATTTTTTAATAACCGCTCAATACTCTTAGCATCTACTGCACTAATATGAATAGTTGGTCCAGCGCCCCCACCTTCAGCCGCTGCGGCTGCTCCAAAACTTGCACCACTACGAATGGCTTTACCCATTTCACGAATGGTATTTGCATGTTGAGAAGGTAAAACCATTTCGTCTTCATGTAGCTGGGTGACTGGATTCACACCGGATGGAATGTCATAACCGCCTCGAGCAGATTTAATTTTGCCAGCTAGACCTGCCACTAAACCGAATGCAGCAGCACCGGCACCCACGGCGAGAACTGGACCAATATAAGGAATAGAAACCATTGCTTTAAATGCGCCCGCCATTGCTTCCCAAGCTGACATCATGATGCCTTTGACAGCTTCAGCAGCTTTTAAACCTAAGCGAGTTAAACCACCTGCAGCAGTAACACCGGTTCTTGTTGCTTCACCTGCGATTGTTGCCCCTGTTTGAGCCGCTTGGCCAGAAGCTTCCGCCGCCGTTTCAGCACCCACGAAACCAAGCTTTCGAGCTAACTTAATCGCTTGGATTCTCAGCCAGCCTTGGAGCTCTTTAGTAGCCGATTGCAATGCAAATGCGCCCATATTAGCTAGCACCGCTTTAGTTGCGTTACTCCAAGTCAATGTGCCATTCATAAGTGACTGAATGCCTTGATCCCAAAGGTTAGACAGGCGAGAAGTAAAGCCACCAAACTTAGCCTCAAAGTCTTTCATTTCCGCATCACTGATTAAGCCCATAGACTTAGTGTCAGAAACTTTCTGATCTGACTCTAAATCAGAAATATTATTTGTGATTTGGTTTTGATTGCCCTGTTTGCCAGTAATGCCAGTTTGCTCATTCTCAAGTGCCAGACGCTCTAAAAGACCTTGCCGTTTAATTTCACGTAATTGATCTTCGAGCTGCTTCTCTAATTGAACTTTGCGAAGATTTGAAATTTTCTTGGCATCATATTCGGCTTGGATCCTAGCTGCTTCGATTTCATACAGGCGTTGTGCTTGCTGTTGATAATTGTCGATCTGTTCTTCACGAGCTTTTTTATATTCCTCAAACTCTTTTAAACGGATAGCAACGATCTTGTCTGAAGCATCCTTTTCAGCTTTAACTTTGGCGGCGGCTTTTTCATCGGCAGTCATCTTAGATTTTTCAATCTCATCTAATGCCTTTTGCAGATCTAAAGCGACTTTCTTTTCTTCAGATGCATATTTATACCGAATATCTGCAAGTGCTTTTGCTGCCTGCTCAGCCTGACGTTGACGCTCTTTAGCCTCTTGCTCAGCTTTAGATTTAGCAGATGCCTTAGATCCACCCTTGTCATCTTTTACACCAGTACCGATACCCTTATTAATACTTGGTGGTGGAGCACCAATACCCAATTTTGGCGCACTTGGTGTTTCTATTTGTTTTGTAGGATCCTTATAAACATAGTTTGTAATTTTTTTGCCACCGGCAGAAGTAACATCAAGAATCCTTTGTCCAGCCGTAACAAGTGAATTTGCCGCTGTTGTTGCCCCGCTGTTCCATGAGTTTTTAAGGTCATTCATTCGGCCTTTCATTTGGTTGGTATAACGTTCAGTAATACCACCTAGCTGAGATAAACCGCCCTCCCATGCAGACTTAGCACCTGAGAAATTAAAGTGAAGAATATTATTAACGACACTACCGAAGGTTTGAAATTTAACTTGAAGTACATCTAAACCGAACTGAATGGTGTTGCGTACCATGTCAAATCCAGCCATGAGGCCATTAAATGCAATGATTAAGGCTTGGCAAACTGTAACTACCACAGCTCGGATAATTGCAAATGCAGATTGAATAGCAACCTGCAAACCTGTTGCAACAATACCTAAAGCTCTTAAAGCTACTGATACAGCATCCATGAAGCCAATTTGTGATATTGAACCATCCCCAATATCACTAGTTAAATCTTTCCAAATGCCCCCAATGGTATTAAAGATTTCACCAACAATACCAAATAGACTTTCAAAAATTCCAATAATTGACTTTATCGAATCATCAATACCTTCTTTAGATTCGACTGCAAAAGTCAAAAATCTATTTGCAAGATCTGTTAATGCTGGTGCCGCTTGTGCCGCCATGCGAGTCATTACACCTTGCAACGTAGACTCTATTGTTCCTAAAGCAGTATTGAACTCCTTAGTCGACTGCATGGCTTCAGTGCTCATAATGACACCTAGGTCGTGAGCTTGTTTTGCGTACTCTTTTAATTTTTCTGCATTGTTATCAAGTAAAGGTGCTAACAATGTCGCATCATTCGCAATTGCCTCCATATAGAAGGTCATTTCAGCCTGTGAGACATTAGCCTTTTGTAAGGTCTGGTAATATTTCTCAAGAATTTGTGGACCTGATAAACCTTGAAACTCTTTTGCTGTTATTCCTACTTTAGGTGCGATCTTCTCAAAGAAGTCTGCCATTTCGCCACCACCAGTTTGCATAAAGTCGCCAAACTTGTCGTTGACGTCCTTCATGATGTCACTGAGCTTATCTTGCTCTACATTTACCTTTCCTGCTGCAAAAGCCCACTCCTGAAACTCAGTAGTATTAGCATTTGCTAAACGTGATTGAATTTCAATTTCTTTTGAGGCTTTGCCAACCGCAGACACTAATTCAGGTATTGCACTAATTGCTTCAGCAGCCGTTCTTGCTATTTCTTCTCCGATACCTAAAAGAAAGCCGCCTTTAATGAGTGAAAAGCCACCTGTTAAAGATTCTTTAATGTCATTGCCAACCGTTTTAAACTTATCTGAAATGTTATTAGCAAAATTATTAAATTCAGAACGCATGCCTGATACATCAATTTTAAGATCTATACTTTCGCTGGTGTTTTCAATTTTTTTTGATGATTCTGATACTATTTTTTCTGCATCTTTCATTCCCTCTTTTAGTTCAGAGGTCTTGGCGCCGACATGTACTTCAACACGGTTATTGTTTGCCATAACTTCCTCACAGGCATAAAAAAAGCCCCTATATAGGAGCTATGGAGAAATAAAAAAGCCTTGCGATTGCAAGGCTTTATAAAGTTGATTATGGCAAATTAATTAGCCATATTTTTTTGCAAAATCTTCATCTGAACTACAGAGATAAAGGATACCTTCGATAAAGGCAATAATTGCCGGAATAAAGGTCCAGCAGAAAATAAGATACAAGATACCTTGGCCAACTCTACCCAAATAGAATTTATGAGCCCCAAACCCACCTAGTAGCAAAGCAAATATGCCAGCAGCCACCTTACTTTTTTGCCCAGTGATTCTAACATCTTGCTGTCTTACACCACATTTAGGGCAAATTTCTGCACGAACATCAATTTGTTGGCCACAGGCATAACAAAATTTTGTTTGAGTCATAATTTCACCAATTATTATAAAGTTCGTACAATCTAACAAACTGGTTACTTAATGTCACATTAATATTTATAAGGGCAGCCTTAACCGCCCTGCGGGAAACTTTCTAAAACTTCTAGCATATCGTCTTCATCATCATCTGAAACTGTGATTGCTTGAGGAGTCTCTTCAATTCCCATGAATGCTTCCAATATACGGCAAAGACGCTGTATACCTATATGTGCGGGAGGGTTATTTTGCTGATACGCACTTAATGCTCTTAATCTCGGCAGATCCATTTCATTACGTACATAGTCGTAATCTTTGCTCATGGTGAGCACTAAATGCGTGTACAGCTCCTCCCAATCTATTCCCCCGAGCCACCTGCAGTGCTGTCTTCATTCCCTTTAAGACCAGACACAGACATTACAGCTTCCATCACTTCTGTGAGCTGATCCATAAATAGCATCTCTGCTACATCATCACGAGTAATGTCGGGGTAATTTCGTTTCAAAGATTTGTGTGCGACATCAATTACAGTGCCGACATCATCTGGCTTGAATGATTGAAGGGCCGGCAATAGTTTTTCAACTGCACCAAGTGACAACGGGGCAAAAACAAATGGCTGACCATCTACAAGAACTGTAGAGCCTCGAGGGTTTTCAACTTGCTTAAATTGCATTTGGTATTACTCCGATAAATCGATTTTGAAAACACGGTTAAGGTCATCAGCCATAGGCTGAAATTCAAATTCAGGAATGTCGTAATCGTCCTGCTTTGAACTGAACCCAAGCTTGTTACTGGTACAACGGTAGAAATTCATGTGCATGAATTTGCCCTTGTAATCACGTTGCAGATCCAATGCAAACTCAGGTGTATAGCCCATGTCTAAGTTTGACACGGTGATTGACTTACCACCTGCAACTGTTGCCGAATATCGGAAGCTAATAAAAACTATCTTCCCAACATCGGCAGTAGCAAATGTGTAGGCACCTGTCACGTTATCCACGCTGTATTGCCCTGCGGTTGGTGCTGAGGCTACGCGTTTAAGTGGAATAGCCTTACCATCTGTAACACCTAAATCCTTAACAAAAGTGCCAGCATTTGGAACTACAGGTGTAACCAAGCCGCCAGTTTGAATAGTTTCACCATTAATGGTTTGAGATACTGTCTCAATCCCACCTTCAGCAACTACACCACCAAAGAAGATAGAATTTAACAAGGTTCCGTTAATACGACCGAAAGATGCTTTACCTTTAATTGAGCCTTTACCGCGTGCAGCATCAACGGCGAATTGTCCACGGCCAAAGAGTTCTTTTAAATCGAAACTAATATCGACACCTACCGACTGCAAGACTCCCACTTCAACGGGTGTGGGATTGCTAATCGGTTGCCCATAAACATCTTGAATCGGTGTAGCAAAGATCTTGCCGGCACCAAATAAATATTGAGCCATTTATTTTGACCTCTCTAAAATGACAAAACCGCCATCGAGGCGGTCATAAAATGAATGTTTTGTTAATTGGTTGTGAGGATCCGGATAGGGATAATTGCAATCGCCTGATCATCCAGCATGTTTTCTACTGCTTCATATACTTCTATCGTGCCTTCAATCCAGCAGTGCTCTACCAATCCACCTAAGGTTTGATATTCACTAAATTCTGGATGGTTTGGCTGAATAGCTTCACGTACACGATCAATAAAAATATTCATCTGTGATGATGGTGGCTTTGCCCTGTCAGATTCATGGATATAGAGATAAACCTCAGCAGCTAATTCAACTTTTGAATCTAAACCATGAACTGGCACTTCCTGTTGATTACCTTGAGTAATAAACATGGCTGGTCGTTGTTCTGCTGTCACATGGTTAAAGTGACGTAAACGGCGACTGACTGTAACTAGCCCTTCTACCCTTGTACTTAACTGCTCAAACAACGCTTGATAGATTGCTTCGCTATCCACTCGCTAAACCTCGCTGAATTGCTGCATCAATATTTTTCGGCACAATCTTGGCAACCATATCTAGTGAATCACGCATGAATCGTAATTCCCTAAATCTGACATTTCTTGAATGAGCCTTAATATTGACTTGTACTGGTGATATAGGTCGGCCAAAAGCCTGCTTAATAGTTCTCAGATGAGCTTTAACTCCCATCGAGCCATTTAAGCCAAACTCATGGGCAAATGCGTATGGAACCAAAGCACCACCAGCCCCCACTGTTCCTTCTATCGAATCCTTATCCTCATCAACTTTAGATGAAACGGATCCACGTAAGCGGCCAGACTGAACATTCAGCCTTTGGCCACTCAACATGTCTTCCTGAACAATCCGCTGTAAGCGCAAAGTAAGAGCGTTAATCGTGCGTCTTATTTCAAACCTAACGCGATCATTCATATCATCAAAGTTGAATTGGCTATCAACACGATAATCGCTCATAGCTTAATTACTCTTTAGCGGAGGTCGCCGATTTCTTTGGCTCAACCACTTCGACATAACGCTCAAAACCTAAGGGCTTTAAAATATGGATAATGTCATTATCGGATTCTAAAACGCCGTTTTTGATATCGAGGTTTTGACCAGCAATAACAACTTTAGTTGGTTTATAACCTTCAGGTGCCTGATATTTAAAAGGCATGGAAATCTCCTATACGACAAAAGAACCAACGCCTAAGCGATTAGGGTTTGTGCCTTCATCATCAATTGGAATGGAATTTTTTAAAGCAAGATAGCGCTGGCCATACATACTTAGATCATAGAAAGCTTCTTTCGATGATCTGGAGTAACTCACGCTTTGGCCCGCGATTGTCATGCTCGAGGCGTTACTAAAAGCGGCACCATTTCCGCTTGCGGTACCGACTTTAAGAATATGTGCTGCATATAGACCTACAGCACGTTCCTTTAATGCCCCGAACTCGATTTGAGATACAACCAGATCCGCTTCTTCTAATGCATCCTGAATCTTTGCATCAGGCAAATTGACTAAAGATGTATCAGTAGAGAACTTTTCACGAAACGTTTGTACGTCCATAGGTCCACCTTATTCCTTAGCTTGAGCTAACTTAGCTTGTAATTGCTCAAGTGTTTCATCATCACTGAACGTTACTTCAAGCGCTGCTAGTTCAGCTTTCACGGCGGCCAAAGCTGCTTCATCTGCTGCCTTTTGCTGGTCGCCTGCTACATCGTTTGATTTGCCGCCTTTACCACCGGTTTTACCTGTTGCTTTTGTTTCTTCATCTGGAATTTCCTGAATTTCAAGCTCACCAGATTCAACAAGATGCTTGGCAAACTTATTCTTTTGCAGTTCCTTATGCTGAGCTGCTTCAAGCGCTACGGCGATTCCCGCTGGCAAAGTTGTTACACCAGCAAAAACAAAAGCGGCATTAGAGCCGCTGTATGTGTATGAATATTTAGCCATGTGATTTTAATCCTTATGCATGGTCAAAGTAACGAAGCGAATCAACACGCTTCAGCCAAACGCCTTGGTATTTATAGTGACCCGGCACAAGCACATCTAAGCCTTTTGGTTGCGCTGTCAAGAATTCAACGCTATTACCTTTAAACTGGATGCATGACGGATCACGACGATAGATGATGGAGCGGTCAGCACCTGCTGTACCTTTGCCATTACCACGACCAGAACCACGGATGGTTAATGGTTTGCCTTGAGTAGCGAAAATATTTTTTTCAGTTACCCAATCAAGGAAAGTCTTACCACCTGAGTCAGCGACAATACGGTTGGCTAGATTAGAATATTGGTTCGATGCAAGGATGTAGGTATCAGGTTCAATCGATGCATCACCATCAAACTGATTTGCAGCATCTGCAAGCGATTTATTAAAGTCTGAAAGTACTTGTTCGATTGTTGCAGTAGCCCAGTTATATTGAGCTGTAACTACCGTTACGCCAGTTTGGTTAAGAAAGCCATTTACCTGAGTAAGCTGACCACTTGCATTCGCTGTGGTGTAGCCATACCAAGCCACATTTGACATGTGTTTTTCAGCAGCCAAGTTTGCTGCCTGAACTTTATCAGCTTCAAGTGCAAGGTTCATTGCCTGAGCTGTCGCCAACTCTACAATCGAATATTGATAACCGATCGTACCGACTTTCACAGGTAACTGCACAGTGTCATATTCCACTTCTGCAAGCGGGATATCATCACCTGTGCCTGAATGGTCCTTACCAATACCAACACCTTTTTTACGCGAGAGAATTTCTCCGCCACCATATGCAGCCTTCACATCTGTTACTGGAATGAATTTGGCATAGTCCAGAACTTGCTGAAGCTGTGGAGTGATTTCGTTTTGCTCTTCAATCTTAATGAAAAGCTGTGCTAATGCATCCATATTGAACGCATCACCTACCTGTGCCTGAATGGCGTATGAAATCGGCGTTAAGCGTGCTTTCATTTTTACTAATTTGCTCATGTTCTATTAAGCTCCACGAAGATTAATGAGGGCTAAACCATCGGCACCAGTCACAGTTTCCCATGCTGCACCAGGTAGTAATGTTCCATCAGTAGCGGCACTTGAGAGTGAACCCAACGGCGCGGCTGTTGTACCGTTTGCAGTTTTCACATAAACAGCAGCAGTAATGTCTGTGATTGGCGCAGTAGGTTTAACCCAAATTGCACCTTCAAACATTACTGGCAACATGTCAGCAGCCTTATAAGCTTCTTTCCCAGCCGCTGTTTTGCCAGTCTTGCCCACGCCGTGTCGTACAACCACACCAAAACGAGTTGGTGTAGCACCAGTAACTGCCGTTACAGATTTGCCATCAGTCGTGCGGACAACCACATCGCCGTCATTGACTAAAGTTGTGCCTGAAAGCGGTAATGACAGTACAACTTCTTTGGCAGTTAAACGGCCACGCTGACCGACTACCGCATTTAATTGCTGAACCATGATTCAAGTCCCTCTTAGATTGTTTTGTATGCAGCAGACTTGTCATAACCCTTATTTTCTTTAGGGTCCTGATTATTGTTTTGCTGTTGTTGCTGGTAGTTAAGTGCATCGCCAACCGGATTAGATGGATGTGTTCCCTTCACAGCAGACAAAGCGCGGAAAGTTGTGTCAATCTGATCAGGCTTAGCATCGCCTACCGATACGCTGCCCAATAAAGCAGTTACCAACGCATCACCCGCTTTAGCCGCAATTACATCGCGCTTGATTTGCTCACATGTGCAGCCTTCGGTTTTAACTGTTGGCACCAATGCTTTAGCATCGGCAATTACAGCAGTACGTTCAGCAGCAGCTTGTTCAAGCTTTTCAGGCGTCATCTGGTTCTTTTCCAGATCACCCACTTTTTGCTCAAGAGTACTTTTATCGGTATGCAACTGATCTACTACCGCTTGAACTGCATTTAGTTCATCTCCGATAGAAAATTGCTTATCACCGACTTTAAGTTTTGCAGCCTTCAAGTTTTCAAGCTGATCTTGTTGCTGCTTTAATGCATCCGCCAAGGGCTTATTATCGCCAATGTCAAAACGAATACCGTTTACACTTACTTCCATTGTTTTCCCCTTTGGAGTTTGCTTTTCGTCACCGATGCGGCAATCGCCACCACAACGCCCGTATTTAACGAGAGCTATGTGATCACCATTAAAATTGATAAATTTAGCTTGGTACGGCGTACCGTCTGGAGCTGTACCTTGCTCAACAACTAACATGGCCCCGTAGCCAAGCGACATTTCAATGCGCTCGTTACTTTGAATAAGGTCAATACTTATCTTGTCCTTAATGAGCAGATCACCCACTAAATAATCGCCTTCCTGTCGGACGTTCTCACAATAACCAATGTGATAATCCTTCCAGTTGGAGGCATTAATTTCATTTTTAGGTGGGTGATAGTCGGTAGCATCTACGCCATTAAAACTTGCGATCGTTTCAGGCTTAAAGAGTTCTTCTGCAGGCGTATAGATATTGATAATCTGGTCTGCTGAATAACCCTCTAATGATGGAAACTCATAGGCATAGTACTGACGGACCTGAGGCGCTTTAGCTAAGCGAACATTTACGCACTTCAAATACCCTTCTTTGGTAAATGAGCGTGATGATTCACTTGGCGCAAAGTCACCTACCTTGAAGAGGTAAATGTTTTTCATAAATTGCGCTCAATAAAAAACCACCCGAAGGTGGCTTGATTGAAGTTTAAATAATTAGTCTATTTGCCCTATCTTTACTTTCTTTCAGTTTTCAACTTATGCTCAAGGTCTTTTAGTTGCTGATTAGACATTTCACTTAAAGCTAGAAATGTACCTTTCACCATGTCCTTAAATGCGTTAACAGTTTTATCAAGCCCTTTAGCGAAATCAATCATAAAACTTTCAAAAAAATTTGGCTCATAAGAAACTTGCTGTTTAGCATTCAAACGGCGATAAAACCGGTCTTTTGAAAACTTTTTTCGTCTCATAAATTTCCACCATTAAAATACCTACCGAAGTAGGCTGTTTCAATTAACATTAAGACAATGAGGCCTCAAATACTGAATAAGGTTCACACTTTAATTGGTAACGTTTTTTTCCAATACAAGCTAATTGCTCCCCCGCAGAATTAACAAAAAGATAATTATTGATAGTGACGTTAAATGACCCTGTATTCTGAATTTCTTGCTGCAAATAGACTGAAACAATATCTGATTCATTGGTTTCAATATTTATTACTTGTTGCTCTTCTACAAATTTATAATCACTCATGTTCTAACCCATTATTTCAAGTTCACCATGATTATAAATAATTCTAATCAATCAATATATCCTCATAATTAGGTAATGCTGTGCAACGACAACGAATAGGTTGACCGGGATGTCCTCCATCTGGCGGTGAATCCCATCTAAATGTCTTGCCTTGCTTATGTTGGTGGTCTGGCCGCACACGCTCATCTTTCGCCGTTTGCCATGTGTAAGTTTCAACACCCATTGAAAGCTGTCGGGCTTGGTTAATTTGGCCGTTAATCTTGCCCATCTGATCACTAGCAATAAGACGAGCACGATAATCAGTAGACAACCCTAAATCTTTAATTGCTTTTGCTAGTTGTTCATTAGTTTGACCAGTCTGCAAAGCATTGGTAATTAGCACTTCAAGCTTATCGGCATATTGCTGCGGAATAGACTTAATCAAACTGACATTGGCCGTAATGTTTAGATCTACCTCGTCCTGAATATCAGCAGCTCGATAGAACGGCGTCAGATCCACACCAATAATTGTTTTGGTGTGCTCTGCAATTTGCTTGTCCACTTCCTTTTGGGTATCAGTCACAACTTTTGTGGCCAATGGTCGGGAAATCTCAACTACATACTTTGTGAGCTTTTCCCTAAACGACGTCATCATGTCAGAAAACCAAGCATCACCGATGTTCTGGCCAACCGTTGGAATAACAAGATCCTTAGTTTGGTTCTGACAAAACTTTGAAATAGTCAGTAATTGCCGTGTGTAATACAGCTCTACACGGCGATTTACATGTACTGCTCTTGGCTTGGAAGCTTTACGCCCTTTCTTACGTTTCTTCGCCTGCTGGAGGTGTGGTTTTAGTATTTGTATTATCGTCGTCATCAGGCTTCACCATTGTTTCAAGCTCTTTAATGTGGTCTTCATCAATCACTGAATAAACGCCGTCAATAACAAGCTGCTTCGCTATCTGCGGCTCTGTAATGACACCCATCTGAAGATACTTATCATCCCGTTCTGCATTAGCTTTCTCAACCTCAGCTCGAACCTTAGCGTCTAATTGCCATAACGGGTTAAACACAACATCTAAACTTGAAATCTGACGACCAAATGTTGCTTGAACAATTACTCTTAAAAGCTTCAACATGAATGGCTTTAAGGACCATATTTGCTTGGTTGCTATACTGTCGTAATAGTTCCGTGTGTCATGCTCACCTGTAGCATTCATACCTGCGGGTGATTGACCAAATAGAATGGTATATGGCATATCGGCAGCACCAGCAGTTTGAATCGAATACTCACGCATAAGATCAGGCAAGCCACCAAAGCTATAAGATTTAGAGTCATACTCTTCTTCTTTATCCAATACGAGCATACCGTTAAGCCCTTTCAGCAAACCGACACTAAGAAAACGTTCAGCAACTGATTTCATGTCTTCTTTGATCTTCTCCACTAAGTCTGGCGTTCTAATCACATCAATTTTTGATTCATGAACAAGACTGGCCGTGGCCTTCTTTACAGCAGCATGATCTAAAAGGTCCTCGTAAACTTCTTGCAAAACACTCACAGGCTCTTCATTGACCACATCTGCATGGCCAAGTTTATATAGGCGTGTGTGGTGGATCCTTTGGTTCGCTTTACCATCGAGTTTAAGCTTGTAAAATTCTGGCTGCTTTAAAAGCCCGCCTGCTTCATTTGGCGGTAAGTACTTTGAAGTATCGGCCTCAATGTGCTTTTTCTTGAGTACTGTGAAAAACTCTAAACGACCAACACCTAGTTTATTTATATCGAATGGTTGATCTAAGTTGCCGCCGTCCACAGTACCTAAGAGCACGTAGCAAACGCCATATAAGCGAGAAAGGATCAAGCTAGATAAGAGCACCCCATCTAAATTAAACGCCTTACACGCCTCTTTAAGCTTCTCTAGATCACTATCCTGAATCCCCTCATAGAACCAACCAGCTCGGAGCATGTCACTTGCTGGCCGGTTCACAATGCGCTTAGCTAACCAGTGTTGATATACCGCTTCTAATTGCTCATCAGGAATAACCTTCTTAACAAAGCTCCCGTGTGATGCCTTGTCGCGGGCGGTACCAATGTTTGAGACAAAGTTTGTATACGCCCCTGCATCACCAATTGCATCATGCTTTTTATTTTCAGCCATAATTTCCTCTAATCAAATACAGTTGGCTTCTTGGCTAATGAATCATTAATCGCATCAATGGTCGGGTCCCACTGGTCGTCATGATCATGTGACCAATCCGCGGTGAGTCCTTCAATCTCTTCGATGTAGTTCAATAACCATGGTGCGCTTGCAGGTAACCATACGCGCCGATCTTCAACATAAAGAATGACGTCCATTGTTCGTGACAGCTTGTCCTCATCACGCTGAATTGCTCTAATAGGTAAAGTGGTTTCCCTAGAAATAGATTGAATCAACCCAGTACCACTCGATTTATCCTCTACGGCCATATAGCGAAGTTTGCCGATCTTGGTGTTGTTGTCCTTGTGCTTATTGATAAAGGCTTTAGCCTCCTTCAATAGCTCAGGTGCTTCCCATTTGCCGCGCTTCACATCAATGATGTAAAGATTATTGTCATAGCCAAGACCAGCACATAAGAACACTGAAAAGTCATTATGCTTTTTGACCTTCTGCGCCGTATCTGCCCATACAGCTCGCCATTTAAGAACAGGTAGATCTAGATAGCGCGGGAACCATTCAGCCTTAACAAGATCACCGCCGAGCTTTTTAGGTGCCTGTTGGTATTGGCTTGCAAATGTATAACGGGATACCGTAGCGCCGTCTTTATCCTGTCCGCCTTGTTCGAGCTGCAATAGAGATTGCAATGATTCTTTCAACGGCCAATAGCTTTGACGGCCTTTAGCATCACGCTCAACATTACGTGGAATTTTGTTTTGTATTTTTTCTGGCAACTTACTGATGTATTCATCATTAATAAGCGCTGGAATACTGATCTGCTCCCATTTACCAGGCACGTTACCTGTCATCACAAAGTTAGTTGGATCTTCAACGTGCAAGCGCTGCATTATCAGAATAATTGGCGTATCAGATTTGGCTTTACGCGAGTTGACCGTGTTTAGAATCTTACGATTAGCTTTACGTCTTGCTGTTTGGCTAAATGCATCCTCAGGCTTTAATGGGTCATCAAGAATAATTGCACCAGTAAAGCCATCATCCGCTAATGTACCGGCACGGCGACCAGTGACTTGCCCACCCATTGATGCAGAATAAACATGACCAGCGTCATAACCATCAACTGTAGTTTTCCAGTTTGATTTAGCATCCGTGGCTGTAGAAATCTTTACAGGCCAAAGTCTTTGAAAGTCTTCTGACTTAACAATATTTCTGGCTGTTGCAGATACATCCTCAACAAGTGACTGTGAAAATGACAAATACAAAAAGCGAGATCGAGGATTACGCGCTACGCCACGAGAAATCAGGTTTGTTAGTAATTCAGTCTTACCGCTACCGGGTGGAACGTTAATAACTAAGTTTTTAACCTTCCCCGCAATAACCTCGTCGATCTTGTCGGCAATATATTCATGATGCCAATTGACCGAAAACTTAAAGCCCATGCGAGGCAAGAAAAAACGCCGTGTAAAGAATAAATGTTCTTTCTCACAGCGCTCTTGCTCTAACTGCATTTCTAGCAAGTTAGTATTTACTTTCGAGTTCATCCATTGCCTGCCTTATTTGTTCAGGCGTTGCTACGACATGGGTAACATGCTCAGGGTTGAGTGGCTGACCATCTGCACCAGTAAACTCTGTCTTATTGGTGTACTTCCCTCCCATATCTTCTGCAGCTTGTTTAAGAATACTTAGAGCCGCCACACGGTTTTTACTGTGCTTTTGATATTGGTTTTCATATCGCTGTAACCGCACCGCCAAATTTGCAATAGGGATTGCCTCAGGCTTACCTAAAAACATTTCGCGAGTTTTTTCAAAATCTATTCTTAACTCTTCACTAAGGTTCTCACCTGCCCGTTTAGTTGGGTCGTATTTTTCACATTGCTGCTTAGTAACTTTTATCCCGTATTCTTGGTTGACGAGCTCAGCAGTTTCTGTGGGTGTATTAAATACGGCAAGTGAGCGAACTATAAAGAGTTTTACCTCTTTTTTTAGAGCCGCCATATCCTCAATCCTGTCAACCTACGTCAACCTAAATAGCCAAAAAAAAAGCCCTCAGGCTCATCATGTGATAACGCAGTTTCCACAGCATTTTGATATATCTAAATCAGAAACAAACGGCGGGTTTTTAGCGACTTCAATTAGCCGCTTAACGTTTTCATTTGCGCCCCAACGTTTGACCACACCGATAAACTCTTCTACATCGTGACCAGCTAAATAGTGCTTTGGTAGGCCAGTATGATCACTATAAATAATCTCACCGTCTCCATCACGCTCTACACCAATATGGTAAAGCTCATGTTCAAGCAAAGCACAGAACTCGCTATCATTGGCTTTATCGCAAAAGGTAGCGTCGATAGTAATTAAGTAAGTCGGTATAAATCCGAACCAATCCCGCATTTGTTGTTCTTGACGAGCTTTCTTCCATCCGCCTTGTTGAAACATAACCTTTTCACATTGGCCTAACACCATACGCTTAGCTCGCGTATAAGCAGAAGAAGCCCAAGCAAATTCTAAAAACTCTTCATTATCATGAAGCAGCTCAGCGATATGGTCATGGTCCGGGTTATGTAGTGGCCCACCAAGTGTAAGGAAATTAGCAACAACCCATTTCTTTAAATCTGGTGCCGGTATTAAACGGATTGCTTCCTCTTCTTCTGCCTGATCAATAAAGTCTGGCTGCGGGAATGGTCTGATCTGATCCATTAAATATTTGCCTCTTTAAATTTTTTAGCCACTGACTAGCGTATTCAGTCCTTAACTGCAAAGGTCCAGACTCATCAATACGACATCTTGATGCTGTCTCTATACGAACTACTGTATAGCCCATCTCCTCAGCCACGTCGTAACGATCAAGACTCCAAGCTTTATTCTTAAGCTTACCCTTTCGGCCACCTGACCAAGGACCTCCAGCAATTTCAACTAAAATACGATGCTCTATTAAATGAAAATCAAATCGCCAGTGCTTGGTTGATTTAATTTGAAACTTCTTTTCGTATTTAATTTCCAGAACATGTAAGGATTGAGTAAATTCTTCTTCTGCTTCTAGATATTTTTGAGTAGCTTTAGGCAATGGTCTGCTTTTAGGTTTAGTTTTTGGCTCTTTTCTTCTTGTTAGCCAAAAATAATCTTTACTATCCATACCCAAGCCCCTTAAAGAAATCCCTCAGGCTTGTTGTTGAGCCGAGCAATTAACTTATATTGCTTTGCAATGGTCAAAAAAAATCGCTCATCTAATTGAGCGATCTGTTGTTCTGTGATGCCCTTGGTAGTGCAACTTCCCAAGTGATTTAGCTCTGTTTGGAGCTGTCTAATTTCATTTACATTTTTTTGAAATTCAGTCATAAGTACTCCAAAAAAAACCACCCGAGGGTGGCTTATTTAAAATGTTGTTGGCACTGTCGTACCAAATCTTCTCTTGATTCTAAAGGGAGGCCCTTGTCATGATAGACTTTTAGAATTCCATTGTTTGTGGTGAAGGTTAGTACTGAATTCAACCAAATCATTTCTTCTGAAATTTCGTTAACTTTGGTGAAGGTAAAATTTTCATCATTTTGCTGAGCTAGATACATGGTCATTGAATTGTTTCTTCGATATGGTTGATTAGTAACCATTATATCAGAACGGATTATGCTCGTGAGAAGCACACAAAAGGCACTCATCTTTTTCAACTATAAGTAATCAATCAACAAACCCTTTTAGAATTTCAATCAGCTGTTTCGCGGCTTCTTTGCTAATCACAATGTCTGAATCTTTTTGATAAATAATTACGGTAGTTTTTTCCACTTCAACCTCTAAGCTGAAATACTTCTCTTGTTTAATATCGATGCTCATATATCAAATCCTCTTAAAAGAAAAAGCCCCTCCAATATCAATTTTCAGAGGGGCCACTTATGCCGTAATACGTCCGGCAAATTAAAAACAACATTCAAAAAACCCACCGATTGGTGGGCTTGATAATTCAGTATCTAAATTCAAGAAAGGTATTTGTATTTTTCAGCTAGATGCTTACCAGCGATTTCTGTTGTTTCCATATATGGCAATTCCGCACAAAGCCAGAATCGGTAAGTATTGCCTTCAACAATATAACTCTGGCGGTTGTATGTTGATTGCTTAGCAGGATCAATTTCACTAGCTTCAAAATGTGTACCTTCACGGTTATTTACAACTTCACCGTCTAAATCACCGCCAATACAAATATACATTGTAAGCTTCCATAAAATTATGAATGGCAGCTTAACATACAAAAGAAAAAGCCCTGCCAATAATCGATATTTAGCGAGGCTTCAAATGTTTAAATTTTTCCAACCAAACTTGTGTTTTGATCATAATTGATACTTAAATCTACTTAATCAAAGATTCGCTTCGTTTTTTCAATGTAGTGAGAATTTTCTGAATTTCTATTTTTAACTGCAATAGTCAGTTTTCTAATAAGGCATGTTCCGAAAGTTTTCTTTTTATCGCTTGGAACCCCATTATCTGGATTAAGTCCAAGAAGTTTTAAACATTCCTTTCTGTAAAAGTGGTCTAAATTTAATAATTGCTCTTCATTTGAGTCATCAATATTTCCTACAGAATTTACGACAACCCCATTTTCAAAAGATTTTTCGATAATACTTACACCACAGGAAGTACCTGCCTCATTACAATATTCATATTCTTTTGTAGCTGGTTGCATCGGTGAATCAGCAACTGCTGATCGGATAGTCAAAAGTACTATGCACAATATTAGAAACTTCATACCTATTTAACTCTTAATGAATTCACATCTTTGTCAAATTTTAAACTTCTCACTCCCGTCCTACACAAAATGTCATGATAATTACCAGTATTTAATTAGATTGGACTGTAACACGTTAAGAGTCTCGAGCTTCTTCAATCTAATTTTGATTTAATTCTTGAAGCGAATTTTTTCTGGTTCTCTAGAAGACGTTTATTTATTGCTTCATCATTAGGAAGCCCCAACTCTGTCCTTAAATCATCTTGAAGCTTTAAAGCTTGCAATGCAAACAAGTCCATAAATTCAAAAAGTTCAATATTTATTGTGCGCTTTTCTTCATCTGTGGTTGCTGAATACCATTTGTTGAAATATTTAGAAATGCTTGAAATTGAATCTCCAAATTGAATCGTAAAATTCATTATTTTTTCTTTTGTATCTGGGTTTGAGATAAAGCTTGATTCATGTAAAGAAGCTGTAAGATCTTTTAATGCTGAAAAATATTGATCATAAAAAACTTGTTCTTCTAATAACCGGTAAGAATTACACGCTATTAGAAAACTTTGCCACTTTCTTACTAATTCAATATAAGTGTCTCTTTTTGCCTCTGCCAGTTTCTCCAACTTAAAGGCTTCTAATGTATTTTTTGCCGTAACTCTAATTGACCAAATGAGAACCCCAGCGCCAACTAATGCCCCGAGAAAACCAAAAAAACCTTGAATGTAAGCTGCATCAAGAGTTGCTCTTATCGCATCCATAATTTTTATCGACTCAAAAAAAGCCCACCTTTTGGCGAGCTCTTAAATTCATTCTGGCGATTACTTTACATTTCGCCCATTTTAGAAATCTTTATACTCAAGTGTATACCCAACTGTCAAGCACAAGTTTCTTGATTATCAGGAAGTTCAAAACGAAATGAGCGAGAAATACGCGATCTAATTTCATTTTCCCATTCTGCAATAATAGATTCTCCAAGTAACTCAAACTTCTGATAGCTTTTTATGTAAGCAGTCTTAGTGGCAACGATACCTGCAATTTTCATTTTTTCATTCAATGTATATGGGCGCTTACCAGTTCCATTACACTTTTCGCAAAACTTCGCCCCTTCAGGAAAACCCAATGAATTAAATGTTTCGATTTTACCTATTCCTTGGCATGCACCACACATAGCTTTAACAAAAACATGACCACGCAAAATAATCTCAGCCATACCCTTTGCTAGATTAGTAAGATCACCTTGAGCATTAGTAGGTGTAAATTTTCTCTTAACCATTTCTTCATGAATCTTTACCGCTAATTTATTTCGCGCTCGGAAAAAATCACCAGATTTAATTTCACCGCGAACGAATTCAACCTTGCCTGGTATATCTTCAATACGGCGCTCGGTTTCAAAATTAAAATCATATTTACTGTAAAAAGTTTCAGTTTTTTTTTGTGCTGGGGTAATTATTGCAATACGTTCAAAATCAACCTTTTCAACCATTACTGTAGCCCAAAGCTTTGCAGCTGGTGATAACAGCGCTAATTCACCTAAAACCACATCTTTTGAAATCTTCTTACCTTCAGCTTTGCCTTGAGCGATAGCAAGGCGAAGTAACTCAATAAAATCAAACTTTTCAACTAACATAATCGCCTTCCTATTTACTCTTCATTAATAATTCAATTTGTTGTATTGCTATGCCAGACTTAACTTGATCTGTGCAAAACCGTAAAACTGTAAAACCTATCATTGATGCAGAGTTATATTTCTCCATATCCCCGATGTAACCTTTGCCCCTTGTATGACGGCCTCCACTCCAGATCCCGCCCTCAACCTCAATTAAAATCTTTGTACCTGTAATCAGAAAATCTGCTCTCCATTTACGAGTTGGATGGAATTTATATTCCTGTTCAAAACCAATCTTGTGTGACTTTAAGTGCTGAACAAGCATTGCCTCACCTTCACTTACAACTCGTTCTTTTTTGACTGAAGCACGGCGCTTAGGTTTGCATCGTGGTTTTGCATAAAGACGCTTGTAATCGGCAAGGCTTATTGAACTCATTCCTCAATTGACTCCCTTCTTGCTATCCACCACAAAACTACTGCACCGCTTAGAGCTGCTGTAAAAAAAGATATAAGCAATCCCCACCTTAAAATCTCGAATTTATTCATGCTGCCGCTCCTTTGGCCTGTTGAAATCCAACCTGAATGAGATAAGGCATCAACTTTTGTTGTTGCTCAGGATCTGAAAGTTTTACGGCGATACGGGCTGCAAGTTGCTCATAGCTCTCGTTACCTTCGGCATATTTGCTTGCGAACTCAGGAAGAACAGAAAGTTTTTGAGCGAATGAGTAAATTTGTTTTGAGCTAAGTGCGTTTGATTCACCCTGCGGGACTCGAACCTGTGTACCAGTATTTGAGGCTTTAGCTTGTTCACGAGATTTGTATTTTCCACATGCATTGATTAACCAATCTGCAAAGTGGTAATTCATGAGTTCATCACAAAGATTCTTATCAGCGTTGTACAGCTCAAATGCTCGAAGCTCCCGATCGAACCAACTCGCGTTTTTGATTTGCTCGTAAGTTTCCTGATCAGTTGCCAAAAGAATTTCTTCACCAAGTTTTTTTAAACTCAACCATGTTTTTTTATTTTTAGATTCTATTGGTAGATTCATTGAAAGATTCCGTGTCCCAACGTTGGGACTGTTTAACGGAATTGTTGGGACTCTTTCATGGAATTGTTGGAACTGTTCCGTTGTTGGAACTGTTCCATTGTTGGTACTGTTTAAATCATTATCTTTCGTGTCAAAGTGTACCGTTGTTGGTACTGTTTCTCGGCCTTTAACTCCGATCAAAAGATAAACTTTAACCTGCTTAGTTTTACCTTCGCGTTTACCAGTATCGATAATAAATCCATCCTCAATTAGTTCATCAATAATTTTCAAAACTGTCTTACGGTCCATTTCAGTGTCATCTACCAAACGGGCTACACTCGGATAGCATTCATGTGTTTCGCCAGCCCTATCAGCCAGCGAAAGAAGAACCAATTTTTTGAGTGGTTTTAATGCCCCACCCACCTTTTGTTTTTGACGGGTTTTCCAAGCCCAAATTGTTGCGTCTAAGCTCATTTATCCCCCTCTTCATTCATCTGAATGAAAGTGGTACCCAAGTAGCGGATCCGTTTGGCTCTATGTAGACTTGAGATGATCTGACCAGCATGGAAAATTGGCATTCTGTGCTGCACAGAAAGTGCATGCATAAACTCATCACGTTTTACTGCTGCATTATTTTCATCACGTTTTTGGTCTCGCAAATTCTGCTTACGTACTTCAAGCAATCCTTCTAAAGTTCTAAGAGCTGGTTCATACCAAGATTGAATAATTTGCTGACGCTTCTGCTCTTGAAGATTGTCTTTATCCGTTTGATTTGATAAATTAGTTTGCATATTCGATTCCTCTAGCAAGTAATTGAATTACTAAGCCTGATGTACGAGATCAGGCTTTTTCATTTCCGAACGTTGCTGAACATTTTTTCATTTGCTTCAATGCTGCCTGATCAACTGCTGTGATAAGTTCAATAAGGTTTTGTGTCAGATGATGAATTTCTTCATATTCCAACGGCGTGATAATTCCGTCTTCATACGCCTCATAAACAACACTGTTCGCTTTTCCGTTTTTAATGTTGTGCTGCATCATTGCTTCAAAGATTGATAACTCATGATGTTTAGAGCTGTCGCACCCAACTGGAACTAATGCAAAGCCCAATTCATGCGCCCAAACCTTTAGTAATGCTGGGTTCTGTGTGAAATAAATCATTGCTTCAAGTTTTTTCAAACTTGGCAAATATGCGGGCATATTCTGATTGCCGTAATTACACACAGAGTTATGTGAGTCCCCTATTGCTTGGGCAATTTCCTTTGCTGTGCAATTTGGTGTTTTATTTACCATTTGCCAAAGTGCTATCTGCGCATCTCGGCTTAAAGTCATTTCTTGCATTGTGAAATCCTTCATTTCCTTCACATTTATTTTTTAAACCATATGGTTGATACTTTGCCTTGTTAGCTTTTAGGCTGTGGTTGGTTTTCCTAAAAAGAAATCAAAAAGACTCTTGTGAGTTAATTCCGAGTTGCTTGCATTAACCATATTTTGGATGGTTTCCATGCTTGGTTTCTTTCGACCATGGATTAAATGAGTTTCCATATATCTGTATGAAACCTTTGCATTACTACAGAATTGGACCCGCTCACTTTTGCTTAATCCTCGCCAAAATTCATAAAGAGTAGGCATAAATACACCTCAAAGGTAAATTAATTACAAATATACCCTCAAGGTAAATATTATTCAACCTGTCAGGGTATTTATTTTTTCTACCTGTAGGGTATTTTTAAAATCTGATTTATAGGTGTTCTTGTAATGGCTGAACTAAAGACAATTCATGAAATTAGATTTCTTAATGCGAAGAGGCTAATGGAAGAATCTGGTCTCAAACGTAAAGAGTTTGCTGAGAAGATTGATATGTCATATAGCCTGTTGAGTCAGTATTTAGGTAAAAACCCGACCAAAAATATTGGGGATGACACAGCTATAAAAATTGAAGATGCCTTTAATAAGCCGCGTGGTTATCTTGATCAGTCTGACTTGTCTAACTTAACCACTCAAAAAACTGTGGATGTTGTTGAATTTAAAAAATTTGATATAGAAGCATTTAAGAAAAAATACAATATTCCCGATAGTGAAGACGCTGTTAAGTTTGTAGAGACTCCACTTAAGTCATTCCCACGTCAAAAAAGATATGTTCCTGTTAAAGCCTATTCAAAAATGGGGATGGATGGCTATTTCACGGATATGGGCTATGAAGGAAATGGCGGGGATGGTTATGTACCTACTCACGCAGCAGGTGAAAATGCATATGGTATCAAAGGAACTGGTGACTCCATGTTCCCTGCCATACGCAATGGTTGGTATGTAGTATGTGATCCTGATGCAGAGCTGGTACCTATGGAATTTGTTCAGGTTTGCCTTAAAGACGGACGATGCACAATTAAAGAGTTTATAGGCATACATAATGATGTCTTAAGCCTTATAGCTGTTAATGGCGGTGAACGTCTTACATTCAACATGGATGAAGTTGAAAGCATTACCGCCATTACGGATATTGTTCCACCTAGTCAGCACAGACAAGAGCATCCAAATGGCTACTAAAATGATTGGCGGATTTTTCCACTCAAAATTCCAACAAAATCAACATGTCAATAATTAGTGGTGTGGTAGCTCATAATTGATTATTTAAGTATTAAATTCCAAGGAAAACTAATGATCGCAACACTTAATAAATCCAAAACTACACTAACGATTAATCGTCAAGAGTTTAAATTGGCATTAGGTAAAATTGGTGCAGGAATTGATAAACAAATTGCCTCTCTTAAGAAAGCCAAGCAGAGCTATGACGCTGCTGAAATGGCACGCGAGGTTATTAACGAAGCCAATATTTTTGAAGCTATTATTGAAGGTTTTAACGAAGCAGAAGAAACTAATCTAAAGCTAGCCGATATAACCAATATTGAAGTAGCTCAAGAATGGATTGATGAGTTTTTGGAAAAATATTCTGGGATATGATGCGATTGAAATAGTGATGCAATGAAAGAAATGATCTTCAAAGCACATACCAAAATCCATTTACTATTATCTCTATTTACTGGATTTAATCACCACCCTTATTTTAATAATTAACAGTAAGTTATACCGATAAATCAACAACTTAGTCACCACCCTAGTTAGCATAATTATTGATCAAAATATGAAAAAAATTGAAGTTAATTCCCGCAATATCAGCCATGTTCTTTACCAACACTTCTTATTGACGGTGGTGCTCAGAACAGGTGAAAGATTTATTTACAGACTTCTTGAAGCAAGTACATTCAAAGAATTTGTTGATTCAGAAGATAAAGATAAATTTTATAGAAGCCATATTGAGGCTAATAAAGAATTTAAGCGAATTCAGCTTTTTGTGTAATTAAAACCGTGACCCGACACCTTTCTTAAAACTTACTATGTGAAAATATCAATGGATAATATTATACAATTTCCGAAAATAGATAATAGCAAGCAAGAGATTCAAAGTATTTTGCGAGAAAACCTTTTAGAACAAGGGGCTGCCATTGAAGATGTAAATTTCATTCTGGAAAGAATGACTTCTTTTCTTGATATTATTTGTGATCAAGATTTCAGCCAAACTATACCGAGCAAATTCACTAAAGAAGAATTAGATAAATTAATGGTCAGTCTTCAAGAAAGCATTTTTGAGTTTACCAATAAATTGCTCCTTGAACGAATTAATGCTGAAAGCTTTTATTTGAAAGGTGATTGATGGATGTTTTTTACGAGTACATCTCCACATCAAGCGACCTTGAACTCTAGGTAGAATCTTTAAATCATCCACACACTCTATAGTAATTGAATGAAATGAGCGTCCTACAAGTGATGATCTAGCAGTGATTTCAATACGCTTACCGTGTTTGTCAATTCCATACATATTAATACCCCCTTCCAACCCACCACCGCGGTGGGTTTTCTTTTGCTTATTGAACATCAATTTACCTCAAGAGTAAAAAATTATTTTTATTATTTTACCTAACAGGTATTTACTTTATTTTACCTAGTAGGTATATTTTATTCATCAAGACAACAAAAAAGCACATCAGATTTCGACCCCCGATGTGCTTTGCAAACAAACTGCGAGATAAGTATGAAACAAAACACTATCCCTAGTCAAACGACTGCACGCTTATATCAACACCCTACTGTTGAAGAACAGCGCCCTTCTCGTTTCGCGGCTTTCAAAGCTAATTCAATCGACTTTCTAAAGTTTATTGCCCTTTCTGTAATCCTTTGGGTAGTCATCTCATCTTTTATCACTTGGATGTTTGGTGGCTAATCATGACAAACTTCAAAAAACACCCTGATGGCTACAAGTCATATTTAGGCCGTGATGAAACAGGCCTCTACTCAGTTCGGATCGGCTGGCAAGTATTTGCTTCGAACGCTAATGGCAAAGTGCTTTATAAAATCGCCAAGAATGACGTTAAAACACCTTTAGATGTTGAAAAATTCAAAGCTGATTATCCCAAAGTTTGGGAAGTACTCACCCAAGTAATTAGCTTCCAGCGCACTAAGCAACTAGCTAAAGATCTAGGCGGTTCACATATTCCGTCACATGACCGCAAAAACTATAAGCGTTCTCGCGGCTTCACTGGCTCAAAATAAGGATAATAAAAATGACAGTTTTCTTTAAAAAAGCTGAACGTAAAAATGCGAAATTGCGCTTAGCTATTGCAGGGCCTACAGGCTCAGGTAAAACCTTTACTGCCCTATTACTTGCAAAAGGTATTGGCGGCCGTATTGCCGTAGCTGACACTGAAAATAGTAGCGCTGAGCTATATGAAGATTTAGTTGAATTTGAGCATGCCAACATTCAACCACCATACACACCTGAAAAATTCATTCAGGTAATTAAAGCTGCTGAGCAAGCAAATTTTGACACCCTTATTTTAGACAGTATTACTCATGAATGGTCTGGTGTTGGCGGTTGTCTTGAGATTGTTGACCAATTAGCTTCTAATTCATTTAAAGGTAACTCTTGGGGTGCGTGGAGCCAAGTAACTCCCCGCCATCGAAAGTTCATTGATGCAATGTTGCAGTCAAGCATCAACATCATCGTGACCATGCGCTCAAAAATGGAAACCATACAGACCAACGATAACGGCAAAAAGAAAGTTGAAAAAGTTGGTATGAAAGCTGAACAGCGCGATGGTATTGAATATGAATTTACTACTGTTTTAGACCTAACACATGACAATGTTGCGATGGCAACTAAGGACCGTTCCCGTCTGTTCCTAGATCCTCGTCAATTGGGTGAGCATGACGGCATTTTATTAAAACAATGGCTACTCTCAGGATCTGCTAATGCATGTATCAATGGGAATCAATATTTAGAGCTTGAGCATTTAATGCAACAAGCGGGAATTGATATTGCAAATTACTGTGCAAAACGTGGTCTAAATAGTCTTCACGATGTGAAACAGCAAATATTTGAAGAAACGTGTGAAAGTATTAAGAAAATAATTCAACGTACTGAACAAGCTCAACAAGCAAATGAGCAGCAACTCAAAGACCAGCAAGAAAAGACTTTAGAAAACGAGTATCAACTTGCTCTTAAACATATCGAGTCAGCACAATCTTTTGATGATTTGGACTATCCAGTTAATTACTTCAAGGGCACTAAATTCGAGCAAATCATTATTAATGCTTGCACAGCAAAAAAGGATATGGAGGGTTGGAGTGCTTAAGTACCTATATCTTTAGGTATGTTGCCAAACTACATGGCAACGGCACTCTAAGAGGTCGTATTGAAGCGACCTCTGCCCTCCACGCTAAGCAACGTGTCATGCAGAGCAATGAGCTGATTAAAGATGCTCATATCTCTTTACTCAAAAATCAGGCTTCTGCCCGTAAACAAGCTTTTGAGGAAATAAAATAATGAAAGAAGCACTCTACGTAACAAATATTTTATGGTTTTTAGCTTTTTTAATTTTGTATTTTTGGTGAGGTAATCTAAATGAAATGTATTGATAAACAAGCTGAGGTTGAAAAATTTAATGCCGCTAATGATGATGCAGAATTTTCACCTGAATCACTTGCGGCAATACTTGATGTTTCAACTTCATGGTTGCAGAAAAAGCGTTGTGAAGGTGGTGGTATTCCCTTTTCAAAAGTCCACTATCGAAAAATTTTTTATAAAAAAGCAGATGTGTTAGCTTATATTGAACGGCAGCGCATCCAATCCACATCACAAATGGCGGTTTAACCGCCTTTTTTTTGTAAAAATTTAGTAGGCAAACAATAGGCTAAAAACTATTAAAAATAGGCAAATTTGAATAAATAGGCAGATAGTAGGCAAATAACGTATACTGTCGTATCATGACATAAGCTTAAATATTGTTTCAGGTATTTTTATTAAAATACAAATACTTAAGAATACTTTTCATGTGCTTATATATGCTCTAATATCGTTTCGTAGTGCTATAAAATCACTTTTACCCGAGAACTCATCGGGTTCAGGGTAACGACACATGCAGCGGCATCTTCGGAGCATTTATTTTTAACTTTAAGAAAAATTCAAAATATTTATTTTAATTTAGTTTTTCATACAGACCTGTCAGTCTAAAATTTTCTTTTTAAACATTAAATTTCAGATTGGCTGATTAATATATCCCACACCCTCTAATATTATTTTTCATTTCTATTAAGGCACTCTTCATACCAGCCTGTTTGAAAATCTTCTATTGCTTTTCTTTTAAAGAAACTGGTTTTGAATATTTTGGTCGAGTAAGCCGAATTAATTAAATCCTGATAAAGTTGTTTCGCTTTTGGGTCTTCGAGACCATTCGCTATGTGTTGCAAGTCTTGAGATGGAACTTTCTGTTGACGTGCCTCCATGACTGTATGAGCAACTTTTTTCACTACATTACAAATCTCGGGATCATTTACGTTTTCGTCTGCATGACAACTTAAAGCCAAAAAACCAAGAAGAAATAATCTAAACTTCATGTCCCTATCCTATTTTTATAGTTTAAAACGAATGACAGAATTTAATTATTGAAAAAAAGAAATAGAAAATTTCTTACTATTTCTTTTTAAAAGATCACGCTGGATTAATCACGTAAAAATAAACAATAAGCCCACCTAAAACGGTTGAAGCAATTGTTAAGTATGTACCGACCGTATTAAAACTCTGTAAGAATTTCAAGATTTCCATATCTAGAACCCCCTAAATTAGCAACTATAAAGACAAAATGAAATTTACCACAACTTAATAATGCCAATCAATTCACACTTATCGGATTTTTTGAGATTTTAAACACCAATTAATTATTGGTTACACCTAATGGCAAAGGCATCTTTGTAGTAATCAGTTGCACTCTTCAGATCTGACAATAATTTTTCTTCGGTATAAGGTTTGGGTGAAATTTTTATTAATGCAGGCATATATTGGGTCTTATAAACCTCTGGATAATCATGACACAAGATTTTGACTTTAACCTCTTGTGGTGTATTCAGATTATCCAATTGATCTAAAAACTCTCCAATTTTACGGTCAGACTCTTCAAATTGAGCTTTATAGTCAACTTCAGCCGCTTCAGGTTCTGTTTGTTTTGTGCACCCACCAAGCATCAATACAGCGCTTATTGTAATGGTTAAATTTTTTAACTTCATAGGCTTAACAATTTCACATTTATCTTTTTAAATATTCTTATCTCATTAAATGTAAATAAATACTGGTAATACGTAAAGAAATAGAATTTTTTTTCGCTAAAGAAAATAGATCAGATCTATTTGAGACAATTAATCAGTTAAATTTAAAGTTATTTTCTAATTACTCTTCTATTTTCATAAAGCTATAAAAAATAGGTATAATTTTTCTCGACTGATCTCAAATCTTTGTTAGATTTACACATGAATGAACTTAGTTTTATTAGAAAAAATTTAAGATCTAAAAGACGCTCTTTAACCCAATTGGAGCAAAAACAAGCTCAGCTTAATGTTCTCCATTATCTAAATACCCTTGCTATTTTTCATTCATCAAAAAAAATTGGTTTATATTTACATGCCTTTGGAGAAATCCATACCGACCTTCTCATAAAGTTATGTTTTAAAAAGAATAAGAAAGTTTACTTACCTATGATTTGTTCTATGAATCAAAATTTAGTTTGGGTAAAAATATCTAAAAACCAATATTTAAATCGACGTTTTTCTCATCATCCATTGGGTATGAAAGAACCTATGGCAACAAGAGGAAAACATGTATCTAAACTTGATTTACTGTTAATGCCACTTTTAGCGTGTGATCAATACGGTACGCGTATTGGTATGGGAGGTGGTTATTATGACCGTACATTGGCAAGTGCAAAACACAAGCCTTATCGTTTGGGTGTGGCCCATCAATTTCAATTTATTGAGCATACTTTAAAACGTCAAAGTTGGGATCAACCCTTAGATGCTTTACTCACCCCTCAACATATTTATTATTTTAAAAGATAATCCTTATATAAAAACAATTTAAATTCAATAACTTAAAATCAACCTTTACTTTTCATGCCTCTAAAATCATAAAAGTAACCACCCTAAGGATGGTTACTTTTAAGTGACAGACCGCTTTACCAACTTATATTAACACGCCTATTTAATGTTCAATATCGAATAAGTTTTGCATTATTGTTAACAATACATTGCTTATAAATGGCATAAAAAACTGCTTACTTTCCATCCAAACGGTTTTTTTGTTATATGAATATTTCATAATTATTAAGCTAAATTACTTATCCTTGCTACAAAATTTTATTCTTCTTAAGAATTAATTCATTGATTCATAATATTTTTAAAAAAAGTTGACTAAATTAGTCATTTTTTCCACATTTTCTATTGAAAGGCCCTTGTAATTTTCAAAATACACATCACTATAAAAACATGGCAACCTCGTTGTCACTCATTAGGAGTGCCCATGTCTGAACTTATTATGAATGAAAAAACTGACTTAGAGCCTCAGGTTCCAAGTGTATTACCACTTTTAGCGTTACGTGATGTAGTGGTCTATCCACACATGCAAATTGCGTTATTCGTGGGTCGTGAAAAATCGATCAATGCAGTTGATGTGGCTCGTAACAGTGACAATTTAGTATTTGTAGTTGCGCAAAAAGATTCGCTTACAGAAGATATTGATCACGATAACCTTTATCAGTACGGAACTGTCGCTAAGATTGTTCAGGTCGTAAATCATGAAAATGATGAAAACTGCATCAAAGTACTGATTGAAGGGTTACAGCGCTCTAAGCTTGAAAAAATTATCGATGAAGATAGCCATTTGACTGCTGAACATAGCTTAAGTCCAATGACAATTAACGTAGATAAAGCTACTCAAGAAACTCGTTTACAAGAGTTACGTACTTTATTTGCTCAATATGCTGAAGCAAAATTACGTAATGCACGTGAACTGGTTGCAGCTGCTAATAAAATTGAAGACTTGCTACAGCTTATGTTCTTCGTGGCAACACGTGTGCCTCTAAATATTGAAATTAAACAGAAGTTTTTAGAGCACGATGAGTTTGAAGCACATTTGCAAGAGCTTATGAGCTACTTGGTGAATCAATCTGCAGAACAGCAAATTGAACAAACTTTGCATGACAGCGTAAAACGCCAAATGGAAAAAAACCAACGTGAATACTTTCTAAATGAAAAAATGAAAGTCATTCAACGTGAACTTTCTGACATGAATGGCGGCGCTGAAGATGACGTTGCTGAAATAGAAAAACGTCTTGCTGAAGCTGATTTACCTGAACACGTACGTAAAAAAGCTGAAGCTGAGTTCCGTAAGCTTAAAGCAATGCAACCAGCATCTAGTGAAGCGGCTGTTGTACGTAACTATCTAGAAGTAATTTTAGATACGCCGTGGAATAAAGCGAGCAAAGTGAGTATTAACCTTGCGAAAGCTCAAGAGATTCTTGATACAGATCACTACGGCTTAGATGACGTTAAAGATCGTATTGTTGAATACTTGGCTGTTCAGTCTCGTGTTAAAAAACTCAAAGGTCCGATTCTATGTTTAGTAGGCCCTCCTGGTGTCGGTAAAACTTCACTTGGTGAGTCAGTTGCAAAAGCAACAGGTCGTGAATTTGTTCGTATGGCGCTTGGTGGCGTACGTGACGAAGCAGAGATTCGTGGTCACCGTCGTACTTATATTGGCGCGATGCCAGGTAAAATCGTGCAGTCTTTAACAAAAGTTGGCGTGAAGAACCCATTGTTCTTACTCGACGAAATTGACAAGATGGCGCAAGACTACCGTGGTGATCCAGCTTCTGCATTACTTGAAGTATTAGATCCATCACAAAACAGTAAGTTCAACGATCACTATTTAGATCTTGATCTTGACCTGTCTGAAGTGATGTTTATCTGTACTGCAAACAGTATGAATATTCCTGAAGCATTGCTTGACCGTATGGAAGTTATTCGTCTACCGGGTTATACCGAAGATGAAAAAGTGAACATTGCTGAACGTTACCTTGTTCCAAAAGCGATTAAGAACAATGGTCTGCGTGCAAAAGAGTTAACAATTCATGAAGAAGCGATTCGTGATATTGTTCAGCGCTATACACGTGAAGCTGGTGTACGTAGTTTAGAACGTGAAGTGTCTAAAATTGCGCGTAAAGTGGTAAAAGAAGCCGTAAGTAAAAAGTCTAAAAACTTACAGCTTGATATTACCTCTGCCAATCTTCCAGAATACTTAGGTCCACACAAGTTTGACTTTGGTATTGCAGAAGATGAAGCGCAAGTAGGCCGCGTAAATGGTCTAGCTTGGACATCTGTAGGTGGTGAGTTGCTTACCATTGAAGTTGCAGCTGTCAAAGGTAAAGGTAAATTCATTACCACTGGTTCTCTCGGTGATGTCATGAAAGAGTCTATTACCACAGCAATGACTTTAGTACGTACGCGTGCCGATGAGCTAGGTATTGAGGCTTCTCGTTTTGAAGAAACTGATGTACACGTTCACTTACCAGAAGGTGCGACACCAAAAGATGGTCCATCTGCTGGTTTAGCGTTAACCACTGCCCTTGTATCAGCATTTACAGGTATTGCGATTCGTCCAGATATTGCAATGACTGGTGAAACAAGTTTAGGTGGTCGTGCAATGCGTATTGGTGGCTTAAAAGAAAAACTTCTTGCAGCACACCGCGGTGGGATCAAACTTGTATTTATTCCACAAGACAATGTTCGTGATTTGGCAGAAATTCCAGCCAATGTTAAAGAAGGTTTAGAAATCAAAGCTGTAAAAAGTATTGATGACATCTTACCTTTAGCATTAGTCTCAATGCCAAAGCCTTTACCTAAAACACCGATTGTAAAACCGGTGGAAGGTTCAAAAGCAGCACGTCACTAATTGAAATGTGAAAAAAGAGAGCTTCGGCTCTCTTTTTTTTGTTACACAATTTGATTGAAAAATATCCAACCATCCTCATAATAGGTATTAAGAGTATTTAATTAAATTAAGTATTCTTCGTTATCTGTTGTTTTATAGATAGCCTTGTTTTTATTCTCTATGATCATCTGAACTCCAGACAGATGATCATTTGATCGCAGTCCAACACCGTTTTTTGGACTGCGTTTTTTATGCCTATTTTACTACCACGAACTTATCTCTTCCTCAGGTATAATGCGCAAGCTGCTTTGAATGAATAGATAACATGAAAATTCGTATTCTGACCATTGGTCAAAAAATGCCTGCTTGGGTTCTCACTGGGTTTGAAGATTATTTCAAACGCATCCAGCCTTTTGTGCAAACTCAAGTCATTGAACTTCCTATGGCCAAACGTGGTAAGAATGATTCAGAAGCAGATATTTTAAAGTATTGCCAAATTGAAGGCGAAAGTATTCTAAATGCATTAAAACCAAATGAAACTTTAATTGCCCTAGAAGTCGGTGGTCGAGAACTCAGTACAGAAAAATTAGCTGACACCATGAAACAGTGGATGCTTGAAGGTAATGATGTAGTACTCGCCATTGGTGGACCAGATGGTTTATCGGATCAGGTACGCAAAGCTGCGGCATGGCATTGGTCACTCTCAAAACTAACAATGCCACATCCTTTGGTACGGGTTTTATTAATTGAACAACTATATCGAGCGATGACTATTAATCATAATCATCCCTATCACCGTGCATAAAAACAACAACCGTTTCATTTTAGGAACAATCCGTTGAAATCAGGATACTTTTAACATGTCCTGATTTTGGCATAATGACTATCTATTATTCTGTTTTTCAACTCAGGTGTAATGCAATGGAACTACAAACCCTTCCTGGACTGTTTATTTCACATGGTTCACCCATGCTTGCACTTGACCCAGAACAAGTAGGACCTGCTCTACATCGTTTAGGTGCAAATCTTCCTACACCAAAGGCAATCATTGTGATGTCAGCACATTGGGAAAGTAAAGCACTTGAGGTTTGTATTGCGACGCGTCCTGAAACATGGCATGACTTCCGCGGCTTTCCTAAAGAATTATATGAAATTCGCTACAGCGCACCTGGGCAGCCAGCGCTCGCCGAAGAAATCTTAAAACTACTGGCAGATGCTCATTTTGTTGCCCATGCGAATAGTACACGTCCTCGTGACCATGGTGTATGGATGCCTCTATTGCATATGTACCCTGACGCTGATATTCCTGTAGTCGAAATTTCTTTGCCAACCAATTTAAGCGCACAAGAAATTTATCGTATAGGACAAACTCTCGCACCTTTACGTGACAAACAAGTTCTACTCATTGGTTCAGGCAGCATTACCCATAATCTTGCAGAGTTATCTTGGCAAGGAGACAACTCTAAAGTTCCTGAATGGGCTTCAACTTTTAGAAATGCTGTTGTTAATAAACTTACCCATCAAGATTATGATGGTGTACTGGAATGGCAGTCATTGCCTTATGTAAAACGTAATCATCCTACCCTTGAACATTTTGCGCCTTTGTTTTTTGCTATGGGCACAGGCAATCGCTTTACGATTGTTCACAGCAGCTTCACAATGGGCTCACTAGGCATGGATATCTATCGTTTTGATTAATTATTAGCAAATACCCCGTTTTTCGGGGTATACCATTATTTTTGTTGAAAATTAGAATAACTTACAAACTTATACATTTTAAAAACCGAAACAATCAAATGTTTACATTTTCTTTTTTTAAGAATGTTTTAAGCTTATTGCTGTTGTTTTTTTACTTGAAGTTTTTAAATGAAAATTAAATATTTAATTCTTGCGTTATTACCTTTTTCTTTGATGGCGTGTCAAACAGTTACAAATACTCCAGCTCCGATTGTATCTGAGCAACAACAAAACCTTGCAGCCACTTTAGGTGAATATGCTTGGACTTATCAAAATGTAAAAGCTTCTAAACCACTTATTCTTAACTTTAATGCAGATGGCAAATTAGCAATCAATACAGGTTGTAATGGCCAAGGTGGTACTTGGAAAGTTGAAGGTAACCAACTTGTTACTTCTAACCTTGTTTCAACGATGATGGCTTGCCAAGATGATCTAATGAAACAAGAACAACTTTCTACTAGCATCTTTAATGAAGCAAAATTACCAATCGAAATTAGCAACAATAATGGTCAGGTGATTTTAAGCGTGACAGATAAAACTGGTCAAAAGCACATTTTCCAAGGTCAAAAAGCAGTTAATACTCAAGCTTTAACAGATTATTCTTGGTCTTATCAACCTGAAAATACAAAAAAACCAATCGTTCTTAACTTTGCCAATGATCGTTTATCTATCGCAACAGGTTGTAACCGCCAAGGAACAACTTGGAAAGTTGAAAATAATACGATTGTAACGGCTGACGTAATGTCAACTATGATGGCTTGTGAACCTGCTTTAATGAAACAGGAACAATTTTCTAGCAGCCTCTTCCAAAAGCGTGCAATTCCATTTGAGCTTAATACAACAAATGTTGATCAACCAACATTAACGGTAACTGATGCGCAAGGTCAAAAATATACCTTTACTGGTAAAATGACACCTGAAGCAAAATATCAATCTGAAGGGAAAACTATTTTCCTAGAAGTTGCTCCACAAACTAAATCATGTACTGGTGTAGCACCACAAACATGTATGCAAGTTCGTGAAATTAAATATGATGACAAAGGTGTTAAAACTTACGCTGATAAAAACTGGTCATTATATTATGGTCAAATTGAAGGTTTTGAACATAATCCAGACCAACGCGTAATTTTACGTGTAAAACGTTTTGAAGTGAAAAATCCAGCAGCAGACCAATCTAGCCTAGCAGATGTGTTAGATATGGTTGTAGAGCAAGAGTTAGTTAAAAAACCTAAAAAATAAGTTTTTAGACTAAAAAAATCCGATGCTTATGCATCGGATTTTTTTATTTCTATTCTTAGAAAATACCTTGAGCAAGCATTGCATCAGCTACTTTTACAAAGCCTGCAATATTGGCGCCATCAACATAGTTAACAGTACCGTCTTCTTTTGTACCGTATCTTACACAATTAGCATGAATGTCTTTCATAATTGCATGTAGACGCTCATCAACCTCAGCATGTGTCCAGCTTAAACGAATTGCGTTTTGAGACATTTCTAAACCAGACGTTGCGACACCACCTGCATTAGATGCTTTTCCTGGCGCATACAAAATTTTGGCTTTGATAAAGTGTTCAACTGCCTCAAGTGTAGATGGCATATTAGCGCCTTCAGCCACGCAAATTACACCGTTAGAAATAAGCGTTTTAGCATCATCACCTGTTAATTCATTTTGCGTCGCACATGGCAAAGCAATGTCTACAGGAATATGCCAAGGGGTTTTCCCTTCAAAATACTCAAAACCATGTTTAGAAGCAAACTCGGAAATACGGCCACGCTTAACGTTTTTAAGATTCATCACTTCATCAAGTAATTCATCTGTAAAACCATTTTTCACATAAACAGTTCCGTTAGAGTCAGATAAAGTAACAACTTTTGCCCCTAAGAACATGGCCTTCTCTGCCGCATATTGCGCAACATTACCCGAACCAGAAACAGAGACTGTTTTACCAACGAAAGACTGGCCACGCGCTTTTAGCATTTCTTCTGCAAAATAAACCGTACCATAGCCAGTTGCTTCTGGGCGCATTAAGCTACCACCAAATGAAATTCCCTTACCAGTAAAGACACATGCTGTGTCGTTACTCAGCTTTTTCATCATGCCTGCCATATAACCGACTTCACGCGCGCCCACGCCAATATCTCCCGCAGGAATATCAGTATTCGGACCCAAATGACGGTATAGCTCAATCATTAATGCCTGACAGAATCTCATAATTTCAGCATCAGATTTACCTTTAGGATCGAAATCTGAACCACCTTTTCCCCCACCCATTGGTAAGGTTGTAAGTGAGTTTTTAAAAGTCTGCTCAAAACCTAAAAATTTTAAAATTGATAGATTGACCGATGGATGGAAACGCATTCCACCTTTGAATGGACCAATTGCTGAATTATATTGAACACGGAAAGCTCTGTTAACTTGAGTCTGACCTTGATCATTCATCCATGAAACACGAAATTGAATCACACGCTCTGGTTCAACAAGGCGTTCTAACAATCCCTGCTCTGCATACTCTGGATTTTTTTCAATAAATGGCCACAAGCTCATCATGACTTCTTCGACAGCTTGCAAAAATTCAGGTTGATGCGGATCACGCGCTTGCACGTAATTCAGGAATTCATTCAGATTGTTGTATTTCAATGCACGGTCCTCAGCATAGTCATGAATTAAATTGGTGCAATACATTATTAAATGCATCATTTAGCAGCAAAATATTAAATCCCTTTCCATCAATTTTAACAATAGTTATTTTAAATTATTTTATTCATCTTAATTATCAAAAACTTATTTTTAGAAAAACTACTCAAAGATAAGAAATAGTAATTTAACTCTTCACTTTTATTGATCTATTATTGTGCAATATTAGCTACATTTTAGGTCAATTAAAAACCCGATAAATTCGTTAAAATCCATTGACCTTACTTAGGTTTTTCTTCATTATCGCATCGTTTTAACCAAGCTATTTGCCCACTATGAATTCATCTATTTCTCTCATACGCGAGATTGATGCGTTATTACCACAAACACAATGTGGTCTATGTGGACATCGTGATGGATGTCTACCCTACGCAAAGTCGATTGCTGAAGGTGAAGAAGCAAATAAATGTGTTCCAGGTGGACAACCTGTTGCTGATGCACTGGCAAAGCTACTCAATCGCTCTCCATTAACCGCTGAAAGTAGCGTATGGCCTGTACAAACAGATGGTCGCCCGCAGCGAATGAAAGCGATTATTCGTGAAGATGAATGTATTGGCTGCACCAAATGTATTAGTGCTTGTCCTGTAGATGCTATTATTGGCAGTGGTAAGCTCATGCATACCATCTTGACCGACTTATGTACGGGTTGTGAGTTATGCATTCCACCTTGTCCAGTAGACTGCATTGATCTGGTTGAGGACACGCAAGCCTTACCAAATGAACAACAGCGTGCCGCAGAACAAAATGATTTAAGGCAACGCTACTACTCACATATTCAACGTGAAGAAAAGCGTCGCAGTCACCGTAAAGGTCCTGTGGTACGCGCTGAAATTGACACGCAACTGTTTGCTCAGTTCTCTCAGGTACTTGATGAACTACCTTCAATTGAGCTCATCGAGAAACCTAAAGAAGCCGTGTTAACTGATGCAAAAACTACAATTGAGTTAGCCAAAATCCGCACCCAAATTAAGAAACTGGAAAAACAGCTAGGTGTGCGTGAAGATGCTAAAAAGCGTCTTCAACTCGAAGAATTACAACAGCAACTCATGCAACTACAGGAGGTCTGAATGGCTGTCAAAAATATGACGAAAAAGCAGATTCAAATTTTCTTTGAACGCCTTCGCGAACAACGGCCGTCACCTCAAACCGAGTTAAAATATTCATCTTCTTTTGAGTTACTTATTGCTGTTATGTTGTCAGCTCAAGCTACCGACGTGAGTGTGAATAAGGCAACTGATAAACTTTACCCTGTGGCCAACACCGCTGAGAAAATCTATAACTTGGGCGTAGATGGCTTAAAGGAATATATTAAAACAATTGGTCTTTACAACGCCAAAGCCGAAAATGTCATTAAAACCTGTAAGATTTTAATGGAACAATTTAACGGCGAAGTTCCAAGCAACAGAAAAGACTTAGAAGCCTTGCCGGGTGTTGGGCGTAAAACTGCAAATGTTGTTTTAAATACAGCTTTTGGACAACCGACTATGGCAGTCGATACACATATTTTCCGAGTGGGAAATCGAACTGGCTTAGCCGTAGGTAAAAATGTACTTGAAGTTGAGCACCGCTTAATTAAGGTCATTCCTAAAGAATTTATTTTAGATTCACATCACTGGCTCATATTACACGGCCGTTATTGTTGTATAGCCCGTAAACCTAAATGTGCAGAATGTGTGGTTGCAGATGTTTGCAACTGGCCCGACCGTTTCGAATTTGGTGCGCAAAAACAAATTACTATTAAAAATATTGAAGCTTAAAAATATGGTTGGGTATAGGTAACATACCCAATCAAACTTACTTTAGACGCTTGTTCTGATTACGCTCTTCTTTTGCTTGTTTTTGTACCTGCCTAAGCATTTTATAGCTCTGATAACCCAAAAATATGACGAGTGCCAGACTTAGCAATACCACCAAAATCAATATGATTTTCATATTGTTCTCCTGCACTGAATGAAAGAAAAGAGCCCTCATGATGAGAGCTCCTTGTCACAAATAATATTTTAATTATTTATCTAAAATATTAAACAAGTCTGTTTGTACATCTTCAATTGTACGTAAACCATTAAGCTTGTCATAAGTCGGTGCATTCTCACCAGATGCAGCACGGCTTTGATAGAAGCCAACCAATTGCTCGGTTTCTGTATGATAAGACGCTAAACGTTTACGGATCGTTTCTTCTTGGTCATCTGGACGTTGAACAAGATCTTCACCAGTTTCATCATCTTTACCTTCCACTTTAGGTGGGTTGTAAACTGTATGATAAACACGGCCAGAAGCTGGATGCTGACGACGACCAGAAAGACGTTGTACGATTTCTTCATCAGGAACATCAATTTCAATCACGTGATCAATGCTAATCCCTTCTTTTTCCAAAGCTTCAGCTTGTGGAATAGTACGTGGGAAGCCATCGAAAATGCAGCCATTTGCACAGTCAGGTTGAGCAATACGTTCTTTTACTAAACCGATAATAAGTTCATCTGAAACCAAACCACCAGATTCCATTACACTTTTAGCTTTTAGACCTAATTCAGTACCTTCACGAATTGCAGCACGGAGCATATCACCGGTTGAAATTTGTGGGACATTGTAGCGCTTACAGATCAACTGAGCCTGAGTCCCTTTGCCTGCCCCAGGTGGTCCGAGTAAGATAATGCGCATAAAAAACATCCTCATTTAAAACAATGAATGTGAAGCCTGGCAGAAAAAGTCTCATTAATCTTCAATAGATCCTGCCCGACGTCGAATTATAAGAAAGCCACAAACAAATGTATTGTACCAGCAATAAATCCGGTTACCCCACCTAGTACAATAAGAATCCACTCATCCTCCTGAAATGCAGGACGCAATAAATTCTGAAACTCTTTTGGTGTCAGTTCGCGAATACGCTCTTTAAACATTTGAAAAATCTTCTGTGCCCGGCTTGCGTTCAGCGCTGGGTCACATACGGGTCCCATCGTAATTTCAATTGAACGATCAATCAAGTCCGTCTTTAACCTTGCGTACTCTCTTGGCCCTAAAGAAAGCTGTAAAGATGTACGAACTAACGGTGTTTCCATGATTTCGTTAATATGACGCTTCACAATACGGCGGGTTTTATCTTTACGCGGCCCGTACATCATTTCGGTCATAATCGATTTTAACGTAATCAAATCTTCTGTTACTACGCTTGAAAACACATCAGAGACTTCCTCTTGACGCTTCATGAAAGCACCTTGGAAATTATAGGTCCCAATTCGAAGAACCGGTACAATCCAAGGAAACTTACGATCTTTTGTTAACCTAAAAATCTGTGGGTAACGAATATAATGTGGTTCAAGAGGGTTAAACACCATCCAGATTGCAATCCAGTTCGTTAAAAACCCCCAAATTGAAGCCCAAAACGGGACTGTCCAGTGCCAAGGTACGACAAACCAAACAATCATTTGGAAAATACCAAAGAACATTCCAATTAAAGCGCTAATATGCCAAATAAAGTTGATTTCTTTTTGTCCAACTTTTAAAAACATACGTACCATCAAACGGCGATCACCTTCCATCTGGCTCACCACCATTTCACGCATATTAACCAGTGACTCGACGTTCATGGTCAGCTCAGTCACTAATTCTCTTAACACGCCTGGTAATTGCTTATGCGCCTGAGCATAAATACGGCGTTTAATTGAATAAGGTAAGTTTTCCCAAAGTACAGCATTACGATCGATCATGACCTCATCAATAAGATGTTCAAGTTCAAACCCAACCTGCTCACCAATAATGCGTGCCATATCTTCAGGATCCATTGCTTCTAAAAATTCACGCAATGAACCTAATTTAGATAAAGTATTGTCGGTAATAATACCTGAGATACGTCCAGCCTTACGTGGCACAATACCTTGCCAACCTACTGGTAATGGACCTAAGTGGAAACCCCAAAATTTAATTGGGTAAAACACCATTTTTAAAGCCATCCACACGTGTGCCCATGTAACAAAGGCAGTGACTGGAATAATACTCAAAACGGCCCAAAAATCAGGTCTGTGTAAAAAGGTCTGCCACAATCCGCTGACGTACTCTAACATGTAAGACTCTCGTATTTATTTGTGCTCTGCTTATGGCGAGTTAACAATAAACTGCTTTTTTATAAACCAAAACTTAGAGAATAAGAAAATTGAATTTGTGGTTTAGTATCCGCGGCAACATTTCCATTTTGGTCAGTTAATTTTTCCGCCGCACCAATACCCACACTAAAAGTACTAATTCTTTCTGAATTCAACAATACATAAGCCAAATCGACACCAGCGCCTAAACGGGATTTATAATCACCATCTACCTCTTTACTATCGAGATGCCCAGCATAAAAACCGATATAGTAACCATTTTTATCTGTGCCGGTAAGATAATAAGGATAGCGAAACCCGACTTGGCCACCAGCAGTTTTGTCACCATTCAAAAATGCACCAACTTTTGCATAGGCAATACCATAAGGGTTTACCCATTCGCCGTTTAGATGTAATAATTTTTGTGTAAAACCTGCACCCACATTCCACGTAGATGCCGTATGTCCTGCTAATTTTGCTTCTGAAAGAAACGAATAGTCTTGAGCATGAGCCCAACTACTTACCGTCAAAACTGCAAGTAAGGGATAAATTTTTCTCATTATTTTCTCCATTTTCCCTAATCGTATGGTGAGAACAACCCTATTCTATTGAATGAGAGACTTTAACAGAATTATTTTGCTTCTTATATACAAGTATCTACAATTTTGTTGTCTGCAAAGTCAAAAAGTATCTTATGGAAATGCAATGAAACTTTGAAAATTATGCAATATTTTAAGCTCTCTTGCGTTAGAATAAGCAGCTATTTTTCTACCCTATGTCATTAAGTCGATCCTTATGAAGCAGCACTTTCCTTTAAAAGATATCCAGCAAGAAAAGCGCATTTATCGAGGACGAATCTTTTTTGCCGTAGGTCTGGTTATCATTTGCTTATTAGTATTAATTAGCCGATACGCTTATCTACAAATTTTTCACTACGACGAATTCTCTACTGCATCTGACAAAAACCGAATTCGCTTGCAGCCACTTCCACCTGCTCGTGGTTATATCTATGACCGAAATGGTGTATTGCTGGCAGACAACTACCCTGTTTTTACAGCAACTTTAAGTAAAACAGATGTGGAAGATGCCGACCATGTTGTTGAGCAGCTACAGCCTATTTTAGATCTAACACAAGAAGATATTGACCGTTTCAAAAGTCGTATAAAAACTGCTCGAAAAACTGAACGTGTCGCGATTAAACTTAATCTAACCGAAGCCAATATTGCCAAGTTCAGTGAAGCTAAATATAAGTTTCCCGGCGTAAGAATCGAAACGCAAATGACCCGTTATTACCCACATGGTGAGTTATTTGCTCATGTGATTGGTTATGTAGGGCGTATTAACGATAAAGAATTAAAAAGTATTGATAAAGATTTATATGCGGGAACCAACCTGATTGGAAAGATTGGCGTTGAAAAAAGCTATGAAGATTTGTTACACGGAACACCGGGTTATGAATCTGTTGAAGCAGATGCCCATAGTAATATATTGCGCCATTTAGGCCGTAAAGACCCCACTCGCGGGAATGACCTCTATTTATCTTTAGATTATGGTTTACAGGCGGTTGCATCTCAACAGCTCGCAGGCCGTCGTGGTGCCATTGTCGCCATCGACCCTCGTACTGGCGAAATTCTGGCTTTAGTATCTAGTCCAAGTTTCAACCCTAATTTATTTGTGACTGGTATTAACCATAAAGATTATAGTTCTTTACGTGATAGTTTAGATCAACCCCTTTATAACCGTGCTGTACAAGGTGCATATCCACCTGGGTCTACCATTAAACCAATGGAAGCCATGGGCGGTTTACACTACGGGATTGTAAACTGGTCAACAGCAATTTCTGACCCAGGTTACTTCCATTTACCTGGTGATTCTCATAAATTCCGCGACTGGAAAAAATCTGGTCATGGCATCGTGAACATGCATAAAGCCATTATTATGTCATGTGATACCTATTTTTATATTCTTGCCCATCAAATGGGTATTGATCAAATGAACCAATGGATGCGTCAATTTGGATTCGGTCAAAAAACAGGTGTCGACTTACCAAGTGAAAGTGAAGGTCTTTATCCAAATCCTGAATGGAAAATGCGTACTCGCAAAGCCAAATGGATGAAAGGTGAAACTATTTCTGTGAGTATTGGGCAAGGTGCGTTTACAGCTACACCATTACAACTTGCTATGGCTACTGCAATTACAGCCAATCATGGTTCTCATGTCACCCCTCACGTTTTACGTGCAACTCATGGTGCAAAACCATTTACTGTACGTAATGCACCTGATGGCAAAATCAACTTCAACGGAACGGATGAAGACTGGGTTCAAATGCGCGATGCCATGATTGATGTAATTCAATCAGGTACTGGCCGAGGCATTCGTACTCCTTTGTACCAAATTGCAGGAAAGACAGGAACTGCACAGGTTAAAAGTATTGCACAGGGTAAACGTTACAATGAATCAGCCCTAAGCGAACGCCAACTTGACCATGGTTTATTCGTTGGATTTGCACCTGCTGACAAACCAGAAATTGCGATTGCCGTGATTTGGGAAAATGGTCGTCATGGTGGTTCTGCTGCCCAACTGGCAAGACCTATTTTTGATTATTGGTTACTAACTCGTAAGAAAAATCCAATTCGACCAGCAAACCATCAAGTCAATGGTGGACTGATGACAGCTGGGATTAAGCCAGGTGAACTCTCTAGCGGCGGTGAAAGCTCTAGTCCAGCAGCAACTACCTCAACTGCACCTGCAGCATCAACACCACAAGCTACACCAGCTCGTCCTGCAACTAATGAGGTCGACGAATAATGAAAAATCAATTACGTATTATTGGCGGCAAATGGAAAAGACGAGTACTTCCTTTTGCTAGCATTGATGGTTTACGCCCAACTCCAGACAGAGTACGTGAAACTTTGTTTAACTGGCTCATGTGGGATATTCAAAATGCGCATGTCCTTGATGTGTGCACAGGCTCTGGTGCATTAGGTTTTGAAGCATTGTCACGTGGTGCTGCGTCAGTTTATATGATTGAACCAGACAAGACTCAGGCACGATTTTTAAAAGATAATGTTGAGCTATTAAAAGCTCAAAACTGTCATTTAATCAATGCAACTGCTCAACAAGCTCTACCCCGTTTGAAAGAACAGTTCGATGTGGTGTTTTTAGATCCACCTTATAGTCTAGATTTATGGCAAGAACTCTCGAACTTGGCAGAACCGCATATTAAAAAGAATGGATATATTTACGTTGAAGCTGACCGAGATTTATCTCAGCTTCACCTTCCTTCAACATGGCAACAAGTTAAAACCACCAAAGCGGGTACAGTCCACGCAGGGCTTTATCAGAAAATTTAATCATGTAGCATTTTTATGATGAATTAATTTACCGGATCTATTTATTTGAATTAGATTATTCTCATTTTGTATTTCAAAATAAATAGATCGTAAAAAATCGTATGAGTTGACCTCGATCATAAGGAAAACTCGAAATATATTCATAACCAATTTTCAGTCTTGGATTAACACTATAATTAACTCCATATCCAACTGAAATGTATAAGTCTTGAATATTAAGATGATTCGTTAAACCATTGATGTTTTTGTTCTGAAGTTGTCCCGTATCATAGGCTGTATAATTATAAATCACCCAACGCTCATTTGAATAAAATTCATTTTTGAGCACATTATAGTTATTAACTTCATCATCATGCTCAATGGCTAACCGCCTTTGTTCCAAGTTTAAATCTGATTGATCTAACAACTGGTCTGAATCTAGGAAAGTAGAATCACTTTCTGGTTGAAAAAAATCATAGGCCTGAACATATCCACTATAAAAGATAATAATTGCTGTAAAAACAGTATAAATATTTTTATGCACACACATTTTATTTTGCAAATCTAAAAAGGTAGCTTAAAGCTACCTTTTTTTGCAAGGTTTTAATTAACTTAACCCAATCACTGCCACAATTGCCGCACAAGCGCCTACAATTTTTTTACCATAAGGCACATATCGTGTAAGTTCAGCACCTAATGCCAATCCACCACAATAAATTAAAGCCATAGCCATAACCATGCCTGTTACTAATGCAACGACATGCCCTGCATGTGCTAACTCAACACCATGCGCTATGCCATGAAAGCTTGCAAGTAATGCCGCAGCAATTGGTAAAACACGATTTGATTTTGTCCATAGTGCAATTGCTGTAACAATCAAAGAAGCAATAATCCCATATTCAGCAACATTTGCAGGTACTAAGCCTTGAGCACCGATTAAAAAACCAATAATTAAGGTAACACTCAAAGTCATTACACCCACAATTTTCCATTGTTTAGCTGCTGACCAGAGTAAAACACCGAAAGCTAAGGCCATCACTAAATGATCTAAACCAGTAAATGGATGAATAAAACCCGCCATAAAACCCGAATGTTGATGGTCATGTCCAGGGTGTGCCATTACAAGTGTGGGTAGCAATGCAAGGAGCCCTATGCCCCATTTTTTTATGAAGTCCATAATCTCTCCCTAAGCTTTAAACAGCCCTTGTTTCTCGATAAATTGAATAATTTCTTCAAGGCCATCTTGTGTTTTCATATTTGAAAATAAGAACGGCTTTTCTCCGCGCATCCGTTTCGCGTCTTGATCCATCACATCAAGATTTGCACCAACCATTGGCGCAAGGTCAGTTTTATTAATAATGAGTAAATCTGATTTGGTAATGCCCGGCCCACCCTTACGTGGAATTTTTTCGCCACCGGCTACATCAATTACATATAACGTTAAATCAGAAAGTTCGGGGCTAAATGTTGCCGCTAAATTATCACCACCACTTTCAATAATAATGAGTTCTAAGCCTTCGAATTTTTCGCACAAATCATCAATTGCGGCCAAGTTAATTGAAGCATCTTCGCGAATTGCTGTGTGTGGGCATCCCCCTGTTTCTACACCCACAATACGATCTGGCGACATTGCTTCGTTACGGGTTAAAAAGTTTGAATCTTCTTTGGTATAAATATCGTTCGTTACCACAGCCATGTTGTATTTATTACGCAAGGCTAAACATAAATTAAGAGTAAGCGCAGTTTTACCCGAACCCACCGGCCCACCAATTCCAACTCGTAATGGACTACGTTCTGTCATGATTTTTATCCTTTTTTCCTAAACTTAAGATCTGAATAACCGTGAATATTGTGTTTCGTGTTTCATGCTCAGCATGGCATAACGAGGTAAAGCGCTGCTCAATTGCTCATCATTAAGTTTTAAGGCTTTCTCTATCGCCTGTGGTACCAAACCATGTAAATGCCATAAAATTCTTTGTCCAGCCATTTGCCCTAACGGTACGGTTTTTACCGCAGCCAGAACCTGATTTTCTAGAACAGTAAAAGTGTAGGCTGTGAGCACATCAACGTCTTTAAGCTCAAGTCGACCACAGAGCTGTGCATAGACAGGCACAAAACCAAACTGCTTTTTAACCTCAACAGTTTTTTTTAAAACATCTCTAATCCATGCATTTAAAGAAAATGCCAGCTGCTGAGATTCCGCTAAAAGCTCTTTGCTTTCTCGGCTTGCTCTATATAAATTTGCCCAAACCAGAAACTGATCTTGGTCATCATGATGTTGCATGAGACGTTTCAGTACTGGCAGCTCAAAGCGTACTAACAGCATTTCAAGCACTTCTTCGAAATAAGCAATTGCCGACGTTTCATCGTGTATTAAGCCAATATCAATGGCTGTTTCTACACCTTGTGAATAACAATATGCCCCAACTGGCAATGCCGTAGAAGACAATGTCAGTAATTGAAGTAATTGCGCCGCGTTATGAATGGACATGGTGCAAAGCTTTGATTGGGCTTAAGCGATGATCATGACTATGCTGTGCATAGGCACCGCTTTCAGGTTCAAATGGATGATCAATCTCTGTCACTTTCAGACCTAAGCCCTCTACCATTTCTGCAAGTACATGATCAGGCTCAAAATATAAAGCAGTAGGTGTCAGCATTAATGGTACATGTCTGTTACCGAGGTGGTAGGCTGCTTTAAGCAAATCAAAATCGGTTGCAGCAATCACTTGCATTAAACGTTCAGGCTTAGCATCAACACGTAGTACATCACCTTGTTGAGTTGCAATATATGAACCACTGCGCAAAATGCCAGTACGTGGTAAATCGGCACCAATATCTACGCCACTCGCTAAAGCCGCTCGAAACCGTGATTTTTGGCGGGTATCAAAAGTCAGTTCAACCGTTTCAAATGTCTGATCAGGAGAAATATGTTCAAGGCGTTGTGTATAGATTTTCATTTAGCTCTTCTCTCCTTATTTATTTCATTCATATGTATAAATTAATGAGGCAAATCACCTCTGTAAAACTCATTAAAACAAGAAATAACGCTGAGCCATTGGCAATACTTCAGCAGGTTCACATGTTAATAATTCACCATCTGCACGCACTTCGTAAGTCTCGGGATGTACATGCATAACAGGACAATATGTATTGTGTTTCATGTCGGTTTTGCTAATCGCACGCGTGTTTTTACATGGACTAATTAACTTTTTAAGGTTTAATTTTTCAGCAACTTTTTCATCAATCGCTGCTTGAGATAAAAAGGTAATGCAGGTGTTGTGCACACCACGTGGATAGGCGCCAAACATTGGACGGTAATGCACTGGTTGAGGTGTCGGAATTGAAGCATTAATATCACCCATTGGTGCTGCTGCAATCATGCCGCCTTTAATAATCATAGATGGCTTCACCCCAAAAAAGGCAGGTTTCCACAACACCAAATCAGCAAGTTTTCCAACTTCAACCGAACCAACTTCATGACTTAAACCATGTGTAATTGCTGGGTTAATCGTATATTTGGCAATGTAACGTTTAACCCGATTATTATCATGAAACTCGTTATCACCCTCTAAAGGGCCGCGTTGAATTTTCATTTTGTGGGCAGTTTGCCAAGTACGTAAAATGACTTCCCCCACACGGCCCATTGCCTGAGAGTCAGATGACATCATGGCAATCGCGCCTAAGTCTTGCAGAATATCTTCAGCTGCAATCGTTTCACGGCGAATACGACTTTCTGCAAAAGCGATATCTTCAGCAATTGCTGGGTCTAAATGGTGGCATACCATCAGCATATCTAAATGCTCATCAATGGTATTAATCGTATAAGGTCGTGTTGGATTAGTAGAAGATGGCAAAACATTACTTTGTCCAATCGCTTTTAAAATGTCTGGTGCGTGCCCACCACCTGCACCTTCGGTATGGTAGGTATGAATCGTACGATTTTTAAATGCGGCTAGAGTCTCTTCTAAAAAACCACTTTCATTTAAAGTATCTGTATGAATCGCGACCTGCACATCAAACTCATCTGCCACGCTCAAGCAGTTATCAATGGCTGCTGGTGTTGAACCCCAATCTTCATGCAGCTTTAAACCAATCACCCCAGCTTTAATTTGCTCTCGAATTGGGTCTGGTAAACTTAAATTACCTTTGCCTAATAAGCCAATATTCATCGGCAAATCATCAATGGCCTGTAACATGGTAGCAATGTGCCAAGGTCCCGGAGTCACGGTAGTTGCAGAGGTTCCTGCTGCTGGTCCTGTACCACCTCCAACCATTGTCGTTGTACCAGACATAAGCGCAGTTTCAACTTGTTGAGGACAAATCCAGTGAATGTGAGTATCAATACCACCTGCTGTTAAAATTTGTCCCTCACCCGCAATCACTTCTGTTGCAGCCCCTAAAGGAATCGTAATGTCTGGTTGAATATCAGGGTTTCCAGCTTTTCCTATTTTCCAAATGCGACCATTCTTTAAACCTACATCAGCTTTAACAATTCCCCACCAATCCACAATTAAAGCATTGGTAATGACCGTGTCAGCAACTTCATTGGCCAAAAGCTGTGACTGCCCCATCCCATCACGAATGACTTTTCCGCCACCAAATTTAACTTCTTCACCATATATCGTTAAGTCTTGCTCAACTTCAATAAAGAGCTCTGTATCAGCCAAGCGAATACGATCACCGACTGTTGGACCAAACATCTCAGCATATGCACGACGTGACATTTTCATAACTTAATACTCATCTCTTTCATTATCGTTGTTATGTCTAATCCAACTTACCCATAATGCGGCCTGCGAAACCATATACTTCTCGCTTACCAGCTAAAGCAACAAGTTCAACTTCCCGAGTTTGTCCCGGTTCAAAACGAATTGCTGTACCAGCCGCAATATTCAATCGGAAGCCTTTCACCATTTCACGATCAAACTGTAGTGCATCATTTGCTTCATAAAAATGAAAATGTGAACCCACCTGAATAGGCCGATCTCCCATATTGGCAACGATAACTTTTAAAGTTTGCCGCCCAACATTCAGTTCAATATCAGCATCTGGAGTAATGATTTCGCCGGGGATCATAAGCGTTCCTTTTATACGATTGGCTGATGGACAGTGACTAATTTCGAGCCATCTGGAAAAGTTGCTTCGACCTGAACCTCAGCAATCATTTCTGGCACACCATCCATTACATCTTCGCGCTTTAATAAGGTTGTACCGTAATGCATTAAATCACTGACCGTCATACCGTCCCGTGCACCTTCAAGTAAAGCTGCTGAAATAAAAGCAATAGCTTCAGGATAATTCAGTTTCAAGCCACGCGCTTTACGTCGCTCAGCAACCAGCCCTGCTGTAAAAATCAGTAATTTATCTTTTTCTGTTGGATTGAGTTCCATATCTCTTTCCTAAATTTCATTTATATTCTTTAAGCAAAATACGTGCTCAAAAGTAGCATACTGAATTTAATTGTTTTTTAAATACGCAATTTAACGTAACTTAGGTTTTCCAAATTCTTGGAAATTCTTCTTCTAAATCAAACCAATATCGACGCAATTTAGCCCGTATAGCTGCAAAAGCATCATGACAATGTCGGACATCATTTCCCAAAAAACGGGCCGAAACCACATCATCCAATAAGGTTAATGTGACAGGTGCCTGCATACGCATCATTAATTCTCGAATGAGTTCTAACTGTTGTTCTAAGTAAAATGATGAACGATATTTCTCGGGAGCGGCTGCCCAAAAGCTTCCCATCACAGCTTGATTGTTCATACCTAAACATGAACTAAGCCAACGATCTTCTCCTTCAAAATACAATGTATCTGCAACCAACAATTTTTTTTCGCGCCACAATTTAAACTGGTTGTAATAACTCCCTTGAACAAAGCGCTCAGCACGTGCCTGTCGCCCAAGTACCAACATATCCCATCCAATAAAACTTGCAGCATTATCAAGATGAATATGAGTTTCTGAATGCGCTAAAGCCCCATCAAAAAGCATCGTTTCTTGTGGAACCCACTCTAAAATAGACTGATCTTTCACATGCAAATGAATATGCTGAAAAGCTTGTTTCCCATTGGTTTTGTACCATTTCCCCGCTCCGGGAGTAGTCACTACCGCATGGGCTTGATCTTTGGTTTCAATTTCAAAAGTAAGATGATCTCCTCCTGCAATTCCTGCTGGTGGATGTACAATAATCGCATGGCATACACCTGTTCTTTCAGGCCAGAGCATTTTTTGCACCCTAACAGGGCCATGATGTTTTCTATGACTCATTATGGTGCGTGAATTTTCAAAACAAAAACCGAGCTCGAGTTGTGCATACCAAAATGGTGCTGAAGAGTTTTTTGGAAACGGTTGTGCCTGATTCATTCTGGTTCATATGTTCAAAATAAGTGCTTAAACTTATAAGCAAAATACGCACCAAATATGAAAATAAGCCGACTGATAAAATTAGATACAATTTTTCGATTTTAATGAGTTAAAAAATCATCAATGTCTAACATAAAACCACAGTAACTTATGGAATTGTTTATACAATAGCGCCCACCGTTGCTTCCATACTTGCTCTCCATGAAACTTTTTTTCGTGTTAACCCCACTTGTCTTTTTAACTGGGTGTATTTTTGGCCAATCTAGTGAGGTCAAACGTGCAGAAAAGATCCTGCACAATTTCGAATGTAAAAATGTTGAGACAAGCCAGCTTGCAACAAGCTCGATTAATTCTTACTACCAGCAATCTTTAGCGGTAAGCAAAGAAAAAGCAACTTCATACGTAGAGAGCTACAAAAATGGTGAAGAATTATTCGACATGCCGCTGGATGAGGTTTTAAAGCAACAATACCAACTCTATAAATCAGCATGCGACTCCTTAGGTGGAGTTTCAGCACAACCGTAATTTATAAGGTATTCATTAAATCGTTTTAGTGAATACCTCCTTTTTATTTTTGTTTTAATAATTATTCAAAATTTACTCACTTTACCTTTTGTTAAAATTAAATTACATACTTAAACTTTTATTAAGCTCTCATATTTCATAGCCTATTTATTGCTTTTTTATTTATTTTCCGAGGTTTAGATCATCATGAAAAAAACATTATTATCAGTTGCACTTGTAAGTGCCCTTCTTGTTGCTTGTAGCAAAAACGAAAATAAAGCCGATACAACACAACAAGCCTCTGCTCCTGCACAAACTACTGAATCAAATAACAATGCAGTAGATACCGCTCATACAGCTGAAAACTCACTAGATTGGGACGGTACATATAAAGGCACTCTTCCATGTGCAGACTGTGAAGGCATTAAAACTGAGTTAGAGTTAAAAGATGATAAAACTTATGAATTGACTGAAACTTATCTTGGCAAAGGTGATAAAAATCCATTTGAAACACATGGTACGTTTACTTTTGATAAAGATAATACCTCTGTAATTACCTTAGATGATAAAGGACAAAATCGTAAATTCTTCATTGGTGAAAATACGGCAACTGCTTTAGATATGGATGGTAAGAAAGTTGAAGGTTCTTTAGCTGAACACTATGTATTGAAAAAATAATTATTTATTAATGATAAAAAAACCCGCTCATTTGAGCGGGTTTTTTTTGAAATCAATTCTTAGTGTGCAGCGAATTGGTTCATTGTGTTTTTAGCATCGTCATGCGCTTTAAGTGCATTGTCACCAGAGAAGATTTCTTTGTGATCATCACCGATGTCAGAACCCGCCATTGCTTGGTGTTTCACACAAGCGATACCACCACGGATTTCTTTACGTTGTACGCCAGCAACATAAGCCAACATACCTTCAGAACCGAAGTAACCTTGTGCAAGCTCATGTGTAGAAAGAGCAGCAGTGTGGTAAGTAGGAAGTGTGATCAAGTGATGGAACACACCCGCTTCACGAGAAGCATCTGCTTGGAATGTACGGATCTTAGCGTCTGCATCAGCAGCTAATTCAGTAGCATCATACTCAGCGCTCATTAATTTAGCACGGTCGTAAGCAGAAACGTCTTTACCTTCAGCAACCCAACGATCGTAAGCTTGTTGACGGAAGTTTAAAGTCCAGTTGAATGATGGGCTGTTGTTATAAACAAGCTTCGCATTTGGAACAACTTCTTTAACACGGTTAACCATGTGAGCGATTTCTTCTACGTTTGGAGTCGCAGTTTCGATCCAAAGAAGGTCAGCACCATTTTGAAGGCTAGATACACAGTCAAGTACAACACGGTCAATTTGAGTGTCAGCACGGAACTGATACAAACCAGAAGGTAAACGCTTAGGACGGTGTAATTTACCATCACGTTTGATCAAGATTTCGTCTTCTTGAGCATCAGCAATGTCAATTTCAACAGTGTCTAAGAAACCGATGTATTGAGAAGCAATGTCACCTGGCTCTTTAACCACTGGGATTTTTTGAGTCAAGTCAGCGCCTTCAGAGTCAGTACGCGCAACGATGATACCGTCATCAAGACCCATTTCTAAGAATGCATAACGTAATGCATGGATTTTAGAGATGAAATCTTCATGTGGAACAGTTACTTTACCAGCTTGGTGACCACATTGTTTAGCATCAGATACTTGGTTTTCGATTTGAAGCGCACATGCCCCAGCTTCAATCATTTTACGAGCAAGCAAGTAAGTCGCTTCTTCGTTACCAAAACCAGCATCGATGTCAGCAATAATTGGCACAATGTGAGTTTGGAAACCGTCGATTTGAGCAGTGATTTCAGCAGCTTTAGCAGTATCACCAGCTTCGTTTGCTTTTTTAAGCGCACGGAATAAATCGTTTAATTCTTTTGCGTCAGCTTGACGTAAGAAAGTGTAGATTTCTTCGATTAATGCAGGTACTGAAGTTTTTTCGTGCATAGATTGGTCAGGAAGTGGACCAAATTCTGAACGAAGAGCAGCAACCATCCAACCAGAAAGGTAGATATAGCGACGTTCAGTAGTACCGAAGTATTTTTTGTTCGCAATCATTTTTTGTTGTGCGATAAAACCGTGCCAGCAACCTAATGATTGAGTGTATTTGCTAGAGTCAGCATCATAAGCAGCCATATCACGACGCATAATCGCAGCTGTATATTTAGCAATGTCTAAACCAGTTTTGAATTGGTTTTGCATTTGCATACGTGCAGCATCTTCTGGGCTAATATCGCGCCAAGTGCTACCGAATTTTGCTTTTAGTTCGCGGATTGCATCAATCGCTGTTTGATATGTAGTCATGATATTGTCCTGTATTCATTTTAGGATTTCATCGATTGAAGCCTAGAGTCATGTACTTAAATTTCTTATGACACCAGCTGCTTCTTCATGAACACAGCTTAGACTTAGCCAATCAATTAATCCAATATCCTTTATTAATCTTCAGTATTTATTTAAAAAATGTACCGATAAACCGATATTATAGATAAAACCAAAAACATTAACACTTTGTTTATAAAAATAAAATCACTCTAAAGGAGTATAGATTTTTATTCTAAAAACTTAGTAAGTCTTATTTTTATACAATTTTTGAAGTTTTCCCACCCATTTTTAACCTTAAAAGTCAATTGCAAATTAGGCTATTTTTGCCAATGTAAAAAGTCAACTTCCATGCTAGAAAGTAATAAGTTATATATAAATATATTCTATTTGTCACCTTCATACTTAAAAATGTAGCAAAGATAATAAAATCCAGCCTTTGAAGTACTTTTTACCCCTACTTAATTCCTACAAAAAATGTCGTTTTTCTCATCATTTTTTCACACAATAGTTATTAGATATGGCATAATTTGAAACAATTTCAGGGTTTTATTTTCGGTATTTTTTTTATGAATCTGGAGCGAGTAGATCTTAATCTATTAATATATCTTGATGTACTTCTTCGTGAAAAAAATGTTACGCGCGCGGCCGAACAGCTTGGGGTAACTCAGCCTGCAATGAGTAATATTTTACGTCGCTTACGTAATTTATTTAATGACCCTCTTCTTATCCGTTCTTCTGAAGGGATGACTCCAACAGAACGTGCTCTTGAATTACAACCTCGTATTCGTGATGCGCTTGCTGATCTCTCCATGATTTTGGAACCCCGTACCGAATTCCGCCCTTATACAAGTAATCGTGTTTTCCGCATTATGACATCGGACTATGCCGAGGCAACTTTAGTTCCTCGTCTTGTTAAAGCGCTCCGCTCTGAAGCTCCAAACGTTGTTCTTGATTTTCTTACACCAAGTGATGTGTCTTATAGAGACATGGAACAAGGTAAAGTTGATCTCGCAATTAATAGATTTAATGAAATACCACAAAGTTTCCATCAGGTTTTAGTTTGGCGTGATAGTTTCAGTTGTATTCTTAACGATAAACACCCTGCTGTAACTCATTTAAATTTAAAAAGCTATTTAGATGCACAACATATCTGGGTTTCTAAAACAGGTATGGGTGTCGGTTTTGGCGTAAACCCTGATAAACAAGGTGGTTTAGGCTGGATTGATCAGGCATTAGAACGTATTGGTCAACGTCGTAAAATTTCTGTATTTACTCGCCACTACCAAATGCCAGCTTTACTTGCTCAAAACGTAGACCTTATTGCCACATTACCAACACGGATGGCACGTCTACAAACACAGAACCCTAAACTGGTTATAAAGGATCCTCCTTTTTATATTCCAGAGTTCGAACTTAAAATGGCTTGGTGCCCGTTGTTACATCATCACCCTGCTCATCGCTGGTTGCGCCAACTTATCTTATTTGTTGCTCGTCAAATGATTGAAGAGGAAAACCGTGAATTTCTAACCAATAATTCACAATTTTCTCACTATTAAATAAATTTTAATTTAATTGTCGATTTCAGGCGCTGAGCAATCAATCTGATTACCTCAGCGCTTTTTTATGTTAAAACATAGTCATAATAATGATGAATCTCAGGTGATTTGTGAGTCTCTTTCAAAATATCATTATCATCGTACTGCTTATCATCGGAGCAGGCTTTTTATCTTTAACTGAAATTGCACTCGCTGGTGCCAGAAAAGTTAAGTTAAAAATTCTAGCCGAAGCTGGTGAAGAACGCGCCCAACAAGTACTAGATTTACAAGAACAATCTGCTGACTTTTTTGCAGCCTCTCAAATTGGTCTGAATGCAGTTGCGATTTTAGGCGGTATTTTGGGTGAAGCTGCTTTTCGTCCCTATTTCGTGACTTTAGTTGACCGTTTCTACGCAGGTCCTTGGACACAAACGATTGGTTTTGCCCTATCCTTTACTTTAGTAACATCACTCTTTATTTTATTTGCCGATCTTATGCCAAAACGTTTGGCTATGATTGCACCCGAAAAAATTGCAATTAGTGTTATTAATCCAATTCAGGTTTTTATTAAGGTTTGTAAACCTTTAGCTTGGGGAATTAACGCAATTGCCAACTTGCTATTCCGTTTATTTAAAGTGAATACAACACGAGAAGACAACATTACTTTTGATGATATTTCAGCAGTAATGGATGCAGGTGCGCAGGCAGGTGTACTGCAAAAACAAGAACATCACTTTATCGAGAATGTTTTTGAATTAGAAGAACGCAACGTACCTTCCAGTATGACAACACGTGAAAATGTTGTTTATTTCACCTTAAATGAACATGAAGATAGCATTCGTCAAAAATTAGCAGAGTATCCTTATTCAAAATTTTTGGTATGTAATGAAAATATTGATCAGGTCATTGGTTACGTCGACGCCAAAGACTTTCTTGTTCGTATTTTAAATAATCAATCTCCAACACAATTGAACGAAACAACCATTCGTACTGTCCTGATGATTCCGGACACCTTAACCCTATCAGAATTACTTGATCGCTTCCGCTCTACCAAAGAAAAGTTTGCGGTTGTTATAAATGAATATGCGCTTGTTGTAGGGGTTATTACCTTAAGCGATATTATGATTACGGTTATGGGCGACTGGGTAACTCCAATTGAAGAAGATCAACAAATCATTAAACGCGATAATAACTCGTGGTTAATTGATGGCAGTACACCAATTGATGACCTAAGACACGCACTTGAAATTGATGAAATGCCTGATGAAGAAAATTATGAAACATTAGCAGGCTTCATGATGTACCGCCTACGCAAAATTCCACGTCCAGCAGATTTTGTAGAATTCGGTGGCTACAAGTTTGAAGTAGTCGATGTCGATAATTTTAAAATTGACCAACTCCTTGTAACTCGAATTTTAGAACAAAGCGAAGTACATTCATCAATTGATGAAAACTGATTTATATTAATTTAAATACCTCACAATTTTATGTGGGGTATTTTTTTTAATCTAAATAAATTTTTCAAATATATGTAATAATTATTTTAGATCTATAAATTCAATTTGCTCTTTTAATCTAAAAATAATATTATTTAAATTATCACTTACATTAAATCTTAAATACTGAAAAATAATAGAATAATCTATATATCGCAATTAACATGAAGCGATTAGATCCCCATTTACATTGCCATCAAACTTATGTAACTTAGCTCAAAGCAAGCCTTTAAATGGTTCTTCTTCTCATTTCAACCATCAAACTACATATAATTTTAAAAAATATCATATAATTTTTATTTTTATAAAACCTTTATAATCCATTATAATGAATTACATTTATTATATGCTTACTATAATCTTAATATATATGTTCAGTATTTCGTCCAAATATACCTATCCAACTGAATATATATTAACCAAATAAACTAAATATATTATTTGTCTTTTTAATAAAAATTAATAAGAATAACCAAGGTCAGAGTTTTGAATAAACTTGTTCAGTAAAACTATAGGCAAAGGATTGATTGTATGCTGACATTACTTGGTGTTGGCATGATTTTGTGCTTCATGTACTTAATCATGTCCAAACGTTTAAGCCCTATTATTGCTTTAATTCTCATCCCATTTATTTTTTCTCTTATTGCCTGGGGCCTAGGTCACTACTTTGAAAGTTTGAGTCACATTGAACTCAAAGGTCTCAGTGAGATGATGCTAGAAGGCATCAAAAAATTAGCGCCAACTGGCGTAATGCTTTTATTCGCAATTTTATATTTTGCCTTAATGATCGATGCAGGTCTTTTCGATCCACCGGTTAAATGGATTTTGAAAAAGGTTAAAGGTGATCCTTTAAAAATCACAATGGGAACCGTATTTTTAACCACAATGGTTTCTTTAGACGGTGACGGCTCAACAACTTATATGATTTGTGTGGCTGCAATGTTGCCACTTTATCAACGCTTAGGAATGAATACACTCATCATGACTGCACTTATGCTGTTATGTAGCGGTGTAATGAACCTAACACCATGGGGTGGCCCTACAGCTCGTGCTGCAAGCGCCCTGCAAATTGACCCAAGCCACATTTTCGTACCAATGATCATTCCTATGGTCATTAGTATTGGTTGGTTATTTTTCTTGGCGTACTTATATGGTCGTTACGAGCAAAAACGTTTAGGCGTTATTGAGCTTGAAACTCACCATGGCGACAATATTACTGTATCGAAAGATCCTGAAGCGACCCGCCCACATTTACGCAAAGTAAATATGGTGCTTACCATCCTTCTTATGATTGCTTTGATCAAAGGCATTTTGCCTATGTCTGTGTTGTTCATGATAGCGTTCTGTATCGCAATGCTTATTAACTACCCTGATGTTGATATGCAGAAAAAGCGCATTGCAATGCATGCAGATAGTGTCTTAGCTGTTGTGGGCTTAATTTTTGCAGCAGGCATTTTCACAGGAATTTTATCTGGTACAGGTATGGTTGAGGCGATGTCTAAAGAGTTCGTCGCAATGATTCCTCCAAGCATGGGTCCATATCTTGCACCAATCACTGCTTTAGTGAGTATGCCGTTGACATTCTTTATGTCAAATGATGCTTTCTTCTATGGTGTTTTACCAATTCTTGCTGAAGCCGCTTCACATTATGGTATTAGTGCAGAAGCGATTGCTCGCGCTTCGATTGTAGGTCAACCTGTACACTTACTATCACCTCTTGTTCCATCAACCTATTTGTTATGTGGTCTTGCTAAAGTCGATTTTGCCGACCATCAAAAATTCACTTTAAAGTGGGCATTCATAACGTGTATGGTATTAATGGGTACTGCTTTAGTGATTGGTGTTTTCCCACTCTTTAGCACGCTTTAATTATTCATATGCAATAAAAAAGCCCCAATCGGGGCTTTTTTTATTTCTGTACATATTCAATTAAGTGATCTAACACAATGTTAAAATGCAATGTAATGTCTTCTTCTAAAATTTTATAAGCATTATCAAACTGAACCATTGGCCAACCTTCTTTCCAAAATGGAAAAATATTGTGTAGACCTTCAGTCACGATCGCGTCTTCACGACTAATCGCTTGAGCAACTTGAGCTAAAACCTGAGCGGTTTCTGCACCATCAATAGCTAAATAATCAATACCACGTGCTTTAAAAATACGGATGCGGTCTTTTTTATAACGAATCTTTTTCGCTTGACCTGAATTCAAGCCTAATGCCAGCGTAGCAGCTTCTACAAACTTTTCTTCAAAGTTTGCATTCAATGCAACTAAAGCCTGTTTATGTGCTTCTTGACGCCCAGCTTTCCCCCCATTACGGATAATCTCATTTGCTTCCGTATCTAGCTTATCTTTTTTCATAGACTGTAAAATGTCTAAAATTTCGATATCGCTTAAAGATTCAGGAGATTGCTCAAACATAGGAGTCCTTATACATACAACTAAAGGCATATTCTCTCATAAAAGCACCACTAAAGCAGAGTAAAATTTTAAATAGCCTATTATCTTGACTATTTTTATAGTCCTAACTTCATAGACTACACTCATAAAATCAAATAATTCTTTGGTTATAATTTTAATTATTTGCTAAATTAATTTTACCCTGATAATATTATTTTACCCAGATAAAAATATGCGGCTAAAATGAATACTAAAATTACCTATACTGCTTTCACTGGAAGTACGCTTATTGCGAGTGACTCCCTAGTTGAACTTGCAAAAAAACTTAAAGATCTTCCGAAACCAACGGAAAATATTCTGATTTTTAACGATCAAACAGGTCAACAAATTGATCTTGATCTTTCTGGTTCGGAACAAGAATTTCAACAACGTTATGCTGAACCGGAAGAAATAAAAAAAGTTGGACGACCTAAACTCGGAGTAATTTCTCGTGAAATCACTTTACAGAAAAAACATTGGGATTGGTTAGATCAACAAAGTGCGAGTGCATCAGCAGTAATTCGTAAGTTAATTGATAAAGAGTTAAATAACCCAAATTCTGAAGGTAATATTATGCTCGCTAAACAAGCCATCGACCGTTTTATGTCTGCCATGTTGGGTAATATGCCAAATTACGAAGAAGCAACACGCGCCTTATATCAAGGCGATCGAGATATATTTTTAAAGATGATTCAGAGCTATCCTAAAGATTTAAGAGAATATTTAACTTTAAAAACTCAAAGTATTTTCTAAATCCAATAAAAAAACCCGCTTACGCGGGTTTTTTCAAAATCAATTCAGCCTATTAAAGACGGACTAATGCAATAATTTGTTCAACCAACTCATCTACATTTTCAGTAGTAATGCTAGTATCAGTACCTTCAGCTACAGTAGTCAAAACAGTTACGCCAGTTTGACGGAGCAAAGCAACTTGTTCTTCCGTTAAATCAACTTTAGCAATAGCAACTACGCCTTGCTGAATTAACGAACTTTCGATGACTTGAGCTTGCTCGAGTGCTTTTGCAGAAACTTGAACTGCTGCTGGCTTTTGGCCTAAACGTGCAGCACGGTCTTCAGCAGTAACAGGATTACTATACGCAGTCCACTCTACCGCAGACTCAACCATACCCGCACCAACCGTTACATTGCTTAAACGATCAATGAAAATAAATGAACCTGTGTATCGTGAATCTTGATACTGGTCAAATACGACTGGTGCATCAAACTCAACAACAACGTCCGCAATTGCATTTAACTCAAGCTCTTCAACCTGAGTATGCTCAAGCGTATTCACATTCACACGATAGTGAATATTAGTCACTTTTGCTGGAACAGTTTGTGTACCAATCTTAACGTTGTACAACTTACCTTTCACGAGCGGATGTTCATTCATCCACACCACTGAAGCACGAACACTGCGCGAAATTAATGGTTGTTCGCCTGCACGTACTAGAACGTTACCACGGCTAATATCAATTTCATCATTCAACGTTAATGTTACAGCTTGACCCGCAACAGCTTGATCTAGATTTCCGTCAAAAGTAACGATTTCTTTAACTGTTGAACGCTTACCTGATGGTAATGCAACGATTTCATCACCAACATTGATTTCACCCAAAGCAACAGTACCAGCAAAACCACGGAAATCGAGGTTTGGACGGTTCACATATTGAACAGGGAAACGGAATTCGTGTTTGTTTGATTCACGACTAATTTCCACAGATTCAAGAATGCTCATCAAGGTTTGACCCTTGTACCAAGCTGTATGCTCAGAAACATTTACTACGTTATCACCATTTAAAGCAGAAATCGGTACAAACTGAATATTGGCTGGACGACGATCACCTAATTGGCTTACGAAAGCATCATATTCAATCTGAATTTCAGTAAAGCGTTCAGGAGAGTACTCAACCAAGTCCATTTTATTAATAGCAACAACGATATTTTTAATACCAAGTAAACTAGCAATAAACGTATGACGACGAGTTTGAGTTTGCACACCATAACGCGCATCAATCAAAATAATTGCAAGATCAGCTGTTGATGCACCTGTTGCCATGTTACGGGTGTATTGTTCATGCCCAGGTGTGTCAGCAATAATAAACTTACGCTTTTCTGTCGAGAAATAGCGGTAAGCCACATCAATGGTAATACCCTGCTCACGCTCAGCTTGTAAACCATCTACAAGTAATGCCAAGTCTGGCGCATCACCTGTGGTTCCTACTTTTTTACTATCGCGCGTTACAGCTTGCAATTGATCTTCATAAATCAATTTTGAGTCGTAGAGTAAACGTCCAATTAAAGTACTTTTACCATCATCTACGTTACCGCAAGTCAAAAAGCGCAGAAGGTCTTTTTGTTCATGTTGCTTCAAATAGGCCAAGATATCTTGACTGATTAATTCTGATTGATGAGACATTGCTCAAACTCCACAAATTTAGAAATTGTCTTAGAAATAGCCTTCTTGCTTTTTCTTTTCCATTGAGCCCGCTTCATCATGGTCAATCATACGACCTTGACGCTCAGAACTAGTGGCTAAAAGCATCTCTTGGATAATTTCAGGTAACGTATCTGCTTCAGACTCAACTGCACCAGTTAATGGATAACAGCCAAGCGTACGGAAACGTACAGACTTCATCTGTGGAACTTCACCTTCTTTTAAGCGCATACGTTCATCATCAACCATGATTAACGTACCACTACGCTCTACTACTGGACGAACAGCAGAGAAATAAAGAGGAACGATTTGAATATTTTCTAAATAGATATATTGCCAGATATCCAACTCAGTCCAGTTAGATAAAGGGAATACACGAATACTTTCACCTTTGTTCACTTTACCATTGTAAAGATTCCAAAGTTCAGGACGCTGGTTTTTCGGATCCCAACGATGCTTACTATCACGGAATGAATAAACACGTTCTTTCGCACGTGATTTTTCTTCATCACGGCGTGCGCCACCAAAAGCAGCATCAAATTGATATTTATCCAAAGCCTGTTTCAAAGCTTGGGTTTTCATAATATCTGTGTATTTTGAGCTACCATGATCAAATGGATTAATGCCAGCTTCGCGACCTTCTTTGTTCTGATGAACGATTAAATCAAAGCCATACGTTTTTGCCATGTTATCGCGAAATGAAATCATTTCTTTAAATTTCCACCCAGTATCTACATGTAATAGTGGGAATGGAAGTTTAGCTGGGTAAAACGCTTTTAACGCAAGATGAAGCATTACCGCAGAGTCTTTACCAATTGAGTAAAGCATTACCGGATTTTCAAATTCAGCAGCAACTTCACGGATAATATGAATGCTTTCAGCTTCAAGTTGCTTGAGATGTGTGAGTCTTGATTCAGTCATGAACACGTCCTTCTCTATCCATTTTGCCCATAAAATCTAGAAGTGGTATTAAACCACCACGTAGAAGACCATGTGGAGGAACGAGTGCCATAACAACTCCAATTTTTCGTGATAAATAATCCAACCACAAGCCTTTATATGGCTTATAGCATTAGTTATGCATTATAGTGATTTAAAACCGATTCCTTTTGCTTGTTTTTTCATATTGATATTCGATTTCATCATATACATATAATATGCTGATTCACTTGCACAACTTTGCAATCGTAGCTTGTGCAGCCAACTTAAGCAAATCATGTTCTACTCTTTAGATTTCTCTAAAAACCATAAAAAAGAGAAGCCTTAATAGCTTCTCTTTTCTAAAACATAATCTAATCTTAGAAACCGAACATTTTACGTTCTAATGGAATTTCAATACCAATAGATGCGCCTGCATCATTACCTTCTAGATCAGAATCACTTACCCAGCCATTAATTTTTAATGGAAGATCAGGTTTGATGTAATGCGTCCAAGTTAAATCAAGTGCTTTAATTTCATCATCTTTAGAGAACGCTTTATTGATGGCCAAGTTAGATTGGTTGACTTTAACCACCATAGCACGACCGCTTAAACGGTTCATGACATCAAAGCGGATATCACCACCCACTGAATACATTTGTCCATCACCACCCATCGCGTGGCCTAATGGGTAACCATGTTGGTAATAACCATCTTTATAAGTTGAATGCGCATAAGAGATACCTCTTACATCACCATTAGTACGTGTATCCGCCCATTCTGCATAAAGTTGATAAGGCAAGTTATTGTAGCTAGATGAATAGTCCACACCTGCTAAGTACATTTTCTTAGAAGGTAAACCGCCCGCTTCATCTTCACCTACATATTGTCCATATATACTAACTGGAACTTGGAATAGCGGTTGTAATAATAAACGGCCGTCGAAGCCAGCAATTTGGTTTGATGGATCTGCTTCACCAGTTCCGCCATTATCTTTATTGCCGACAAATGCATCCCACAAAGAACTAAAACTTTCAGGACGTCCATCACCACCCCATTGAATAGCACGCGATGCGCCTAACTCAATATATGGCAATGGTTGTGCAGTTACACGCAAGCCAATTAACTTAGCATCAGGAACTGATTTATAGTCATCTAATTGACCAGCAAAAGCTTGATATTGCCAAGGTCCAATCCAAGATAACCATTTTGTATCAAAAGCATTTTGTACAGCACGTTGTGCCGTTACACCATAAACTGGGCGGCTAGCATCACCACGAATTAAGCTACCATCATGCCCAGGACCCCACCATGTTGGAATTTGACCCGCAACTACCCACTGATTCCAAAGTTTACCCGCCACATATGAGCCTTCAACATTCACATCTTGCCCATTATCAATTTGTGGGTCTTTTTCTGCATTTACTCGGATTTTTGCATCCCAGTTTTCACCACCTGCATTAAACTCTAAAGAACCTTGATATTGAGCTTTTTGATTATCACCGAATGCTTGTGGAATATTTTTGCTATCAGTTTCAGCAAAAGCGCCCACTTTAACCGTATTGTTATCTGCTTTTAATGCATCAAGAACTGAATTAATAACTTTTTGTTGAGCTGGATGCGTCACTTGTGCTTGAGAGAGTGCTCTCTGGATTTCATCACCACTTAACGGCCAAGTTGAGGTGCTAATCTTGATAACACCTTGTTGATTCAACCAATTTAAGTCTGTACGTAAGTCCTCATTATTTAGCACTAAACCTTGTGCAAAAATAGCGGATGAAGCAGTTGCCAATATTGCAATCGAAAGTGTTTTTCTTAGAAACATGCCAGCCAATTCTCAAAGTTATTTATGAGCAACACCTTAAATTTTTTATCACAACTTTGCAATTGTTAAACTGTGCAATTACATTTTTTAACGCTATCTTAAGATTAGTGTAGATAGGTAAGTTTTTGAGATATATAAGTAATAAAAAAGGCAGTATAAATACTGCCTTTTTTATTACCTTTAGAAGATTAACCTTCTTTACGACGCATGTGCGGGAATAAAATTACATCACGAATACTTGGTGCATCGGCAAATAACATGACCAAACGGTCAATACCGATACCCTCACCCGCTGTAGGTGGTAAACCATACTCAAGCGCTTCAACGAACTCTGCATCGTAATGCATAGCTTCATCATCACCAGCATCTTTCTCTGCAACTTGGGCTTGGAAACGCTCAGCCTGATCAATTGGATCGTTTAACTCGCTGAAACCATTTGCCAATTCACGACCACCGATGAAAAACTCAAAACGATCGGTAACATGCGGATTGTCATCATTACGGCGAGCGAGTGGAGATGTTTCAGCTGGATATTCAGTAATAAATGTTGGCTGACGTAGTTTAGTTTCAACTGTTTCTTCAAATACGATAGTTTGAAGCTTACCTAAACCAAAACCTGGCTTAACTTGTTCTTTTAATTCTTCACGAATGAATTGAGCAAGAAACTCACGGTCGCCAACATTTTCTGGCGTAAACTGTGGGTTATTCTCTAAAATCGCATCAAACATAGAGATTTTTTTGTATGGCCCTTTGAAGCTAAACACTTCACCTTGGTAAGGCACATCAGTTGTACCTAAAATATCCAAGGCCAATTTTTCAATCATATTTTCAGTTAATGCCATCAAGTCTTTATAGTCAGCGTAAGCTTGATAAAACTCGATCATCGTAAATTCAGGGTTATGACGTGTTGAAACACCTTCGTTACGGAAGTTACGGTTAATTTCAAACACACGCTCAAAACCACCAACAACCAAACGTTTTAAATAAAGCTCAGGTGCAATACGCAAGAATAATGGCATATCCAAAGCATTGTGATGTGTTTCAAACGGACGTGCAGATGCGCCACCCGGAATCACATGCATCATTGGCGTTTCAACTTCCATGAAACGTTCATTGTTTAAAAATGCTCGAATTCCAGCAACGACTTTGGCACGGATTTCAAAAGTTTTACGTGTTTCTTCATTCACAATTAAGTCAAGGTAACGTTTACGATACTTAACTTCTGTGTCATTTAAACCATGGAATTTATCTGGTAATGGGCGAAGCGATTTCGTTAAAAGCTCAAAACCTTCAAGGTGAACATACAAGTCACCTTTTCCTGAGCGTCCGATATAACCTTCTGCAGCAATAATGTCACCAAGATCTAAACCTTTAATGGTCTCGAGGATATCTTTTGGTAAACCTTTACGGTCAACATATAACTGAATACGACCTGTCATATCTTGAATAACCATGAAAGATCCACGGTTTAACATGACACGACCAGCAATTTTTACATAAACATGCTCAGCGCTTTCAATTTGTTCTTTCGACTGATCTTTAAATTGTTCTTGTAGATCAGCAGCGTAATGTTCACGCTTAAACGTATTCGGCCAAGGACTCTTTCCAGTTTCCTTCGCAACATCTTGGATTTGCTTTAATTTGGCATGACGCTGTGCAATTAAATCGTTTTCGGAAATAGTTGGTTCAGAAGTCGATTGATCGTTTTGTTGCGTCATCTCTGCCTCGATTAAGTAAAAATTAAGTGCTATATCTTAACAGATTGCGGGAGTTTTTCGAATGATTTCAATCAAACAAAAATGAAAAAAGACAATTTTATAAAACCGAACACTACTTTTTAAAGGCAAAATGACTTAGACCAATCGCTAAGATCATTTTTTAAAGCATTTAGTAAAATATAAAAAAATCCAAATAACCTCGATATTCAAAAGGTCCTATTTACCTTTTATTTTATCAATGAGATTGTGTCGTAAATAATGAAAATTCTATTTTTACATGGCTTGGATTCTTCGCGTGAATCGACAAAGTTCCATGCCATTTTACATCCTGAAAAATTTTGTATTGACGTCGATTATCGTAACTTAAGTTATGCCTCTGTTGAGTACTTTTACCATCAGGTTATTCAGACGATCAAACCAGACTTATTGGTAGGCCATAGCATTGGAGGCTATTGGGCGCTGAAAACTGCTGCTCAACATAAATTAGCTGTTATTGTGGCGAATCCAAGTCTTACACCTAACTTTCGGGCTGACTATCCTCAACTTTCTGAAGATGAACTCACTCTCTCTAACCCTAAAATGGCTTATTTAGAGTTAGGAGATGAGCAACTTGATATGTATCACGTTCAAGAAAAACTTGCCCCTTATATGAATATTGAAACTTTTGAAGGTGGACATCATCGCTTGGCCTATCCTTCACGACTTAATGATCTCATTATGAAAATTTATAAAAAATATTTGGCTTAGATTTATATAGTTTGATTTTTGAAAAAACGGTTTGATACGTAAATAAACGAAGCTCTATTTTGCTTCTGCCATTTTTTTAACTACCTCAAAACCTTGAACAAAGCCACTTTTCAACATGCCCATATATTCAGGTAAGGTGGCCAATTCAACTTTTAAAGTGGTGATATTATCTTTTTGGGTTAGAAAATATTTTTCTAAGGAACCACTCCACCCTTTAACCTCTTCACTTTCTAAATCTTCCTTACCCTCCTTAATCATTCCTAAATGTTTAAAAATTAATATTTCCGGTTTTTGCATTTGTTCAATCGTTGAAACCATGCCATTTCCTTCACCGTCAAGAAAATAAGTTTTACCACCTATTTGCCAGTCGGTACGCATGGAGGAATCCGGCGCAAAGAATTTCGTCCAAGCGTTATATGTCTCGCTATTCCAAAGTATGTCCCATACTTTTTCTATAGGCGCCTCAATTTCTACTTCATATACTAAATTTTCCATATTTCACTTCCCTGATTTATACCGTCTTAATGACAGCAAATTTTAATTTTGGGTTTTAATAATGACATTCTGTCACATCATAGTTTGTTGTTATTTAGCTTTCGTATGAGATGAATCTTTTAAATTATAAGGTGCTCTTTATTTCAAGATATTTTCATCAATAAAATTAATTTTAAGAATGCATTAGTTATTATTAGTTTATGGCGAAGTTTTGCCTAAATAACCACTTATTTGTCCTAACCTGCCATTCATCTTTGCTTACGAATGATTAAACTCCGTTATTTACTTTACTTTGAATGTAGAACTGCGTAAAAATTTGATATCCGATCAAAGGCACATTGGTTATTATTGACCGGATCGTAGTTACATTATTAATAGATGGAATAGTTTTACTGAAAGGCAGCTTTGAGCAAACTTATCAGTGCGGAGAGTCTCATGAAAAAATATCAATGTATCGTTTGTGGATGGATTTATGACGAAGCGGAAGGTTGGCCACAAGACGGCATTGCAGCTGGAACAAAATGGGAAGATATTCCAGATGACTGGACTTGCCCTGATTGCGGCGTTTCAAAAGCTGACTTCGAAATGATCGAAATCTAAGAACGTAAAGTAAAAGGCCATGATTGACATGGTCTTTTTTACGAATATTACTAATCACCGTATTAAATAAATAATTCTAACTCTGGAGAAAAAAATGCATCCTATCGTCATTATCGGATCAGGCATGGCGGGTTATACCTTAGCACGTGAGTTCCGTAAGCTTAGCCCAGAGCAAGAACTTGTGATGATTTGTGCGGATGATGCAGTGAACTATGCAAAGCCAACATTATCAAATGCATTTGCAGGTAAAAAAGCACCTGAACAAATTCCTTTAGGCGATGCGACAAAAATGGGTACTCAACTCAATATGCGTATTGAGCCTTTTACCTTTGTGAAAGAAATTTTAGCTGAACGTCATGAGCTTGTTCTTGAAAAAGATGGTGTAACTTCACAACAACCCTATTCAAAATTGATTTTAGCCGTGGGTGCTAACCCAATTCGCCTTGCAATTGCAGGTGATGGTAGCGATGACATTCATGTTGTGAATTCACTCATTGATTACCGCGCTTTTCGTGAAAATCTAGCTCAGCGTAAAGACAAACGCGTTGTTATTTTAGGTGCAGGTTTAATTGGTTGCGAGTTTGCCAACGACTTACTTCATAGTGAATATGACATCACTGTCATTGATTTAGCACCGCAACCATTAGGTCGTTTACTTCCATCACATATTGCTTCTGCTTTCCAGCAAAATCTTGAGGAAGCTGGAGTAAAATTTGCACTCGGAACCACTGTTGAAAAAGTTAGCAAAATTAATAATGGCGAAGATTATGCGATAACACTCGCAAACGGACAAACACTGGTTGCGGACATTGTTCTTTCTGCGATTGGCCTACAGCCAAATATTTCAGTTGCTCAAAGTGCAGATATTCAAACGAGCCGTGGAATTATTACCAATAGTTTACTGGAAACAAATCAAGCAGACATTTATGCAATTGGGGATTGCGCAGAGGTAAATGGTACTTTACTTCCATATGTTATGCCGATTATGCAACAGGCTCGTGCTCTCGCAAAAACACTCAGTGGGCAACAAACTGCTGTGCACTACCCTGCTATGCCAGTTGCAGTAAAAACGCCAGCTGCTCCACTTACAGTTTTACCAGCTCCGGTTGATGTAGAAGTGAATTGGGAAACAGAAGAGTTCGACGATGGTATGCTTGCCAAAGCAATTGACAATGAAGGAACATTGCGTGGTTTTGTATTGCTAGGTGCAACCGCAGGTAAACAACGCTTAACTTTGACAAAGCTTGTCCCAGATCTTATTCCAGCCCAAGCATAAGGTTTGTATCAGGAATACTCACTTAGAGAGTATTCCTTTAAGGAATGAATAACATGAATAGCGCCTTACAGTTTAACATTTCACCGTACACATCTTTCATGCAAGAAACCAAAGTCAACTTAGGCAATGGAATTGAGTTACATGTAGAAGTAGGTGGAAAACCAGAACATCCAACCATTTTGCTGATTATGGGCCTTGGTGCTCAAATGCTTTTTTGGCCAGATTTCTTCTGTAAATCGCTGATTGATCAAGGATTTCGTGTTATTCGTTTTGATAACCGTGATATTGGCCTTTCTTCAAAAGTACGTCATGAAGGTAAACGTTTAAATACCGTCAAATTGATGGGCCGCTTTGCACTGGGGCTAACTAATCAGGGTGCGCCCTATACTCTGCATGATATGGCAGACGATGTATCTATGCTCATTGATCGTTTAGGCGTGAACAAAGCGCATGTGATTGGTGCATCAATGGGTGGGATGATTGCTCAAATTCTTGCAGCAAAATATCCAGAAAAGGTTGAAAAATTAGGGCTCATGTTTACAAGCAATAACCAGCCTTTTTTACCACCACCTTTTCCGAAACAGCTTTTGAGTTTAATCGGTAAACCTGAGTCGCGTGACGAAGAAGGTATTGTTAATCATAGTTTAAAACTATTTCAACTGATTGGTTCACCTGGTTATATCAACCAGATTGAAGCAATACAAACTGCGCGTAAGCTTTATCAACGTAGCTACTATCCTGCTGGTGTACTTCAGCAGTTTTTAGCAATATTATGTACAGGCTCCTTACTACAACTGGACCGTGAAATTAAGCAACCCGCTTTAGTCTTACATGGCTCTCGCGATCGCTTACTTCCCCCTAGCCACGGTAAGGCTGTAGCAAAAGCAATTTCCGGTGCTAAGTTTGAATTAATTGATGGAATGGGGCATGATATCCCTGCACATTTTATTCCACAACTTAGCGGTTTATTTGCGCATCATTTTAAATCATCAGACTAGGACACTATGGCTGCATTACCCTCACTAAGACAGCTATCATATTTAGTTACGTTGTCGGAAACTTTGCATTTTACTGAAGCAGCACGCCGCTCTTTTGTCACTCAATCGACGTTATCAGGCGGCATCATGGAGCTTGAACGGTTATTAGGTGGCGTTCTGGTAGAACGTGATCGTCAGAATGTGCGTTTAACACCTTTAGGTGAACAAGTCGTTGCTCGTGCCCGTGTACTACTAGCAGATGCTCAAGATTTAATGCGTTTGAGCCGTGAAATGAGTGAGCCGTTAACGGGTGATTTGCATTTGGGTGTTATTCCAACCATTGCACCTTTTATCCTGACACGCTTACTTAATGAAGTGCATCAGCAGCTACCTAAAATTCAGCTACATTTGCATGAAGCACAAAGTGAAAAAATTGTAGAGCGTCTAGAACACGGTAATCTAGACATGATCGTTCTTGCTCTACCATTTGACACCAGAGGTCTAAAAGTCGCTGAAATTTCGAAAGAAAATTTGTACCTTGTATGTAGTAAACAAGATATGAATGCTCTTCAAGCAAAATCTCTAGATGATCTTGACTTATCAAGACTAATCTTGCTTGAGGAAGGCCACTGTTTACGTGACCACGTTTTGAGTGCGTGCCCTATCGGTGAGCGTAAAAACGACAACCGTTTAAAAGCAAGCTCTTTACCAACGTTAGTTGAAATGGTTTCTTCTGATTTAGGCTTTACGCTTTTACCAGAAATTGCAATTGAAAATAGTATGATCAAGTTTAATGATCAGATTACTGCAAAACCAATCGAAGATGCACCGAGCCGTACTTTAGCGCTAGTGACTCGTAAAAGTACACCATTGCAAAGTGAGTTCGATGTATTACTACAAATTATGCAGAAAATCACGACAAGATTACACGAATAAAAAAAGGAGTCTTCGGACTCCTTTTTATTTTACTGAGGTGTTAAAGATGCCCACTTAAACACCCAAGCAGATGGCATATTCAAACTATTATCAGCGATAATTTTTTCTCTAATAATTTGTGCTATGGCATAGTCATTTACAGGGTCTACCATAACTCGTATTCCTTTAGTGGTTGCGCTGGTTACAACCTTGTACCCCTTCGCTTCTAACTGTGACTGAATCGTACTTGCCTTATTTTGATTAGCCGCCAATGCAACTTGTACCATCCATTTCTTTTCACCATTTTCCAAAATTTCTTTAGCGATAGCTGCATCAAGTTGCTTTTTACTGTCAAATTTTTTCTTTTCTTCTACTTTTTTTGTATGCACGTCTTCAATTTTCTTTTGGGCTAATAACTCATCTTGTTTTGGTTTTCTTTTTTGGATGACTATTGTTTTATTTTTGTCCCCACTTTTTTTCGCTTTATCATTAGAAGAATTTACAAAATAAGGATATATTGCTGGATCATCAAATCTTTGAAATACTATGATATCCCCATAACACTTCTGATCTGCATAGGCGGTCACTGGCATTATCCCCAAAAGTATTTTAATAAGTAAACTTCTAATAAAGCATTGCATCTTATTCATTTACCAAAGTTAAGTATATTTAATGCGCCGTATTAAAGTAGATTTTTTGTGATTTGTATATTTTTAAAATTCAATGTTTTATGTAAAAAATCACATATTTTAAAAACATATTGCAGTGCTTCAAATTATTGTCGTTTATCCAGCAACCATTTAGAAAAACTAACTAAATTACTTTGAATTTCAGTTAATTAAAAAAGCCGACAAAATGTCGGCTTTTATTTAATCTTGAGAGTTCATTATTTAATGATTTCCAATAATGCCCTTTGAGCATTATGCAATTTTTCACCCTCTGCTGGCTCAGCACGAATCCAAGTACCGTCACCTTGTAACAGCCATGCCTGTTGATTATCTTGTAAGTAGTTCACCAAACCTTGTTGATAAATACGTTTTTTCAACGCAGGGTCTTCAACAGGGAAACATGCTTCAACACGATTAAATAAATTACGGTCCATCCAGTCTGCACTTGAACAATAAATACGTGCATCACCATTATTACTAAAGTAATAAACGCGCGTATGCTCAAGGAAACGTCCTACAATTGAACGCACTCGAATATTCTCTGATAAGTTAGGCAAACCCGGACGTAAACAGCAAATCGAACGGATAATCAGGTCAATCTGAACACCCGCCTGAGAAGCTTCGTACAATTTATTGATTAGCTGAACTTCGGTTAACGCATTCACTTTAACAATGATTTGAGCTTTACGTCCTGCTTTAGCATTAGCAATTTCTTCATCAATAAAGTTAATGAGCTGAGCATGTAAAGTAAATGGTGCATGTAATAGCTTTTTCAATTTCGCCATTTTGCCCATGCCAGTCAATTCTTGGAATATACGGTGTACGTCTTCACACAGATCTTTATCTGTGGTCATGAGACCATAATCTGTATAAATTCGAGCATTCATCGCATGGTAGTTACCTGTTCCTAAATGAACGTAACGCACCAGTTTATTGTTTTCACGGCGCACCACCATGATCATTTTGGCGTGAGTTTTATAACCAACTATGCCATAAACAACAACTGCCCCAGCCTCTTGTAAAACGTTCGCCACTTCAATATTTGATTCTTCATCAAAGCGAGCACGTAACTCAATAACTGCAATAACCTCTTTTCCATTTCGAGCCGCTTCAGCCAAAATTTGCACAATTTCAGAATCAGCACCACTACGATATAGCGTCTGTTTGATTGCTAATACTTGCGGATCACGTGCAGATTCGCGTAGCAATTGAATAACTGGCGCAAAAGATTCAAACGGATGATGCAGTAAAATATCCTGTTTTTGCATTGCCGAGAAAATACTCTCGGTCTTTTTAAACACTTTAGGCACAACTGGCGTATGCGAGTCATAACGCAAATGAGGACGTTTAAAATTTGAAACCAGACGAGCTAAGTTTACCGGACCATCAACTTTGTATAATTGCTCATCGGTTAAATCGAACTCTTCCAGTAAGTACTCATAAATATGTTGTGGACAATTATGGGTTACTTCCAAGCGAACGGCACGACCAAAACGACGTGAACTTAATTCACCTTTTAATGCTTTAGCTAAGTCTTCAACATCTTCATTCAATGCCAAGTCTGCATTACGTGTAACACGGAATTGGTAACATCCAGTTGCTGTCATTCCTGGGAATAAATCAGACACATGCTCATGAATAATTGCCGATAACATCACATGATGTTCTTTACCACCTGTCAATTCATCTGGTAGTCGTACAACGCGAGGCAATGAACGTGGTGCAGGTACAACAGCCAAATCAATTTGACGACCAAAAGCATCTTTACCTTCAAGAGTGATAATGAAGTTCAGGCTTTTATTCACAAGGCGAGGAAATGGATGTGCTGGATCTAAGCTAATTGGTGTTAATACAGGTGCAACTTGTTCCTGAAAATATTTTTTTACCCAAGCAGACTGGGCTGGAGTTAACTCACCACGACGTAAGAAGCAAATATCTTCTTCACGTAGCTTAGGTAAGATTTGCTCATTTAAAATACGATATTGACGCTCAATCGCAGCATGAGCAGTTTCAGAGATTTTTTGTAAGACCTGTCTTGGCGTAAGACCATCTGGGCTACGACTCTCATTGCCTAGAGAAAATTGCTCCATCACTCCGGCAACACGAATTTCAAAGAACTCATCGAGATTACGTGAAAAAATGAGTAAGAAATTCATTCGCTCAAGTAAGGGATGTAAAGGGTCTACCGCTTGTTCCAATACACGCAAATGGAAGTCAAGAATAGACAATTCACGATTGATATAACGGTCATTATAACTATATTCTATTGGGGTCGTTGTTGGTGTAATCGCTGTATTCATGTCTAACTCAATTCTCTATCCAGCCAAAATCTCTATAAACCAGTATGCTGCAAAAATATGACAATTTGGTAAAAACTAAAAAATTAACACATCTTTAAAACAGCATTATTCAGGAATCTGGGTGCTATTCATATAACGTAAAATAACGCGTTTTCTATATTGTAGTTTATGATCGTTGCGGTGATCTTGATAATATTTCGGATCAGGCAATAACGCGGCTAAGAAAGCAGCTTGTTCACGCGTTAGGCTTTTAGCACTTTTACCATAATAATGTTGAGCGGCTGCTTCAATACCATACAGATTTTTGCCGAATTCAACCGAGTTCATATACACCTCAAGAATTCGGCGTTTTGTCCACATTCGCTCCATCATCCAAGTCGCGACTGTTTCTTGACCTTTACGAATAAACGAACGCTTATTGTATAAAAACAGATTTTTTGCCAATTGCTGAGAGACTGTAGAACCGCCAGCAACAACTTCACCCTCTTCATTATTTCGCTCAAGGGCAAAACGAATACCCTGCCAGTCAAAACCATGATGATGGATAAATTTTGCATCTTCACCCGCTAAAATCGCATGTTTGAAATTGTCGCTAATATCATCATAATCAAGCCACTTATGGATGATTGGCTCTGATGTATCAGACCAATAATCTATTCGCATGAACATGGTGGTATCCACTTCATGTGTCCGCCACCAGACCAAACTCGAAAAAATCCAAAGTTGAATAAGGAGAATCGCCCCAATAAAAATTAACAACACGCGAACAATAAAAGCTTTCATGTTCGTCCTGATCTCCTGTATTCAACTTTTTTCATGTTAAGCTGTAAAGCATGTTCATATATAACAAAAGCATAGCATGACTCAATATCAGCCTCCGCACATTAATCGTAAACTCAATGTACAAAATTGGTGGCTGACTGCCCTACTCATCACAATCAATGTAGGTTTGTTTGTCTGGCAAATTGTCTCTGGCGTCGATATTAGTGACCCAGCCATGAAAGATGCTATTCATTGGGGTGCTGATTTTACACCACTTACTTTTTCTGGGCAGCCCGAACGTTTATTTACCAGCATGTTTTTTCATTTTGGTTTAGTTCATCTCATGCTTAACATGTGGGCCTTGTATATTTTCGGTAATGTTGCTGAGTCACTATTTGGTCGCTTCTATTTTATCGGGATGTACTTACTCGCTGGCTTATTTGGTAGCCTTTTAAGTAGTTATATGACCATTCAAAATGGACATGAATTGCTGCAACATTTTGACCAGAGCTTACTTCCCCATGTCAGTGCAGGTGCTTCAGGTGCTGTGATGGGATTAGGTGCTGCGTTAACAGTACTTTCTTTATTTCCACCGCTACCTCATCAAGCCTACATACTCGATAAAAAAGCATTATTAATGATTATGGCAATCAACCTTATTTTTGGTTTTGTCGCAACGGGAATTAATAATGCCGCGCATATTGGCGGCATGATTATTGGGGCATTTCTTGCGCTGATGTGGTACTTAAGTTATGTCAGCAAATTTAAAAATACGCTCAAACTTCTAGGCTTATTAGGAGCAGTTGTAATTACAAGTGGTTTTTATATGTACTGTGTACAACTCAACTCACCTTTACTTCCTTTATGGCATGAAATCATCATCCAGAACCCCGGCATTATTCCTTAAGCTACAGCTGGTTTAGTTCTCTTAAGCTTTGTAAAGGTGGTAAGTTGCAAAGATAGCCTAGTCGATAACGGCCTATCAGGGCACAAACCAGCATCATGCCAACTGGTAAAATCAGCCATATTTCAACATGCCACTGTATTGCCATATTCATTTTATAGCTTGCAATAGCACTAATCACTTCTGCAAAACAGCAGGCAACTATGCCTGCTAACAATCCTAAAAATCCAACTTCAAGACTGAGCATCTGCTTCATTTTATTCTTAGACAATCCAAATGAACGTAACAAAGCAACTTCACGGCGTCGCTCATCCATTAATAAGTTTAAGCATGCAACCAGTACTAAAACCCCAGAGAAACCCACCAAAGCCGCCAGCACGGTCACAATTTTCACTAAAACATTCATTAAACGCTTTACTTCATCTAAAATTCGATCAACGTCAATAAATACCGTATTCGAAAATTGCTGAATGATATTGATCATTTTGGGTTGGTCTTGCTTAGGCACATAAAAACTGCCTAAATAACTTCCAGCATTTTCATCTAAAGTTTTCGGTGAAAAAATAAAGAAAAAGTTAGGACTAAAACTTTCCCATTCTACACTTCGAAAATTAACAACTTTGGCCTGTAAATTGCCTTCCGGCAAACTAAAGGTAAGCTTATCTCCAATTTTAATACCAAGACTTTCAGCCGTTTTGTTTTCAACAGAAACTTGCCCTACACCACTAAACTGAGCTTGACCTTTTGTAATGGCATTGTCATTCGGTAATTGATTAGACTGCGTTAGATTTAACTCACGACGTAAAGAATTATTTTGTTTTATGGCTTCTTCAGAAAAAGGCACTTCATTTTTTGCTAGCAATCGACCGCGGATATTGGGATATAAAGGCGTGCTTTGCCAACCATTTTGTTTCAACTGTTGTTCAAAAGCTTTTAAATCAAATGGAGGTAAACCATATACAAATTGATTCGGGGTTCCTTCAGGAAGTTGTTGCTGCCAACGCTCTAATAAATCAGTTCTTAATACACTTAACACTGTAATAAGGCTTAATCCTAAAGCTAGAGCAGTAATCTGTAATGCACTTTGGGAAGGAGAACGAATATAAAAAGACAAGCGATTTTTCATCTTTTTTAGGCTACGAAGCAATAACCAGACAGCGGTGTAAAGCAAAATACAAAGAACGATAATCGCAGCCAAAACCATAATGCTGAGCATTAAGTTTTCACTCAACACCAAACTAAAAACGATCAGGCTAGTAATGCCGGCAAAAAACATAAAAAATAATGATTTTCGAGATTTTGCTTGTTCACGAATAACTCGGATTGGTGGGGTATTTAAAAGCTCCCAAATGCTTGGCAAGATAAACCCAAGCAAAACAATTACACTTGTAAAAATCGCAATTGGTAAAGGCCCAAGCAAAAGTGGTACTACCGAAAAATTTAATTCCAATTGAGGAACCAATTGCAACATGAGTTGAAGTAGGCCATAGCCCAATATCAGCCCCAGTAAGCTTCCTATAACAATCGAAATCGCACTAACAACACAAAGTAATCCAATATATGCCAATAAAATTTGGAATTTACTTCCACCTAAACACCGGATGAGCGCAATGTGATCTTGGTTTTGTTGAACATATCTTTGGCTCGTTAAAGCGATGGCAATACCACACAATAAAATCGTTAAAATATTGGCCAATTGCAAAAAGGTATCAAGGTTTTCAAGTGGACGTAATAATCTGCTATTCGACTCACTTGCATCGCGTAACCGTAAACCCGCTGTTTCGTCTAGATCTTTAGTGGTTTGATGTTGTTGTTTAAACTGCTTAGCAAAAGTCTGTACCTGTTCTGGTTTACCCGCCATTAATAAACGATAGTCAATTCTACTGCCTGTCTGAATTGCATGAGTTTTAGCAATATCAGCTTGATGGATAATAACCGTGGGAGAAAAGCCAGAGAAACCTAACTCTTGATTTGAATCACGTACAATCACACCACTAAAACGAAATGTACCATCCGTAATAGAAACAGCATCACCCAGTTTTACTTTTAATAAATCTGCCGCCCTTTGGCTTAACCACACCTCACCAGACTGAATCCCTTGCGTAGTTGGCTCAATTTCAAGCTGGCCTCTTAGTGGGAATAAAGGCTCTATTGCTTTCACGTTGACCATGACAAACTGATCTTGTGTATGGGCCATAGAACTAAAAATAGTGACATTGGTTTGCTTGAAACCAAGCTGCTCTGCTCTTTTTTTCCATGACTGTTCTATCGGTTCGTTATTCGACAGAACTAAGTCAGCACCCAACATTTGGGAAGCCTGTAAACTGACAGCATTTTTAACTTGGTCATTGCTAAACTTCAGAGCGGTTGTGGCACTAATCGCAAGTGAAAGAGCAATAATGAGTAGATATAGACCACCCGTGCGGAAACTTTGAAGTAAAAGTGGTTTTAGAAGATTACGCATCATTTAACCACCCTGTACTGTCTTTAATCGGCCATCATCTAACTCAACATGGCGCTGACAAAGACTTGCTAAGTTACGGTCGTGTGTAACCAAAATAAGGGTTGTCCCTAACTCTCGATTTAAATCAAAAAGCAGATTTTCAATTTCTTGAGCTGTTTGACCATCTAGGTTTCCGGTCGGTTCATCTGCAAAAATAATTTGTGGTTCTGCAATAAGTGCGCGCGCAATCGCTACACGTTGCTGTTCCCCTCCAGACAAGACTTTAGGAGTTTGCTCTACCTGACGACCAAGCCCCACTCGATGCAACCAATCTAACGCTTTTTTCTCTGCGGTTTTATAATCGAAATCTTTACGCAGCCTTAAGGGCAACATGACATTTTCAAGCGCACTCAACTGAGGTAAAAGCTGAAAAGACTGAAATACAAAACCAATATGCTGCATTCTAATTTGAGCGCGTTGTTCTTCTGTTAACTCATGTACTGCTTGACCACATAGCCACACTTCTCCTTCAGATGGTTGATCAAGAGTAGCCAAAATTCCGAGTAAGGTTGATTTACCTGAGCCGGAACGTCCCGTAATTGCTACCTGCTCCCCTTCAAAAATCTCTAAATCGATATCTTTTAAAATCGTAAACTGATTTTGGTTGATCTGAATAGTTTGTGTAACTTGATGGGCAGCAATGATGGGTTGTGGCATGATGTGAAAAGTCCTATGTATTCAGAATCAGAGTCGAAGTACAAATGTATAAATCTTTTTTGATTGGTTCTAAAAGCATCATGCTCATTTCATTAAGTATGCTGCCTATGCTTGTATCGGCGAAAACTATTTTAATTTTAGGAGATAGTATTAGTGCCGGTTACGGAATTGATCCCAAACAAGGTTGGGTACAATTACTGCAAAAACGTTTAGACCAACAGTATCCCAAACAATACAAAGTGGTCAATGCAAGTGTTAGTGGTGAAACAACAAGCGGAGCTTTGGCACGATTACCTAAATTATTGCAGACCTATAAGCCAAATGTAGTCGTGATTGAATTAGGAGGAAATGATGGCTTGCGTGGGCAACCACCTCAAATGATTCAAAAAAATCTGGATCAGCTCATTCAATTAAGCCAAAAACAAAAAGCCAAAGTTGTTATTTTTGGTATGAAAATTCCGCCAAATTATGGGGCTGCATATAGCAAAGCTTTTGAAAATAATTATAAAGTTGTAAGCCAAAAATATCAGGTGAAATTGCTTCCGTTCTTTCTAGATGGTGTCGCTGGTCAAAAACAGCTGATGCAAAATGATTTGATTCATCCAAATGCGCAAGCACAGTCAAAACTACTTAATTTAGCTTTTCCATACATAAAAGGTGCCCTATAGGCACCTTTTAGTTTTAAATATTTTTATTATGATCAGAAATCAAAAAAAGTAACTTCACCAGTTTCTAATGAATACTCTGCACCAACAACAATCAACTCACCTTTTGCGATCAAGCTTTCAAGGACACTTGAACCATGACGTAATTGATTTACCGAAGCAAAAACGTTTGAACGTACTGCATGGCATGATAATTTTTTCAAATCATTTTTTAAGTCAGTTTGCATTAAAATTTCAACTGATGGACGAACACGGTTCACAATCGACATTAAGTTAGATGATGGTGGTTGATCAGGGTTCATTAACGTATCAATTGTCGCTTGAATCGCGCCACAATGGCTGTGTCCTAATACAACTACAACCGGACAGTCATAGCGTTCTGCTGCGAACTCAACACTACCGACTTGTGAAGGTGCCACAACATTACCAGCAACACGAATTACGAATAAGTCACCAAGACCTTGGTCAAATACCATTTCTGCTGGAACACGAGAATCTGAGCAACCTAATACAATCGCAAATGGATTTTGATCCTTTGCCATTTCAGCGCGTTCATGATGAGATAAGGTTTTTGCAAGGGAAGTATTTCCATTTACAAATCGTTGATTACCAGCTTTCAGACGATCTAAAACTTCTTGCGCAGTAGGCATTTTATATTTCCATTGTTTTTTCAAGGTTGGAAATCATTTTAATGTGTCAAAATTTGAATGTCACTGACAAAAAATTAAATCCTTTCCCATCAAAAATTTTTAAAATACTTCTTCTATTTGAATGGAGAATTTACTGCACATTCACTGCTGTTGAGTGAAAAAATAGACATACTTTAGCAAATGGATTGACTATAATTTTCCTCCTTTTAATCATTTAGCAAATGACTCATTGGCAAAGTTTTTCAATAATTTTCAAACTCGCTTATGCATCAAGGATGAAATCTTATGACAACGCTGTCCGCATCAAAAAAAACTGTTCTAAAAAAAACCGTTGCAGCATTTACCTTAGCCTGCAGCCTTACAACAATAATGAGTATTTCTCAGACACAAGCTGCCGATACGATTGATATAAGCTTTCAAAATATTTTGCAGCAAGAACGAAGCTGGGCAGGTTTACAAAGTAAAAGTTTAAAAGTTGGTGATATAACTTGGTCATATAGTGAAGGTGGGTCTACCACTAAACCTACGTTGTTACTCATCCATGGATTAGGAGGTAGCCGTGATAACTGGAACCGTGTCGCCCGTTATCTGACAGCAAATTACCATGTCGTTATTCCTGACTTACCAGGAAGTGGTGAAACCGTAGTTACACAAGACTTTGATTATTCAGTGCCTAATCTTGCCGAAAAATTACGTCGTTTTGTTGAAGCTGCAAATTTAAAAGGCCCTATTCATATTGCTGGCCACTCACTTGGCGGTTCAATTGCCCTACTCTATGCTGGACAATATCCATTTGAAACCAAAAGCCTATTCTTAGTTGATAGTGGCGGTATTTTCCGTTCTGCCAATACAATTTATCTAAAAGATCCTGCTTACCTAAAACAACTTTTAGTATCTAAAAAGGGTGACTTTAATTATTTGTTAAAGCAAACCATGTTTAATCCACCATTTATTCCAAAAGAATTTTTAGAAGCTCAAGAAAAGCTCATGATTAATCAGGCACCTCAAACGCAGAAACTGGTCGATCAGCTTATTGCCCTCAATAAAGTCTATACGCCAGACTCATTTGCAGTTCTCACAAAAACAATAGATGCACCGACACTGATTGTATGGGGCAAGCAAGATAAGATTATTAATGTCGAAGTAGCAAGTGAACTAAAACGACTTTTAAAGAATGCCCAACCTCCGGTTATTTTAGAAAATGTTGGCCATATGCCAATTTTGGAAGCTGAGCAGCTGGTTATTCAACAATATGTACCGTTTTTACTGAAAGTAGAAACAAATCAGTCGCCAAAAGCGACTACACCTTAAATAAAACTTCGGACTTGTGAGACCTTATGTCTACCCAACCGCTTATAGAAAAATTCATTGAAGCTCATCTTGATTTTTTAGATGAGGAATTTGCTCAGCCCCATGTTATCCAACAAGAATTTGAGCAATTTTATCATTGGTTGGGTAGTCGGCAACTACAACACCTCTGGACTTTCGAACAAATTCAGCAGCTGATTCAAAAGCAGATTTTAGACACCCCTGCTTCTGATTCCCTACTTGAACAAATTGCAGAACATATCCGTTTTGCACTGATTCATCCTGCTAATGACAGTACAACAATTGAAGATGTTATTCCTGTTTTAACAATTGATGGAATTGCGCAATACATTGCAAGTAAAGATCAGCATCGTAAGAAGCTAATTAAAACGATTGTGAATAATCCTGCATTTTCAGCACTTCTAACACAGCTTATTCAACAAACAATGCATGACTATTTAGATGAGTCGATGTCAAAACGGGTGCCAGGTGTAGGTCGTTTTATGAAGATGGGTAAATCGGTTCTAGAAACCGTAACCGACTCAAATCTGGATGACACGATTCATCATTATTTGCAAAAGAATATTTTAAAACTCACTCAAATGAGTGAGCGTGTTTTAAACCAACATTTTGACAATGATAAGCTCTACCATTTTCAGGCAAATATTTGGCATAAAGTTAAAACCATGCCGCTTTCCGTTTTAAAGAACTATGTGGAAGTTCAAGATTTATCAAAAACTGTGGGTTTAGGACATCAGATTTGGGATCACATTCGCCAGACTTCTTATTTGAAACAACAAGTACATGATGGTATTTATACGTGGTATGTTCGAAATCAGGAACATAATTTTGACTTGCTACTTCGTGACCTCAATATTGATGAAAGCTTAATTCAACATGAACTGACTCAGTTACTTGTGCCGGTATTACAGCAATTAGTCACAACTGGTCATTTAAGAAGACGTGTTCGTGTTTACCTAGAGAAATTTTATTATTCTGAAAAAGCATTAGATATTTTAAATAACAAAGGCGCTTAAAGCGCCTTTGTTATTACTATGGATTAAAATGAATATTTTAAAGAGGCGTAATAAGCTCGACCTGGCTCATTGTACGTTTGGCTAATCGAATTACTGTCTCTTAAAATTTGTTTATCAAACAAGTTGCTTACACCAACACGCGTACTAATATTGTCTGAAATTTTATAACCAACATTAATTCCAGCCGTACTATAGCTTTTTACAGTGCTTGGCTTAATCGCAGAATTTGTTCCACCTGAACCAATGCCAGATTCGATTCTATTTTCGGCAAACTGACGCGATTTTTGACGGCCATATTGAGTAAATACAAAATTCACATCTAACTGATCTGTAATGTCGTAATCAAAAATTGAGTTAATTGTATAGTTAGGAACTAAAGATAATGGGTTACCCGTTTGCTTATCTTTCGAGTCCATCATATAGGTAAAGTTGTTGGTCCAACGAATATCGCCAAAGTCTAACCCTAAGCTTCCTTCAAAACCTTGAATTAATGCTTTAGGCGTATTTTCCCAACGTAAGATATTCCACTTCGTGTTGGTCACAGCTCCTGTATTTGCATTGGTACTTGAGCCATCTACAGTGCCAACAACATTCGTTCCTGCCACAATCTTATCTTTATAGTCATTACGGAACCACGTTAAGCTCGCGTTGACAATGTCTTTTTGGAACTGGATGCCTAACTCTTTGTTTACCGAAGTTTCTGGCTTTAAATCACCATTACCTTGTAATAAACAACGCGATTCAATATTGGCTGGACAACCATTGCCGTTTGTACTGAGTAAGTACCCTTCGGCATTTTGATACATGTTTGGTGCTTTATAAGCTTTTGCTATCCCACCTTTTAGGGTGAAATAATCATTGAGTCTTTGAGTAACGTTTAAGCTTGGGCTCCAGTTAGAGCCAGATTTGCTATGGTCGTCGAAACGTAAACCTAACACAGCATCTGTGCTGTCTGTGAGTTTCAAGTTATCTTCGATATATGCAGAAGCAATACGTGATTCCATTTTACTGCGATTGCCTTTAGCTAATTGATCGCCATAACCTGAACCGCTGCTGTCTGTACCCTGATTTGTCGAAATATTATCTTTAAATCTGTCTTCAACCCACTCAGTACCAAGTGTTAATACGTGTGGTACATAATATTCAAAAGGAATATTGGCTTCACCATTTAACCGAAGAGTTTCTAATCTTGAAGTGGCTTTATCATCAAGGTTATTAATTTTTCCTTCTACACTTCCAGCAAGGCCTTCAGGCAAACGTTTATTATGAGTCTTATCATATTGAGCAACTAACTTACTTTTACCCCAAGACCAATCACCTTCATGTGTTAAAGCATAGCTATCACGGTACATCGTATTGGTTTCTTTACCAATAAGTTCAGAAAGAATCGCATCTGCTTCAGCATTTGCATTTAACTGAGAGTCGCCAGAGTAAATATTCCCTTGCTTGCTAGATGAGACATCGAGCAAGACAGTTTGTTGATCTGTTGCCTGCCAAGCTAAACGGCCTGAAATATCTTTATTTTTAACGCCTTCACGCCCAGCTGCCGTACTTCCAATTGATTTATTAATATCGACGTCGTCAGCTTCTGTTTTATTGTAATTACCATATAAACGATATGACAAAACATCTTTAATCATTGGCCCACTTAAATTAAAGCCAACTCGATTTGATGAACCTTCTTTAGAGTCTTCAGGTTGTGAAGTATAGAGCTCTACCGAACCATGGGTTTCATTCGTCACTTTTTTAGTGATGATGTTGACTACACCACCTGCTGCACCCGAACCATATCGAGCTGCCGCTGGTCCACGTAAAACTTCAATCGATTCGATTGCTTCTGCTGGAACCCAGTTTGAATCACCGCGTGTATCACGTTCCCCTTTCCAACCATAGCGAACTGAATTACGAGAGTTAACAGGTTTTCCATCCACTAAAATGAGCGTATTTTCAGGACCCATTCCACGAATGTCGATTTGTCTATTATTACCACGCTGCCCTGTTGCACTGTTTCCAGTTAAATTTACACCAGGCATACGGCGTACATAATCTGAAATATCATTACGAACTGGAAGTTTTTCTAAATCTTCTTGGGTGATCACTGATACACCGAGCGATTGCTTTACTTGCTCTTCAGCTGTTACAAAAATTGTTTCCAATTTCACAGGTTCAGCAGGCTTTTCTAATGCTGGTTCAGCTTGTTCTTGCTCATTTTTTGCAGCATAAGCCATAGACATCATACTTGCCAGTACTGAAACAGAAAGCACTGACTGGATAATACGCTTCGACATAAGTATTCCCAATATATTGATTTATTAAACATCTCTCATTTTAAGTTCCGCATTGTAACAAATCTAAATAAAATTACAAATGATATTGATAATAATTATCATTATTTATATTGAATAATAAAAAAACCTCATTTCGAGGCTTTTTTATGTCACTTTTCAAATAATTTAATTATTTGAAATAAGCACCTTCAGCTTGTGTATGGTCAGTTTGGTCAACCACACGTTGAAGCTCTGGAATATGCTCTCTTAACGTCGTTTCTACACCTTGTTTCAAGGTAACGTCAATTGCAGAACATCCTTGGCAACCACCACCAAATTTCAATACAGCAGTTAAACCATGTTCTGGATTATCTTGTACTTCTACCAAGCTACAATTCCCGCCATGGCCTGCAAGACCTGGGTTAATTTCTGCTTGAAGAATGTAAGTAATACGCTCTTCAATTGATGCATCTGGACCAACACGTGGAACTTTAGAATTTGGCGCGCGGAAAGTTAACTGCCCACCAAAACGGTCCTTATTGTAATCAATTACGGCGTCTAAAAGATAAGGAATAGATGGCGCATCAATATATGCAGGGAAATCTGGATAGTCCTGTTTATAATCCGTTGGGATTACTTCTTCTGGTGCACTATATGCCATACAGCATTCTGCACGTGGCGTACCCGGATGTTCAACAAAAACTCGAACGCCAATTCCCGGAGTATTTTGCTTCGTCAATAAATCGTGCAAATACTCTTGTGCAGATGGTGTAATCAAAAGGTTTGGAATTTCTTCTGCAACAGCAGTGTTGGTGTTCTCAGTCGACATAACAATATTCCTCAAGCTGATGCCTTTATATTAACCGAAGATGAGGTAGATTTAAAAAAAATCAACTAAATTTGTCGGATTTATACACAACAGGGTTTCAACTGAAGTTTTTAATGGCATTATTGGGCTCAATATTGATCATTTTTTAAATATTTCTTATGTTGCATCTGCCGTTTAACCATACCATTACCCTTATTATTATTACGGTCATTGTCTCTTTACTTGCTTTTAGCAATCAAAACGTGATGAATCGTTTGATTTTTTGGCCACCTGCAATGCAACGTGGGCAATTTGATCGTTTCATTACTCATGGCTTTATCCATGCAGATGGTACACATCTACTTTTTAACATGATTACCCTGTTCTTCTTTGGCAGCATTATTGAAAGTTTTTATCGCCAATATTTTTATGACATGGGTTTTGTTTTGTTCTATTTAGGCGGTTTAATCTTTGCAATTTTACCGAGCTATTTACAACATAGAAATGATACAAACTGGGCAAGCCTCGGCGCCTCTGGTGCCGTTTCAGCTGTTTTATTTGCTTATATTCTATTTCAACCATGGAAGCTGATTTTTGTATTCTTCATTCCAGTACCAGCCATTATTTTTGCTGTTTTATATGTAGCGTACAGCATTTGGGCTGGTAAACGTGGTAATAGCCATATCAACCATAGTGCTCATTTATGGGGTGCAGCTTACGGGGTCCTTGTAACCATTTTGATCGAACCTAAGGTGATTCCGCATTTCTTAGATCAACTGACTCGTATTCCGTTCTAAGTCAGGCACTCAAAAAAAGCCCGTAATGGGCTTTTCTTTTTTTCTCATTTATTTATCACCATAAATTCTCAGTCTTTTTTCTGATTTTCTTTGATCTTTTCCTTGTTTTGATTGCAAAAACCATCTGATTAAACTCATGCCAAATCTTTTAATAATTCAGATGATACAATGAAGTACAAAGCAATTTTATCTAGCCTTTCCATTGCTTTATTTAGCTTATCTTTGGCTGGATGTAATGACAACGATAAACAAGAAAATGTAGTCAGCACTCCTAAACAGCCCAATATCTTATTTATTATGGCTGATGACTTAGGCTATTCAGATTTAGGAGCCTTCGGTGGTGAAATTCGTACACCCAATATTGATAGCCTAGCTCAGGAAGGTCGCCTTTTAACTGACTATCACACCGCCCCGACCTGTTCCCCAACACGTTCTCAACTGATTTCAGGTACTGATCACCATTTAGCTGGTATTGGTGCAATGGCTGAACTCACGCCAGAACATTTAAAGGGCCAGCCCGGCTATGAGGGCTATTTGAATGAGCGTTCGCTATCGATTGCACAAGTGCTTAAAGATAATGGCTATCGTACTTATATCAGCGGTAAATGGCATTTAGGGCTAACCCCTGAAACGAATGCCCATGCAAAAGGTTTTGATCATTCATTTACCTTGTTACAAGGCCTAGATCACCACTTTAAGCAAGCGCCAAGTGCATTTAAGCGAAATTCGACCTATACGGAAGATGGGCAAATTATTCCTGTTTCAGCATTGCCTGATGACTTTTTCTCGACAAACTATTTTACCGATAAATTACTTAGCTATTTAGACTCAGGCAAAAATAGTGGCAAACCGTTCTTTGCTTACGCTGCCTATACAGCGCCTCATTGGCCAATTCAGGCACCTGCGGAATACCGTGAAAAATATCGCGGAGTTTACGATGTTGGTTACGATGCAATTCGTAATTCGCGTATCGCGCGCCAAAAACAGCTTGGCATTATTCCGGCAAACTTTGAAGCAGCCGAACCGATTGCAACTCAAAATGCTCCACAAAAATATGGAAAATGGAATGAATTAACTGCTGAACAAAAAGCACTAGAAGCCCGTAAAATGGAAATCTATGCAGGTATGGTAGAAAATCTCGATGCCAATGTGGGCCGAATTATTCAATACCTCAAACAAAATAATCTTTATGACAATACCTTAATTTTCTTTGTTTCCGACAATGGTGCAGAAGGTTTTGTACGTGGAGGATATGGCAGTGAATCTGGCTTTGATAACTCTGTAGCAAATGTAGGTACACCGACTTCGTATCACTATATTGGACCACGTTGGGCTGAGGTTAGTGCTGCACCTTTCCATTTATGGAAGGATACGGCTGGTGAAGGTGCAACTACTGCCCCTGCTATCGTGAAATTACCAAATCAGAAAAAAGCAGAAGAAACGAATCATAGCTTTGCATCAGTACTCGATGTTTTCCCAACTTTACTAGAATATGCTCATATTCTAGTACCTCAAGGCCAATACAATGGTCGTACCATTAACACGCCATCAGGGATTTCATGGAAACCTTTACTTGAAAATAAAACCACTACGATTCGCCCCGAAAATTTTAGTTTTGCTGATGAATTACATGGTAGTAAATATGCAAAACAAGGCGAGTGGAAAATTGCACTTCAAGGGCGCCCTGAATTAGGTACAGGAACTTGGGAGCTATACAACATTAAAGCAGATCGAGGGGAAAGACAGAACGTTGCTCAGCTTTACCCTGCTAAAGTGCAAGAACTCTTATCGGTCTATCAGAAATATACTGAAAAAAATGGTGTGCAGGAATATAACGCCAAATGAGATTAAAATTATTTTTAGTTACGACCATCAGCCTGTCTTTTATGGCAGGCTGTAGTCAATCTTCACAAGTTTCTGAACCCGCACCATCGTCTCAGCAGCAAACCTCGTTAGCTGACTTGGGTTCTATTGAGAAATGTAAAAACTACACTGGACTACCTCAAGGTTGGCTAAAACAATCTACAGCTGGAATGGTTTTAATTCCTAATGGACATTTTAATTTTGGTTCTGAGAAAGCCTATCCCGATGAACTTAATTTTGGAAAAAAACAACGGGAAGTCAAAGGATTCTGGATTGATCAGACAGAAGTCAGCATTGCGCAGTTTGCTAGTTTCGTAAAAGCAACAGGTTATATCACCGATGCCGAAAAACAAAAGCAGGCTGCTGTTTTTTCACCAGACCCTCAACATCCACAGCAATGGTGGCAACTAAAATCGGGCTATACATGGAAAACTCCAAATGGTAGTAAAGGTGCTACTCCCCATCCTAACGAACCTGTGCGATACGTGAGTAAAAATGATGCTGAACATTATGCGGTCTGGCTAGGACGTGATTTACCAACAGAACTAGAATGGGAATATGCAGCTAAAGCAAATTCAAAAACTGATACACCATTACATCAAGCCCCTACCGATGAACACCAACATCCACAAGCAAATTACTGGCAAGGTGAATTCCCTTTTCAAAACCTGAATCAAGATCACTTTAAAGATGTTGCGCCCGTTGGATGCTTTGCACCAAATCATTTCAAACTATTTGATATGATCGGAAATGTATGGGAATGGACATCATCTCCATATCAAGGTGCTCATGACCAGCATATGGGAAATTATTCTGATTTAAGACAACAACAAATCACCAGTACACAATATGTAATTAAAGGCGGATCTTTTCTTTGCGCACAAAATTATTGTTCACGTTATCGTAGCAGTAGCCGCTATCCGCAAGACTTTGATTTAGCAGCAACCCATGTGGGCTTCCGAACGATTTTACGATCTGATTAGTTTCTTTAAATCAGAATTATTAAATATATTCTTAACCAAAAATAGATCGAAAAATAATCAAAATATTTCTATAGTAAAATGGAGAATGATAAAAAAGTGAGAACAAGATGAAAACATTACTTCTCTGTGCAGCAGCAATTTTCACAATGTCATTATCAGCCTGTGCAGTTCATACACCTGAAGGTAGTATTGTGGTTGATCCAGATTCACCTTATCACAACCACCCAGGAGACTTTTGCCCACCAGGACAAGCGAAAAAAGGACGTTGTTAAAGATAGCTTCTTTTAGAGTAATTTTGAAGTTTCTTTAAACAAATAAGGTTTAATCGAGTGATAAATTGAGTACAAAAATGGAGGGTTCCAACCCAAAAATAGATGGGATGAAACTAGAAAATTATGGTGTAAAAAAATCACCATATCCCCAAGATTTTTAAAAGACAATCTTATGCTGTCTTCTATCTAGTTTCACCCCAATTCTTTCTTATTCCGTCTGACTTCTCTTATCCTTTAAGAAAAAAGTCTAGTTTTTAATCATTTCTGTATCTGTGTTATTGATACATTTTGAACATTTTACCTTCAGGCTAAAACTGATGTATTTGCTTAATACAAAATAATCATTTATGTAACGTAAGTCTATAAAAATGTTCTAAAATTGTGAAAAAAATTAAGACCAAAATGAGATGAATTTATCATAATAATTTTCTCTTCCATGTTTCATCACATAAATAATCAATATTATTTTGTCAGTTATTGCCACTCGTTTCCTTTCATTGGCATAGATAATGTATACATCTGTATATTAACCCAGTCGTATAACGAGATATTTTATGTCCAGCACAAGTCAAGTCGAAGGTCTACAATTTCCAGTACACGCCTCAACAAAAAAACAAAGCACATCTCTTACTGGCCAAGAAATTTTGTCAGAGGCTTTATCTGTTGTAGATAATAAAACCGCACAACAAGTGTTGAATGAAAAAAACTGGCGAAAAAATTACCCAATATATTTTAAAGCACTTGTTAAACAAGGAATTTCTAATAGTAACCACCCCATTACTATTGCGAAGCAAGGTTTGCATAAAGCTCACCATATTTTTGACTATTATCGTGATAGTAAACACTACCTTTTAAAAGATGCGGTTAATATTGCTTCATCTACGCCACTTCATACAGTAAAACTTAAAGGTGAAAGTGATGCAGCACCTGAATGGTATGTTCCTTACAAAGGGCAAAAACTAAGCGGGCAAAGCTTACTGGACCAGATTCAACGTTGGGAAGAGGCTGGTATTATTGAACCAAGTCATGCAAAAGCTTTGCGTGAAGCTATTGCTCACCCAGAATGGTTTGATTTATCAGACCGTACCATGGTGCTGTTTGGTGCAGCTTCAGAAGCAGGACCTCTACCTTGGTTAGCCAAATGGAAAGCGAATATTGTTGCTGTCGACTTACCAAACCCACGTGTCTGGGGCAAAATTTTAAATACGATTCAACAAGGAAACGCAACTCTCATTGCACCAAGTGTTGAACCAGTTGATTCATCAGCAAAAGTTTCTGAGTTAAAGGATAAATTGGGTGCAAATTTATTGACTCAATTACCAGAAATTGCACAGTGGTTAGTTCAGTTTCCACAAAAGTTAGATTTGGCCGCAATAGCTTATTTAGATGGCGAAAAGCATGTTCGTGTTTCCATGGCAATGGACAGCATCATGCAATTTGTGAGCGAGCATAAGTCTGATACGAGCCTTATGTTTATGTGTACGCCAACCGATGTTTATGCAGTTCCTAAAGAAGTCGCTAAAGCTGCTCAACAAAAGTTTAAATCACGCACAAAAATACAAAAAATGGCAGTGAAAGGTGTTTCCGCTCTTTCGCTTAATCGTTTTTTTCAAGCGCCATATCAAGACTTAATTGCTTGTGAAAATGGAAAAACTTATGGCATTGCCGACTGTCTAGTTGTTGAACAAGGGCCAAATTATGCTTTGGCAAAACGCATTCAACAATGGCGTGCTATTTTGGCCCGCCATCAAGGACAACACGTGAGCATTAATATTGCTCCATCTACAACGACTCACTCTGTGACTAAAAATCCATTGTTGAAAGCAGCTTTTAATGGTGCAGAACTTTTTGATGTAGAAGCATTTAGCCCTGAAACTACCAATGCAATTATGGCTGCAATCTGGATTCATGACTTAAGAAATGAGTCTTCTGTAGCGAATCCTGAAACTGAGCTTGACCATCCGCTTGAACTTATGATGGAAGGTGCCAACCACGGCGGATTGTGGCGTGTTGCTTATTTAGCAAGAACTGCCCTGCCTTTTGCTGCAATCTATGGCTTTGCAACCGAAAAACTACCTTTTGGGAAATCATCTAAAAAATAGTTTAATTAAAGCCCAATTCTAGAATTGGGCTTTTTTCTGAGTTTTTCTATTTATTTTGAAAGTGTGAAAGATATTTTTGCATTTCATCAGGTGGCACCATACCGCCTCCTGTCGCCCATATCACATGGGTTGCCTGCTGCAACTGTTCAGCTGATAGTTGATGTAAAGCCAAATAATCAGGACTCGTCTGAACATAATATGGACCCATCATTCCTGCCACTGCTGAAGGCTCAAGCTTAATATTTTCAGTTTGATTTAGAAGTGCTATTAGTTCATACAAACGTTCATCATGAATGGTGTAATAGCCATCAATTAACTGTTGCATAGCACGTCCCACAAAACCTGAAGCACGGCCTACTGCGAGCCCATCTGCGGTAGTTACATTATCGAGGCCAATATCATTCACTGAAATCTGATCATGCAAACCTGTGTGGACACCCAGTAACATACATGGTGAATGGGTGGGTTCTGCAAAGATACAATGCACATGCTCACCAAAAGCCAGTTTTAGTCCAAAACTTACCCCACCAGGGCCACCACCGACGCCACACGGCAAATAAACAAATAATGGGTGTTCAGCATCGACTTTAATTTGTTTTTGCTCAAATTGCTGTTTTAAGCGTATTCCTGCAACTGCATAACCTAAAAACAATGTTGTTGAGTTTTCATCATCAATAAAAAAGCAATGTGGATCTTGCTCTGCTGCTTTTCTTCCCTCTTCAACAGCTACTCCATAGTCACTGGCATATTCCACAACATTAACGCCCAATGAACGCAGTTTGTCTTTTTTCCATTGTCTCGCATCAGCAGACATATGAACAGTGACTCTAAAACCCAGTTTGGCGCTCATAATGCCTATGGAAAGCCCTAGGTTACCTGTAGAACCTACTGCAATTTGATACTTAGAAAAGAATGCCCTAAATGAATCTTGATCTAACTTACTGTAATCGTCTTCCAACTTGAGAAGTCCAGCCTTAAGTGCCAATTTTTCGGCGTGAGCCAAGACTTCATAAATACCACCACGCGCTTTAATTGAACCAGAAATAGGTAAATGACTATCCTTTTTCAGCCAGAATGCTCCACTCAGTTGCACTTGTTCTGTTGAAGAAAGTGCTTGTTGCATATGGGCAATTTCAACGATCTCTGATTCAATTTTTCCATGTTGTGCTTGAGTTTCAGGAAATACTTTTGCCAAATAAGGTGCGAAACGCTCTAATCGGGCTTCTGCTTTACTTACGTCTTCGGCTGTTAATCCAACTTTTTCTAAAGCTTCTTTTAAAGGATAGCAATGAGGTGTAAACCAAAATGTTTCTTGATAGGCTTGCAGTGTCTCAATAAGTGGAAATTGTTGTTTTAGCTGATCTATTTGAACCGCATCCATAATCTATCCTGATATAAAAGTTTTAAGCCTAGCCTCTGAAGTTACTTGAGGCTTTATAAGGACTCGTTAATTTATAATTGAATGTACATGAAAATAGACTGAACGTTAAAAAGAAACAAATAAAAAAGCCACTGTGAACAGTGGCTTTAATTTTTTAAATACTTTTATACAAACTGTAAGAATAACCAGTACAAACCGCCTGACAAACAGATTGTTGCAGGAAGTGTAAATACCCATGCAGATAAAATCGTTTTAACTGTATTGAAGTTTAAACCCGATCTGTTCGCTACCATGGTACCAGCAACAGCACTGTTTAAAACGTGTGTTGTTGAAACAGGCATACCTAAACCGTCGGCAGCTGCAATTGTACTCATTGCTACAAGCTCAGCAGACATCCCCTGACCATAAGTCATGTGATGTTTACCAATACGCTCACCTACAGTCACAACAATACGTTTCCAGCCAACCATGGTGCCTAAGCCAAGTGCCAAAGCAACTGCTACTTTCACCCAAGTTGGAATGTATTGTAAGAATGAATCTAAGCTACTACGGTATTCTTTCACGAGTTTTTCTTGTGACTGATCCATTTTTGGTAAAGCATCTGCTTTATCCAAACGCTTAAACGTCGTTGTACTTAAATACATGTCATTACGAATTTCACTGATTGCAGCTTCTGGAATATCTTTTAAGTTGCTATAGCTAGAAACTCGCTCACCCAAATGATCAGTCATGCTTGCCAATGCAGGCACTACTTCCGGAGTTTGCTGTTTAGTTTGAATATATTTAGTCAAAATAACACGTGCTTTTTCATCGGTTAATTCTGGCTGATTTTGATTCAAAAGTACGGCAGTTTGAGAAGAAAGCTGATGGAATGATTGAACTTGTTGTGTATCTAGGTTTTTATTTAATGAATAAGCCAATGGCACCAGACCAACCAAAATCAGCATGATTAAACCCATACCTTTTTGACCGTCATTAGAACCATGTGCAAAACTTACACCTGTACAGGTAAAGATTAAAATTGCACGAATGATTGCTGGTGGTGGTTTATTACCTTCTGGTGGCTGGAATAACTCTAATTGGCGTTTAAAAATAGTTTTAACCAACAAGAATACAATCGCTGCAAAAGCAAAACCAATTAAAGGTGACAATAATAAGGCCTTACCGACTTTAATCACCTGATCCATATCAACACCGCTGGTGGTTACGCCAGTCGATGCACTCAATAGATGGTTCATAATGCCCACACCCAAGATTGAACCAATCAAAGTATGAGAGCTAGAAGCAGGAATGCCCAAGAACCAAGTACCTAAGTTCCAGAGAATCGCAGCAATAAGAAGCGCAAAAACCATTGCGAAACCTGCACCGCTACCCATGTTCATAATCAATTCAACAGGCAACAATGCAATAATGCCGTAAGCGACTGCGCCGCTTGCAACCATTACCCCAAGAAAATTACAAAAACCTGCCCACATGACTGCAACCGGTGCAGGTAAAGCATTAGTGTAAATCACTGTCGCTACTGCATTTGCAGTATCGTGGAAGCCATTTACAAACTCAAAGCCTAAAGCAATCAAGAGTGCGGTAGATAAAAGAATAACCGAATAAAGACTCAAAGGCGGTACATGCGCTAAATCAGCACTCACCTGAAATCCAATATAAATAAGTGTTGCAACAATAATTGTCAGAAACACCGGCATAAAGAACTTAGGTGTCGGGACATGTACATTCGTCGATTTGACTTGCAGGTTTGCCGCAAGTTTTGAATCCGAAACAGGGGGTAGATTAGAATTCATGCAGACGGTAAGAGGATAGAAAAATCCTCTGTATTCTTAAATTAAATTATGACAATTATATGACAAAGCGGCGCCTGATGAAGTCAATTTTTCATATTTTGACCTCATTTGATGCACCTTTCCTCGATCCATTTTATTTTTTTATTAAAATACAATAATTTAAATCAATTTATATCTTCCTTATTTATGACTATTTTTAAAGCAAAAATATCTAAAAAATTACCTGTATGACGTTTTTTTAAACAGCTTAATTGTCATAAAACGGAATATTGGAGATGAAATATTTCAATATCATGATCATTTTATGAATATTTGATGAAAAAATGCCCTCTTTTTATTCGAAAACACTTTTTTTTACGACTAATTTACGGTGAATGGTGGGTCGTCATAGATCATCAATTGTGCTGCTATTCTGTTACAATAGCGCCGCATTTTTAAATTCATATAAAAGATCGGGGTTTTCTATGTCTACGCTTGCCACCCTAAAAGCGCTTCTTGCTAAACGCATTCTGATTATTGATGGTGCAATGGGAACGATGATCCAGCGCCATAAATTGGAAGAAGCCGACTACCGTGGTGAGCGTTTTGCCGATTGGGCACATGACTTAAAAGGTAATAATGACCTTTTAGTTTTGACACAGCCAGAAATCATTCAAGGCATTCATGAAGCTTATCTTGATGCAGGCGCAGACATTATTGAAACCAACAGCTTTAACGGCACACGTGTTTCTATGTCTGATTACCACATGGAAGACCTTGTTCCCGAAATTAACCGTGAAGCAGCGCGTTTAGCCAAAGCAGCCTGTGAAAAATATTCAACACCAGACAAACCTCGTTTTGTAGCGGGTGTACTCGGCCCAACATCACGTACCTGTTCAATTTCACCCAATGTAAATGATCCTGCCTTTCGTAACATTACCTTTGATGCGCTAAAAGAAAACTATATTGAGGCCACTCATGCGCTGATTGAAGGTGGTGCAGATATCATTCTGATTGAAACCGTTTTTGATACATTAAACTGTAAAGCTGCAATTTTTGCGGTGAAAGAAGTCTTTAAGCAAATTGGTCATGAATTACCACTCATGATTTCAGGGACCATTACCGATGCATCGGGTCGTACCTTAACAGGTCAAACTGCCGAAGCGTTCTGGAACTCTGTACGCCATGGTGATTTACTTTCAATTGGTTTTAACTGTGCCCTTGGTGCAGATGCCATGCGCCCTCACGTTAAAACTGTGTCTGATGTTGCTGATACTTTCATTTCTGCCCATCCAAATGCTGGCTTACCAAACGCTTTTGGTGAGTATGATGAAACACCTGAGCAAACTGCTGCCTTCTTAAAAGAATTTGCAGAAAGTGGTTTGATCAATATTACCGGTGGTTGCTGTGGTACAACACCAGACCATATTCGTGCTATTGCCAATGCTGTAAAAGACATTGCACCTCGTCAAATTCCTGAAACTAAGCCAGCTTGCCGCTTAAGTGGTTTAGAACCTTTTAATATTTATGACGACTCATTGTTTGTAAACGTGGGTGAACGTACCAACGTTACCGGTTCAAAAAAATTCTTACGTCTTATTCGTGAAGAAAACTTTGCCGAAGCTTTAGAAGTTGCACAGCAACAAGTGGAAGCTGGCGCACAGATTATCGACATTAACATGGATGAAGGGATGCTCGATTCGCAAAATGCGATGGTGCATTTCCTAAACCTTGTGGCCTCTGAGCCAGATATTTCACGTGTACCTATCATGATTGACTCATCAAAATGGGAAATCATTGAAGCTGGCTTAAAATGCGTACAAGGTAAGCCAGTTGTTAACTCGATTTCCTTAAAAGAAGGTTATGACGAGTTTGTCGAAAAAGCTCGCCTCTGTCGTCAATATGGTGCCGCGATTATTGTGATGGCCTTTGATGAAACTGGTCAGGCCGATACTGCTGCACGTAAACGTGAAATCTGTAAACGTTCTTATGATGTTTTGGTTAACGATGTAGGCTTCCCTGCTGAAGATATTATTTTTGACCCGAACGTGTTTGCAGTGGCAACAGGTATTGAAGAACACAATAACTATGGCGTCGATTTTATTGAAGCTACAGGTTGGATTAAACAGAACTTACCTCATGCCATGATTTCTGGGGGTGTATCGAACGTTTCATTCTCGTTCCGTGGAAATGAGCCTGTCCGTGAAGCAATTCACTCTGTGTTCTTGTACCATGCCATTAAACAAGGCATGACCATGGGGATTGTAAATGCTGGTCAAATGGCAATTTATGATGATATTCCTAAAGAACTCAAAGATGCGGTTGAAGATGTTGTTTTAAACCAGAATCAGGGTGAATTTGGTCAAAACGCAACAGAGAAACTGCTTGAAGTCGCTGAAAAATACCGTGGTCATAGCGGAACACAACGTGAAGCCGAAAACCTTGAATGGCGTAACGAACCTGTAGAAAAACGCCTTGAATATGCATTAGTCAAAGGTATTACCACATACATTGACGAAGATACCGAAGAAGCTCGCCTAAAAGCTAAACGTCCATTAGATGTGATTGAAGGCGCTTTGATGGATGGTATGAACGTGGTCGGTGACTTGTTCGGTTCAGGCAAAATGTTCTTACCACAGGTTGTGAAATCTGCACGTGTCATGAAGCAAGCTGTGGCTTGGCTCAACCCGTACATTGAAGCTGAAAAAACAGGTAGCCAATCTAAAGGTAAAGTCCTGATGGCAACTGTTAAGGGCGACGTACACGATATTGGTAAAAATATTGTGGGTGTTGTACTCGGCTGTAATGGTTACGACATTGTTGACCTTGGTGTGATGGTCCCTTGTGAGAAAATCTTGCAAACTGCGATTGATGAAAAATGTGACATCATCGGGTTGTCAGGTCTTATTACTCCGTCTTTAGATGAAATGGTGTTTGTTGCTAAAGAAATGCAACGTAAAGGCTTTGACATTCCTTTATTGATCGGTGGTGCTACGACATCGAAAGCACACACAGCAGTAAAAATTGACCCTCAGTACCATAACGATGCGGTGATTTATGTTGCCGATGCCTCACGTGCTGTAGGTGTTGCAACTACCCTGCTTTCAAAAGAAATGCGTGGAAAATTCATTGAAGAACACCGTGCTGAATATGCCAAAATTCGTGAGCGCTTAGCCAACAAACAACCAAAAGCAGCAAAACTGACTTATGCAGAGTCTGTTCAAAATGGCTTTAAAATTGATGAAAGCTACGTTCCAGCAAAACCAAATCTTTTAGGAACTCAAGTTTTAACAAACTACCCGCTTAAAACATTGGTTGAATATTTTGACTGGACACCATTCTTCATTTCTTGGAGCTTGGCTGGTAAGTTCCCGAAAATTCTACAAGATGAAGTGGTTGGCGAAGCTGCAACAGATTTGTACAACCAAGCTCAAGCAATGTTGAAAGATATTATCAACAACAACCTTTTTGATGCACGTGCTGTATTTGGTATGTTCCCTGCGCAGCGCACTGACGCCGATACCGTCAGCGTATTTGATGAAGCTGGTCAAAATGTTACGCATACATTTGAACATTTACGTCAGCAATCTGACAAAGTCACAGGTAAACCAAACTTGTCTTTAGCAGATTACATTCGTACTGACCGTGAGCAACAGGACTACTTAGGTGGATTCACTGTATCGATTTTTGGTGCAGAAGAATTGGCAAATGAGTACAAAGCTAAAGGTGATGACTACTCTGCAATTTTAGTACAGTCGTTGGCAGACCGTTTTGCTGAAGCTTTTGCCGAACACTTACATGAACGCATTCGTAAAGAGTTCTGGGGCTATAAAGCTGATGAACAGCTCAGCAATGAAGAACTGATTAAAGAGAAATATGTCGGCATTCGCCCTGCACCAGGTTACCCAGCGTGTCCAGAGCACTCTGAAAAAGCGGTGTTATTTGACTGGTTAGGTTCTACAGACAAAATCGGCACTAAACTGACTGAGCATTTTGCGATGATGCCACCATCTTCAGTAAGTGGTTTCTATTATTCGCACCCTCAAAGTGAATACTTTAACGTGGGTAAAATCTCTCAAGACCAACTTGAAGATTATGCAAAACGTAAAGGTTGGACACTTGATGAGGCGAAACGTTGGTTAGGGCCGAATTTAGATGATTCGATTGCTTAAGCTTAAGCAATAAAAAATCCCCTCGCTAGAGGGGATTTTTTTAGACTAATGTACTGTATTTAAAACATTTATAAAGTGTAGAATATTTAAAAATCATTCTATTTTACTTGGTTAAGACATGAATATTAAAGAATATTTTGAAAATTTAAAAAATGAGTCAAATCTAATCTTTGATCAATCAATCCTTTTGGAAGAACATCTAGGAAAATCACATTTCTATGTAACGTGTATTCATGATTTTACTCAACATATTACAGATATTAAAGAGAAAAACAATTGGATTAATATTTGTAGTCAATTAGAAGCATCTATTTTAAGTGTAACACTAGGGCTATATAGACAGGCATTTTCAACATTACGGCTAGGATTTGAATTAGGTCTCGGATCAATTCTTTTTTCAATAGATAAAATTCATTTTTATGAATGGTTAAAAGGTTGTTCTGATATTAAATGGTCAAAAATTATTGATGAAGAAACGGGTATATTTTCACAAAAATATATTAATGCATTCTTCCCTAGTTTAAATGAAGACATTAAACAAGCAAGGGCAAAAGCAATAGACAATTATAGAAAACTTTCAGAATACGTTCATGGTAACCATCAGACTTGGATGAAAAATGGAATAAAACTAACTTTCAATAGTGAATTACTATTAGAATTTTTTAATCATTTTGATGAAATAACTGAAATTTTATTATTTTGTTTATTTGCAAGATACTCCAATGACTTTACAAAAGAGACATTAGAAATTTGTGAGTTTTTAAATGAAAGATTAGGAAATAATGATAGAATTCGTGAATATTTAGGGGGAGCAAAAAACAAATGAATAACTTTTTCTTAAGAACGGAAAGTATAAAGCCAGAAGAACTACTAAACTTAAGTGTTACTAATCCTACAGACAGAGTAATTATTAGTGCATTAAAATCACCTGAGCCTTGTTTACTAGAAGGAGCAAGAGGAACAGGGAAATCTTTTTTAATGAAAGTTGCTGAACAAGAAATCGAGCAAGAAAATCATCAATGTCTTACAGTTTTTATCTCTTTTAGTCAAAGCTCATTAATAAATTCTGCTGACCCACTTCAATTTTATCATTGGATGTTGGCTAAAATGCTAAAAAGTCTAATGAATAAACTCCGTAAAAAGGGATTACTTGTTTCTCATTTTTCTGCAAATCTTTTAAGTAATGATTTTAGTAATACTGAAGATGAAGTTATATCAAACTTAAAGCAATTAGTAGGATTTTTTGAAAACTCTTATAAAACAGAAAATTTAAATATTGATACAGAGAAATTACCAGATATTGAAGATGTTAAAGAGGCTATCCATAACATTTGTGAAGAAAATAACTTAACAAATATTTATTTCTTTTTTGATGAAGCAGCTCATGTTTTCAGGCCTGAACAACAAAGACAATTCTTTACCCTTTTTAAAGATTTGCGATCACCTTTTATTATTTGTAATGCTGCTATCTACCCGGGAGTGACATATTTTGGAAAATCATTTGAACCAACTCATGATTGCCTATATAAAAAGTTAGAACGAAATATTAAAGATTCGGATTACTTAGATTACTTTCAAGAAATAGTTTACAAACAATGTGACGAAAGTTTAAAAAAAAATATAGAACAACATAAAGAACTTTTTAATACATTAGCATTAGCATCTGGAGGGAATCCCCGGATGTTATTAAAGACTATTCAAGAACTTCCTAAATTTGATACTAATTCAATAAAAACTATAATTAAATCATTCTATAGAAATCAAATTTGGACAGAACATACCGACTTAGGAAATAAATACTCGGGTCATAAAAATATTATTGATTGGGGAAGAGATCTATTAGAAAACAAAATTATCCCCAATATACTCCAATACAATTCTTCACGACAAGAACGAAATTTGGATGAAACTACTATATATTTTTGGGTTCATAAAGATTCGCCTATGATTGTTCACGAAGCTTTAAGGCTCCTAACATATACCGGAATTATTAAAGTTGAAGAAAATTATATAAAGGCAACTAAATCTGAATTAGGTAATAGATTTGAAGTAAAATATGGTTGTATTATTGCTATAGATAATAATCCGACAAGTATATCTAAAGATTTTTTCCAGAATTTAAATATTGCTAAATTCCCTGAATTTGGAAAGAATAGCCCTTCTTATCAAGGATATGATAGTATTTCACTTCATTCAGAAGGTGAAACAAACTATTCAGATGCTTTAAGATCATTATTACAAAAACCTATTGATGTACTTGATCTTTTAACACTATGGCAAAGAGATAAATTAAAAGGCGCTAATATAACTACTTTGGAAGTTCTTTTAAATAAATCTGAAGATGAACTTATTGCTAATATTTATCAAGTTGGCCCTCATAGAGCAAGATTAATGAAAAATGCTGCAAATGCTGAAATCCTTGAGTATATCTCCGGCTAAGTATAATCAATTTAAATACTTTGCTTTTTTTTAAAGAGCAAAGTATTTGACTACTATTATTATTATAAAATCTCCCAACCTTTAAGATTAAGAGATTTCTTTTCAATACTACTTACATCAAGCAGAAATTACTTTTACTTCAAATGCGATTTAATCTTCTCTATAACTGCTTCAGTTGAAATACCATATCGATCATGCAAAGTCGGTAATGCCCCTGCATCTAAAAATGCATCTGGCAAACCAATCATATCAAAACGAGGATGTTGCCCGTTTCTTAAAAGTAGTGAGCCAACTGCTTCCCCTAAACCACCAATCACAGAATGGTTTTCGGCAGTTAAAACAGGTCGTCCGCCTTTTGCGACTTCATCCAAAATAGTTTGTTCATCTAACGGCTTAATGGTAGGCACATGCAGCACCGAAACCTCAATACCCTCTTTTTCAAGCTCTTCGGCTGCCTCAAGCGCACGCATAGTCAATAGACCAGTCGAGATAATGAGTAAGTCTTTACCCGGTTTAATCACCTGTGCCTTACCCAATTTAAACTGGTAATTGTATTTATCGAGCACTAATGGAACCTGACCACGCAATAAACGCATATATACGGGGCCATTATGAGCGGCAATCTGAGGAATAGCTTGTTCGATTTCCAAGGCATCACATGGGTCAATGACCATCAAGTTTGGCATAGCACGAAAAATCGCAATATCATCCGTTGCTTGATGGCTTGGGCCGTAGCCTGTGGTTAACCCAGGAAGCGCCGCCACAATTTTGACATTAAGGTTATCTTCCGCAATCGCCATACAAATAAAGTCATAGGCACGGCGTGATGCAAACACAGCATAGGTGGTTGCAAAAGGAACAAATCCCTCGCGCGCGAGTCCTGCTGCCGCGCTCATCAAAAGTTGTTCTGCCATGCCCATTTGGAAAAACTTGTCTGGGTTTTCTTTAGCAAAAATATGCAGGTCAGTATATTTTGATAAATCTGCTGACAAACCCACAATATCATCACGCTCTTTTGCCAAGGCATTGAGTGCATGTCCAAATGGCGCTGGTTTGGTCGGTTGACCCTCGGCAGCAATAGAAGCAATCATTGCCGAAGTGGTTAGTTTTTTCTTAGGAGGATTGGCTAACTGGCTCATGGTGTATTCCTTACTGTCCGTAGTGGGTCAAAATATTTAAAGCGTCATCCCATTCATGTTCATCAACACGAATGAAGTGTGTTTTTTCACGGCTTTCCAAGAAAGACACGCCTTTGCCCATTTTGGTGTCACAAATAATGACTCGCGGGCATGTTCCCTCATAGTTTCGTGCTTGGTCGAATGCCTCAAGTAAAGCTTCCATATTGTTGCCATCGACACGTTGGGTGTACCAACCAAATGACTGCCAACGGTCTACAATTGGTTCAAAAGCTAAAATTTCACTTGAGTGTCCATCTGCCTGTTGGTTATTTACATCAATAATCGCTATCAGATTATCTAGTTTCCAATGAGAAGCAGACATCACCGCTTCCCATGTTGAGCCTTCATTTAACTCGCCATCAGACAGTAAGTTATAAACAAAAGCATCCGACTTTTTCTGTTTCAGTCCTAAACATGCGCCGACTGCAATTCCAAGACCGTGCCCCAATGAACCACCTGTAATTTCCATGCCCGGTGTGTAAGAAGCCATGCCCGACATCGGTAAACGACTATCATCTGCCCCATAGGTTTCAAGTTCTTCAAACGGAATAATGTTTGCTTCAATTAAGGCTGCATAGAGCGCAATTGCATAGTGCCCAATAGAGAGATAAAAACGGTCACGACCTTCCCATTCAGGGTTTTCTGGCTGATATTTCATGGCATGGAAATAAGATACTGCGAGTAGATCTGCTGCACCCAAAGCTTGTCCAACATAGCCTTGACCTTGTACTTGCCCCATACGTAAAGCATGTTGGCGAATGTGGTAGGCACGTTGTTGCAACTCGGCAATTTGGCCTGATTTATCAACATTTAATATTGTCATTTACTATTCCTTATTAACGATTGACCAGTTTTGCCGGAACGCGCAGAACCAAACTGGCACCGAAAATTAATACTGCTGTGATTAAGAACATGCCGATTGCATTTGAGCCTGTGTTGGTGGTGACCCAACCTATTAAATAAGGTGAACAGAATCCGGCAAGATTGGCGAAGCTATTGACTGCTGCAATACCTGCCGCTGCGGAAACACCACCCAAAAAGTTGGTTGGTAACATCCAGAATAAAGAAGATGCAGTGAGCACACCTGAGGCTGCAATGCAGAGGAAAATTAAAGAAAGTGTCAGATTTGAAGCGAGCAAAGTCGCAAGTGTGAGTGCTATCGCACCCGCACACATTGGGATAATTAAGTGCCAACGGCGTTCTTGGAAATGGTCACCACTACGCCCTGCCAAAAGCATAACCACAATGGCGCACATATAAGGAAGACTCGTAAGTAGCCCAATATGCCAGTTATCACTGATGCCTGAATTACGAATGAGAGTTGGTAGCCAAAAGGTAATGGCGTATTGGCCCATCACGACACAAAAGTAAATGCCTGCAAGTAACCATAACCGTTTATCCGCGACAAACTCTTTAATGCTACCGTGACCTTCTTTGTGCTGGTTATCTTGAGCAAGCTCTTGCTTCACCAAGTTTTTCTCGCCTTGAGTTAGCCAGTTCGCGTCTTGAACGGAATCTTTTAAAACAGCGAGTACGAGCAAACCAACGACAACTGTAGGAATCGCTTCAATTAAAAACATCCACTGCCAGCCAAACCAGCCATGTACGCCGCTCATTCGGTCCATAATTAGACCCGAAAGTGGCCCACCAATCATTCCCGAGATTGGAATCGCGATAAACCAAAGTACAGTCATGCGTGCACGGCGGTAAGACGGAAACCAGTAAGTGAGGTAAAGCAATAAGCCCGGGGCTAGACCAGCTTCGGCAACACCCAGTAAAAAACGTAAGGTGTAAAATTGCCATTCGGTTTGAACAAAGGCAAAACAGCCTGACAAAATGCCCCATGTAATCATGATGCGGGCAATCCAACGTCTTGCTCCTACTTTGTGGAGTACGATGTTACTTGGCACTTCACATAGGAAATAACCAATAAAGAAAATGCCTGCACCTAGCCCATATACAGCTTCACTAAACTGTAAGTCGCTCATCATCTGGAGCTTGGCAAAACCAACATTTACTCGATCTAAATAGGCACAAAAATAACAAAGCATTAAAAATGGCATGAGCCGAAATGCAATTTTTCGATACGCCGATTTACGAACTGCCGTATCTACTTCAGATGAAAATACTGTATCCATCATGCGAATCCCTTTACATTTGGCCACAGTATCCTCTTGTGACCATCATTCTATTTTTAGTTTTGAAATGGCAAGCTTTAATGAATCAGCATGCCACCATTTACATCGAGTGTTACACCAGTTAGGTAAGCTGACAGATCACTTGCTAAAAATAATGCTGCATTTGCAACATCTTGTGCTTTACCTAAACGGCTAAGTGGAATACCTGCAAGAATGTCATGACGACGGTCATCATTCATTAAACCACCCGTAATATCAGTCTGGATTAGACCCGGAGTAAGAGAATTTACACGAATCTGGTCGGCGCCAAACTCACGAGCCATCGCTTTTGCCAAACCTAAAACCCCTGCTTTTGCAGCGCTATAATGCGGCCCGCCAAAAATACCACCACCGCGTTGTGCTGAAACAGAAGATAGACACACAATGCTTCCGCCACCATTTGCTTTCATGGATGGAATAACAGCTTGTGACATAATGAGTGTTCCGCGCAGGCTGACATCTAAAACACGGTCATAATCATTGCGTTGAATATCAAGTGTTTTTACAGGTTGGGTAATGCCTGCATTATTAATTAAAATGTCGATTTTTCCATAGTGTTGTATAGCTTGTTCAACAGCTGCTTTGACCTGCTCTTCATTTGCAACGTTTGCAGCAAGACCTAAATGTCCTTCACCAAGTGCTTTTGCAGCGTTTTGGCTTTGAGCAATATCTAAATCAACAATAATGACTTTGGCACCTTGTTGGGCAAAGATTTCTGCGGTTGCTCGCCCAATTCCACGTTCTGATGCTGCACCGGTAATTAATGCCACTTTTCCTTGTAGTAACATGTTGAATCCTCTTTTACGCTTTATTTCCTGAGTTCGGACTTAGATTCTCTTTTTTCAGAAGTTCCAGCAATCATCTCGAATTCAACAAGGCATGAAAAAAATTCATGCCTGTGCTATTTTTAAATAAGTTTTAGGGATAAAAACGGATCATTTCATGGATAGTAGTGAAAACAATTTCAACCAGATGCCCTCAATTAAAACACTACAGGCTTTTGAACAAACTGCGCGTTTTGGCAATGTTGCAAAGGCAGCAGAGAATTTAAATCTCACCCCTTCAGCAGTCAGTCACCAAATTGCCAAACTCGAAGAAATGATTGGGCAGAGTTTATTTATTCGTGGTGCCCGTGGTGTGACGCTTACCCCGTCAGGTGAACGCTATTTTCAGGATGTCACGACCATCTTGCATAACCTGATGTTAGCCACTGAAAAAGCCGCCGATAAAAGCCCTAAAGACAGTTTATATATTCATTCGTCCCCAAGTTTTGGTTTACTTTGGCTACTGCCACGCCTCGAATCATTTAAAGAAAAGTTCCCAATGATTCAGGTCAATCTGTCGTGTTCTTATGAAAACTTGCACTTTACTCGTGACAAGATCGACATTGATATTCGCCATGGTCTACCTAACTGGACGGGTGTGGAAATCAGAACCATTCGTAATGAAAAGCTAGAAGTGCTTGCATCGCCTAAGTTACTTGAGCGTAGCCCAGTGCATAAGCCCCAAGATTTATTAAAAAAAGAACTGATTTTATCGCGCTCAACCTTAGTCACTTGGCCTCAGTGGTTTGCGCATCAGGGCTTAAGCATTCCTGAGTTTCCCTATACTTTGAGTTTTGACCGCTCTTATATGTCACTTGAAGCAGCCACACACGGACTAGGATTTGTTTTGGAAAGTAATTTGCTCACTCAAAATTATTTGGAATCCGGAAAGTTAGTTAGAGTTTTTGCAGATGAGCTATCGATTCCTATTTCTGCTCATCATTTGGTTTACCCGCGAACCCACCAGTTTATTCCTAAAATTGAGCTGTTTTTAAACTGGATTTATGATGAATTGGCAGATTGAGAAAGTAATTTCTTAAATGATTTTAATTTCCTCAACTTTTAGGTGATGCATCATCTCTCGAACAAATACAAACTAGGTAAAAACATAAAACTGATCTGGGGCTACTTGGCTTGTGTAGTAGCTCAAACGCTCAATAAAATTATTGAATCCGTGCTCAAGCTCAATACGGCTGATTTTCTTTTTTGCACTAAAAAATAACTCACTGAGTTGTGTCATGGCAGCATCAGACGTAACAGCTACCCCACTTATATTTAGATTTCTGAGTGGCTGAGACTCTATGATCTCTTCAATAAAATAAATCATTTTTTCAATAGCAAGCTCATCAATCACACCATGGCTAATGCTTTTTGAATTAATAAAACTCAAGCCCTGTTCAAGTTGAATATGTTGGTTGTCTATGTCAAATGATAGGCCATTAAGACCGAGTGAAAATTTTAAAGCCGAATCAGAATGAGGCATAAAATAGCTTAATGTTGAATTTTGATAATAAAGTTAATTTATTTATAACCTTAAATGGTGTCAGTTTGTTCAATACCTAAAATGAACTGAGTTAATAATCATTAACACCATATAATAAAAAACTCATTAAAAAGATGAAAAATCAATCTTATATTCATCAATATCCTACCATTACAAAATAGAGTATAAACATGAAAAAATTAGTAATTTTAAGTTTTACGATCTATAGCTTTGCACAAATTGCGAATGCAGCCACATTAAATGTAAAACCATACGGAACAACTCAAGATGGTCAAAAAGTTGATCTATACACCATGAGCAATAACAAAGGAGTCTCTGTATCTTTTATTAGTTTTGGTGGCGTAATTACACAGATTTTGACTCCCGATGCGCAAGGTAAACAAAATAATATCGTTTTGGGCTTCGATGATCTAAAAGGCTATGAAGTCACTGATACCAAGGAAGGCATTCATTTTGGCGGATTAATTGGTCGTTATGCGAACCGTATTGGTAATGCTAAATTCAGCTTAGATGGAAAAACTTATAACCTTGAAAAAAATAATGGACCGAATTCATTACATAGCGGTAATCCAGGTTTTGATAAGCGTGTTTGGCAAGTTAAACCCCTCGTTTCTAAAGGTGAAACCGTCAAAGCTTCTCTTAAGTTAACCAGTCCAAATGGTGATCAAGGTTTTCCCGGAAAGTTAGATGTAGAGGTGATCTACAGTCTTTCAGACCAAAATGAATTCCAGATTGAATATAAGGCAAAAACTGATCAACCGACCGTCGTCAATCTCACCAATCACAGTTATTTCAACTTGTCAGGAGCTGGGAACAACCCGTATGGCGTACTCGATCATGTGGTACAACTCAATGCAGACCGTATATTAGTAACCGATCAAAATTCTTTACCAACAGGTGAAATTGCTTCAGTTACAGGTACGCCTTTTGATTTTCGGACTCCTAAAGCAATTGTAAAAGATATTCGAGCGAATCATCAGCAATTGGCGTATGGATATGGCTATGATCAAACTTGGGTGATTAACCAAAAGTCTCAAGGGAAATTAAATCTTGCTGCTAGTGTTGTTGACCCAAAATCTAAACGGTCTATGCAGGTCCTAACCACTGAACCAAGCGTTCAAATGTATACGGCGAATCATTTACTAGGAAATGTTGCAGGTGCAAACGGTGTACTTTATCGACAAGCAGATGCTCTAGCATTAGAGACACAGCATTTTCCAGACAGCCCCAATCAACCGACTTTCCCATCTACTCGTTTGAACCCAAATCAAACGTATAACAGTGTCACCGTATTTAAATTTGGTATTCAAAAATAGTCTTTTTAATTAGAACTATATTTATCTAAAAAAGACTCTCAGTTTAATATGACTGAGAGTCTTTTCATTTATTTAACCTTTGTATTTGGTAAAAATGCGGTTGCGAAACCTAATAATGGTAACAATGAGCACAAACCAAATACCCATTCAATGCCGTTAACATCGGCTAAATGCCCTAGCCCTGCTGCGGCAATACCACTTACCCCAAACATTAAGCCAAACATTAAACCAGCAATCATCCCCACACGGCCCGGAACAGCTTCTTGTGCGTAAACCACCATTGCAGCAAAAGCAGACGACAACACCAAACCAGTAATAATTGATAAGACTGTTGTCCAAAACAAGTTTGCATACGGCATCATTAATGCAAATGGAGCCATACCCACAAATGAAACCCAGATAACAGCTTTACGACCAATCTTGTCACCAATTGGGCCACCTGCAAATGTACCTAAAGCAACAGCGGCCAAAAACGCAAACAAATGCAACTGAGCGGTCTGGATACTGATATGGAACTTTTGAATTAAGTAAAAAGTGAAGTAGTTACTAATGCTGGCAATGTAGGTAAATTTGGCAAACATCAACACACTAATGGTGCTCAAGGCAATAATGAGCTTACGACCATGTAATTTACTCTGTGCTTGGTTTACACGTGTAACTACCTGATTTTTTGCATGACCAATCGTCCAACGGCTTACACCAAATAAAACCCAAATAGCTAAAAGTGCAAATATAACTAAGCCCGCAACTGCATGCTGTCCAAACGGTACAATCAGCAAAGCTGCTAACAATGGACCAATGGCAGTACCTGTGTTTCCACCCACCTGAAAAGTCGATTGAGCCGTACCGAAGCGCCCGCCAGATGCCATTCGAGCCACACGTGAAGCTTCAGGGTGAAAAGTTGCAGAACCTACCCCAATCAGCGCGGATGCACATAACAACACAGTAAAGCTTGGTGAAAATGCCAACAAGATAATGCCGGAAAATGTGACGACCATTCCGAGTGGTAGAAGATAAGGTTTTGGATGTTTATCGGTATAAAGTCCAATCCAAGGCTGTAGCAGTGAACCTGTAATTTGATATACAAACGAAATCAGGCCAACTTGAGCAAAACTCAGCGAGAAGTTTGCTTTGAGCATTGGATAGATGGCTGGTAACACGGCTTGAATTAAATCATTCAGTAAATGTGCAACCGCCACAGCACCTACAATTTTAATAATCATTCCTTGAGGCTGATCATTTGCAACGGTATTGGCAATACCATCTTTCAATTGTATTGAAGACGTCATACCTGAAAAACTCCAATATTTTAAGTAAGGTGCTTATTGTAAATTGTCGCTTATAAAGTTATCTTCCAATAATCATCGCATAAGTGACAATTTTTAGGATAGATTATGTCCGATTCTCTTATTCAGTCTGATTTGTCTGAACTTGTGATTGGGCTATCTTCCGAGCATGCCTACCGAGAAATCACGCCGACTCATACGCATACTCGCGCTCAGTTTTTATATGCGTCTACAGGAAACATTCAGGTGTTTACACCGAATAATGTCTGGATTGTGCCGCCCATGTGTGCGTTATGGATTCCTGCCCATGTCGAACATAGTGTGATTTCATTGAGTCACGTTAAATTAAATACGGCGTTAGTTGAAATAAATGCAGCTGCTTTAATGGGGCAACATTGCTTTATTATTCGGGTGAGCAACCTTTTGCATGAGCTTTTGATTCGTTTGAATGAAATTGAACAAGAGGAGACTCCAAATATTGTCACCTCTCAAGAGCTTTCTCGTTCTTTACAAATTTTGATTTTTGAAGAAATCCATCGGGCCAATTTGTTGCCTATCCAGATTCCGTGGCCAAAAGACAAGCGATTATTAAAAATTTGCCAAGCGTTATTACACGCGCCTAATCACTCAAAAGATTTAACAGATTGGGCCGATGATATTGGCGCGAGTTCGAGAACCTTAATGCGCATGTTCCAAAAAGAAACTGGACTGTCTTATCGAGCATGGGTCCAGCAAATGCATATCGCACTTGCCTTGAGTAAAATCGCGAATGGTGAATCTATTGCTCAAATTTCCGAGTCACTGGGGTATAACAACCCCAGTGCATTCAGTGCGATGTTTAAACGACATCTCGGAAAAACACCTCAGCAATTTAGAAGTGCGGCAATGTCGTTATAAGTCTTTTTTTTTGCGGGTAAGTCATGCTTTTCGAGCAAATCATCGAAATCATGATAGACATGCAGTTCTCGATCTTTGCCGGTTCTCGCATGATCTAATCGCTGTTCAGGATCAACCAAAACGAGTGTATGACCATCATCAATCAGACGATCTACGCCTTCTAAAAACATACGTTTACCCACATCATGGATAAGCGAAATCTGGGTCAAATCAATCACGATTGTGCTTTGATCAGTTGTCTCGTCTTGTAAAATACGCAACAACATTTCAGCTTCGGTAAATTTCAATACACCTCGAAGCACATACACACTTAATGAGGCATCTTTTCCTGTACGGTAATGGCTTTGTACAATAGTTTGTGCAGAAGGTGTACCTTCCATGAGATGTAATCCCATGTCACGAGATAATCGTTCTAAAATATCGATACCTCGAATACTATGACCATGCTCATCTAGTCGAGGTGAAAAAGCAGCAATACTGACCTGACCCGGCAACACCCCCAAAATACCGCCAGCTACACCACTTTTAGCAGGAATACCTACAGTTGAAAGCCAGTCACCCGCGGCATCATACATACCACAGCTCATCATGACACTGAGCACTTGTCTCACTACAGATCGGTTCAATAAGCGTTTTCCGGTTTTAGGGTCGACCCCACCATTGGCAAGTACACTGCCCATACGTACCAGATCTTTAACTGTAACCATGATTGCACATTGACGAATGTAACCATTCACAATATCGACTGGATCAGTTTCTAAAATTCCGACAGTTCGCAACATATAACCGATCGAAAGATTACGATAGGCTGTTTTGACTTCAGAATCGTAAACAGACTCATCAAAACTTAATTCGCGACCAGCAAGCTCGCTCATAAAACGGCGTAGAATTTCTGCACTATGTAGACCATGTTTGACCTGAATCAATGAATGTACAGTAATTGCGCCAGAGTTGATCATCGGGTTTTTCGGACGACCATCTTTACCCAATGAAATTTCATTAAAAGCTTCCCCTGAAGGCTCTACCCCTACTTTAGCGAGTACCGCATCAATGCCAAGCTGTTGTAAAACATAAGCATATACAAACGGTTTAGAAATTGACTGTATGGTGAATTCAGTATCATCATCGCCGATCGAATAAATTTCACCATCTACCGTAGACATTGCCAAAGCCAATCGGTCTGGATTTGCATTTGCCAACTCTGGAATATAGTCAGCTAGATGCCCGCTATTATCTACCTCACAGGCTTCTATCACATTTGCCAAATAATCTGGGAGAGGGGTTTTCATGGTCCGTAACCTTAAATGAGGAGATTTGCGCTTTAGAGCAATTTTTCAGCACAACCTGCTGATAATATTAAAATTATACTTTTTGAATGAATTAAAAATCACGATATAAGTATTGTAATTCCGTTGACTTCTTTATTTCAAGCTCATTATACCTTTTTCAAAACTTTAAACAGAAGATTAGATTATTCTTTCTACAAATAACACTCCATTTAAATGATCGACTTCATGTTGAACAATACGAGCAGGAAAACCGTGAAAAATCGTTTCAACGAATTCACCCTGAAGTGTTGAATATTTAACCTTTACCATTTCTGCGCGTTCAACTTGTCCACGTTCATCTGGCACGCTTAAGCAGCCTTCTTCACCTAGGAGGGTTTCACTCGAAAACTCTAAAATCTCAGGATTCACCATCACCACCGCATCCATTTCAGGTGCGTCGGGATAGCGTGGATTTGGTCGAGAAGCCACAATAATGACTCGTTTAGAGATATAGACTTGAGGTGCAGCAATTCCTACACCATTGCGTTCAAGCATAGTGGCATGCATAGCGGCTGCAAGCCCATAAAGCCAATCACTGTTCAGCTCACTAGGTGAGACAGGCGCGGCAATCAGTTTTAAAATGTCTTCACCGCGCTTAGCTACAGGTAAAACTACACTCATCCCTTGAATCTCTCATTAAACTAGCTATGACAAGTTTTATTGTGTCGCTGAACGGCTCAAAAGAAAAGTCATTCCTACATCTGTTTTTGTTTAATCTAAAGCGTTTTTAGTTTTAAACCATTTTGTCTTTTCTTAGTTAACCCAATCTACACTCATCTATAGCACAAATTTCCTCCATTTACTTTTAATTCACTTTTCCATTAATATTCAAACTTCGATTACAACAATTAAGTAAAAAATGGATCAAGAATTAACGTTGCAGGATGCGAACTATCTGAATAAAGAAGATAAACGAACCCTCGCCCTTTCTTCACTCGGTGGCGCTTTAGAGTTTTACGATTTTGTGATTTATGTGTTCTACGCCAAAATCATTTCCGACCTCTTTTTCCCAAGTACGCTTAGTCCTTTTTGGGCCATGCTCAATACTTACGGTATTTTTGCAGCAGGTTACTTTTTTAGGCCGTTAGGTGGGGTTGTAATGGCCCATTTTGGCGATCTAGTTGGGCGAAAAAAACTATTTTCGCTTTCTATTTTACTGATGGCCCTGCCTACTCTGTTTATCGGGATTTTGCCTACTTTTGAAAATATTGGTTATTTGGCGCCGCTGCTTTTATTACTCATGCGTGTGGTGCAAGGTATTGCTATTGGAGGTGAAATTCCCGCCGCGTGGACATTTGTGTCGGAACACGTTCCCGAAAGAAAAATTGGACTGGCAAATGGTTTATTAACTGCCGGACTGTCTTTAGGAATTTTACTAGGCGCGCTGATGTCTTTATGGATTTCGCTGAATTTTAGTGAAGGACAAATCCATGACTGGGCATGGCGTATTCCTTTCATTGCAGGTGGTATTTTTGGTCTGGTAGCACTTTATTTACGGACCTATTTAAAAGAAACACCTGTGTTTAAAGCCATGCAGGCACGTAAAGAAATCTCAAAAGAAATGCCAGTTAAACAAGTGTTAAAAACACATAAAACAGCCGTTGTTATTGGGATGTTATTTACGTGGTTTTTAACAGGCTGTGTGGTGGTGGTGATTTTAGCCATGCCAAATTTATTGATTGGTTCATTTGGTTTTGAGCGTGCCCAGACTTTTGAAATGCAAAGTGCAGCCATTGTCATGCAAATGGTGGGCTGTATTTTGGCTGGTTATTTTGCTGACCGTTTTGGCTGTGGCAAAGTGATGATGGTTGGTGCACTTGCCGTGGCACTTACAGCAGCAGTTTTTTATAACAGTTTGGGTCACGCCGCACATTCAACCATTTTTGGCTTATATATGTTGCTAGGTCTTTGCTCAGGTACTGTTGGTATGGTGTCGAGCAGCATGGTTAAAATGTTCCCTGCACCCGTTCGCTTCTCGGGCATTTCATTTTCTTATAATTTATCTTATGCAATTGTTGGTGGTATGACGTTGCCTTTAGTCCATTGGCTTAGTCAATATAGTGATATTGGTGCGATGTATTATATTTTTGCGCTGACCATTTTGGCCTTTGTGACTGCGTTTGTATTTTGGAATAAGTTTGAAAAATCCAGATATTAAAAGAGCTTATCTATTAAATAAAAAACCACGCCAGTTGCGTGGTTTTTTAATGTTGTTCACTTTAGAAAGTAAAACCGATATTAAAGTTAATTCAGTATAACCACTTATCACTGTTGGGTGATGTGGCAGAGGTATAGCCTGTTGAGTTGGTCGCCCCACCAATAATATTTGAGTTTTTGCCCCACGTGTAATCTGCCCAAACCATAAATGGTGAAGCTATAAACATCATGCCTGTAGTGTTCATTTGCGAATCTGACCAATCATCACGTTTTTTATCGAGATAGCTATAGTCATTATAAAACTTAATGGCTTTTAGCTTGCCCATATTCGTGACAGGTAAAGTGTAGGCAAGGTTTAAACTGGCAATCGTTCCTTCCGAAGCAATGAAATAGGCAGGTGTAAAACCATTATTGCCCATTAAAGTCATATCACTATTTACACCATCCGGATTTTTAGCATCGTATTGATAGTGAATGACTGAACTTTGTAAGTTAAAGCGCTTGTAGTTGTTGTCGGTATGCAAACCAACCGCATAATACTTGCCATCTTTATCGGTGACTTTATTATGTAACTGGGCAATCGCACCAGACACACCAACCTCTTGCTTACCAAAATCAGTTTCTAACTTACGCACAATGCGGGTATTAAACTGATTACGCTTTTCATTTTGATAAGCCTTTTGAGATGGAAATGCATTTTCTTCCAAGTCATCGTAAGTTGCACTTTCAGGTGAATAACGCAAGTTGGTCTCTAGCATTTGCGGATAATAACCGAGTTTTACATCCCAATCTTTGTCGTGATAATTCCAGTTAAGTCCCGGTGCAATATTGTTGCCATAACCTAAAAAGAATGGAATGTGATAGGTCCAGCCATTTTGCGGGTATGGATAAATGGTAAATGGCTTATAGACCAAACCTGCTTCAATACTGTTATTGGCATCTAGGTTATAGCCGACATATGCTTTTTCAATCGAGGTTTTCTGTTGGTCTTGGAACAGATAGCTCGCATTGATGTATGCATCATCAAACTTACCTTTTAGATCCACCCTGAAAATATCAAAATAGAGCTTACCAAAACCACGGTTTGGCCCTTCCCAATCTTCATAGCGCTGATTTAACCGAACCACCCCACCTAACTTTAAAGAGTCAGTTCCATCATCACTTTTCCATTCAAGTAATGAGTCTTTTGCAAATGCACTTGCACTCATCCCCATAGCGAGTGGTGCAATGAATGCCATGATCAATGAAGTCTTTTTCATCTCTACATCCTTGATTGAGTTCCAGCATCCTGCTGGAACTTTATTTGTTTTACCTGTAAAACTTCGTTTTTATTGTTTTTTAGATAAAAAAATATATCTAAAAAAAGGATGGCTTAGCAGCTCCCATCGCATATGTACTAAACCATCCAAACTGGTTAATACAGTTTCTTTTGCGGTGGACCCGCAAAGTTTAATGGTCCAATCGAGTTCATATCGAGCTCAATTACCGTTGGTCCTTCAAATGCAACCGCCTCTTGAATGACAGTTTTAAACTCATCTGCACTACCGACTTTCCAGCTCTTCACCCCCATAGATTCGCCGAGAAGTTTGTAGTCTGGTGTATGCAATTCATTGAAATACTGACGACCACCAAAGTAGTTGTTTTGAATGCCACGCATTACACCATAACCACCGTCATTCATAATCATTAAGACCATGTTGGTGTTTTCTTGCACCATGGTTGCAATTTCGCCAATGCCAAGCATTAAGCCGCCATCGCCGACCAAACCAATCACTTTTTTGTCAGGGTTAGCAACCGAAGCACCGATTGCCGTTGCAAGACCTAAACCGATTGCACCCGCGAGTGAGTGAATGTTTTGGTTTGGTGCTTGTACAGGGAATAAACGGCTGCCCCATGTGCTACCTGACATGGTGATGTCACGTACAAAAATGCCGTCTTGAGGTAAAGCTGCACGCAAGTGATCACAAATTAAAGCGTATTGGTCGATTTGCTTACGCAGTGCATCAATTGCAGCTTGTTTTGCAGCAACTACAGCCGCATCGTAATCGGCATCAACCTTTGAAGTACCTTGAAGCTGTTCCAACACACGTGTTAAGACATCTTTGGCATCGCCACAAATGAAGTTGCGAATTTTGTAATTACGTTGCTGAGCCACTGGATTAGCATCTACCTGAATAATGTTTTCAGGGAACTCAACCGAATAAGTTTTGGTTTCATTACTACGTAAACGAGAACCCAATACAACCATTAAGTCGGCATCTTTTAATAACTGCTCAACCGCTGCCGAGTTGTGGAATGCACCTAAACTACGTGGATGATCATCTGCCAATACGCCGCGGCCGTGTGTAGATGACACAACTGGAATACCTAAATCTGCAATTGCTTTAACTTCAGCAACACTATTTAAAGTCCCACCGCCAATCCAAAAAATCGGACGTTTTGCTTTTTTGATTTCACTCACAAGAAGATCAATTTCAGCTTGATCTGCTTGTGGCAATTGCAATGCTTTGACTGGCCCAAGGTTAAGTGGCAAATCAATTTCTGCCGCTTGTACATCAATTGGCAACTCAACACTTACCGGCCCCATTGGAACAGTTGTTGCCACACGGATGGCTTCACGAATTACGCCCACTGCATTGTCTGGACTTGTAATACGAAATGCTGCTTTGCTTGATGCGCGTAAAAACGTAAGTTGATCTTTGGTTTCGTGAATGAAACTTGCATCACGGTCAAGATATTCACGCTCAACCTGACCTGTTAAATGCAATACAGGGCTACCCGCATTCATCGCTTCAATCAGTGAACCCACCGCATTACCAGCGCCAGCACCAGTACTGGTCAGTGCTACACCCAAGCCTTTAAAGCGTGAGTGTGCATCTGCCATAGTTACCGCACCCGCTTCACCACGAGCAGCAACAAAACGCATTTTTTCACGGCGTCCTACTGCGTCGGCAATAGGTAAATTGTGAATGGAAATAACACCATAAATACTATCAACTTGGTGCGCTTCTAAAACTCTTGCGATTGCTTCGCCTACATTTACACGTTCAGTCATGTCTGTTCCTCAAAATTTGTTTTCAGTCCTTGAATCTATTAATCGCACCAAGGGTTAGGCTGTTCATTCAGCCCCATATAAATACTCTTTTGCTGCATGTACGATAAAATGCCCAAACGGCCTTTTTCGCGCCCGATACCACTGTCTTTAAAGCCACCAAACGGCGCACTAATCGAGAACTTTTTGTAGGTATTAATCCACACTGTTCCCACTTCTAACACACGGGCAATACGCCAAGCTTTACGGTAGCTTTCAGTCCAGATGCCAGCTGCAAGACCAAAACAACTGTCATTGGCTTGGGCAATCAAATCTTGTTCGTTGTCATATTTCATGACGACTAAAACAGGACCAAAAATTTCTTCCTGACAGGTTTGGGCACTGTTACTTAAACCCGTAATAATGGTAGGTAAGTAATAACTGCCTTTGGCATAGTCACCAGTTGTTAATGCTTCACCACCAATCAGAACCTGACCACCTTCACTTTTAGCAAGCTGCACATAGCGGTCAACCGACTGCAAATGTTTGTCATTTACGAGTGGCCCTAAATGCACACCAGCCTGTTCAGGATGGCCCACACGTAAGCCTTTGGTAATTTCAACCAGACGCGTTAAAAACTGATCGTAAAGACTGCTATGAATAAACAAGCGAGAACCTGCAATACACGCTTGGCCTGCCGAACTAAAAATACCGTACGCTACGCCTTTAGCAGCAAGTTCTACATCGGCATCCGGTAAAACGATTGTTGGTGACTTACCACCGAGCTCAAGCGATGTGGTAATGAGTTTTTCCGCTGCAATATGCGCTAAATGACGGCCCGTGGTTGTTCCTCCTGTAAAAGAGATTTTACGAACCAACGGGTGCTGAGCAATTGCATCACCAATAACCGAACCACGACCAACTAACACACTGAGTAAGCCTTTTGGTAAACCTGCTTCTTCAAAAATTTTGGCAAGTTCTAAAGCAATGAGTGAAGTCGCTTCTGCTGGTTTTAACACCACTGCATTTCCCGCTGCCAAAGCTGGAGCAAGCTTTTGAACTTCACTCGCAATTGGAGAGTTCCAAGGTGTAATTGCTGCCACAACGCCTACAGGTTCATGCACGCTCATGGTCATAAAGTCTGGAGCACGTTGAGTAGTTAGCTCATCATTCAGCGTTTCACATGCCGCTGCAACATAACGTGCAGTCGCCGCAGCGCTCATCACCAAACCACGTGTTTCGGTTAAAGGCTTACCGTTATCGCGTGTTTGTAATTTTGCCAATTCATCTACACGCGCTTCAATAATGTCTGCAACTTTGTAGAGAATACGTGCGCGCTCATGAGGCAAGCTGTTTCTCCAGCTTGGTTGACGCCAAGCTTGATCAGCCTTTTCAATCGCTTCATTCACATCTTCAAGCGTTGCAGTCGAAATTTCTGCATTGACAGACTCATCTGCCGGAAACAGGCTTTGGATGACCGCACCGCGGCCCAAACGCCATTCACCTGCAATATAAATTTCCTTTGCCATGATCAAATCCTTCTTAAATCTGTATTGCTTCTACACTGTTGCGACAAGCACGAATCACGCTAAGCGCAGCCAAAGTTGATGTTTTCGGGTTACTTGCTAACGGCACGCCAACCAGTTCAATGGTCATTTGCCCAAAGCCACCTTCTGCCACAATGGTGTGTTTGTTTTTGTTGATTGTTGGATCAACGGTTAACTCGACCATGGTTTCATCCATTCCAAGTCCAGCAAGTGCAATTGTTGCAGCGACGTTGGCGTTTGCTGGAAACTTCATCGCAGCTTCACGAGCAGTTCCTTTGAAAAAGACTGTAAGTTCAGTCACATGATCTAGATCGACCAATTGCTCTGCATAACTCCCTTTCCAGCTTTTTGGACTTTTACAGCCTTTGTAAGTAACTTTTTGCAAGCCACCTTCTTTGGCTGCCGAAATACCGTCAATGCCAGCAATGGCACCTGCGAGTAAATGCAGATGGGCATTATTTTCTTCAGCTGTTTGTTTGAGCTGAATCAAAAAATCACTATCAGCCAAAGTTCCAACCGAAATCAGACCTATGGTCCAACCTTTCGCTAAAACCTTTTGAGCATGCTCTTTCACAGCTGCTTGACCTGCCACCTCAATGACATAGTCTGGCGCACCATCACATTGCTCAATATCTGAAATCACCTGAATCTCTGAAGACACTTGTGATTGAACTTTTTCAACGCTACGAGACGGCACGACAATCCATTTCAGTTGCAAATCTTGAGGCAAGTGAGCATGCACTTCTGCTGCCATTGCGCCAAAACCAATCATCATCAACTTTTTCATGACAGCACCTGATATTTATAAATGTTTATTAAAACCACCTGAGACATCGAGTGCCGCACCTGTGGTGTACGATGCCAATGGAGATGCCAAGAAAACTAAAGCACGGGCTGGTTCTTCAGGACGGCCTAAACGCTGCATTGGAATACCGCGGTTTTTAGCAATATTGCCTGTCCATTCTTCCCATGACTGGTTTAAGTCTGAGCGAGTTTCATAACGGCGTTTCCACTGCGCAGACTCGACCATTCCGAGTAAAATCGAGTTCACACGAACACCATACTGAGTAAACTCATGAGCCAAAGAATGTGTCAGATTCAACAACGCCGCTCGTGCTGATGAAGTGGCAATCATGTGTGGCTCTGGTTGTAACGCCAGTAAAGAGTTCACATTGGTAATCGATGCATTTGCCGATTGTTTTAAGTCGTCAAGAAAAGCCCGAACCGGATGTAAAACACTGAAATACTTCAGCTCAATTTCTTTCATCCAGTCTTCATCTTGCGTATTTTCAAAGTTTGAAACGCGGCCTTGTCCAGCATTGTTAATGAGCATATCAACATTGCCCAAATTGATTTTTACGTCTTTGGCAAATTGTTGAACTTCTTCTTTTTTCAACACATTACATGCTTTGGTAAAAATATTGGCATGCGGATATTTCTCTAAAATATAGAGTTTTGACGCATTCAAACGCTCTTCATCGCGACCACACCAAGCTACTTTTGCACCCTCTGCAACCAATATTTCAACAGCAGCCAGCCCAATCCCAGAGGAGCCACCCGTAACAACTGCAACTTTTCCTTCAACTTGGAAGCTCATAATCCTTAATCTCTCTTACGATTGTTCCTGAATCGTCAACATAATTTGGTTAAATGCTTGCGGTTGGTCGACATAACTTAAATGTCCTGCATCTTGGATGATGTAGTGCTGTTCCAACTGCAATTCCTGAGCAAGCTCTTGTATACCTAACGCAGGAGTGATTTGATCTTGCTGCCCTGCAATCACTGCGCATGGGACTTTTAAATCTGTTAAATAATTACGTATTTCGTCATATGCAAGTAAGTACGATGCATGTGTGAATCCCTGTAGGGTTAACTGTTGCATCACCTCTGAAACTAAAGCTAAGGCTTGTGGCTCTTGTTTATAAATCAAATGAGGCCCACGGCTTTCTGCCATACCTTTAGCGCCTAACTCTTTCAACATTTTTGGTCTTTTTTCAAAAACCTGAATTTGTGTTTGTTCATCTTGACGTTGATAGCCTTGAGCCAAATTGGCGATCACCAAATGCTCTACTCGTTCTGGGTAAAGTGCAGCAAATGCACTCGCCTGTAAGGCACCTAATGAGTGGCCAACAACAATTGCTTTTTCAATTTTTAAAACTTCAAACAGCGCTGCCAAACGCTTTGCATAGTCGGTAGCATTCGGCTGATCAGTTAAAAGTTCATCTGATTTGCCATAGCCCGGTGCGTCCCAGGCAATGACATGAAAATGATGAGACAGCACTTCAAGTTGGTTCACCCAAGAAGCAGAACCTGAACTAATGCCATGTAACAGCACGAGGTATTCGCCCTGACCGGCTTCTCGATATGCTTGTTGCTGGCCTTGCACAGTCACCGTTTTAACTGGAAATTCTGCTAACTTTTCAATGAGTGTCATCATTTTTATTCCTTTCCCTTAACTCACATCATCAAGCGCTTAACGTTTGATTTGAGACAATGGGTGCTCTGGTGGATAGTTTGGAATCGTCGGTTTGCCTGTTCCCAACATCACACACATCAAGGCATCTTCTTGACCTGGGTTAAATAGACCACGGTAGATTCCCGGTGGAATTGAAATCAGGTCACGCTCTTTTAAACGGGTCTCGAATTTCTCGCCGTTGTGTTCAATGAACAAATCAATTTCGCCGCGAAGCATAAAGAAAACTTCTTCAACGTCGTGGTGAATGTGCAAAGGACCTTCACACTGTGGTGGCAACACCATGGTCGAAAACGTAAAGTTTTCTGCTGGTACAGTGTTACCGTCATTTGCAACACCTGTTGCGCCTGTACCCATATAACGCATTTGAGCACGGCGATATTTCGGGTCGTAATCGGCTTGGAACTTCAAAGCCTCAAAGTCATATTTACGTGTCTCAAAGCGAGCAATACGCGTGTTTAACCAATCTTCTAAAGAAGCATTTTCTGGTTGTGCCCACGATTCGAATTGTTGTGTAGTCATTTTTTAAACTCCTATACAGTGAATTAATATCGTTTTAAAAGAGGAACCAAGAAAAATGACCCAATGACAGCGACAGCAGCCAAGAAGGTAATTCCCAAATTAAAACTATGTGTTTGCATCACGATGTAACCGATAAGTACAGGTGCAATTGCACTTGCAAAATTACCCAAACCGTTAAATATTCCGCCCGCAGTCGCCCCTACATTTGAGGTCGTTACTTTTGCAAGCAGAGCAAATACAGCAGCCACTCCAAAACCCCAAGCCATCGCACTTAAAGACATCGCTGCAATAATCAATAATGGCTCGGTCATGATGACCATCACATACATGAAAATGCCTGCGAGTAATAAGCCGCTAAAGACTTGAATTGCACGGCGACCCAACTTGTCAGATAAAAACGCACCGATGATTTCGCCAATTAACATGGCAATGAATGGAAAGCTTGAATACATTCCAAATTCTTTGAGGTTGAAGCCTTTGTCTTGCATTAAGTAAGAAGGAACCCAGCTATTTAAGCCCCATAAATAAGTCATCAATGCAATGTTGAAGAGACAAACCAGCCAGAACGCTCTATTGCTCAAAAGTATTTTGGTATTGGCAATATGGCCTTTGAAATTGGTACGTTTGCTCTCGCCTTCAATTTCGACGGTTTTCTTGAGTTGCAAATTACGCAAACCGAAAACAATGCTGAAAATAGCGATTAGCGTTAACCCAGCCATCACAAAAAAAGTGGTATGCCAGTCATGGTGTGCCAAAACATTTGCCGTGATTGGGAACCCAAGGAATGCACCAATTGGTGTTCCAAGTAAGAACATGGTTGAAGCACGTGCTTGCTGACGGTCTGTATATGTCTGTTTTACAATGGTATAAGCCAAGGCAAACAACGGACCTTCTGCCAAACCCAACAGCACGCGTAAAATCAACATGCCTGAATAACTGGTGGTGAACCCCATGCAAAACATGAGTAAACCCCATGAAGTTACACTCCAAAACAGCATTTTCTTCGGGTTAAAAATGTCGCCCAAAAAGCTTAGAAAAACTGATGAAAAACCATAAGCAAGTAAGAAACTTGTCATGAGCCATCCCAGTTTGGCCTTATCTTCAGCAATTCCCATTGCACTTTGGAAATGAGGATCTGAAAATAAAACCGCAATACTAATCTTGTCGAAAAATGCCAGTACCACGCACACCATAAGGACAAAAGCAGGTACCCAATGCTTTAATCCACTTTTTTCTTCATTACTCATGTGTCATTCCTTCGATTTGGTAATGAGAACCAGATTTAATGTTTACGGTTTTAACTTCATGACATTAAATTCAGAATCTTCTAACAGTTTTGGGTCTAAAACAGTGTTGGCTTGCATCCAACGTTTTGCCAGTTTGACCAGTTTAGAATCATTAATGGCAATCATATTGAGCAAACGATTTTCATGGTCCAGATATAAATAACTCACCTGATCTTCACCGCCTTGGCGAATCACTAACTCTTTCGTTTTTTCAGGTTGATACGTACCTAATATCTGGATATTAAAGTGATATTGATCAGACCAGAGCCAAGGAATATCGGTATATTCAGTTTCAATCCCCAGCATCGACTTCGCTGCGGCAATTGCCTGATTTTGTGCATTTGCCCAAGACTGAATGCAATAGCCCAAACCCGGATGAATCGCGACATCGCCTGCGGCATAAATGTGTTGATCTGAAGTTTGTCCAAAGCAGTTCACCACAATGCCATCTTTCACATCGAGGCCAGCGTGTACACCTAACTCTTTAGCAATCTCGGCACCCGCACCCACCACCACACAGTCAAACAATTGACTATTTTGTGGATGATTCACCACTTCAACTTTTTGATGAGGTGCTTCAACCAAATGTAGGCTCTTGCTGTCTAAATGAATTTTTGTGCCTTGGGTTTCATGCATATTTTTTAAAAATGCAGAAACTTCAGGACTCACGCTTCTTGCACATAAACGGTCGCCATATTCAAAAATATGAACTTCTTTACCTTGCTTACGCGCAGTTGCCGCAATTTCAAGACCAATCCAACCACCGCCAATCACAGCGATATTTTTTGCATGCTTTAAAATTTCGGCTAAGCGTTCACAGTCATGCACATTACGTAAGGTCACAACATTTGGAATGAACTGCCATGTATTCACTGGCACACGAGCACGGCTTCCTGTTGCAATCAGTAACTTGTCATAGGGCAAAACCTGACCACTTTCTAGATGAACCTGTTTTTGTTCACGATCGACTTTTGTCGCAATTTCCGGTTTGTGCCATTGAACGTTGAACTCTTGAACCTGCTCATTAGAAAACAAATTCAAACTTTCATAAGTTGCTTCTTTTGAAAGTACTTGCTTAGACAGTGGCGGACGCTCATAAAACACTTGATCTTCATTTGAAACCACGTGAATTTCGCCCACATAACCATTTTGGCGTAGTGTGCTTACTGCCCAACCCGCTGCCTGTCCGGCACCTACAATTACGATCTTTTCCATAGCCATCTTCCTTGTAAAGCAATACCTGTTAAACAGGCTTCACCTGACGGCGGGTTGTGTCATCAAGACCACCCTCAATCGCCCACTCGGTGAAAAGCTCTAGACGATGTTCTTCTACACGTGGCTGCCATTCTTCTGTCAAATAATCATCGTTGGTGTAATATTCAAATGCACCGCCTAATGGTGAGTTGACGTACCAAAAATAAGCTGAAGAAATTGGGTGACGTCCTGGTCCAATAAAGGTTGACCATTCCGAACGATTCATATTTAAACCGCCCCCAATCACCTCATGGATATCACGTACGACAAAAGCAACATGATTTAGGCCAGCAGGTTTATTTGGAACACTGAGCAAGAATAAATCATGGTGATAACCTTTACCGCGGCAACGTAAGAATGCACCGCGATTTTTATAGGCATCAGACAAATGAAAGCCTACTTTTTCAATATAGAAATTTTCCGTGGCTGCTAAATCTGGTGTGAAGAACACGACATGTCCAATCGCAACAGGTTGACCTTTTTCATATACAGGACTTGCCGCATTCACACGTTGAATATTGCCGTATTGGTTAATGCCTTCCGTTTTAAGTTCAGATACATCTTTCACAAAACTTTGTTCAAAACGAATGGTCATACCATTTGGGTCAAGGCACTGAACTGTATTTTCAGAACGCTTAAAACCATTTACATCGGCTAGGCGACCTGCTAAGTCTTCAAGGTCTTGAGCATGATCAACACCCCACGTGACTTCACGTAAAGTTGAACCTTGTTCAATCGCAGGTGGCAAACGGTCATCATCACAATTAAATAGATAAATCTTGCTACCATTTTGAGTCTGATATAAATCAGTGCCTTCAATATCAGAAGCACTTTGGTTTAAACCAAAATCTGCTAAAAACTTGTTTGAAGCGGCTCTATCTTCAACTCCAAACTTTAAAATCTCAATCCCTGTAATCATTTGACTACTCCTTAGTTAAAGACAAAACCGCCATTGACCGGAATATTTTGACCTGTAACAAAAGAGGACAAATCCGACAGTAGATACAATGCTGTTCCATTTAAATCTTGTGGAAGTTGCTGACGCTGAATCGCTCTTCCGTTGACATATAAATCGTGACGTTCCTGCGGTACATATTCGGTTGCTTCAACCAAAGTCAGACCTGGAGACAATGTGTTGACACAGATATTGAACTGTCCTAACTCTCTTGCCATCGAACGTGTCATGGCAAAAATTGCACCTTTACTTGCCACATAAGCCATCAGGTTCGGTGCACCCCATAAAGCAGTATCTGATGCAACATTAATAATTTTGCCAGCAGCCGACTGCTTTAGGTGTGGAACGCATGCCTTACTGATTAGCCATGTGCCTTTTACATTAATATTCATGACCCGATCCCAAAGTTCAGGATCATAATCAATCATATTTTTTCCACCTACATTGGTTGCAAGCGCTGCACAGTTCACAAGGCCATCTAACCCTTTTAACAGCTCAACACTTTTTGCTACCGCATTTTCAATCGAGGTCGCATCGGCAAGGTCAACGGTGACCGCATGAACATGAAGTCCTTGTTTCTGTAACTCTTGTGCTTCTTGCTGAACGAGCTCAGACAAAATATCTGCCATTACAACCTCAGCACCAGCTTCAGCAATCGCTTGAGCGAAATCTCGCCCTAAACCACGTGCAGCACCAGTCACTAAAACTTTTTTGCCTTGCAGCAACGCTACATTAGCCATGAGCTTCTTCCTGCATCTCGATACGGTTTGATGCATTTAGTGCAGCAATTTTCTTTAATTGCTTCTCAGCTTCTTTCTTCATTAAACGGCGTAAACGTGCAAGACCCACATCGTGTTGATATAAGAATTCTCTTTCACGAGCATTTGGTGCGAGGTTTTCTAAAATAATGCGGTCTTGTTCCAACACATCCCAATGCAACTGTTCTAAGTGATTGCGATATAAGAAACGCCATACATTGCGTTGCCAGCCACTTACTTTACGGCAGCGCCAGAAAAATACGCGGGTATTGTTGGCATCAATTGGAGTTGCATATCCCACGATCCAGAACTCGCCACCTGGACCAAATTGTTTACGATACGGAATTGAAAGACGTAACCAACTTGCACCTGTCGAACCATATTCAACCCAGTCGAAGTTCACACCAGTTTGGCCTTCTTTTTCAAAAACAAAGCCATTATCTGTAGTACGGTGCTTCATCTCTGCGGTACGTTCACCATCTGCCATCGAGTGTGATGTCGCGTGTAAATATGTACCGTGCATTGGGTCCATCACGTTATCAATCGCGTATTGATGGTTTACTTTCCAGTCGGCTTGGCAAAGGAACGCACTCCACTCTTCGCTTGCAAGTTGTTCTGGGAACTCAAGCGGTTTTGGCTGTTCATTTGCGTCGATACCAAACCAAATAAAAATTGCGCCATGCTGTTCACTAACTGGATAGCTTTTTAAGCATTTGGTTCCTGTCATTGGACATTCGTGAACGGCTGGTACATCTGCAACCACACCATCAGCACGAACTTCAACACCGTGATACCAACAAGCAACTCGATCACCTAAGTTCCAGCCTAATGAAAGACGAGCACCACGGTGCGGACAGCGGTCTTCAAGTGCGTGTACCTGACCTTCGGCATCACGCCAAACCACAATGTTTTCACCCAAACGGGTAATTCCGACCGGATTGGCAGCCACTTCCCAACTTGCTAAAACCGGATGCCATTGATCACGTAAACCGAGTTCTAAATATTCTTCAGCGCTTTGTGAAGCTGATACGATTGCGTTCATTTTATTCTTCCTTGAATTAATAACCTAAACGTTGCATTTCTTCTGTAAAGCTCGCAGAAGTCCATTCATCACCAGATTCACAGCGGAAACCCTGCTGATTCAGTGCAGAAACAACGTCATCTAATGCTGTTGCGCCCGCAGAAAATGCCTGAATCAAGTTCTTTACAAAGTCTTGTTCGTAAACAGTTGGTTCTTTATAACGTGTTTGCCAAACCAACAATTCAGATTGACCAGGAATTTGAATATTGTTGATACCTGCATCGGTTGCTGGCGTTGCATGAACCCAGCTAGCCAACTTTTCATTAAATGTCTTCATTGTTCTGCTTCCTTGTACCTGTGAGGACTAGAGTTGAATTTGAATATCTTGTCCTTCAACACGAACTGGGTACGTACATAGGTTTCTACATCCCGGTCCACTTTTTAGCTCACCTGTCTGAATGTCAAAAATTGCTTCGTGCAATGGACATTCAACAGTTTGATCTTCGATAAATCCTTCGGTTAATAAGGCATATGCATGAGGGCAAACATTTTCAATCGCAAAGTAATTTTCATCGACGAAAAATACGCCAATTTTCTTCCCTTCAATTTCGATGGCTTTCGGCTCATCTTCGCTAACGTCACCCTGCTGACAAATTGAGATCCAACTCATACCTTGCGTCCTCATTTTGTTTTATATACAAAACATAATTTGATTTTCAAAACATGAGCTAAGCATAATACCCTTGATCATTTTTTGTCAAAGTAAAAATAAATAGATAATTCATTGGTTTAATAAAATTTAAATATTTTGTTACGTTTCAAACAAGAAACAAAGTTTTAAATATAAAAATTGTTTTATGCATTTTTAACAATTACAATAGTTCTAAAATAAAGCAGCATGCCCCAAATTGAACCTTGTTTTATTTATAGGAAAATGACACGAATGAGCCTAACTATTGAAGAAGATTCGCAAGAATCAGAAACAACAAAAAATGATGATCGATATTTAGTACCCGGCCTTGTACGGGGTTTAGCCATCTTGCAAGCATTTAACCAACAAGCACAAGAAATGACGATTACAGAAATCGCTGAAATTTTAGAAGTGAACCGTTCTAGTGCATTTCGTCTAATCTATACACTCGAATCTTGTGGCTATTTAAGAAAAGCTTCTCAAAAAACTTATGCACTTGATTCAAAAGTCATGGAATTAGGTTTTAACAGTTTATCTAAACTTTCATTGCTCGATTTATCGACGCCTTTAATGAAAGAACTACGTGATCAAACCAAACTTGCCGTGCATCTTTCTATTTTAGAAGGCACACATATTGTCTTTGTAAATAATATTCAGTCGATGGGAACCTTCACGAGCAACATTAGCTTAGGTACTCGCTGGCCTGCTCATGCAACCGTGATTGGTCAAATGCTATTGTCCGATTTACCTGAAACTGAAGTACGTCAGCGTTACCGTAACTTTGATGATTGGGATAGTTTTTCTGAACTGACTCCAACCAATTTAAAAACCTTATTGCAAAGATTAGTTTATGTAAAAACACAAAAAACGATGGTGAGCTGGGGTCATTATAATCATGATATGGCAGCCTGTGCGGCACCTATCTTTAAACAGTCAAATGGCAAAATGGTAGCGGTTATCTCTGTGAGTTGCCCAATTACAACTTATGATGAAAGAACGTTTAAAGAAGATATCGCAAGCCTAGTCGTTGAAACAGCAAACAAAATTTCAAAATTTATTTATTAAAAAAAGCGACGTTAAGTCGCTTTTTTTTGCAATTTTATTTCACAAATTAAAAATTACGCTTAAATACGTTCCCATTCATATCTTGAAAAATAACTGTCGAATGGTTTTCTTTAATATCAAACTTTAAATACTGCTGTTTAAATTGTACAACGGCATAAAACTCTTCAGCACCGTCATCTAACCCTGTAGCAGACACCTGAGTGCCTTGTGGAAAATCCTTGAGCCATTCAGCATTATAAAAATCTGACACTGAATTAAATTCTATATATTTTTCTGGCTCTGCCATTATTTTGGCGGCAATTTGATCAAACTGTTGCTGTTTATAACCATCTAAGCTCAACAACATGACCATTCTCCAAACTAAATCGGCTCAGAAGATAAATTCTGTTTCTTTTTAACCTTTTCCCATTGATACCAACCATAAGCGGCCATTAGAACAAAGGCTGCATATAAAGCGGCTGTTAAAAATAAATCTTTATAGATAAACATGCCTACATAAATAATATCAACGAACACCCAAAGTACCCATGTTGCAATATGCTTGCGACTAGTCCAATAGGTTGCGAGTAAACTAAACGCTGCAAGTTGCGAATCAAGCATTGGCACAGCCGCATCGGTAAAGTTTTTAAGAATCAAACCAAAGAGCAAACCACCTACCGCTGCAATAATCATTTGAAAAATTGCTTTTTGAACTGCAATCGGTTCAATACGAATGTCATGATCTTGCTGCTTTCCCTTGAACCAGTAGTAAAAACCATAAAAATTTACGACCATGAAAAAGAACTGCAAAATCGTTTCACCATAAAGCTTAAATTCGTAGAACAAATAAGCATATAAAACAAAGGCAAAGAAATTAAACAGCCAACACCACATGTTCCTAATAACAGTTAATCCAACTCCAATTAGGCTAATCAAGACTGCAAAAATTTCTAAAGGTGACATAAGAACAGCTTCTTATAGAGATCAATTCGACGGGGTATTATGAGAAAAATATCAGGTTAAGCAAACTGCTAATTTGAAATCAAAAAATCTGTGGTTCATGCTTGAATATAATTTGTACTTTTCTATTTCTGTGTTATAAAAATATCATCTATATTTTAATATACTTATCATGTTTTTATCTAACGCCCATCTATGTCTGGCTCACCAATTATATGCCTTAGAGGTCAATGTCTCTATGGCCGATTGGCGACGTCCATATTTTGGACAATTTGGCGCTTTGGATGAGAAAATCAAGATATTCCATTTGTAATATACCCCCTGATTTTCATAACAAGCCGCCATAAAACGCGGCTTTTTTTATGCCCTTTTAAAACACAAAAACCTAACTTTCTGGAGCTTTATATGAAGCCGTTATTTGAACAACAGAGTATTTCTACCCCGCAGAATCAGCCGGCTGTAGCACCCTCTTTAACTCCAACTCGCCTCGCTACAGCCGGCCAATTTATTGCTGTTGTCATTATTTGGTCGCTTACTCCACTCGCGGCAGTCTGGACAGTACAAGAAATTCACTGGGCATGGGGGTTATTTATTCGATTCAGTTTGGCGATTCCAATCGCCTTACTCTGTCTACGATTTTTTCGTTTAAAACTCATCTTTAGTAAAAAAGCAATTTTAAGTTATTGTGCCGGAGCCATTGGTTTATTTGGTTCCATGGCCTTTTGCTATATGGGTGCAGATAAAGTCCCCTCTGCCATTATTTCAATTATTTACGGTACTTCTCCGTTAGTGTCTGGACTCATCAGCTCTTTTTTATTGGGACGTGAACGTTTTTCGGCATGGCAGTGGCTTGGGCTGGGTATCGCTCTTATCGGGATGGGCTTTACTTTAGGACTGTCTTCATCAGGTTTTCAGCTCAACCGCATTGGTATTATGTTAGAGCTGATTGCGATGCTGTTTTATGTATTGTCGACTTTTGCCGTAAAATCTGTCGGAGCACATATTCCGCCAATTACACAAATGACAGGTGCTACTCTTGTTTCATGGGTCGGTTATATATGCCTGTTACCTTTCTTTTGGTCACATCTTCCAAATGAATTTCCGAGCCTTAAAATTTCAATAGCGGTGCTCTACAGTGCAGTCTTTTCATCTGTGCTTGCCATGATTTTTTATTATCAACTCATTAAAGTCCTACAACCGACCACTGTGTTACTCATTACCATTATTACCCCAGTTTTAGCTACATTTTGGGGGACATGGTTCAACCATGAACAGCTCAGCTCACATCTTATTTTAGGTTTAACGCTGTTATGCTTAGGATTACTGATGTATTCACGTCGTCCAACATAATGTTTTATAACCTGATTGAGGCCACTGATCAGGTTATTCTCCCCCCTCATATTTATATTAATCTTAAGAATAAAAGTTTAGTTTTATTTTGACCCTTCCTTCTATTTTTGTTTACGAAGTAGTCTATAAATTGTATTTGACACTTTTTAAACGATCGTTTAAAAACTTATTAAAGACAAATAAAGGACATCACGATATGTCAAATCAAGAAGGAAAAGTCAGCCGTGAAACTCGCGGACATATTTTTTTAATTGGGCTAGATCGGGCAGCAAAACGTAATGCCTTTGATAGCCACCTGATTAAAGATTTATCACTAGCGCTCACCGAATATGAAAATAATGATGAGCTGCGCTGTGCAGTAATATTTGCTCATGGCGACCATTTTACGGCTGGTTTAGATCTCGTAGAGTTACAACCTAAGCTTGCTACAGGTGTTTTTGATTTTAGTGATGAAGAAGTAAACCCTTGGGGCACTGTGGGTCGAAAACTGAGTAAACCTTTAATTGTTGCGGTACAAGGCTATTGTTATACCGCTGGTATTGAACTCTTTCTAAATGCAGATATTGCTTTAGCAAGTGAAAACACTCAGTTTGCGCAAATGGAAGTTCAACGCGGCATCTTACCTTTTGGTGGGGCAACAGCACGTTTTACTCAAGCCGCAGGTTGGGCCAAGGCCATGCGTTACTTGCTTACGGGTGACCCTTTTGATGCAAAAGCTGCCTTGGATATGAACCTGATTACAGAAATTTGTCCTGAAGGTACGGAGCTCAACCGTGCCATCGAGTTAGCTGAACATATTGCTCAAGCGGCTCCTCTAGCGGTGAAAGCCACCCTTGCCTCTGCACGTGAAGCCATCAATGAAGGTTATCAAGCTGCATTTAGCAAGTTACAAAGTCATCTCCATCCCTTATTAAAAACTGAAGATGTGCAAGAAGGAGTTTTTGCCATGTTGCAAAAAAGACCTCCTGTTTTTAAAGGTAAATAAGGCTTAATCAAGCAAGAAAAATAAAGAGAAAAGCAATGAAATTAGCAACTCAAACAAACGAACAGCTTAGCCAAAATGTACAATTTTCAGCTTTAGATGGCTATCAACTCAAGGGCACACGTTACTTTACGACGACACCAGCTAAAGCCAATATTGTCGTTGCTGGAGCTACTGGCGTACCACATGAATTTTACCGTCGCTTTGCTGAATATATAACGCAATATGGTTATCAAGTATTCACCTTCGATTATCGAGGTGTGGGGAAATCGAGTCCCAAATCTTTAAAAGGATTTGATATGTCTTATTTAGACTGGGGACAATATGACTTAGCAGGTGCTATTGAATATTTATCACAAGAACCCCTACCCCTTTTAATGGTTGGTCATTCCTATGGTGGCCATGCGCTAGGGTTACTACCTAATCATGATAAATTATTGGCCTGCTACACATTTGGCACTGGGGCTGGCTGGCATGGCTATATGCCGCTTAAAGAACGTTTTAAAGTTCAAGTGGTCTGGAATATTGTGTTTCCACCTATCGTTGCTGTGACAGGTTATTTGCCTTGGAGCAAATTTAATATGGGTTCTGACCTACCTCTAAATGTTTATAAACAGTGGCGCAAGTGGTGTAAAAATCCTAAGTATTTTTTTGCTGACCCCGAACAGCAATATTTAATTGAACAATATGCTTCTGTCAAAACACCAATTTATGCAGTATCGGCACTTGATGATGATTGGGCTTTACCCACTTCTTGTCGCGCATTTATGCAGCATTATCGACAAGCTCCCGTCACATACATCAGCCTTCAACCTCAAGATGTTTCTATGAAAACAATTGGGCACATGGGCTACTTTAAAAAAGGTGCCGAACAGATCTGGAGTAAAATCCGTACTACTTTTGATGATTTGGTACAAGCCTGATTTATGTTTTGGATAATTTAAGATGAGACCGCAAAAACTTGCGAAAGAAGAATTGCTCAAGCACTGTGCTTTGCAGTTTAAAACCTATGGTTACGCAGGCACCAGTATGGACATGCTGGCAAAGGCTTGCGGTCTAACCAAAGCTTCTTTTTATTATTATTATCCAAACAAGGAAGCACTATTGCTTGAAGTGCTCAATAGCACTCATCAGTATTTGATTCATTCTTTATTTGGAAATACGGTAAATTCTGAACTCTCTGCAATTGAACGTTTTGAGCAAATGCATGAGCGTGCTATTCATTTTTTTACACAAGGAGTGAATGGTTGCTTAATAGGTATTATTTCTATGGAAGCAGCATATGGCTCACCTGAAATTTTAGCCAAAATACGCAGCATTTTTGAGGACTGGCAACTTTCAATCCAGTCCATTTTTGCAAAGTGCATGACCGAAGATAAAGCAGAGATTTTAGCAAAACAAAGTATTGCTGATTATGAAGGTGCGATCTTGATGTACCGTGTCACCCATGATGAGTTTTATATCAATCAAGTCAAACAACGTATTCTTGGATGTCTCTGTTCATAAAAAATAAAGCCCACTTCAAGTGGGCTTTATTTGATTAATAAGGCTTATTCAACTCTAACGATTTTACCTAGTTCATCGTGGTGAACGACTGTAATTTTTTGGCTACGTCCCTGTTCAATTTCATGTTCAGGTAAATCAAAATAGCGTGCATAATCATCAGTCTGTTTCATTTTAAGCGCACTACCACCGACACGACGCTCAGGTAGCACATGGCTCCACAACAATAAACAAATTGCACAAGCAATTAATGCTGTAAGGCCATGTTCAATTCCTAAACCAAAGGCACTAAATAAGCGGTGTACCAAATGAGTTTTTTGTAGTTCAACCAATAGCCATACAAACACGAACGGACGCCACAACAACAACCAAACCGCCCACATCATGGCTGTGCTTGTTGTAGAAGCATAGCGTTTATGCCATGGTAATTGACGGCGTAAATCAATAATCAACGAATCTGTCTTCATTTCTCTCTTTACCTAACGGAGTGCTGTGGTTTTTCCCCAGACATCAATACAGCACGATCTTTAAAATCTCATGACTCTTGCATTTCATCTAACGAATGCCCCGATCCGGGCTCACCCAACGTGCTCGTTTCTCATCTCCACGTCGTAAGACTTTTGGAAATGCCACAATGGTTGCCGAAATCGTAATTAACCAAAAGACTAGCGGGTACCAAATCATCCAGAAATAATTTTTTCCTAGGTTTGGTTCATAACGACTATCCATCCATTTGCTTAAAGCAAACTGAATTAGACAAGTTGCCCCCAATAAAATACCGCTACCATACGGTAAAAATGGAGAGCTCACAACGGCTAGTGCTGGTACTGGTAAAATAAAATGTGCCAACCACAATACAGCCATCGCTAGCATTAAATATGACCAAACTAATGTTAAGCAAAGCTCAAACATTAAAGGCCATAAAAAATTCAATTTTGGCTTGGTGAACACATCAATATTTTTAATTAATACTTGTGCGCCACCCATTGCCCAACGTAAACGTTGTTTCCACAACCCATTTAAGGTTTCAGGCATTAAAATCCAAACCAAGGCATTCGGTTCAAACTCAATATCCCAACCTGCACGCTGTAACTTCCAAGTAATATCGATATCTTCAGTCAACATATTTGGTGACCAATAGTCGACTTGGTGAACGGCACTTTTACGAAAAGCGGTAATCACGCCTGATACGGTAAACAAACGACCAAAGGTACGTTGTGCACGTTTAATCATGCCTACAATCGAAGAAAACTCACCGACCTGAATACGCCCTAATAAAGTTGAGCGAGTACGGATACGTGGGTTTCCTGTCACCGCTGCAACAGTCGGATTTTCAAGAAAATGACGAATCATCCACTTTGCTGCATGTGGATCAAGTAAAGCATCACCATCAATACCAATTAAAAACTCGGCATCGGTCATTAAGCTTCCGGCTTGCAACCCCATGGCTTTACCTTGGTTTTGAGCCAAATGAACAACACGAAGTTTTTCATGTTGTTCTGCTAAACGGTCGAGTACTTCGCCGGTATTGTCTGAGCTACCATCATTAATCGCGATGACTTCAAAGTGAGGATAGTCCAGTTTTAAAGCATGGCTAATGGTTTCTTCTGCATTATCCCCTTCATTAAAACAAGGAACTAATACAGCGACTTTTGGATAACTTTCTAATGGCGCTGGTTGATCGTAAGGCGGAGCCTGACGTTCTCTCCAATAGAAAATGATCGCGCCCATCATCCATAAATACGACATGAATAATGGGTAATAAAAAACGAATTTTAAGGCATGCGACCATATTGCAGCAAAGATTGTCATGTTTCAGCCTCGACTACGGCACAAGACGAGATGATTTTTCAGCAAATGCTTTATGCATTACGTCAACATCCGGATGATCTTTAATTGGGTCATCAGGGTAATATCCCACATGCATTACACCTTGCTGATAAAGAGAATGAATTGTTGCTGCCATTTCAGTTGAAGGTACCTTTTCGTTTTTACGCCAGTCGGTTGCCTGTAATTCAAAAACGGTTTTCTTGATGCCATTCGGGTATTGTTTTACCCGATCAACCATATCTTTATAGAATTGATCAGCATTATCGACCTGTTCCATATAAGGCATTGCCATAATAGCTGTAAAATCATAACGTTTTAATGACTCTTCAAGAGATTGAGAGTACCAATTTTCCGCATATGGTTTTAAAGCAACTTGAGCATATAAATTGCGTGCAGTCACCAAGAACGGTTCATATTGTCGCACGTCATCAACGAGTTGCATCGCAAAATCATCTAGATATTTTGTCTTATATGCAGTCCACTTTTGCAAGTCTTGATCGTTTTCACGGATTTTTGCTAAATCTGTTGGCAAACCTTGCTTCGCATAAGCTTTTAAAGCATCAGGGCTTGCATCTTCATAATCAGATAATGTCACGTCATCATGGAACAAGAGGCCATTAAATGGCGTTGATTTTGCCAAATCCTGATAAATTTCACGAATCGTTTGACGTGCATCGGCTGAGAACGGGCTTAAACGGATATACCCCATATTAAGGTGTTCACCTGCTTTTTCCTGCTGAGTCACCACCAAGTCCTTAGAAACAGGATCAGTTTTTGGTAGTTCCCACGCCAATAACGGCATCCATGCATAAATACGGCTTACAGATGTGCGCGTTTGAATTTGCCATGCAACACGGTTAAACAAGTCTGCACGCATTGGAATATGACGGTTTGGGAAATAAACCATATCAGCAGAACCATTCGCATCCGGATCTGAAAATGCCTGTAAATAAACTGTATTTACACCCATGCCATTAATTCGATCTAACAAGTGTCCTAAATTACGCTCTTGTTGTTTCGGGTCTGGGTCATAAATATAGTCCAGATCAATATGCATGATTTTTTGCGGACGATTATTATCCGTTAAATTTAATTCACGGTTTTTAATTTCTTGAGCCAAATCATCAGTTGTCATTCCGCCTTCTACCAAAATACGGCTCATATTTTGTAGAGATTGTTTTGCATGGTCCGCCCCATCATCAAGCGTAATGGTCACTGGCATGCCTAATTTTTTTGCAATTTGAACAGTCTGCATATTATAGCGACCATATGGCCATACCATAATACGTGGTGAACGTAAGCCATGCGCTTTTAATAAGTCATTATTCTTTTTCAGGTCGTTATAGATTCGTGCCTGATATTGTGCATCGTTCTCATATGTTTGAGTTTTAACATCATAAAAACGTGTGGTCGCAGCAGGTTCAGAGTTGCCTTGTGGGTTTCCTGTAATACCACGATGCAAATGATAGCTATGATTAGCGATTTCGACTAAACCGCTGTCTTGCATCTCTTTAAGCTCATTCCAGCTTAAGATCTTATCGCGAGAGATTTCTTCGCCAGAGAAGTCAACTTTTTGACCAGCTTTTGGTTCTAACCATGAACCGACTACAGCCAAAACAACCGGAATCTTTTTTGCTTTAATAACAGGATATGCATTTTGATAAAAAGACTGATAACCATCATCTACGGTCAATAATACTGGCTTAGTCGGCAGTTGATATTTGCCTTGATGCGCACGAATTAATTGATCAACGGTAATAAAATGGAAACCATTCTTTTGCAACCATTCAACGTGCTGAGTAAATTGTTGAGTAGTAACCGCATACTCAGGAATCATTGCATTTTTTGTATCAGTAATTTCATGATAGCCAATGACCGTAAGTGTTGAAGCATCAATTTTTTGTGGTTTAGCCAATGCCATACCAGACATGCCAGTAAGGGCCAATCCAAGCGTAAGATTCAACAAAGGAGATGCAAAGCGGATAATCATGAAATAGCGTCTCAATAACAATATAGATTATTTATGTGAAAGTTGATGTTAAGACGCAAACTTTCTGAAATTTGGTCTTAATATCACACTGCCCACAAATGAACAGTTTTTCAGTCAGCATTTATAATCAAATAATCTGAAAATAAGCTTAAATATTCAAAAAGCTAAAATATAAATTATGAATGTATTTATATTTAAAGCTCATATAAACAAGAAAGCCCCCTAAAGGGCTTTAAGTTTTTCGCTAGTCACGAGTTTTGACATCAAACAATTCAATTTCAAAAATTAAATTAGAATTAGCTGGAATAATCTTACCCATTTTACGCTCACCATAAGCTAAATGAGAAGGCACGATTAATTTACGTTTACCACCAACCTTCATTCCCATAATGCCTTGGTCCCAGCCTTTAATGACACGGCCTGTTCCAATCACGCATTCAAAATAATTACCGCGATCAATTGAAGAGTCAAATTTTGTACCGTCTTCTAACCAACCTGTATAGTGAGTCGTAATCAAAGCACCTTTAACAGCTTCTTTACCTTCACCTACTTTTAAATCGATAATTTCTAATTCATTTGACATGGTTTACCCCTTAAACAGAATCTTTAAATAGCAACTGGTGCTTAGTGTACCAATTGAATCTGTAGAATTTGTTGCGCTTTTCTATTTTACTGTAACTGCGTCCACACAACATTTGCCTGACCCTTTTCACCTAAAAGAGTCCACTCTGTATCCATCACATTTAACTGTAGCTGCATGGTACGTTCACAGAGTTGTTCTAGCTCAGCTGTGCTTGCAGGTGCGATTTGCCAAACCTGAACGTTACTTAACGTTTTAATTTTGCTATTTCTCTTCCACCACTCTTCGACTTGTGTGCCATACACAACAATCGCAACTTTTTTACAGCGTGCACTCGCTTTTTTAACTTTATCTTCTGAAGGTAAGCCCACTTCAATCCATGTTTCTAATTGACCCGTTAAATCTTTTTGCCATAACGCTGGCTCGTCAGTTTCAAAAAGGTCTTTTGTAAACTCAAGCTCATCACTTGCAAAACGAGCAAAGGCCATTAAACGAACCATTAAACGTTCTAAAGTTTCCGAAGGATGCAAGGCAAGCGTCAACTGGTAATCACCATAAATATGGTCATCCATATTGGCAATATTCAAGTCTGCCTTATAAATTGTTGCTTTAAGCGCCATGATTAATATGTTCCAAAATTTGGCGCTAAGGATACTCGATTTTAGCTAAAAATTATAAAAAAACTGAGTAATGCAAAACATCGCGATGGTGAAATTTGCATATTCTTCCAAAACGCTCCACTTATTTTAGAGTTGGCTGGCTTTTTGCTTAAAAGAGATATTCTCCTCTTCCTAAAATTGATGACTTATGTGGCAAAAGCTCAAGCGTAGTTTATTTTTACAGGTTCTTTGTGCTCTCTTCCTTGGTGTTGCAGTTGGAGCTGGTTTTCATGATTTCTCCTTATCTTTAAAGCCCTTGGGCGATGGTTTTATTTCTTTAATTAAGATGCTGATTGCACCAATTGTGTTTTGTGTGGTTGTACTCGGTATTTATGGTGCAAACGACATCAAAAAAATGGGCAAAGTCGGTGCAAAAACTATTCTCTATTTTGAAGTGGTCACCAGTATTGCTTTAGTTTTAGGCATTATTGTGGCCTATGTATTTAAACCTGGTGTTGGCATGAACATCGATATCAGCCATTTAGATGCAAAAGATTTAAGCACCTATACCGAACGTGCTCATGAAATGCACACAGGTTCGGAATTTCTACTTAATATTATTCCGAAAACATTCACTGCTGCTTTTGCAAACGGCGATATTTTACAAGTTTTATTAATCGCTATTTTATTTGGTGTAGCACTACTTTTAATTCCTAAACATTTGGCAGAGCTGGTACGTCAGGCCCTTGAAGCTTTTTCTGAAGTCTTCTTTAAAATTATGGGGCTGATTATTCGTTTAGCGCCTATTGGTGTTTTTGGTTCAGTGGCCTATACCACTGCCAAGTTTGGTTTAGACTCACTCTTACAATTGGGCTATTTGGTTTTACTGTTTTATGCAACGTGCATTTTATTTGTTGTGGTTGTTTTAGGTTCAATTTTAAAACTTGCCGGTCTCAACATCTTCAAATTTGTAGCTTATTTTAAAGATGAGTTAGCGATTGTTTTAGGTACAGCATCTTCTGACTCTGTTTTACCCCAAATTATGAAAAAACTCAGAAATCTGGGAATCAAGGATTCAACCGTCGGTCTCGTCATCCCTACGGGTTATTCTTTTAACTTAGATGGGTTTTCAATTTACTTAACTTTAGGGGTAATTTTTATTGCGCAAGCCTGCAATATTGATTTATCTACGCACGACCTATTGGCTATCTTGCTGGTTTCACTGATTACTTCTAAAGGTGCACACGGTATTCCCGGTTCGGCTTTAGTTATTCTTGCAGCAACACTTTCAGTGATTCCAAGCCTCCCTGCGATTGGTCTAGTACTTCTACTTTCAGTCGACTGGTTCATTGGCATTATTCGTGCCTGCACCAACTTGATTGGTAACTGTGTTGCGGCCGTAGTCATTGCGCATTGGGAAAAAGATATTGACCATGCTCAAGCTAAAGCCGTGCTAAATACTAAACCTTAAAATTCGTTCTAGAGAACATTGAATCATCTTTTTCTCAATGTTCTCTAATCTTCAATTCGGCAATTCAATAAATCAGTTTCAAATGCCAACCAATCGTGTTCATGTTGGCTAATCATTTCAATCCGGTTATCAATGCCCTCTTCGCCAGACTTATAATTAAATTGCTGCGGATTAAAGTTAAAGGTTTTCCAACCTTGATCCGTATTAAAAATTCCCTTAATTCGTAGCCAATCTTTTTGTGCACATAACACATCGAGCAAAGCATAAAACTCAAACTTCCAGCGTTTAGGCAATTTCCAACCCGCGACAATATAACCTTGTGCCGACTCGACATAATGATAAGGTAACTGCTGAATTTCTTTAACGACCTCAGTTTCAGTCATTTGTTTTTGAAGTTTAAGTAAAGGTTGAATAGAGCGTTCGGTTAAACGAGCAACCACATCAATTTTATTTAACGCTAACTGACCATGTTCAGTTTTAATCCACTCTTGTTGATAAGGCTGATATTCTTCTTTTAATAACTCAAGTGCCTGATCATCTTCAAAAGTCATTACATCAGTATGTGAGACTACAACAATCTGAGCAGCTTTTAACTGATCTTCATAAAGGTTTTGCTTGACCCAGTTTGTATCATGTAAACGGCTACCATCTACAACAGTAATTAATGCTCGCATAGCTAAACTACTTTGCCAATGTGGCTCTGTCAGTTGATCAAATAACTGCGAAGGGTGCCCAAGACCAGTCGGTTCAATAAATAGTCGGTCTGGCTTTTGTTCACTCAATAGACGGGCTAAAGCAATATGCATAGGCAATTGACTGCTACAACATAAGCAACCACCTAATAATTCTTTGACTGCATATCCTTCATCTTGAGGTAAGAGTTGTTGATCTACTCCAATCTGCCCAAACTCATTCATTAATACAGCCCAGACCTCATCTTTAGGCTTCTGACTTAATAAATGCTGCAATAACGTGGTTTTCCCCGCCCCTAAAAAACCAGAAATAATATGGGTAGGAACAGTTTTTTGGGCAATAAATTTCACGAGTCACTCAAATTGGAACGGTCTAAAACATTTTAGGTATATCACTCTTTTTTGTCATGTAAATGATTTTTAAAGTTGGCTGATGATTTTTTAATTTTTACTTAACAAACCAATAATGAGACTTACATCTCATTTAAAATCTAAATTAACTTTTAATAATTACAACTCAAACGGAATATTCTATTTATATGCATTCACAATTCATGCCAGAGTGTTAGGTTTACGTAACACAATTGGTTTTTTTTCATTCAAGAAGAAATATTTTTACACATTTTAAGGTGTAATTAAGCCCTTTAATTTTACAGATTCCGCACATAAACGGCCCGTATATTTCATATTGTTAAGATAGGCGTAATAGATTGTTAAGTTAATTGATGTAATCCAAACCTCGGCTTAGCATGTGTCCTAGCTTAGTCATTCAGCCATACACGTTTCATGTAGGTATGAACGATTAGGTTTGATTTACTTTTTTAATGAATTTAAGGATGCCATAAAATGAAATTAGCTAAGACTCTACTTGCAACAACTTTAGCTTTAACTGCTGCTTCAACTTTCGCTGCTTCTAAACATGAACAAGCACACAGCACTGCTGGTGAAGAGAAAGTTGTTGTTTCAACTCAAGAACAAGCAAACACAGCAAATGCTGCATCTGATGCTGTAGGTTCTGCTTCTGAAGCTGCTCCTGCAGCTCGTTAATTCTCTCAGCACTCTCCTCCAAGCTCAGAGATAATTTTACTGAAATGAAAAATGGATGCTGAATTTCAGTAAAGAAGAAAAGGATCGAACCATGCTGCGGTTCGATCCTTTTTTTTAAGAAGATTTTTTATACATACTACAAGATGGGTTGTGATTTTCTTGTAGACGTAAAACCTTACGGTGCTCGGCTGCTTCAAAGCGGCAACGTTTCCACTCAGTATTTAGATTTAATTGAGGCACTTCACATGGCTTGCTCTGTTCATCAACAGCAACCATGGTGAAATAACAGCTATTGGTATGGCGCACTGTACGCTTCTGGATATTTTGGGCTTCAACGCGTATTCCCACTTCCATTGAGGTACGGCCTACATGGTTAACACTTGCCAAGAAGGTTACCAGCTCCCCCACATAAATAGGTTCTTTAAAATTCACCTTATCTACAGATAACGTCACCACGTAGCCACCCGAATAACGACTCGCACAAGCGTAAGCGACTTGGTCTAGTAGTTTTAGAATCGTACCACCATGAACATTACCTGAAAAATTTGCCATATCAGGCGTCATCAAAACTGACATCGTCAATTCAGACTGATCATCAGTTGCTGTGGTTATTTCATCTAATGTAGGCATAGCTCAACTCTGTGTCTTAAAACAAGCTCAGTCAACATTATGGTTGATAATTCACAAAAAAAACATGATTAAATCCACAACATGGCATTGTATTTTTTAATATCTCTGATTGTTTTTTAAAATCTAATTTTTTAAAGCATTATTTTTAAAGTTATTTTTTATAGCTACATCATTTATTTTAAAGTTTTATAGAACATGCTATGCCATTTTATTCCACGCTTAATGGCATAGCAGGGTCTTACAGATCACTCGCTATACTTTAGTAATAACGCCTGTCACACCATTAATAATCATATCAATGGCGATCGTTCCGATTAATAAAGCAGATAAACGTCCCACAATGTCAAAATAGCGGTCGATATGCTTGGCATGTTTATAGCGTAAATGATCATGTGAAAATTTCATCAAAATCAAAATACTACAGGTTAAAAATAAGGTGAAGGCAATCACTAAGGCTGCCTCACCAATTGACATTTCAATGCCTGTAACCACAGCGGCACTAATAGTTCCCGGACCAATCATAAATGGCATTGCAATGGTGCCAGCCAGATGTTCTGGCGCTCCTCGCATTTCACCAATCGTATCGGCACCCTGAAAAACATAGCGATAGCCAATGACCAAAAAGATAAGGCCTCCAAAAATCTGGAAGGCTTCAAAACGTACATTCAGATATTTACTAAAAATTGTTTCGCCGCCCCATGCAAATAGCATGAACACAACAAAAGCAATCAAGCTTCCCTGAATCAGTGCTTTATTAAACACCTTTGTTTCTGAATGGCGGATTAGGCCAATCATATAAATGCTCATTAAAAATGGATTGAGCAAAGAGAAAAATAAAGCAAAAGAATGTAGATAAGGAGAAGCCATGCATTGTCCTCTTAAGCTTGTGGATCTGGGAACAAAGGTCGGTTCCCTGGGCTAATACGATTAATATGTAAGAACGTCATATGTCTTTCATATTTATCTAAAATGTCATTAATAACCTGTTCCTTACCGTAACCAACGAGGTCGTTATCTTGAGAACCATCATAAAGATACGTTTCTAGTCGGTAATAGAACTGTTTACCGCGTTTCACACGTTGACTGAAATTCGGTGCGCTATAGCGTACGGGCCAGATCTGGTAAACGAAGTTTTGTTCTTCTTCCAAATGAATTGTGAAGTCCAGATGGTAAAGCGTATCTTCATCTTCGAGTAGCGTTTGCTGCACATCCACATTCATTCCCTGCTTAATAAGTTCATCAGCAACGGCCTGAACAGCCGGTCGACAAACTGTATCCAACATGCGCAGAGTTTCAGTGGTTCCCGGATGATGCATCACTCGAGTTAAACGCTGTTTCCAATTCAAAATATCAACGTTACCAACCACTGGAGCTGCATTCATGCTACGGCTGGCCTGCCTATAATCTTCAAGCCTTAAGGACTTATAAAGTCCGGCCATAACAAGGAACATCACAAAACTAAAAGGCAATCCCATAATGATGGTTGCATTTTGCAAAGCTGTAATCCCGTTGGTCATCAGCATTGCCAGTGTGAGCAAACCAATCGCAATTGCCCAGAACACACTCAACCAACGCGGAGCATCATTATCAATATGCGTTAACTTGGTGGTGAAGTTCCCTAGAACCAGCGCTCCCGAATCGGCAGAAGTCACATAGAACAAAAGCCCTGTTACGGTGGCAATTGAAGCAATAAACGTAAAGCCCGGATATTGTGCTAACAAATCATAAAAACCATGAGCTGGATTCGCCAACACAGTGGCAGCTAAGGTTTGGTTCCCTTCAAAAATAACGCTGTGCAACGCACTATTACCGAAAATAGATAACCACGTGATCGTAAATAAAAGCGGGATAATTAAAGTACCAGACACAAACTCACGAATGGTACGCCCTCTTGAGATACGCGCCAGAAAAAGTCCTACAAATGGAGACCACGCAATCCACCATGCCCAGAAGAACAAGGTCCAGCTACTCATCCACTCTTTAGGCTGTTCAAACGCAAAACTTTGTAAGGCCAAAGACGGGAAACGACTTAAGTAATCACCAACATTTTGAACAAGGGCATTGAGTAAAAACTCAGTATTTCCCAAGAACAAGATAAACAGTAAAAGGCCAATCGAAACATAAATATTGATTTCAGATAAAATCCGCAGGCCTTTATTCACGCCTGATGTCACCGAAATAATACTAATACCAACTGCGATGGCAATCAGGGCAAACTGCATCCAGATATTCTCTGGCAGCCCCAATAACACATGTAGTCCATAATTTAGCTGTACCACCCCAATCCCGCAGGTCGTTGCAATACCAAAAATTGTCCCGATAACGGCAGCCGTATCAACACTATGCCCGATTACACCATTAATTCTTTGACCAAAAATTGGGTAGAGCGCAGAGCGTATGGTAAGCGGCAGATTATAACGATAGCTAAAATATCCCAATGACATGCCAATCAAGGCATACATACACCAACCAGTTAAACCATAGTGGAACAATGTCCAGACCATACTTTGACGTGCAGCTTCATAAGTCTGAGCTGCACCTACTGGTGGTTGCATATAATGAGATAAAGGCTCAGCGACCGAGAAGAACATTAAATCGATACCGATACCGGCCGAAAACAGCATGGCAGACCAACTCAGTAAACTAAACTCAGGTTTTGAATGCTTAGGTCCTAGCTTAATATTGCCATATCTTGAACAGGCAATAAAAATCACAAACGCCATATATAGTGTTGCGGCAAGCAGGTAATACCAACCAAAGGTTGAAGTTACCCACTGAAGTACGGTGTTCATGATTCGGTTTGAAAAATCGTTGAACAAAAACGTGACGAGAGAAAAAATTAGAATAAGTACAGCTGAAAAATAAAAAACCACACGGTTGAGCGGGTCTTTTTTAGATTTAGATAATGTTAAATCATCAACTGCTCTTGGATTATCTGTTGCCATACAATCCTCAAGGAATAAAAATAAAAACAAAATATTTAATTTCGTCTTTTCACTCTTATTTAAAACAATGAAAAGACGACTTTAAACGCAAAAAATAATATATAGATGTGATCGGTTGAGGTTATAAAACCTCAGTCACTTTATTCTGGTCACAGTTCGATGGGACCGAAATGTCTTTTGAAACAGCTAACTGCTTTTTCACTAATTGAGGGTCAAAATCATCTTGCTTTAGCGCTTTGGCTAAGCCAAACATATAAAGCAAAATAATGACTGAAAATGGTAAACCACATAACACCACAGCACTTTGCATGGAGTTAAAACTACCGGCTAGTAACAAGCCAATACTTACAATGGTAATTACCACAGACCAAAAGACGCGTAACCAGATCGGTGAATCACTATCATTGGTGCCCCCTTTTGAGGACAAATTAGCGATCATTAGTGTACCAGAGCCAACTGGTGTCAAAAATAAAACGAAACAAATTACAACAACAATGCCAGCAACATAAGGATTAAATGGCAGATATTCGAGTAGCTTAAATAAAGATAATGCTGGATCAGTTAAGACCATATCACCCAAAACTTTCTGTTTTTGGTTCAAGATAAAGTAAATTGCCGTATTTCCAAAAACCGAGATCCAAGCCAGCGTAAAGCCTAATGGAATCAGGCATACACCCAGAATAACTTCCCGAATCGTACGTCCTTTTGAAATACGGGCAATAAACATGCCTACAAAAGGTGCCCAAGCAATCCACCATGCCCAATAAAATACTGTCCACGAACCTAACCAGCCACTTGCCTTCTGGTTGTATAAATACATATCAAAGCTTTTACCAATAAAATTGCTTAGATAATCACCCGTATTTTGCACAAGACCATTTAATAAATGATTTGTAGGACCTGTTAAAAATACAAATAAAAGTAAGGCATACAGTAGACGTAAATTAATACGAGATAACCATGCCAGACCTTTTTCAATGCCGACCACTGTCGTAATCGTGGCAACAAACATCATGATGAGAACAGCAGCAATTAAGGTCACAGAGTTATCAGGAATTTGCGGCAGTAAATAACAAATACCAGATACGAGTACCAAAGCACCAATTCCTAAATTGGTGACCAAGGAAATAACCGTTGCTAAAATTCCAAAACCATCAACAAAATCTCCCACCAAGCCATGAACACGCTCTCCAAAAATTGGATAAAGCGCTGAACGTAATGCTAAGGGCAGGTCTTGTCTAAAAGCGAAGTAACCTAGAGTGACTCCAAGCAATGCATAGAGTACCCAGCCATGAATTCCCCAATGCAAAAAGCTATAGGTCATGGCATTTCGTGCAGCTTGAATGGTTCCAGCCTCACCTTCTGGTGGCCTCAAGAAGTGATCAACAGGTTCGGCAACGCCATAATAAAGTAACGCAATCCCAATGCCGGCCGAGAACAACATTGAAGTCCATGCCAAATAACTAAACTCAGGTTTGTCGTCGTCTTTTCCTAGGGGAATCTGCCCTACTTTTGAAAAAGCGAGCCAAGCCACAAAACCTAGACAAAGCACAATCACCAGCATGTAATACCACCCGAAAAAGTGATTTACTTGCTCTTGTATATAGGTCAACCAAAACTGACTTTTTTCTGGAAACAGCACAAAAAGTAGGCCAAAAATGCCAATACTGATGGCCGAACTCCAAAATACAAAACGATTTAACCGAATATGGTCTGAAGAATATCTATCACTTTTCAACACCATCTTATTGCTCCTTGCAATCGGTGTATTTTCTCAAAATAACGTGATAAGTAATGTACTTATGCGCATCATCCTATCCTTAAGAATCTTTGATTGTACCTCTTTATTCCTAGAGGTAATCTTCAAAAATTCATTGATTTTTACATATCATACTTGTTATTGATTGAACGTTCAATCAATAACAAGTATGATAAAAAAAGTGCTATGATGCTCTGCAAGTTAACATGCTGAATTTAAAGCACCACTAAAAGTGCTGATGTGGAAAAACATGACAAAACGCAGAGTAAAACCAGAGCACGTGCGACGTGAAGAAATTATGAACGCTGCACTCGACGTAATTTATGAAGTGGGGTTATCCAATACCACCATTGCACAAATTGCAAAAAAAGCCGAGCTGTCGACCGGCATTGTCAGCCATTATTTTGGCGACAAACAAGGGTTGATCAATACCTGTATGCAAGAAATGCTGAATGTTCTGCGTCATAAAACCGAACAGTACAGAGCAGAAGCAGATTCGCATCCAGAGAGCCAGATTAAGGCGATTATCGACTCTAACTTTGACATTAGTCAGGTAAATGAAAAAGCAATGCGGGTCTGGTTAGACTTTTGGTCTGCAAGTATGCATGTACCAGACTTAAGCCGCTTGCAAAAGATTAATGATCAACGTCTGTACTCCAACTTGAAATTTTATTTTCTCAAGTTAATGAATGAACAACAGGCCAGTGTTGCCGCTAGAGGGTTGGCAGCATTGATTGATGGATTATGGTTACGAGGCAGTTTAAGCCGTCATAACGAATTTGACAGCAATCTTGCTCGTTCCATTGCTTACGATTATGTACAAACGCAAGTTCAATTTGCGAACAAGCCTTTGCAGGAGAGACAAAATGAGTGATGTACAAGTTCAACAACTGTATATCCATGGACGCTACGTTAAAGCAACCAGTGGTAAAACATTTAATAGTATTAACCCTGCCAACGGCGAAACGATCGCAACTCTTCAGCAAGCATCTGAACAAGATATTGAAGCTGCTGTACAAAGCGCACAACAAGGACAAAAAATCTGGGCTGCCATGACTGCCATGGAACGCTCTCGTATTTTACGTCGCGCAGTCGACATTTTACGTGACCGTAATGATGAACTTGCCCGTCTTGAAACGCTAGACACTGGTAAAGCCTACAGCGAAACATCTACCGTCGACATTGTGACTGGTGCAGATGTACTAGAATATTATGCAGGACTTGCAACTGCCATTCAGGGTGAACAAGTTCCGCTTCGCGAATCAAGTTTCTTTTATACACGCCGTGAACCTTTAGGCGTGGTTGCAGGTATTGGTGCCTGGAACTATCCAATTCAAATCGCTTTATGGAAATCTGCCCCTGCCCTTGCTGCCGGCAATGCCATGATTTTCAAACCTAGTGAAACCACCCCTCTTACTGCATTCAAACTTGCAGAAATCTATACAGAAGCTGGCTTACCAGACGGCGTATTCAACGTAGTTCAAGGGCCAGGCCGTGAAATTGGTCAGTGGTTAACTGAACATCCTGTGATTGAAAAAATCTCATTCACTGGTGGTGTTGAAACTGGCAAAAAAGTCATGGCAAGCGCTGCTGGTTCTACGCTAAAAGAAGTGACGATGGAACTTGGTGGTAAGTCTCCACTGATTATTTGTGAAGATGCCAACCTTAATCGCGCAGCAGATATTGCTGTCATGGCAAACTTCTTTAGTTCAGGCCAAGTTTGTACCAACGGTACGCGTGTATTTGTTCCAAAATCTCTTTTAGCCGATTTTGAAAAAGCCGTTGTAGAACGTGTAAAACGTATTCGCATTGGTGACCCAATGGCTGAAGAAACCAACTTCGGGCCACTCACCAGCTTCCCTCATATGGAAAAAGTTCTGTCTTTCATTGAGTCAGGTAAACAACAAGGCGCTAAAGTCTTAATTGGTGGTGGACGTGCAACAGAAGGTGACCTTGCTAAAGGCGCTTATGTACTACCGACGGTATTTAGCGACTGCAATGACCAGATGGCAATTGTTCAAGAAGAAATTTTTGGACCAGTCATGAGCATTTTAAGCTATGAGACCGAAGAAGAAGTGATTCGTCGTGCTAACGATACAACCTTTGGTTTAGCTGCTGGCGTTGTCACTCAAGATATTAGCCGCGCTCATCGCATTATTCACCAAATTGAAGCTGGTATTTGCTGGATTAACACGTGGGGCGAGTCGCCTGCAGAGATGCCAGTGGGTGGCTACAAACAATCTGGTGTAGGCCGTGAAAATGGCCTAACCACGCTGGGACACTATACCCGTATCAAATCTATTCAAGTTGAACTTGGCGATTATCAAAGCATTTTTTAATGCATCAATTGCCTTAAACATTTCAACCTAAACCACATATGCAGAGCAATCTTTATAGATTGCTCAGGCAAACTGTTAGTAAAAAAAGGATAGTTATGAATATTAAAGAATATGATTACATTATCATTGGCGCAGGATCTGCCGGAAATGTACTTGCTGCACGTCTTACTGAAGACAAAGATACCACCGTTTTATTATTAGAAGCTGGTGGACCAGATTATCGTTTGGATTTTCGTACACAAATGCCGGCAGCTTTAGCCTACCCTCTTCAAGGTCGTCGCTATAACTGGGCTTATTTAACCGACCCTGAACCGCACATGAACAACCGTCGTATGGAATGTGGTCGTGGTAAAGGTTTAGGTGGCTCATCTTTAATTAATGGTATGTGCTATATCCGCGGTAATGCAATGGATTTAGAACAATGGGCAACCCATAAAGGCCTTGAAAACTGGTCTTATGCCGATTGTTTGCCATACTACAGAAAAGCCGAAACCCGTGATATTGGTGAAAATGACTACCATGGTGGCAATGGCCCTGTGTCAGTTGCTACACCTAAAAATGGCAATAATGTCTTGTTTCATGCCATGGTTGAAGCTGGCGTACAAGCAGGTTACCCGCGTACCGATGACTTAAATGGTTACCAGCAAGAAGGCTTCGGCCCAATGGACCGCACGGTAACGCCTAAAGGTCGCCGTTCAAGTACCGCACGTGGTTATCTGGATATGGCAAAAGGCCGTCCTAACCTCACCATTTTGACTCATGCAACCACCAATAAAATCTTGTTTAACCAAAAACAAGCCGTGGGTGTTGAATATATTATCGGGGCTGATCAAAACAACTTGCAACGCGCCTTAGTTAAACGCGAAGTCTTACTGTGTGCAGGTGCAATTGCTTCTCCACAAATTTTACAGCGCTCTGGTGTGGGTGAAAGTACTTTCTTAAAATCAATGGACATTGATGTCGTTCATGATTTGCCGGGTGTAGGTGAAAACCTGCAAGACCACTTGGAAATGTACCTACAATATAAATGTAAGCAGCCTGTTTCTTTATACCCTGCCCTGAAATGGTATAACCAACCTGCGATTGGTGCAGAGTGGTTATTTAACGGTACAGGTATTGGCGCAAGTAACCAGTTTGAAGCAGGCGGATTTATCCGTAGTTCAGATGAGTTCAAATGGCCAAACATTCAGTACCATTTCTTGCCAGTTGCTATTAACTACAATGGTAGTAATGCCGTGAAAGAGCATGGTTTTCAGGCACACGTTGGTTCAATGCGCTCACCTTCACGTGGCCGTATTAGACTTAAATCAAAAGATCCGTTTGAGCATCCAAGTATCTTGTTCAACTATATGTCGAGTGAACAAGACTGGCGTGAGTTCCGTGATGCGATTCGTATCACCCGAGAAATCATGCAGCAACCTGCTCTTGATCCATATCGTGGTGATGAAATTAGTCCGGGCAAACATTTACAGACAGATGCAGAGCTTGACGACTTTGTTCGTAACCATGCAGAAACGGCTTATCATCCGTCTTGTAGCTGTAAGATGGGTGAAGATGAAATGGCTGTCGTGGATGGTCAAGGCCGAGTCCATGGTATGCAAAGCTTACGTGTGGTTGATGCCTCGATCATGCCGCTTATTATTACCGGTAACTTAAATGCAACCACCATTATGATTGCCGAGAAAATTGCAGACCAAATTCGTGGACGTGAAGCATTACCACGTTCAACTGCACCATTCTATGTAGCCTCATAAAATCATAAGGGTATATTTCTTATGCAGAAATATACCCTTAATTTAATATTTATAATCCAATCATTAATAAGAACGATGTATGACAGAAAATAAACTATTCAAAAAAGCTGTTTTACATATATATGGCATGAAACAAAAAATAATCTATGTTTATATACGTATATTCTTCAAATGATTTAACTTTAATCATATAAATTTTATTAATTATTTTTCAAATAGTTAAATTAAAAAAATAATTGAAAATTATCTTATTAAAGCTTAGTTTGATCAAATATAAATCATATTTATGATTTTGATGAACCCCATTTATTATAAAAATTGTCTTGTCAATGCAAAATTAGTCTAAAATATAGAGTGTTTGCGATAATCCCAAGTAATTTTATTTTTTTATAAGTTCTCTGATTTTGAGAATTTACTTCGCATTTATATCCATTTTGTCTGGATACGCTGTCTAGGTTTCCTCACACCTTAAGTGACTCAAATAACTTATTTTAAGGTCCCCCTTACATGAAAAAGTTTTTGAAATACCTTCTGGTATTAATCATTCTTATTTTAATTGCAGGTATCGTTTTCTTGTTTAGACCGACGACGTCAAAGCAAGTTCAAACTGCAAAAGATGAGCCAGTTGTTGATGCTGTTCTTGTTGGCGGCGGCATCATGAGTGCCACTCTCGGTACTTATTTCACTGAGCTTGAACCAAACTGGCAAATTCGTATGTATGAACGTCTTGACCAAGTTGCTCAAGAAAGTTCAAACGGCTTTAACAATGCCGGAACAGGCCACTCTGGCTTTATGGAAATGAACTATACCGAAGAGAAAAACGGTAAGATGGAAATTGTCAAAGCTGAAAAAGTTGCTTCTCAATTTGAAGTTGCTAAACAGTTTTGGTCATATCAGGTAAAACAAGGCGTTTTAGCTGAACCTAAATCATTCATTAACCCTGTTCCGCACATTGCTTTCGTTTGGGGCGATAACGTTCAATTCTTAGAAAAACGTTATGCTGCAATGATTCAAAGCCCGTTGTTCAAAGGTATGAAATTTACTGAAGACCCAGCTGTTATTAAACAATGGGCACCTTTAGTAATGAACGATCGTGACCCTAGTCAAAAAGTTGCAGCGACCCGTATGGATGTTGGCTCTGACGTAAACTATGGTTCTATCACTAAACAATTAGTGAATCGTTTAGACCAAAACCCTAATTTCAAATTACAGACTTCAACCGAAGTGACTGGCATCAGCCAAAATGATGACAAAACTTGGACTGTGTCTTTCAAAAATTTGAAAACTGGTAAAGTAGATCACGTTAAAACGCGTTTTGTATTTATTGGTGCAGGTGGTGCAGCAGTTAAATTATTGCAACTTACTGGTTTACCAGAAGCGAAACAATATGCTGGCTTCCCTGTCGGTGGTGAGTTCTTAATTACTGACAACCCAAAAATTACTGCAGAACACACAGCAAAAGTTTATGGCCGTGCTGAACTTGGTGCGCCTCCAATGTCTGTGCCACATATTGATACGCGTTATATCGACGGTAAAAAATATGTATTGTTTGGACCATTTGCTACGTATTCAAACAAGTTCCTGAAAAACGGTTCTCAGCTTGATTTACTTGCATCAACCAACAAAAACAACGTTTTACCAATGACCACTGTTGGTTTGGAAAATCTTGATCTTGTTAAATACTTGGTTAGCCAAGTGATGATGTCAGATGAAGACCGTCTAAATGAACTTCGTAAGTACTACCCAGATGCGAAAGCTGAAGACTGGCGTTTAAGCCAAGGTGGTCAACGTGTTCAGATCATCAAAAAAGAACCGGGTAAACCAGCAACACTTCAATTCGGTACAGAAATCTTTGCGTCTAAAGATGGTGCTGTAACTGCATTGTTAGGTGCGTCTCCGGGTGCTTCAACTTCTCCATACATCATGCTTAACTTGCTTGAAAAAGCTTTCCCTGAGCAAACTGAAGGTAAATGGAATCAGAAGCTTCATGAAATTGTTGTTTCTTATAAACAAGACCTAAGCAAAGATCCTGTATTACTCGACAAAGTTCGTCAGTACACAAGTTCTACACTTGGCTTGAACTATACATCTCCGTTCAAAGCGGCAAACGATGAAACTGCTGCTGCCCCTGTTGCAAAAGCAAACTAAGTTTGATGATGTATAAGTAAAATTCCAAAAGGATGAATTTCGATTCGTCCTTTTGTTTTTTAAGACCTCAGTTGAGATATTTAGATTAGCTATGACGCCTTTAAACTCATCATCCCGCCTCTTTTCATTTTGTTTTAAGCTCGTGCTTGTTGTGCTACTGGCTTATCTGTTGGTAAGCGGTTTTTATATGTGGATGATTGGCGGTACAGCGATTTATGTAAGCTCAGCCGTTTTACTCGCCATCAATGCTTATGCATTTAAGCTCGGCAAATATCAAAAACTGTTTTCAATTTTAAATCTGCTAATCAGTGCTGTCTCAGTCTACTTCAGTATCACTCATTTATTTTTCTCTCCTATTCAATTCTTTATATTCTTACCTGCTTTGTTTTTTGTGTCATTGGCGTTCACTCACTTAAAAAAAATTCGAAGCCTATATAAAGCTTTAATATTAATCAGCTTATTGATTTGGTCTGGCATACATTTCAGTCAACTTGAGCAACTTAAGGCCTATTATAAAACTCAGCACACTGGAGAAAGTTGGCAACAATATGGCGCACTTTAAGCTTGTTTTTTAGTCTATAGCTGTATATAAATAAGTCTTCTTTTTCACATGAAGTTCATCAGTAAAACTGAACATCATATACAGAATTCCTTTTAAGAAAAAATATTCATAACAATCTAATTTATTTAGAAATATATCGAGCATATTAGCGATTGAATACACCCCATCTACACGCTAGATTACCTAAATATTTTTTCTCCCTTTATGTTGTAATTTATGAAAATTTTAGATGGCGGTTTAGGCCGTGAATTGGCCCGTCGTGGCGCTCCATTTCGTCAACCAGAGTGGTCTGCGCTCGCACTCATTGAAGCGCCGGAAACAGTAAAAGAAGTACACCTCGATTTTATTAACGCTGGTTCAGAAGTGATTACCACTAATAACTACGCTGTCGTACCCTTTCACATCGGGCAAGAACGCTTTGAAACTGATGGTGTTCGTTTAATTAAAGTTGCCATCGAACAAGCAAAAAATGCAGTTAAAGAAAGCGGCAAAAATGTCAAAATTGCAGGCTGCTTACCGCCTTTATTTGGTTCTTACCGTGCAGATCTATTTCAAACTGAGCAGGCTAAAGACCTTGCTGAACCCATCATTAATACATTGGCACCAGAGGTGGATTTCTGGTTAGCAGAAACTCAATCGTGCTTAAAAGAAGTCGAAACGGTTCATGCCTTATTACCAAAAGATGGTAAGGACTATTGGGTATCGTTTACCCTGCAAGACGAAATTAAACAAGAACAAGCCTTACTCCGCTCAGGCGAAAACATGCAACAAGTGGCTGATTTTATAAAACAGTCAAATGCAAAAGCGGTTTTGTTTAACTGCTGCCAGCCTGAAGTAATCTTGCAAGCCATTAATGAAATTAAAGGACTTATTCCAGAGTCTGTACAAATTGGTGCCTATGCCAATGCTTTCCCGCCTCAAGATAGCAGCGCAACTGCCAACGATGGACTTGATGAAGTTCGTAAAGACCTTGATGCTCCTGCTTATCTTGGTTTTGCCAAGCAGTGGCAGCAAGCAGGTGCAAGTTTAGTGGGCGGTTGCTGTGGTATTGGTCCAGAACACATTGCTGAACTCTCTCAATTTTTTAAAGAATAAATACCATGTCTGCTGCCAAAATTGGATTGTTGTCTCTTACAGCGCTGGTCTTTAGTTCTATGGTGGGGTCAGGCGTATTTAGCCTACCCCAAAATATGGCTCAGGTTGCCAACGGCTCTGCCCTTCTTGTTGCATGGCTCATTACTGGGGTCGGCATTATTTTCTTGGCACTCACGCTATTACATTTAACTCGCCAACGACCAGATCTAGACGGTGGTATTTATAACTATGCGCGTGAAGGTTTTGGTGACCTGATTGGGTTTTGCTCCGCTTGGGGCTATTGGTTATGTACTACCATTGGTATTGTCGGTTATGTCGTGATTGCCTTTTCAGGTGTCGGCATGTTTACCGACAGCAAAGACCATATTATTTTTGGTGAAGGCAATACGCTCTATTCACTCATTGGCTCAAGCATTTTTGTATGGCTTGTACACTGGTTGGTGAGTCGAGGTATTAAAGAAGCGGCAATTGTGAATTTACTGGCGACCATTGCCAAAATCATTCCAATGGTGGTTTTCATCTTCTTTACCTTCATTGCCTTTAAGTTTGATTTATTCAAACTCAACTTAAATGACTTCTCTTTAAAAGTCCCACTTTGGCAGCAAGTGAAAGACCTAATGCTAATTACCCTTTGGGTATTTACCGGTATTGAAGGTGCTGTGGTTTTATCATCGCGTGCAAAAAACCGTTATGACATTGGTAAAGCGACCATTTTGGGTGTGTTACTGGCATTAACTTTCTACGTAATGGTGACAGTATTGGCCTATGGCGTGGTGAGTCGTGAAGCGCTTGCTGGTATGCATAACCCATCAATGGCAACCATTTTGCAGCAGCTCATCGGTTTGCCGGGCACTATCGTTATTACCATCGGCCTTATTATTTCAGTTTCTTCGTCTTATTTAAGCTGGACTTTATTTGCAACTGAAATTCCATATTTAGCTGCAAAAAATGGCGCATTCCCGAAATTATTTTTAAAGAATAATCAAAATAATGTACCCATTTCATCACTTTGGCTCACCACCATTGTCGTGCAAGGCGCATTGATTGCCGTGTATTTTTTCAATAAAAACTACACCCAGCTTTTATTGATTTCATCGGTAATGATTTTACTGCCTTATTTTCTGGTGTCTGCTTTTTATCTTAAAGAATCGATTCGTCACAAACGCACGCCACATATTGCGATTGCCAGTGTCGCTTCAATTTATGCGCTCTGGTTACTCTATGCAGCAGGATTAGATTTATTGCTGCTGTCTGTGGTCTTGTATTTAGTCGGCTTGGTTATTTTTTCAATCAGCTACTTTGAGCATAAAAAATCGCTCAAACAAAATCAGCTAAATTAATTATTTCAACCACTGCTGACCCATTTCAGCAGTGGTTGTCTAAAAACAAAATTTTCTATTTTAAAGGCTGTGACTGTTTTAAATGCAATCTTAAAATACGGCGTAATTCTAAAATTGCTTCTGGCGTTGTTTGAATAGAATGCCCACCTTTAATAATTAGTTCCGATTGCTCACCACCTAAATGTGAACTTTGATAAGGCACAATCCCATCGCTGCTTTTTAACTTATCAGTCGTCCCATTAATATTGCCCATAATCGAGTGATAGACCACTTGTGGCGATGGCTGAATGGCTTGCGTAAGCTGCATAAAATTTGAAGAACGACTTAAATTACTCGCTCCATTTTCAATTAAACCTTTTCTGAGTTTTGTATTTTTCTCATCTCTCATTTCGACTGCAATAAAGAAATCGGCGGGCAAACGAATAACACGGCGGGCAATTTGGGTAAACCATCGGTCAGCGTAGTCTGTACCATGATGTGGTGCCGAAACAAAAACAACTCGTTTAAAATATGGAAGCGCTTTGAACTGAAAACGTTCTTTAATCACTGGATTTTCTTTTAAACGATTTAACTGTGCTTCATTCATTTTTTGCATGGCTAAATCGGAAACATCAGCATCGCTTACTAATAAACGGCTAATCACTCCGCCCATACTATGCCCAACCAACACTGCATCGTGCGCAGCATAGCTGTCTTTAGCAATGTTTTGAAAAGCTTGATTCAGCAATGAATAAATCTGAAAACGACTTTCAAAAATGGGCATATTGGTAGAATAAAACACCTGCCAAACTTGATAATTATTCCTTAATTCGGCATCGCCCATAATGTCATTGGTTAGACTCACCCAAGCCTCTGGGCTACTCGCCAAACCATGAACAAACACAATGATTTTTTTATTGGGGTTAAAGGGTTCCAGCATATATAAATGCGGCATGATTAAATTGGATTCTTTATTAATTAAAGACCAATAGCCTGCTGCACCTAAATTATATTTCGATAGCCAAAGTCCATAAGGCGCCGAATAATTGGCGGTAAGTGGATAGTCCACACCTTCAACTTTTACACGGCTTTGTCGATATGGATCGAACATCGCAATTTCTAACTCTGCCCCTGCAATCACCTGATCTGCTGTGGCTTTTTGTTTAGGGTAAGCAATGGCTGTAACGGGAAAGAAGCGTGGTAAATGTATGTTCGGATTATTCTGGTGAGCATAAAAAGCATCGGGGTCTAAAATGAAACCATGATTTACATCATTTTCTTTACGCCCGACAATAAACTCTGCCCCTAAGCCATCCTTACGGTTAACGGTATTAAAACCAGAAAAGTTCATGTTATAGCTAGAGCGAAAGGTATCGACCTCAATCTTTTGTACATCTACGGCATGGTCAAAATTGACGTGGTACTCATGTCCATCTGCTTTCAGCAGAGGTGGAAAACGATGCGTATTTAAATGATTAAAATACGTGGTCATTAACTTCGACAAAGCAACGTTGTAAAAAATACGCACCTGATTTTGGCGATGGTCAAACACTCGATCAAACGGAGTCTCTTCAGAGTCGAATAAATACACATAGCTATAGCGCAAGCTTTTATCGAACAAAGCTAACTCTTGCTCAACGCAATTTTTACTTTTATTGATAGCATTACACTGGCTGCCACGCCCAACATCTAAAGCCTTAGCTAAGTAAATTTCACTCAGCGCAGCATAGCGTTCTTCTCGGCTGCTATTTTCAGACAGGCTTTGAATTTTATTTAAACAATCATCAAAATTTTGCAGACAAGATTTTTCATCTTTTTTAACCAAATACAGTAAGTTTTGGGTTTGATGGCTTAAGGTGCCGTCAGTCAGAATACTTTCATTCTTACTTTTTAAAGCATTACTTAAATTACTTTCTTTTAAATTAATGACCTGACAGCCACTGAGCAAAGCCATTATTGTTATCATTGAATAATGGTAAGACTTTGTCATTCTGCATTCCTTAATCGAATGTATTCCCCATCAGGTCATTATGCCTGTAAAGCGATGAACGAACAATTTTAGCTCAGCCTCCGTTTTCCTTTATTGCGAAAAAAAGCCTGAACTCACTGTAATTCAGGCTCAATGGTTATGTATTTCAATCAAGCTTGGTTGAACTTTTGCTGTGAAGCTAAATAAGAAAAATAAAAAATCGGTAAAATAAACGGCGCCACACTCCAGAAGTCAAAATAGACATAGAGAATCGCTCCTAAAAAGGCACCAATCACAAATCCCACAACAATACTGGCACTTTTAAGTAAACTTGCCCGATTGGCTGCATTATTATTTTTAAGTAAGTTAGCAATATCAATACCGAGCTGCGTGGTGTTACCTGTCATCATGGTGCTTGGACTAATATTTTTAATCAGCGTTTTGCTTGAAGTATTACGAATAGCTAAAGCAATTAAACCCAGCCCACCTGTCACTGCAACTGTTAATGAATCCGGATTTTTAAATGGCTCAAAATAAAGTCCTGCAATCATAAAAGCAGATAGAAAGATAGCTTCAAATAAGAATAAATAAGACAGCGTTTTGTGCTTCATCTGACTACGGTCAATTAAAAGTTTTGTAATGACCACAGTCAAAATAAATAGCGGAATAGCGGCGAGCTTAATCCATATTCCCGCGCCTCCTTTAACCCATGCCGCCCCTGCCAACACTAAGTTTCCAGTAACATGAGCGGTAAAAAAGCCAAACAACGCAATAAAGCCAATGGTATCAATCGCCCCACCAACCATAGTTAGTAAAACAGGATCTCGACATATTGCCCATGTACTTTCTGTTTCTTTTTTAATTGGGGTGTCTGTCATATAAAATATCCTGTTAAATTAAAGTTTTAAAGCAATTAAGTTGTATCTAAATGATTTAAAAATGAATAATACTTAAAGGTTTATGAAAGCAAAAAAAGATGTAAAAAAATAGGGTGTGTAATGTCGTAACACTGTCTTTAAAATAGCAACAATCAAAATTGTCTATTTTAAGGACAATAAAACAGTGATCATCTTCAAATCAATTTGACCTCTAAAACAGTTCTAACTATGATGAAGCCGCAAGTTGATATCAACTGATTTTGAACCTGAAAAAGTTATGCCAAAATATGGATAATGAAAAAAACAATCACGAGTAGATATATGTCATTTTATAATTATTCATTTTTTCTAGGCGGATTATTATTTGCATCTATTGCCTTTGCAGGTCAGAAAAATAATGCTCAACGTGATTTCTATTTAAAATGTATGGCAGCAGGTCATAGCCGTGCAAGTTGTACATGTATTTATCATCGTTTAGAACGTCAATATTCCCCTAAACTGATGCTTAAACTTGGAAGCTTAAGTTTACAAAGCCCCGAAGTACCACGTGATTTTGTGAAAACAATGAAACGTACTATGCAACAGTGTCAATCTTAAATCTTCAATTTTTTAACCACATCCAAATTAATACCCCAGCCATACATAAAATTGCCGGATAGACAAACCACGGATGTGGAATGGTCCAAATCATAAGCCCCGCAGCCAGACTCATACTAACTGTCGAGATGTATTTTGCCTTTTTAGGAATAAGCCGATGTTCTTGCCACTCGCAAATGAGTGGACCAATATAACGATGATTTCGAAACCATTGATGAAGTTTTTCAGAGCCTCGAGCCGCAAAGAAAACAGCCAAAATTATAAAATCAACGGTGGGTAAACCCGGAATAAAAATACCCAATATGCCAAGTGCAATACACGACCAAGCCAAACCAATAAACACCCAACGCGCCCAAATAGAACGAGCAAGCTTACTGACTGGTTGAGCTGGTCCTAACGACTGCTTATGCTTTACGATTACATTTACTTGATTGAGTTTGTCCATATCGGGTATTCCCTTTATCCACTTTTTATTATTTCAATGTATCGAGCTGATCAAGCGCCTGACCAAAATATCCAAATGCATCTAAAGCACCTTGTACAACACGATCTTGTTGGGTCTGGTCGAAACCTGTTTCGTCGAGTGCTTGCACAAAACGCTTCCAGACTTTAGCGCGCCCTTCGGGATAGGCAGCCAAATTACGCGCAGCAAACGTTTCAGAAAACCCTAAATGTTTTTGGGCCTCTTTAAATAAAAATGCAGCCCCTAAGGTTGAACCTTCAGACACATAAATCCAGCCTAAAGCTTCGGGTAGCTGTACGTTTTCACTGTGTAATTGCTGTTCGTTGGGTTGAATACCCAAATCATTTAAATCAGCAAGTGCTTGTTTTGAGCGACCACGAATATCGAGGTCCGGAATCAGTCCTGCCACACCCTCTTTTTCAAAAAGATGTTCAATTTCGCGCTGAAAGTAATATTGAGACAACGTAAATTGTGCGTATTTTTCTTTACTTGAAAACACCTTTGCTTGTGACATTAATTGATGCATACGTTCATGTTCAGCAGCGGTTTCTTGTTTCAAACGTAAAGACAAGCTGTTACTAATGATTTGTTCTGTAGATGAGTTCATCATCTTTCTCCTGCAAAATGGATAGCACTCATCGGTTAACGGCCCCGATTGAGTTTGAGTTGGACTGGAAAATCCACAACAATGGTCACGGCGCGACCGTTAATTTTGTGGGGTTTAAATCTAGATTTACGTGTAGCTTGCATGACCCGTTCATCAAGGCTGGCAATGCCCGAACTTTGACGTAATTGAATGTCAATCGGCTGCCCTTTTTCATTAATGCGAATACGCACCTCAACCAAACGATTTTGTTGTTTTAACTCGCGGTCATCGTAGTCAAGCCCACCAAAACTCAGCACATCCACACTACTCACCTGTACAACGTCATCGTGTTCAACTTGAGTGCTCGGTGCTTTGGAATATTCTTGCTGCATTGCGGGTGTTTTGACGCCGCCACTTTTAGTTTCGCTATTGGTGTTTTGTGGCAAATGCTCAGTTTGCGGTTGTTCAAGGTCTGTCGAACTCAGTTTTTTATCGTTATGAACCGCTAGCCGTTCTGTACGCTGCAATGGTTGGAGCGAAGTTGAATTGTTTAAAGTCGTTTTTGGTTGTACTTGCTGTTTATCACTTAAATTATTTTGCACCACCTCTTTAGAAGCAGTTTTTGACGCTAATGTTTGAACATTTTTAGGCGAGTTTTTTGATTCTTCAGGTATAGAGGATACCGAACTATTTAACGTAGATTTCGGCGCTAAACTTTTTTCGATAGGCTTACTTTCAGTCTGGTCAGGTGATGGCTTTTTAGCAGGTGCCAGCGACACAAAACTTACTTTTAAAGCATCTACTTTTGGTGATGTCGCAAAAGTATAGGGTTCAATTAAATGGCTCAGCATCCAGACAGCAAACACATGCAGACCAATCACAACAGCTACGGTTAAGCACTTATAAAAATGCTTCGGCCATTGTGTGAAAGGCAGTTTGTCCATTGGCTCATGTGTAGGGAATAAAGATTTTGATTTCATGGCTTATTCCCTAAAAACGATGCTCAAGCTTGAGGCTAATGTTGTGTTTATCGTAGGAATACAGCCAATCGACATTACTTTTATTATGGTTATAACGGTAGGTTAAATTAGGCGTCATGCCATAAAACTCAAAGCGCGGCATTTGCACAACAAAGGTATAGTTCTGTTCAAAATCATGGCGGCGTGCCAAGAAAGTTTCTGCATATTTATCAAACAGACGCCAACGATAAGAACTCAGCAAAGTGGTATTAAATCCTGTGCTCCAAGATTTGCTTAAGCCCAACCGCACACCTTGCTGCTGGTAGGCAGCCATATATTTTTCTTGGGTCGAATGGTCGACTACATCTAAACCACCAAAAACAGTCCACTGATCTGGAAAAATCTTCCAGAAAGTGGCAAAAGCTGAATTTTCTACGCCATCCAGAGTTTTATATTTCTGATAGTTTAAATCTTTACTTTCAGCTTCAAGCTTAAAGGCTTTATCTGCAGAGATAAAATGCATCCACTCGGCACGCGCACCCCATGCATTGTAAAGACCATCATTGCCATAACGTTTATGTTCAAAAAGTGGACTTACCCCAATTTGATTTTTTAAGTCAAAGTAGCTGTAGCCTGCATTAATGTTAATGGTAGATTCATTAAATGCCGCGTGATCGTTATAGGACTGCCCAAATGCCAGCGCACGTAAAGCCACGCCATGATGCCCCTTAATCGCATAGCGTTTAATCAGACTGGCTTCGTAATCTAAACCTGTTGCCGACTCAGCTTTAGGCGTCCCACGGGTAACTTGCTCAATTGGGATAATATTACCGTCACTATCTCTGCCATAAAGCGTCCATGTTTTACTCTGTTCAGAGGAACTATTTAAATTACTGACATAGGTGTAACCCGCTGAAACAGAGCCTTGCCAAGAGTCTCGTTTTTTTAATGCCTGAACAAAAGTATTCACTGTTGTTAAAACCCCAGACGGGATTACCGCAAGGTCACTTTGTTTCAGTTTGTCTTGAATGGAAATAAAAAGGCGTGCTGCTTCCTTATTTTTCTGTTGTTCAAACAGCACGCGCGCTAACTCAAGTTCACAAATTAAATTATGAGGTTGTTGTTTTAGGCTGCTTTGAAATTTTTGTTCAGCCAATTTCAGTTGACCCTGAGAACGTGCAACTGCCCCTTCGGCAAAGTCGGTTAAAGCCCGATCGTAGCCAACATATTTCTTATAATGTTCTAAATAAACTGTGGCTTTGAGCCACTGTTTTTGCATGACTGCCAGATATAGCGCCTTGGCAAGATCATTCGGGTTTTGCTCAACACTATATTCTTGTCCATTAATTTGAAGTTTTGGTAATTGCTCGGTACTACGAATGGTTCCCTGCTCGTGAAACTGGCGCTGTTCTTGTAAAAGCGTTTGGTCCAAACTTTGATTGAGACGAAGCTGTGTGTCTTCGTCGGCATATAAAAATGGACAACTCAACACAGTCAGACAGCACAAAAGCGTTCGTTTCATAAAACAATAAACCTGAAGCAACCAAGCAAAATCCCAAAAAACAAAAGGAACCTACGTGTGTAGATTCCTTTTGCATTCATTAATTTTTAGCACCGCCAAATGCAGTGTTGTAAGACACGTTATCAAACTGGGCAATACCCGCTAAAGCCGAAGCATTTGCACCAAAGAATTGACCTTGAACCACACCAGAGTTGTCGACACCAGCTGTACCGTTAGCCGTTGCCAAACCTGCAAATGCAGCAGTACCCGGGTTAAATGCCACACCATCTAGGCTTAATGATGAAACAGCCGTACCTGTTCCGGTAAGTGTTCCTTCAAGTGTGCCCGCGCCATAATTTGCCGTGAACGTACCACTTAACAAATTGCTTGCAGAGCCGTTAATGCCTGCAACCGTATAAGTTGCAGTACCCGCAGTTGGAACAGTGGTATTGGTGTTATCACCCGCATAGTAAACGGTATGGCTCGCGCTTGCTGGCGTGTCGCCCGCTTTCCACCATTCACCAAAATAGACTTCCTGTGTGCCCACCTGACCAAAGTTAAAATTACCTAATGCACTGTGTGAAGGTGGCATTGCAGAAACTGGAATATGCGAAATATTAAAGGTTTTGCTGCCAACTGTTACATTGGTGTTGCTCGTTCCCTGAGCAGCGAAAGCCTGAGCCAAACCTTTTAACGAACTAAAACCTGTAAAAGCGTTATATGGCGCACCCGCAGCTTGAACCGATACCGCTGACACACCACCCGGATGGCTTGCATTGGCAGCAGCACCGATTTTGATGTTACTTTCATTACTTGAAATACCATCAATACCTGCATAAGCAAATGCAGTTGAACAAGCAACAAGACCCAAGAACAATTGAGAGATTTTCATTTGTTGTTACTCCATCTTTTTTAAAACTAAGTTATTGTTTAATTTAAAATAACGATTTCGCTATTTTTAGTTTATTGAGTAAGTCCAGCTGCAAACCTACTCAGGTTTTTTGTAAATAATAATCATTCAATCTTATTATTTACTGTTACCTGACTCCCCTTTTATGTATGTGTAGAGGGAATCAAATTCTGTTTAAAATTTAGTAGTCCAACTAATTTTCATCGTTCGGCCGGGTGCGGCCATGGCACTACGGGTTAAAGGATCGATATAAAACTGGTTAGAAAGATTACTGCCGACAAATTCAACCGTGTTGTAGTTATCGACCTGATAACGCGCATAGGCATCAAAAATCCACGTGTCATCCCAAGCCAAAGGCACATTGAGGTAATAGCCTTTATTGACGCTAGCATCATTGTTTTTACGTAGTGGACTTTCGTAAGCTTTATAGAATGTTGCACGCGCACCGAGCTCTAACTTTTCATCAAAAAAGCGTGCGCCAAGCAAACCGTGAAAACTGAGTTCAGGTGTAGCCATGGTCACCAAGTAGCCATTTGGGAAACCGTCATCAACACAGCGCTGATACGGTTCACGGAACACAAGGCCCTGCTCGGTTTGAACTGTGCCGCCTAAAATCATTTTGTTAATTGCACTATTGGTGTCACACACTTCATTTTTTAAGTTATAGGCCACGCTCAAGTCTGTGAAGAAACCGCCATTATCAAAACGGCTTTGTAACTCTAGACCTGACAGTTTTTGCTCATCCATATTGGTGAAAATAAGGTTCTGGTCACGCTCAATCACATTTTTGGTTTTGTTGTAGTAATAGGCGAGTTTAATATCGGCATTGCGTGCTGTGCTGAACCAATCGCGCATGTCATAGACATAACCCACTTCGTAGTTAAAAGCATGTTCAGGTTTGATTGCTTGATATGGCAACATGGCAGAAAAACCGACAGTGCTTTCAAACAAACTTGGTAAGCGATATTCCTCTGCATAGCGTGCATAGATTCTGCTGTTTGGCGTGAGGTGAATTGAGGTGCCTAACTGTGGTGCCCAGCCACTATCTTTAACTTTGTCGGCAGACTCAACCGGAACTTGGTCTACCACCGACATAAAATTACCGCCAGTTACGACGTACTTTTGTCCAGAGGCATTGAGCTGGTTTAAAGGGTTATCGGCAAGCGACAATTGCCCGTTGGCATCAGCTTTCCAGCTCAGCGTATTTTTCTGTGACCAGATCATGTTATACAAAGTGCTCTCTGATGCAGGCACAGTGTCGAGCTGCCCATCCCAATCAGGATTTTTTGTGGCATAGCGCTGTTTTAAAACATTGATTAAACGCTGCTGAGTCGAGGTGTAACTCTCAGGCATGGTCTGATATTCAAAGGTATATTCTTTAAGCTTCGCTTTTTTGGTAAATAGTGGATTTAAATTCGGGTCAATCTCGCTCTGCAAAGACTTATTTAAAAAGTCATCAACAGCCCAATACGAGCGATAACGCATGCCCGCATCAAAACTTAACCAAGACAGCGGTCTATAATTAAAGTTAAAGTCGAACGTTTTTTCCTCACGGCGCCCTGCTCGTGGCAGTGCCTGATAGAGCGAATAACTTGGGCCAAATTCGCCATATATATCGTCAGACGTCAGTTTTTCTTTTAAGAAACTTCCACCGAGCGTCAAATCAAGCTGGTCTAACAAACGGGTTTTATTACTGACCGTAATGCCTTTACGCGTATTGTCAGAATGGCTTATCGCCGTGTTAATAATGGTGTTATCTCGAAAGTCGATTGTGGTTGGCCACCCACCACGTGTGTATGTCTGGCTTTCGGTGTCGGTTTGCCAAATGTTGGCATAGAAATCAATCCAACGATTATTCTCAGGCTTAAACTTATATTCGAGACTATAGGCTTTAGAGTGAATATTGCTTAAAGGCCACTGCGGAACACCCAAGTCAGGCGTAATGCCCCAAACAATACGAGACGGCATAATTTCACCAAAAATATTTTTGGTATCTCGGTAAGTCAGTTTAAGAGTCTGGCTATCGGTTGGGCGATAGGTCCCTTTTAATAACCACGACTCCATATGACTTGAGGTATTGGGAACTTCATCGCCCGGTTGATAGGCATAGGCAAAGTAAGGAATAAAATCGAGGCTACTGTCTGGTGTCGCTCGTTTATAGTAGCCCGCGCCATGTGTCCCCGAAAAATAGTTGCCGCGCTCACTTACCGCATAAACTGCCAATAAATCGAATTTATCTTGCTTGGTGGCAATTGCCAGTCGGCCCGCCAAGTCATCACCCGAAAAATTAGAATTGTCACTTCTGGTCCGGTTCTTTTTATAAATATCGGGGTCATATTTGGCCCCGTTCATGTCGATCCAAGGCGTTGTGTCATCGTAATTTTGGCCCACTTTACTCATGTCTGGCAAAGACGGATCGATTGAATTGGTTGAGCCTTCTACTTTTAACTCGGCACCAAAAGATTTACCCGGACGAACAATGTCATCGGCCTCTAGCGTTTTAACCACCACACCACCACCCACAGAAGTCGTGGTATTGCGCTCTAAAGATGGGCCTTTAATAACTTCGATGCCCGCAATCAGATTGGGGTCGATATAGTTTCGGTTGTTTACCCCGTTGTAGCCACGCCACACCGCAATCGACTGTTCAGTGCCATCAATGGTTAAAGGCACACGGCCAACGCCCTGCACACCACGAACACTTGGGTCGAGTGCCCCACTGTTACGGGCATCGCCGCTATAGACTCCCACCATACCTTGTAAAACATCGGCTGGGTTGGTTCCTTTAAAACGCTCAACGTAGTCTTTGCCCGCATAGACCGAAGAACGGTTTGCATCATAAACTTTGTTATAGCCTTCTGTGTCACGGTCTTCTTTGCCGTACACCACAATTGGCGTGAGTCGTACCGATGCATCTTCTTCAATTACGACACCACTTGGCGGCAGGCTAGTGGCCTGAACCTGAGAAGTTGCCCGAGGCGTAGATTTTTTGCTGAGTGTGTAGCCCTGCCCAACTTTTACAGCGCTAAATTCAGTTGTCTTTAGAAGCTGCTCAAAACCTTGCTCGACGGCAAAGCTACCTTTTAAGCCAAGACTATGCAGCCCTTGAAGTTGCTGGGCATCCATTGCAATTGAAGTCCCCGATTGTTCGGCAAACTGATTGAGTACGTTGGCAAGACGGCCCGCAGGAATGTTATAGCTTTTAACTCCGGCTGTTTGTGCATAGGCCTGCTGCATGGGCAGCACAACAAGCCCACCCATCGACACAGCATGTATGGCAAACGCCAGTGTAGAAAATCGAAAAATCGATCGATTCCGCTTTTGCCCCGTTCCCACTTTTTTCATTTGCCCCGCCCCAGTAAATCGTAATAAGAATCATTCAATAAAATAAATTAAAATGATCCATATTTATTGCTTCTACTTACTATGACGAACGACTTTCAAAAAAGTGGAACCTAAAATTGAAAATAAATTTAATTTTTTATTATTTTAAAGAAACCATGACCACAAACGGCGTGATTTGCTTAATTTTCAGGTCTGGAAAAACCGTAGCCAAAAGCTTAAGCGATTCTGTGGTTTGGTCTAGAGGCAACACAGCATTGACCCGTACATGTTGCAGCGCCGCATCATTAAAAATAATTTTGCCTTTGTAATTGCGGTCCAGCTCTTGTAGCACTTGATTCAGCGGCAGGTTTTCTACCATAAGCTGATGCTTTTGCCATTTTTGTTGTTCGTTATAAACATTCAGTGTAGGCAGTTTTTGTACGCCATTTTTATCCATTTTAATGGCTTGCCCTGCTTCAACAATGGCCTGACGAGTGCTATGCAATTGAGTAGTTTTAACCTGTGTGGCTTCTACTTTTACCTTTGAGTGGACCATTTTGAGTTCGGTTGCCGAAGGGTCATAACTGACACTAAAAGCTGTGCCGAGTGCCTGAATTTGTCCATGACTGGTTTTGACCAAAAACGGTCTGGTCTTATCTTTAGCAACATCGACATAAATTTGACCTTGCACCAACTCAACTACTCGCTGGTTGGATTTAAAATCAAGATTAACCGCACTTTTACCCCGTAAAATTAGACGTGAACCGTCTGGCAAGGTTTGCGTGGTCCACTGCCCTGATTGCCCTTGAATGTCGGCAGTAACATAGGCCACTGTGGTATCGGTTAAATAAAATAACGCCCCACTCATGGCAACAAACACGACGGCAAAAGCTGTCCCTGCACGTAAATGTTTATAGGCTTTGCCTGAGTTTAGGCCAGCCTTAAGGGCAACTTTAGTGACTTTTTTATGTCCACTGGTTTGGGAAAGTTTTTGAATTGAACCGATACATTGCTCAATATCGGCAGCCACTTGGCGGTGTTGTTCACTGGTTTTTTTCCACTCTTCAAATTTTTGTTTGGCGGTTTTTCGTGAGCTTTCATCATCCGAACTCAGTTGAACAATCCAATGCGCGGCTTCTTCAACCAGTTGGTGATGTTTGCTTTTATCCATGGCCATTTAAATGCAAGCATCCATGTCTTGTCGGTTTTGGTAGCACTGAATTAAACAGCTCGCCAAATATTTTTGAATCATTTTGGTCGACACATTTAAACGCTCGGCAATTTCTTTATGGGTATAGCCTTCTAGATAATGCAAAATAAAAGCTTGTTGTGCTTTTTCAGAAACCCCTTCGAGTGCTTTGCAAAGCTGGTTAATTGCTTGAATAATTTGCATTTGGTCTTCGGGTGAAGCCACCGCTTCAAGCATATATTCCATTTGACTCAAGCCATCTAAATAAGCCTGTTCAATGCGTTTACGGCGCACTTGGTCAATCAGCAGGTTTTTAGCAATCGACGTTAAATAGGCACGCGGTTCCTTAATGCCAAATAGCTCGTCTCGGGTTTGTAGCAGTTTAATAAATGTGTCCTGAACCAGATCTGCGGCCTGTTCAGTATTACCTAATTTTTGTCTCAACCATTGGTGAAGCCAGCTTTGGTGACTTCTATATAACTGATCTACAAGCAAAGAAGTTTTGTTCACAGCAATTGGACTCAAAACAAGGAACTTACAAATGATAATAATTATCATTTAAACAAGTCAAGCAATAATTCAAGTAAAACTTAAATCACTGTTTAATAAATTGAATTAATTGCCCGCTCGTTTTGCTGCACTTCTCTTAAAGTAAATGAGCCAGATTTTTAATTTCTTCCATCACTGCCTTACAAGCAGGCGTTAAATAACCATGCTTAGAAATAGACAAAGAAATATAGCGCTTTAGCTCGGGACTTATAATTTTTGCTGCTTGAATTGAGGTGTATTGGCTGGCCTTTTTTAAAGCCTGTGGCCCAAGCATGGTGTAAATGCCAGATTCGGAAACCAAATGGGTTTGTAAACTAATCGAGTCAGCTTCAAACACAATATTCAGCTCTATCCCATTTTCATAAGCCATGTGGTCTAAAAAGTTTCGCCAGTTACTTGGTCTGCAAAACGTGACCAGCGGTAATTGATTTATTGCTTTAAAGTCGACTTCATTTGCCTGAGTGAGCGTGTCTCCTTCACAGCCGACCAAGTAGGTATCGGCTTCGGAAAGATAAACATCGCCGTGCTTAGGCGTCGGGTTAAACCGATAGAGTATGGCTAAATCGACGCTGCCATCTTCAAGCCATTTTTCTAAATGTACCCCTTGCCCTTCACGCACCGACAGTTTAATTAAGGGATATTTTTGTTGAAGGACTTTGTACAAAGTCGATAACAACGGATGTGCAGTAGACGGCAAACTGGCAATGCGAACCGTACCAATCGGTGTATCGGTCGAGTGCAAAATTTCATTATTAAGTTGGTCGGTCACGTTCAGCCATGAACGAATTTTAGGAAGTAAATGCTGACCTAAATCGGTGAGTTCGACGCCGCGTCCAGTTCGGTTAAATAAACGACCACCGCATTGGGCTTCAAGCTCGTTCATTTGCCGACTGATTTGCGGTTGGTTGGTGTTATGCAACATGGCGACTTTGCTTAAGCTACCGAGTTCCACCGCGTCTAAAAATATTTTCCATAAATCATAATTCATCGATTCTTCCTAAATCGTAAACTAGCACTTTTGAGCTATACATTTTCAGTATAACTGAAATTCAAGAATTGGTAATTCCTACATAGCTCACCTATTTCTATACTCCAATCATGTTCTCTACAACACGATTTAAATCAGATTAAGAACCAGAGAATATTTAATTACACTGTATAGGAAGTACGATTATGAGTTTAGATTTACGTGGATTAACCCCAGCACCTGTGACTCCTTTTACCCGTGACGGACAAGTAGACCATGATGCAATTCAACGTTTAGGTTCATGGTTAGGCAGTATTGATGGTGTGAAAGGCTTGGTTGTTCTTGGGCATGCAGGTGAAGGAACATTCTTGTCGCAAAAAGAACAAATGCAGGTCATCGAAAGCTTTGTTAAATCGGTAGATGACAAAATTCCGGTAATTGCAGGGATTACGCTCGAAGGTACTTCGGTTGCAGCAGAAGAAGCAAAACGTGCAGTGAGCGCAGGTGCTTCAGCAGGTTTGATTTACCCTTCACATGGCTGGTTGCGTTTTGGCTATCAAAAAGGCGCACCACAAGACCGCTATAAAGCAATTTACGAAGAAAGTGGTTTACCATCTATTTTATTCCAATATCCAGATGCGACTAAGGCCACTTACGACCTAGACACCCTACTCGATATTTCTGCACAGCCGGGTGTGTTTGCCATGAAAAATGGTGTACGTAACATGCGCCGTTGGGATGTCGAAATTCCAATTATTCGCCGCGAACGCCCAGACTTACAGATTTTGACGTGCCACGATGAATATTTGCTTCACACCATGTTTGATGTAGACGGCGCTTTGGTTGGTTATGGCAACATTGCCCCTGAACTTTTAATTGAAATGATTAAAGCAGGTAAAGCCAAAGATTACGCCAAAGCTCGTGCACTTCACGACCAACTTTTACCCGTGACTCGCAATGTCTATCACCGTGGTTCACACATGGAAGGCACGGTAGCACTTAAACATGCATTGGTTGCTCGCGGAATTTTGGACCATGCCACTGTGCGTTCGCCATTGCTTCCACTCGCAGATGGTGCTGAGCAAGAAATTCATGATGCGATGCGTCAAGCCGGAATTGGCAAGGTCGATTTAACCCAAGCCGTTGCTTAAATTCTATTCGGGCTAGCATGTACGCTAGCCTTTTTTTCCTGTACGCTGCCTGAGGCCAAACATCGGGCATGTCACTTAAAAATAATAATAAAAAGCATGCAAACTGTGGTGAACAGGTAGTGCGAAATAGAACAAAAAAACTACGAGGAATGTAGTCATAAGGAGATAGAAGATGACAAATCTAGCGGATGTAGAACCAATTAGTCATCATCAAAAAAATGCGGAAATTATTGCAAGACTCGAACGGCTACCCGTCACTGGTCGATTGCAATTTATGCGAATTACCATTGGTATAGCGACCTTTTTTGACGCCTATACTGTTCTCGCGATTGCCTTTGCTTTACCCCAACTCATTACCGAATGGCACCTGACGCCTGCCTATGTCGGTGCGATCATTGCCGCGGGCTATGTCGGGCAACTGGTCGGTGCCATCTTTTTTGGTTCTCTTGCCGAAAAAGTCGGTCGTTTAAAAGTACTGTCTTTTACCATTTTACTGTTTGTGGCAATGGACATTTCTTGTCTGTTTGCATGGAGCGGAATGTCACTGTTAATTTTCCGTTTCTTACAAGGCATAGGAACAGGTGGCGAAGTGCCTGTTGCAAGTGCCTATATTAATGAGTTTATTGGTGCGGAAAAGCGCGGTAAGTTTTTCTTGCTCTATGAAGTTTTATTCCCGATGGGCCTTATGTTTGCAGGCATGGCGGCATTTTTCCTGATGCCAATTTATGGCTGGAAAGTCATGTTTATTGTGGGCTTAGTTCCATCTTTACTAGTGATTCCTTTACGGTTTTTCTTGCCTGAGTCACCACGTTGGCTTGCTTCAAAAGGCCGTTTTAAAGAAGCCGATAAAGTTGTCAAAAGTTTTGAAGACGGTGCGATTAAAAGCGGTAAAACTTTGCCTGAACCTGTGGTTAAAGACATTAACCCGCAAGGTATGGCAAAAACCGACTGGCGTGAGCTGTTCCAAGGCATTTACCGCAAACGTACCTTTACCCTGTGGGGCATGTGGTTCTGCGTCTATATGATTAACAATGCCATGGTGACTTGGCTGCCATCTCTCTACAAACAACACTTTGGCCTTTCGCTTCAAACCAGTTTGGGTTATGGCTGGATTACTTCGGGCGTAGGTGTCATTGCCTCTATTATCTGTGCGTTAATGATTGATAAAGTCGGCCGTCGTCCTTGGTACAGTGCAGCGTTTTTCTTGGCGATTATTCCACTCATGAGCCTATCGATTTTAGGCGCAAAATCGGCGATGGAAGTTGTGATTTTAGCTACGCTAAGCTACGCCATTTTGCAGACCATTTCATTCTCTTTATATCTTTACGCTGCCGAACTTTACCCAACTCGCTTGCGTGCTATGGGCATTGGTTTTAGTACCGCTTGGCTACGTGCCGGCTCTGCAATTGGACCTGTGATGGTCGGTCTGGTGGTCGGTGGTTATGGCATTCAATATGTGTTTAGTGTGCTGGCAGTTGTGGCGCTCATTGGTGGTCTAGTGACCTTCTTGTTTGCCATTGAAACCAAAGGCCAAGTGCTCGAAAAACTCTCTCCTTAATTCATCCATTTCATAAAAAGCTTGCCTAACCTAAGCGTTAGGCAAAGGGCTTATTCATGCTTAAAAAAGGAATTTAAAATGAATAAATATTTGCTATGGGGCTGTATTGGTTTAGGCAGTGTGAGCAACGCGTATGCAGAGCTTCCTCAAGAATTTGGCAAGTTAGAATTAAAACTCAACACCCGTTACTGGAACGATGAAGGCACTGCCCACTCTACGCTTGCCAACCCTTCACCTTCGTCGAGCCAATATGAACAAAGTGCGTTAGGGCTTGAGTTAAATTATCAGTCACCTTACATGTGGGACTGGCTTGGGGTAGATGGTTCACTCTATGCAGTCACCAATTTATTTGACTCAGGCAAGCCTAGTGCCCAGCTTTTAGAGGTCGAAAATAATGGCAAGCTCGATCAAAACTTTGCGACTTTAGGCCAGCTCTACATCAAAGCAAAACTGGGTGATAAAGGTGAAATTAAATTAGGCCGTCAGTTGCAAGATTCGCTGTTACTTAAAAGCACCAATAACCGCGCGGTGCCCGACACCTTTTCGGGTGCGAGTGGTCAGTTTCAATTGAATGATCAGCTACAGACTTACATTGCTTACTATGACCGCTGGAAACCACGCAGCATGGACTCTTTTGAAAAACTGGTGACTGAAAATGACGAGCGAATTGATTATGTCGGTTTGCTTGGTGCCAAGTATCAGTACAAAAACTGGAGCGTGAATGCCGAATATTTAAATAGCAAAGATTATTTAAAAAAGTATGGGGCGATTGCTCAATATAAATTGCCCTTTCATGGCCTTGTGTGGACATTCAACACAGGTGCTTTTTTCTCACGTGATGATGGCAAGCTGTTTAAATGCGGTGCCGAAACCGAGCTGGACTGTGTAAAAGGCCAAGACATTAACAACCGTGGGAATGGTTATTTTGTCGATGTAAATGTAGCCAAGAATAACCTCGAAGGTGGCATTGCCGTTTCAAAGTTTGATGGTTTTTGGATAGAAGATAACTTTGCCGTGCACTCTGCCCGTAACTCGGTTTTAACGCAAGACCACGGCACCAACCCGTTTCCAACCTCTGCGACCATTGGCCCTGACTTTACCAATAACGATGAAACCGCCGTTGCGCTTCGGCTGAAATATAACTGGAAAGACTATGTGAAAGGTTTAAAAACCGAGGCGAAGTATATTTATGGCTTTGGTGCTCACCAAAGTAACATCAGCAGTGATATTGAAGGTAAAGAGCGTTACTTTGACTTCACGGTGAGTTATGCCTTGCCGTGGGTGAAAAATTTAGATGTGCGTTATTCATTTTTGCATTATGAGTCAAAGTTTGAAAATGCAAACTTAGGTGAAAAAATAAATGGAATGTCTCGTAAAGATTGGGACCAGCACCGTGTATTTATTAATTACCGTTATACGTTTTAAAAGTAAGCTAAGCCTTGAGCTTAGCTTTAAAAAACCGTCTTTCAATCTATGGAATTAAACTAGATATGCTTTTTTTACATTCAAAGAATGATTTATAGGCAAATTCTTTACTCGCTTCAAATGTTCCTAATGTTTTTTCATAAGTAGACTTATCATAGGCTTTATTTATTAAATACATTTCATACTTTGTGTACTCAGGAGATCTATAAGGAGTCTGCTGATTTGACTGTAGCTGCATTGTTTTACTTACACCAGCTCGACGTGCTTTCATAATATTTTCAGCCATCTCAAAGACAGCTTTACACAATAAATCTTTTTTTTCGATCTCACGTTTCTTTATCTCCATTTGAAATAGATCTTCTTTAGTTGGTACTACATTATTTGGTTTAAGATCACTAAAGGATTTATTAGTATTCCAGTTAATCCGACTAAAATCTGTATCATTCGGATTACTTAATCTATAGGTGTCATTAATTGAAGTTAAATCTTCAGCATGTAATGTAGTACAAAACACCACAACCCCACATAAAAGTAATTTTTTCATATCATCAAGACCTTTAATTTCGAAATAGAATACTCATTTTTATAGAAATAACAAATAATAAAAATTATATAGACCAAGACCTGAACTTTTTATTTAGGAGATACATCCATACATTTTAAATTTTACACAATGGTTTAGTTTAACTTTATTATCATTATTAATTTACCCATTTTAATTGACTAACTTTTGAGTTTAATTAAAATATAAATTTATATTTAAAATTTTTATAATATTTTATTTAAATTGAATTGACCTGTTAAAAACTTATGATTATTATGGTCTCGCTGGCACACATTGCTAGTCGGTTTTGACAGACCGTTTTACATACAGCACATCAGATTTATCCTTCTGAGGGAGAAATTTGTGTGAAAACCACCGTCCCCCTCATGTTGCGGTAGGGCGGAAGGGGGACACCTTTGGGTGTGCTGGTTCTGTATGTCCGGTCTGTCAACCCCCTTTCGTTCTACCACCATAATCAATTGACGGTGATCTTTGGTGGTAGAGCTCCATAAATTCTAGGAGTTGACCATGCCATTTTTTATATTAATCCCCTATCCTCTCTCGTGATTTTATTTATTTAAAATTTAGGCTTTCTCTCACCTAAAATATTTTAAATTTATAAATAATTTTATTTTAAAATTTTAATCATTTTATTTTCCTGTATTACAGGCGGGTTAATTATTGCCTTTAAAAATGATTTTAAGACTTTAAATATAAGCGGCTTATTTTTTTATTAATAACTTAGTGAAAATTATCACGAGAATAATATGAAACTTTATAAACCTATTTTGGCTTTAAGCCTTTTAATAGGCGATTACGGTGTTTCTGGTTGCGACATTCACACTCAGCAGGATTTTGAAGAAATTTGCCTGTCTGGTGGGCACACCCAAGCCAGTTGTGACTGTATTTACCAACGGCTTGAACAAGTGTATTCGCATAAGCTCATGCAACGTCTAGAACATGTCAGTTTGCAAAGTCCTGCTCTCCCACAGGACTTTGCCCCTACTTTCTTTAACGTGATGCGGCGGTGCGATAAAAACGACATGGGCTAAGCGTTTGGCTTAGCTCCCTTATCTCTGTGTCGCAATGGTGGATGACTTTAAATCAGCGCAAAAAATTAAAGTTCTGTTGTGGCACGGGGGCCTTGGGTAATAAGTTAACTCTACTGAACAATAAAAATATACAGTATTGTCTACCCCCTATTTGGTATGCTTTTGGCACTTCATAAAGATAAGAAGGAATAAGTTTGGCAACACCATATATAACAATAGGCTGCCCCACTAGTGGCGGTGGTCAAGTAATTTCTGGGAACAGTATGTTCCTAGTCGACGGTATTCCCGTTGCTTGCGTCGGTGACAAAGCTACCTGCCCCACTCATAAAGTTGTTGCAACTATTGTGTCTGGCGACCCGTATATGCAAATCTTTGGTAAAGCTGCTGCGCGTGTTAACGACTCTCTTTCCTGTGGCTGTAAGTTACTTCCACAACAAAATTTAGTAGTTCAGGATAATGGTGGCGGTTCGGCACAAAGTTCACCAGCGAGTAAAGCACAAGATAGTTTTGTTCCTCAGACTGACGAGCATGGACTCAAGTTTCAGCTTAAAGATCAAGAAACTGGCAAACCACTTGCACAGCAATATTTTAAATTAAAAGGACCTGACGGCACTGAAATCGAAGGTTTTACAGATAAAAGCGGCTATACGGAATTAATCAAAACAGGCACTGAAGCAAAAGAGGTTGATTTAACTACATTTGATCTATCGAAACCTATGGACGGATGGAATTAAGAATGTCAGATAATAATTTAGGAAATCCATATAGTCGCAATATACCAGGCTCTTCACCCGCTTGGGATGCCTACCCGCAAGAACAAAAGGTTTGTGACATTACTGAACCCCTCTGTAACTCTCATATTAAAATTCGAAATTACTCTATGGTAAGACCATATAATTTCATGATGAGTGCTTATCATTGGTCCCAAGTAGCAGATAATACTATTGAATTGCTTATGGCTGTTCGCTTTGGGATGGAATGGGATATTAATAAGGTACCTGAAAGCAATATGTCAGACCCCGCCTTTCATACGAGAATGTACATAAAATTTCATAATTATTTATTAAAACATTCAGTCAAAGAGATTCCGCGTATTGTAGGAGAATTTCAAAGTACGGCATTTAAAGTACGATTTTTAAGTACGTTTGCGGTCGATGAATTACTAGAATTACGTAATTTAAGTAAGTTCGATCAGGGCAAAGAAATTTACTCAAAAATTGAAGATTTAAAAGATACTTTTTCAAAGCTTGATGTAGCAACTGCTTCTGAAGATTTAGCATTGTTGCAAATGAATAATGGACCTCTTCATATAAATCGAGAAATGTTTAAAAAAGTCTTTAATCAAGATTTCAACCCTAAAATGATTCAAATCATGAAACAAAATAGAGAATATCCAGGAGACCCGCATAATGTTAGCAATAAAGGCTTCTACTAAATACATGAAACCTCTTTTAATAGCTTTAGTATTGATAGTAAGCGGTTGTGCAAACACACAAGTAAACAACGATAAAGAAGCCTTGAAAAATGCAACACGTGGCGCTGTAGGCATGGTGCTACTTGATCATCATATGTATAAGAATGCTATTGCAAGCGGTAATAATGCTGTTACTCAGTCAATGCTTGCATCAACTTTACTGAAAGCGGGTATTTTAAAAACCTATGAGAAAGAGGTGGGTGACGGCTATACGATTGAATCAAGTTTACCTTTGGCAAAATTGAATAAGCTCTGTTGGATGGGTAAATTTGTACAGCACTATAAAAACGATATCCCAACAGAAAATTTGCCAGCATATAAAGATACACTTGTATGGCTTGATGCTAAGCAAGCGGCTTTATTAAAGAAACTCAATGAGTCTTATAGTAAAAATGAACTCGGTGAAGATGATTGCCGTAAATAATGAGTCAATAAAAAAGCCACTTATCATAAGTGGCTTTTTTTATTGAGAATTTTTGGTGGAATAGGAATCCCATAAAGATAAAATAAGATTAGCTGTATAGCCAATTTATATTAATGATTACGCCACTCTTCAACTTCATAAAAACGGGTAAGATCTTTTAATTCTTCATCTGAAAATTCATAATGATTGACTTGACTATCATATTTTTCAGCTACCAAAACATTCTCATTAAGAAACCTCTGCATTTCATTATAGATATATGTTGTATCTATACTATTCAATTCCTCAGTTATTGGACCAAGTTCAGTAACACGAAATTGTTTTTGTTTATTTTCGGTCTCACCATCTTTCTTACCTCGTATTCGGATGCTGACCAAACCTTGTTCTTTAAGTTTTAAAATTGCACTTCGTACTGAAGAACGAATATTTTGTCTATGTGCAGGCTTAAGCGTAATTTCAATTTCTTCAACATCTTTCTTATCATCTGCTGTAGGAAACAAATGTTCTGCAATAAGATTATATAAAGGATTTAAACTATCAACTCGAATAGTTGTACTCCCCATATAAGGTAATTCGGCAGCTACATTTTTATCCATATTATGCTTTAGCTCAACCATTTTAAACTCAAAACCACCTACACCAATCTGCGGTAAAATACCATTAACATAGTCTTTGAATACAGATAAACTAGGCGCACCTTGGCGGCTTGCATAAACGAATAAGTTTTTTTCTTCATCAAATAAAACATAGGCAGCAAAACCTACAGTGGCATTTTTTTCATTTTTCTTTAGATCTTCTAAAAGATCAGTAGTATCAATTGATTCATCACTTGCAATAACTTTTTGGAATGCCTCATTTGTTTTAGTACTAATAAATAAATAGAAATTTTCGGTACTAGGAACTGGTACTAGAAAAAGCTTCTGATCACCTTTTGCTAATCTTTTGGCAATGTTAATACTTGTTTCCCAATTGGTAAAAGCTTTAAAAAAAGGTTTTAAATCAAAAAGATACCTTTCAGAATTATTAGTATTAATAACATAGTTAAAGTGAAAATAAGCTTGCATAATCTTATACCTTTTTACAAAATGTTGTATATTTGTTACAGTTTTTAAATTATCAAAAAATATAACATTTTGCACAAAATAAAAGCAACTTGTCTTTAGAATTAATTTCTAATTAAAAATATTATTTAGCAACAACACCTAAATTTTAGCTATCTAATTCTGATTATTTTACTGAAAAAATTAGCCAGATTTATTAAGTTTTTCTTTATTATAAGGTGGAGAAGTTTACATTAATTATTGACCTTACGAATTCGCTCTACGGTAATATATTCATTAGGAATCACAATTTGCTTTTCAATATCTTTCATCTTGTAAGAAATTAAAGTGCTTTTACCAATACCTTGAAATAACACTTTAACATCTTTAAAAATAAAGGTTTTATACTGACTCAGTTCTTTAGTAGTCGTTTTTGGCAATTCAATTAAATTTGCATAAGGTTCTTTGATGTATAAGGTCGCTTTTTCTATTCTTACCCCAGTATTTTGCATAGTATAATTTAGGAATGCTTTACCAACATCCCCAATAAGGATTAGGGGTACAAGCGGAGTCAAGCTAATAAAAAAAGCTATTTCTAAGCTATCTTTAACATGCGTTTCTAATCTCTTTAATTTTTTTCTTGCAAATTTTCTAAGATGGTCACTTGCATCAGGATCATTAACAATATCTGCTAGATTTTCAAATTTTATATTAAATTCTTTAATCTTCTGCCGATTCATGTAAAAAGGATAATACGCAAAGGCGATAAAAAATACGGTAATACCTATGTACAGATTGACTTTCCAATGTAATAAAAATATGCCGTGAATAACGTATAAAAGATAAAGAGAGCCAGCTAACGTAATAATATTAATTTTTGGAAAAGGAAGTTTTTTCCCAATTTTAATATGTGGTGGTAAATACTTATCCACCCAACTTAAGACAAGATATGTCACTGGGGCTAAGGATGTGCCAAAGAAAAATAGCATAAACCCTAATACAGTGTAAGCAATAGAGAACGCGGCAAAAATCAGTAAAAAAATAAGTGTATCGCCAAAGCTAATTTCCGACGGGATATAGCCAATTGTTAAAAGATATACAACTAAGCACAACACCCCTATTGCAACTATCGCTTTAGTCATTGTCAGCGCAACTTCATGCCACTGCCCCAGATTATTTAAAAATCTCGTTATTAAGTCGTTCATTTGATCTAACCAAATCTTATAAATTATTTAAGAATCGATGATTACCCTTTTATTAAACCGCTCCCCAGCGGAGTAATCATGTTTTGAAATTTCCCCAAATTTCGGAGTATGTCCCTGCATACTGTTTAGCTAGTCGTCTCTCTGCGAATACTCACTTCATGTGTTGCAATATATTTGATCCCTTCAGATTAATACAAAAGTAAAGTTCTATTACGGGAAGCTCATCTGTTAATACAGATAAAATAGTGATAATCAAATTTCAATTATGCACTTGACCTTACTTCTTACTAGGCAACCACTTATTATGATTTATTCCATAGATTAAACCTGAGAAGATGACCATTATATTTTTATCCCGACTTTGAAAATTTTATAAATATTTCATTGAAGTGCAGTGGCTAGTACTAATTTAAAGCTACTCGCCACTTATTTTTTATATTTAAAAACAGTACATCACCAATCAAGAGGAACTAAAGCTGGTGGTTTTTTCCAAGGTATTTCAACTAAAGATTTTTGAAACCACTCATCACTTAAATTAGCATGCTCAGTAACAATTATTTGAAAATTCTTAACCTCACTTTTAGAAAAATCATATAATTTTTTAAAAAACTTAGTGACAGCCTCAATATCACCATCGATCATATTCTCAATAGAACCATCAAGTGCTTGATAGCTCTCAATAGTAGGGAAGTAAACTTGCGAAGGCTGATCAATCATTAAAAATTTTGGTAACGGTCTATTTGCTGTATGGGCATATTTATGTAAGGCGAGATAAGTATCTACATGATGATTTAAATGATTTTGAGCACTACCAGTCCTATTCATTGGAATTGGGCTATTACCCCTATCGAATACAACAGTTAAATTTTTTAAGTCAAATCTAGCAGGATATTCACTAAATTCAGTCTCAGAATTTCTAAGATATTTAGTCAAATAGGTAGAAATATTTGATAAAACAGAGTCTATTTTAATATCACTAGATTCACCAGCTATATCACTTTTTAAACGTGTTATTAAATCTTGATATTTATCACGCTTATTTATAAGTCCAGTATCAATAGACGAAAATTCAACTGTTTCTAAGAAAAAGCTAATTCTTCCTTTGACCAGATTTTGCTGATCTGTAATGGTATTATTCCCATCACCAATTAATGCTATAAGTGAAGATAGCCTTGATTCATCTTCTACTATTTTTTCGTTAATTTCGACTATTTTATTTTCTAAACTATCAATTAACCCAGCTAAATATGGAATCTCTATATTTGATGAATTTAGCTCTTCTTGCAAAGATTTAATTTCATTAGTTATAGATGCAAAAATGTTTTTATCTGGAAAATCAGAAAATGTTTTTTCATTAATACTATCAAATACATGTATAGATCTTAGTCTATTAATTTGTTCATCAACTTCTTGGTTAAAACCTAAAGTGTATTTCTCATTTATTTTTAAATAATTAAGTTCACCTAAAGCTTCTCTTCGTTTAGTTTTTGCAAGTTTTAGCTCATTTTCGATCTGATCTATATCTACATCAACAGATATTTTATCAGTATTACCTTTATAATCTTTTACTTTTTTCAATATCTCAATTACTTCTAAAACCGAGAATTTATCATTAAAATCTTCTTCAATTAAACCTACATTTAATGCTTCTAGATATAATTGTTTTGCTTGATTAAAATTATCAATATTATTTGCTTGTAAATTATTAACTTTTTTATTTAAGAGCTTCAAATCTCTTTCTAAGTCTCTTAATCGACGCTCTTTAGCAATTTGCTCATCATCTACTCCTCCAAATATTATTGGAAAACTATCTTTTATAGCCTGAGGTTGAAAAGACTCATTTTGTCGATATAGTAATTGATCTTTATTAGTAACAAGTCCTTGTTTTAAAAATAAGTAATAGTAAGTATGCTTAATATTCACTTTAAAAATATCACGTGAATGATCAAGCTCTACATTAGTATGATTATTAGGTATACCTAGAGCATCAGATAACATATCTGTCACATATTCATCATCGGTATTTTGTTCTAATTCTGTATATCTTGGTGGTTCTATATTAACACCACTTCTAAACATTACTTTTGAACATGATGAATTACCATTAATTGGTGCTGGTTTAGCTATCAAAATTTCTAAATTATCAAAAGAATATATAATAGCAAACCAAGAAACCTTTTCTTTAATAATTCCCTCAGGAACATTAAAGCTACTTCGTCCCATACAATATTCTACTATTTCAAAAATAGCAGATTTTCCTGTAGAGGATTTACCAGTAATCACATTCAAGCCATCTAAATTAAAATTCAGATCCCGTCTTTCTCCACTACTACTATATAAATGAATTGATTTAATTTTCAAGGTTTAATCCCCAGTGACATGTAAATAGTTGAACGATCATTAATTTTAGCTAATTGTTTCCCCAAGTATGTAGCTACTTTTAGCTTCTCTTGCGATGACTTCCCAATAATATTTAATTTCTTTAATTTAATTTTATTAGTATTCAACATTCCTTTATCATCAATAAAAATAGCATTAACATGAAGTAAAAAACTAATTGACTCTATTGTAAACAAATTAAAATCATTAACTCTTTTATTTAAACCAGCGATTATTAGAGGATTATTAGTTATATTTTTTAAGAAAAAAGTTCTATTCTTAGATAATAAATATGATGACGTAGGCTCATGAAGACATAATGGTAAAACCAACAAACTGATTGAAAATGGCATACCTTTACCGCTTACTCGTTCATATTCCTTAATAGCATGATAAATATTTAATGCACAAAATGCTGGATTTAATAAATTTCTTACTTCAATAGGGCGATTCAACCAAATATTCATTTCATGCCCTCTGGAATTAATAATTCTTCCAACCTTTCTTTAAACTTAAGATGCCAACCTACACAATTATTCCGATCATGAGCCAGAATATGATATGCTCCCCTAACAACGAATGGTTCACTTACTCTTTCTCTTAATCTCAAAGCTGTATAATTACCAGTATCCATTTCAACCCATTTATATAGTTTCTTACCAATCTTTACCATCTCTTCTTCAATATCAATATCATCACAATCATCTATCAGCACATCTTTATATCTTATTAACTCATCAACTAATCTTTTTTCAAATGACTCTATTTCACTAGTTAGAACCAAGTGATAACGAAGCCATTCAGCCCTCTGTTCAAATGCTCTATAATAGTCGATGATTGCGGAACGGATACGATTAGTTGAGATATTTATTAATTTTAATTGTCTTACAAATCTTCTGTTATCCGTACTAGGATCTATAGCATCTGGTTCACTATCTCTCCAAGTGATTGGTAAGTTATCTAATTTGTATTCATCTGCTAAAAAAGTCATTTTATCAGATAGTTCATAACCACTAAGTGGTTCACTTCTTTTCCCAATTAATAATGCAATAATTTCTTGGTTCCACCAATTTTCCAATCTGTCAAAAACATATTGTTTATGCTCCCGACGAATAGTTCTTAAATGTCTTTCTTTTATTAATTCTGCAATTTCATCAATGCGAGGACTATCTTCAATAATAACTATTCTAGATATAAAGTCATTGAGCGTTCCATTTCCCCTTTCCTCATACTTTTGAAATTTAGCTAATACTTCTTTAACAATTTTTGCCTTACTTTCGTTAGCTTTAGCCACTAACTGTTCAGTCAATGATTTTTCCAATTTATTTTTATCAAAGGCTGGTTTGAAATATTCTAAAATTGAACTATCGCTAATAGTATTAGTGGTCATTAAATAAAATTGAAGGTCGCTATCTTCAAATCCATATTTTTCGTATCGATCGCACCAAACTCTAATAGATTTCCAGAAATCAGTTGCTAAGTCAGTTAATTTTTCACCTTCAACCTTATGTTTTAAAGATGCTAATTTTTTAGTATTATTTTCATTATCAATAAAATCTAAATCATCATCTTTTTCAATAAAAACAGATGTACTTTCTGGAAGTTCTAGTAAATGATATAAAGCAAATCTTGGTTGGTAAATATAGCCAATTCCTTGAGCACCTGCCGCAAATTTATCTTGTTTTGTATCCATCCCCAGCCTCTAAAATTAATAATTTAATTTTTAATAAATATTAAACGATTAACATGTCAGTGACAATCTAAATAATTAGTCTCCTCCTATCCAGCTCTTAACATTTTCTTAGAAACATATAAAACTTATGAAATTGAATATTATTTTTCATAATCAAAAATTACTCTTTTAGAGCTTATAGGTGAGGATAGACTAGTGCTCTACCAAAGTATAAGATAAAAATAATTATTCATTTAATTTAATATAATCATGCAAGTAAGTTGAAAATTAATTATAATTTTTAACAATAAAGAAAAACAGATATTTCAATAATTTTAAATAGATATTAATACTAGTTTTGCATAATAGGAATTAACCTATCTAATTCATTAATTGCAATCAAATCCATCTGAGTATCTATTTAGTCATTTTATCACATCCCCAAAAGAGTAATTAACTCCTAACAGCTTTACCAAATCAAGTTGTTTTAATTCTAATTATATAGTGAATCCATGTTGATAAGAATAAACTCTAAACTGCAAAACTCAAGACAGACTAAGCCTGTCAAAATCCTGTCAATAAAAAAGCCACTTATGATAAGTGGCTTAATTATATAGAGAATTTTGGTGGAGATGGCGGGAGTTGAACCCGCGTCCGCCAGCATTACGCTCGAGAATACTACATGCTTAGATATCGTCTATTGTTTTAACACCAAGTGACCCGACGAACAGGGTACAAGTTGCGATCCTCTAAGTTTGGTATAAAGCCCCGAGGCTTGACTCTATACGGACTTGTGTGCGTGCGCTACGGTCGGGTTCCTAAACCACAAGTATTCTAGGAAGCGGACAAACTGCCCTTAGGCAGCTAGAGCGTAAGTTTCGTCGTTTGCGACTAAAATATGCAAATTTGATTTACGAGAGAAAATGCGCTCTCGGCATGCATCTATGAGTTTCATCACCAGCGTCGAAGCCAATAACATCCCCATGAATGTATGAGCATCATAGCATAACTAAAATAAAATACTGTGCATTTTATCAACAGTCCGCTACTGATGAACATATTTACATAATTGAGTGTCTTTTGTTTTTTTCAAGGGCCACATAAAAAAGCTGCCAAATATGACAGCTTTTTTTTTTTAAGTGTGGTCTATAAAGCACCATTGCCTAACACAATACCTTCACGGCGTGGATCTACCCCACCTGCATATTTACTCTGATTATTAATATTTACTTTCATAATCGTAGAAATACCGCTGGTTTGCGCAGTGTTAGCAACGCCATGCCCTTTTGCTTTTAAGCCTTCAATCAAATCAAGCAAAGAAAGCTGCACATTCGAGCTATCAACATTGGTGTTTTTACTATTAGTCGCACCAAAGTTTACAAGCGACGTGGCTTGCTGTGCATTTAAGTTCCAGTCCAGCGCACCCACCAAAGTTTTAACCACATATTGAATGATCGTACCGCCACCTGGTGAACCTGTTGCCATATAAAACTCATCTGGCGTAGTACCTTTAAACACTAAAGTTGGCGCCATGGTACTACGTGGGCGTTTACCACCTTCCACACGGTTAGCAACTGGTGCCCCAGTGCTGTCATAAGGGTTGGCACTAAAGTCAGTTAATTGGTTTGATAGCAAGAAACCATCCACCATGTGGAATGACCCCATGCTCGATTCAACAGTCGATGTCATTGAAACCACATTGCCATAGGCATCTACAATCGTGAACTGAGTTGTTCCGTGTTCAACAGTCGTGTCGACACCCGAAGCTGGGTTGAAATTGCCCGCTGGCGCAACGCCCATACTTTGGTTCGGGTTAATCAGTGCTGCACGTTGTTTTAAGTAATTTTTATCAATAAAGCTTGCAATACCCTGTGCTGGTAAAGCAACAAAGTCAGTGTCTGCTACATATTTGTCGCGGTCAGCGTAGGCCAAACGCTCTGCCTCAGACACTAAATGCACACCCATCACATCCGGCACACCGCCCTCATTTTCAGGATTTTTAGGTGGGTAAAGCGACATATCAAAGTTTTCTAAAATACCCAACGTTTGCGCAACCGCAATCCCTCCCGAAGATGGAGGCGGCATGGTACAAACATAGTAACGGTCACGGTATGTCGTACAAATCGGGTCGCGTTTTTTAACCTGATAGTTCGATAAATCCTGCAAGGTCATTAAACTTGGGGTAATTGGAGTTCTTGCTGGGTCATCACCTAGTGTTTGGCTTGCTTTTGCCACAATCGCTTGGGCAATTGGACCAGTGTGCAGTGCATTTGCGCCTTGCGTGGCAAGTGCATCTAGGGTTTTTGCATAGGCTTTGTTGGTCATGGTTTCACCGACTTTACGTGGTGAACCATCTGGGTAGAAATAGGTCGCCATTGCATTTGCATCAAGCGCTAAGCTGTTTGCATTGCTTGCAATTGCATCTGCCAAACGGCCCGGAATGCGGAAACCGTTGTCAGCCAAACCAATCGCTTCACCAAAAAGCTGATTCCATTTGAGTTTGCCATGTTCTTGTTGTGCTTGTTCAAGCAAACGCATCACACCCGGCACACCAATCGAGCGACCACTACGGCGAGCGCTTGGTACAGGTGTTGGTGAATTTGGGTCATATATATCTTGGCGAATTAAATAATATTCGTTAGCTGCGGCTGGTGCGGTTTCACGGCCATCATAAGCAGTAACTTTTTTGGTTTTGGCATCGTAATACATCATAAAACCACTACCCGCAATCGTGCTCGATTGAGGTTCTACTAAACCCAACACCGCTTGTACCGCAACGGCGGCATCGACTGCGCTACCGCCTGCTTTTAAAACATCACAGCCTGCTTTTACCGCAAGTGGCGTGTTTGCCACCACCATATATTTATCTGCGTATTTAACCGTGTTACCGAGTCTATAACCCGATGCACCCTCAGGCGCTGCTGGGTCACCATTTTGGTTTGAACCGACCACCACGCTTGAACCGTCTTGTGCCAGTTTGCTACAACTGGTGGGGTCATTATCTACAATTAAATTGGGCGGGGTTGTATTTGAATCATCCTTGGGCTGATCTGACGAGGAGTCATCTCCACATCCTTGTAATAAACCGACTGCTAATAAACTACTGAACAAAAATGAATATCTTTTATTCACGTGATAACTCCAATATATACGCCTGCCTATCCATGCAATTGCCATGCAAGCTTCTTTGTTTTCAGGTATTAAGTTTTTTTAATCTTTGATAAAAATAAGGTTTTATAATATTGAATGTTTAAGGGCGTTTTATCCTATGCCCTGTATTAAGCCTCCTTGCTTGATATCACACTCTTTTATAACTGATTTGCCCGATTCTGGCATGCTTTATTTCGCTAAATACAGGCAAAATCTGCCATTTATAGACTCGCTCTATTTTTTAGTGGACCTAAAAAAGCACCTCCGAAGAGATGCTTTTTTGTGTTTAGTGAGAAGGCATTCCGCCGACATCCCCTTTGGGTTTCGGACACAGCCAAATGACCAGCCCCGCAAAGACAAACACCATCGCAAATAGTAAAAACACATGGTTTGCCGACATGGTAATCGCTTCTTTATCGACGAGGTTTGAAATGATTCCTAAAGTCGAGTCAGCCGTAAAACCATTTTGCAAAAGGTTATTTTGTACTTCGGCAGTATTTAGGTTTGACACCATTTCACTACGTGCAACTTTGGCGTGGTCGTCCCACACCGTGACTGCAATTGAAGCACCAATTGCCCCTGCCATGGTTCTTAAAAAGTTCATTAAGCCCGCCGCAGATGCAATTTCTTGCTGCAACACCGAACCGAGTGCAATGTTCGACAGTGGAATAAAGAAGAACGGTACGGCAAAACCTTGCAGGATTTGTGGCCACGCCAGTGCCATAAAGTCGGCATCTGTGGTCCAGAACGCCCGCATTAAGGTCACTGCACCTAGCAAAATCAGGCCAAAGCTTGCAAGCGCACGTGGGTCATGTTTGGTCGAAAGCTTTGCCACAATCGGTGACATGGTCAAACTACCAAAGCCCATGGTTGCAGTTAAATAGCCGGCCCATGTGGCGGTGTAGGAAAGGTTCATTTGCAGCCACTGCGGAATCAGTACAATACTGCCAAAGAAAGCTCCAAAGCCCAGCGACAGAGCTAACACTGAAATAGCAAAGCCCCTATGCCTGAATACCTTCACATCCACCACGGGGTGCTTATCGGTCAGCTCCCATATGATGAACACTACAAAGCCAATGGCGGCGGTTAAAGCAAGTACCACAATGCTGGTGCTGTTAAACCAGTCGCGTTCATGCCCTAAGTCGAGCATGAGCTGTAGCGCACCAATCCAGAGTATTAACAGACCTAAACCGACCGTATCGATTCTTAAAGAAATCGTTTCTGTTTCGGCTGGTTTGAGCAAACGGATTGCCGCTAAAACACAAATAATGCCGACCGGAATGTTAATAAAGAAAATCCAGTGCCAAGACAGGTTGTCACTAATCAGACCACCTAAAATTGGTCCTAAAATTGGCCCAACCACTGTGGTCATTGCCCAGAGGCCCATGGCCTGTGCATGCTTTTCTTTAGGGAAAATACGCATCAACAAGGTTTGGCTGAGTGGCATAAGTGGACCACCGCATAGACCTTGTCCAATACGGAAAAACACCAGCATGCCTAACGAGTTTGCTAGGCCGCACAAAAAAGAAAAAATCGTAAAACCAATCAGGCCAAAAATAAAGACTCGGACGGTTCCAAAGCGGCCCGCAAGCCAACCCGTTAAGGGTACACAAATCGCTTCTGCAACTGCATACGATGTAACGACCCATGTCCCTTGTGTACTTGAAACAGCAAGGTTACCGGTAATGTGCGGTACAGATACGTTGGCAATGGTCGTATCGAGTACGACCATAAAGTTCGACAAGGCAATAACAAACGCTGCCAGTAATAAACGGCCACCGCTCAGCTCGGCAAAAGGTGTTTGCGTTTTCATAAGCGTTTACTTCGCAGATAAGTCGACTTTTGCTTCCATCGACAAGCCAACACGCAGTGGGTGTTCAGCAAGTTCTTTCGGGTCAAGTGCAATACGAACTGGTAAGCGTTGAACCACTTTAATCCAGTTACCTGTTGCATTTTGAGCCGGAATTAAGGCAAAGGCAGAGCCTGTACCACCAGAGAAGCCCATCACTTTGCCGTGATATTCAACATCGTCACCATATAAATCTGAAGTAAGTGTAACGATTTGACCCGGACGGACTTTTTTCAACTGACTTTCTTTAAAGTTAGCATCTACATATAAATCATTGAGCGGCACAATCATCATCATGCTGGTACCTGGTGCAACACGTTGGCCCACTTGAATATTACGACGCGTTATCACACCATCGACTGGCGCACGAATTACAGTACGTTCCAAATCAAGCTGAGCTTGTTCAACATGTGCTTGTGCAACTTGTACATCAGGTGTTGACGTTTCACTTACACCCTGAATTAAAGCTTCATTCGCTGCAAAAGTGCTTTCGGCAGCTTTACGGCTTGAAGATGCTTGCGCTAAACCTGCTTTGGCAAGCTCTAGCCCTGCTTTGGCTGTTTCAACTGCACTTTGTGATTTAGTGAGTTCTTCTTTAGACACTGCACCAGACGCGGCAAGTTGCGCACGGCGATTCAGCTCTAAAGCAGCTCTGTCGTAGTCAGCCTGCGCTTGAGCAACTTGTGCTTTGGCACTGGTAATTTCGTCGGCACGAACCACAACTTGAGAGTTTAAAGAGCTACTGTTTGCCGCAGTTTGTTTGTATTGGCGTTTTGCTTTGGCAAGCTCTGCCTCAGCTTGAGCCAGTGCAATTTTGGCATCACGATCATCAATACGAACCAGCACGTCACCACGATGTACTGTTTGGGTATCTTTTACCACAACCTGAGCGACCTGCCCGCTTACCATTGAAGTGATTTGAGCCGTTTCTGCACCGACATAGGCATTATCCGTACTCACGGAATGATTTAAAAATAATGCCCAGATTGCATATAAAATAGCGGCGATCAATAAAATCAGCGCAAAAAAACCAAGAAATTTTTTGCGCTTGTTTTGATTGTTGTCATCCGAGGCAGATGTTGTTGGCACTGTTTCTTGTACATTGCTTTGTGCATCAGTCATGGTATGTTCCTAAAGATGGGTTGGCTTTGCCATCAATCTCGCACTACACCTTGTTATAGAGTTTTTATTTTTCTATAAACAAGACATACCGCATTGTCAAAGGAGCTAATTTTAACGCTAAAACCTCATGATATGAGAATAAAAAATTATAACTAATGCGTTCGTTCTAATTAAATTAATGTTTATCTCAAAGTTTTTGTGAAAATTCCTGCTTTTCAAACACTAAAAAAAGCGCACTTGGCGCTTTTTAAATACTTAAATCGGTAACTTAATAGGCGTATGAAGCAATACCCGCAGCAATTGCTTTGCCTTCATCATTGACCATGGTCATGCGCATAGTGCAGCCCTTACGACCTAAACGCAGAACTTCGGCACGTGCAATAAAGTATTTACCACGCCCCGGCGCCAAATAATCTACACGCATGTCGACAGTTGCCAAACGCGATACTTGCTTAATGGTCTCGGTTAAAGTTTCCGGCGTTGAACGGCGATATAGGTGTTCCATTGCCACAATACCGCCAATGCTATCGAGCAAGGTTGCAGCAACTCCACCATGTAAAATCTGAAATGCCAGATTGCCAATCAGGTCGGGTTGCATCTCGATATAGCCTTCAATTTGCCCGTCCACCACACGCATAATCATTCCACTATGCTTAAAAAAAGGAGAGCTATTAAACGCCTTACATAATTGCTTAAGAACTACATTCAGGTCAGTTTTTGCACCTAAATGAATGCTCCCAGTCCAATTTTTCTTTTCATCACTCATACGTTGCCTAAATTTAAAAGCATGATAAACACCCATAATTTTGTACAAATCCAGCATTATGGGGCTACAATACAGCAGTCGGTTGACAGTAATGGAATATCCGCCAACCTATCCTAGTGTAATACCGAACATCGAGATTGTTATGACTTATACGTTCAATCGTCCTGCATTTCCAGCCACTCGCATGCGCCGTATTCGTAAAAATGACCAGTTGCGTGCGATGGTCAGCGAAACACAGCTCACTACCAATCACTTGATTTATCCAGTATTTGTATTACCGGGACAAAATCAGACCCAAGATATTCCAAGTATGCCAAACATTCAGCGTTTGTCGGCAGATTTATTACTGAAAAAAGCTGAAAGACTTCTGGAATTAGGCGTATCAAAACTGGCTCTGTTTCCAGTCACGCCTCAAGAAGATAAAAGCCTGACCGCAGAAGCTGCATGGCATGAAGATGGTTTAGTCCAAACCACGTGCCGTTTACTAAAAAAAGAATTACCAGAAATGGTGTTAATTACTGATGGTGCCCTCGACCCATACACCACGCATGGTCAAGATGGCATTATTGATGAGACAGGCTATGTGCTGAATGACGAGACTGTAGAATGCTTGATTAAACAAGCTTTAAGTCATGCTGAAGCAGGTGCTGATGTAGTTGCACCAAGTGACATGATGGATGGCCGTATTGGCGCAATTCGTCAGGCTTTAGAAGCCAACGGTCACATCTATACCAACATTATGGCCTACTCTGCGAAATATGCGTCGAGCTTCTATGGCCCGTTCCGTGATGCTGTTGGCTCTGCATCCAACCTTAAAGGTGGTAATAAATATAACTACCAGATGGACTTTGCTAACCGTGCCGAAGCTTTACATGAAATCGCACTTGATATTCAAGAAGGCGCTGACATGGTGATTGTAAAACCGGGCATGCCATATTTGGATGTGGTACGTGAAGTGAAAGATACCTTTGGTGTTCCGACATTCATTTACCAAGTGAGTGGCGAATACGCGATGTTAGCGGGCGCAATTCAAAATGGCTGGTTATCAGAATCAGTGATTTTAGAATCACTCATGTGCTGCCGCCGTGCTGGTGCAGATGGAATCTGGACTTACTTTGCAGAAACTGCTGCCGAAAAACTCAAGGAAATGAACTAAGTTCGCAGAGAAAGGATAACACTGCATGCATATTGCAATCATTGGCGCGGGCATAAGTGGATTAATGTCTGCGCTGGAGTTGGTTGAACAAGGCTGTACGGTCAGCATTTTCGATCAACAACAAGCGGGACAAGCAGCCTCTTGGGCTGGCGGAGGGATTCTTTCTCCGATGTACCCGTGGCGCTATGTGCATGCAGTGAACCAACTCGCTCAATTTGGTAAAGCCTCTTATCAAGCATGGAACCAAAAACTCTCCCCTGTTACAGGGATTGATTTTGAAATTCATGACACAGGCATGCTAATTTTTGATGAAGAAGATTTTGACGTCGGACTTTCCTATGCCGAGCAGCATCAAGAACCCATGCAGCGCTGCGAATATTTACAGCGAGATGCCCTAGAGCAAGTCAATCCGCATATTTCCGATCAGTTTCAACAAGCCATTTATTTTCCTGAACTGTCTAATATTCGTAACCCACGCGTATTACAGTCTCTGATTAGTTATTTAAAACAGCATCCAAATGTTGAGTTTTTTGAGCACTCTGCTGTTAAAAAACTGATTCAACAGGATGATGTTATACAAACGCTCCAAACCGAAGATGGTCGCAAACATACAGCAGATCATTTTGTAATAACTTCGGGCGCATGGAGCCATTACTGGAACTCACAATTACAACTCGAAATTCCAGTCGAACCTGTTCAAGGTCAAATGTTGTTATTTAAAACCCCTGCCCACTGGCTACCAACCATGTGTATGAATCGAGTCATGTATTTGATTCCACGTATGGACGGTCATATCGTGTGTGGTTCGAGCATGGCGCATCGTGGTTTTGACACGTCTACCGACGAAACAACCCAGCACAATATTTTAGAAGCGTGCTTAGAAATGGTTCCTGAACTGACCGATTTCCCGATCGTACAGCGCTGGGCAGGACTCAGACCAAGTTCACCAAATGGTGTTCCATACATTGGCAAAATGCCTGAAATGGACAACCTCTGGGCAAACTTTGGTCATTTTAGAAATGGTTTATGCATGGGGGCAGGCTCTGCACAATTGCTCCGTCAGCTTATGCTGGGTCAACCAACCTTAGTTGATGCAAAAGCATATTCACCAGAGCGCCTACAAAATAAAATCTTAGCCTGACGTGAGTATATTCTCTAAAGCCATTTTTAATTGAGGATAAGCAAACTCAAATCCTTCTGCTTGTAAGGCAGCAGGTTTAACGTATTGTCCATTCAAAATTAATTGCGATTGTTCCCCCAACAAACAGCGAAAAACCGTGCTTGGTCCCGACAACAGCGGTTTCTTATTCAAAACCTTGGCAGCTTGTTCAACAAATACCTTTTGGGTCACATTTTCTGGCGATACTACATTATGGATTTGGGCTGACAGAGGGTGGTTAAATATAAACTCGATTGCGCTTAAAACATCTTCAATATGTACCCAAACCACAGGCTGACTACCATGACCAATCTTGCCGACTAAATTGAATCGAATAGGGAGCAACATTTTAGGCAAGATGCCACCACCCTGCCCAAACACAACACCTAAGCGAATGATTTTAGTATTTTGCTGAGTATCTGCTAACGCTGCGTGTTCCCACTCTTGGCAAAGCTGAGACATAAAAATAGGCTGTGGTGAGCTTTGTTCGGTACACACCTCTGCCCACCTTTCTCCAACATCTATACCGTAATAGCCAATGGCGGAGCCAGACACAACCACTTCTGGAAAAATTTCAGATTGCTTGAGCCACGCATACAATTTTAGTGTCGTGTTTACTCGGCTTTGAATGAGTTGTTTTTTACGTGATTCGGTCCAGCGTTTTTCACCAATATTTGCGCCTGCCAAATTCACGACATAGTCAATTTGCCGTGTCGAAATATCTTCAAATTTTTGTACCCACTGCAAGGCAGGATGGTCAGATTCCTTCCCAGCCTGCCGCGTAACAGCAATCACGTTATAATTTTTTTGCAGCAGGAACTTAATTAAATGAGTTCCTATAAAACCACTAGCACCCGTAATTAATACATTCTTATTCATATTTCCTCCAAAACCGAGGACACAAGTTTTAGTTAATTATATAAGAATCATTTATATTTAATCGTAGCGGTTTCTGTAGTGATCTATTGCACATTAAACATTTTGCTTGCCATCCTTTGTGCCTGTTTCCCATAAAACCAATAGGTAATCAAATAAAGTGGGATCGCTAACATTAAAAGCATAATGAGCATAATGCTTAAAAACTGAGGCTGTTTAAGGTAAAGCATAAAGTTCTGCAAAATCTCTGGGTCTTTTCTTGCAAATAAAAACAGGCCGAATAAAACACCGCACAAGTTATAGCCCCAAAAAATCAGAGTAAAACCTAAAGTAAATTTCTTTTTTTCTTGTACAGTCGGTGCACGGCGCTCTTTCTTTAAAAATTTAAACAAGACAAAAATCATTGCGCCTAAATATGGAACGGCTGTTAAAATACCACCTACACTCGCTGGTAATAGTGCTGCAACCACACCTACAATTAAGGTGAGTCCTATGCATAAAGCAAAAAACCAGAGAAAGTAAGAGCGTAATTTGGTCATCATTTTGCCTAATTTATGGGTTCAAAAAATAATTATAAATTTTTTTCGATTTTTTTTCATTTTTCTGTCAACCAATCCGAATCTCTTGACGTTATATAGGGTAATAAGGTCGCAGCAACCGAATACTTCCTTTGCACGGCATCCGCAAAATTGTATCGGTGACCTTTCATTACGACTCTTTTCTTCCTTCAGATTAGGTTTTGTTAGCAGCCGAAACCCTTGATGAAGTTTTTGACCGACGATTCTCTCATCACTCGAATCGTCGGTTTTTATTTTCTGGCACTTTCATTTATTTTACGCTCACCATACACAATAGTCCTTTCGTGGCTATAAACGCTATGCGTATACTTTTTACACCATAAAAAATGATTTAAATAATATGAACAACATTGCCTATTTTGAAATCCAGTCTTCAAACCCTGCCCGCGATGCGCAGTTTTATCAAGCTGTGTTCGGCTGGCAATTTAAATTAGATGAAAGTTTACCAATTGAATATTACCGTATAGAAACACCATCAATCATGGGTGGGCTATTAAAACGCCCAGCTCAAACGCCTCCAATAGAATATGGCACCAATGCATTTACCTGTTCGGTTCAAGTCGAAAACTTTGATGAAATTGCCGCAAAAATTTTAGCGCAAGGTGGCATTGTGGCAATGGATAAATTCGCCATTCCCGGTCGTGCTTGGCATGGTTACTTTGTCGATTTAGACCATAACGTTTTTGGTATTTTTCAAGTTGATGAAAATGCTGCTTAAAGATTTTATTTAACGACTCTTTTATTTTTTAATTTATAGCCACCGCCTTGTTATCGGTGGCTATTTACTATTTATTCTTCGGCAAAGCTAAAACTGGCTTCACATGTAATTGGAAAATTAACCGAATTGGCAATCATACATTCGTGATGCGCTTCTTCATGCAATTTTGCAGCAAGCTCTTGGTCTGCACCTTTTTCTAAAATAACCGCAGGCTTTAAAATAATTTGGGTAAAGTGACCACGTTTAACTGGATCTGCATCTTCCATAAATCCAAGTGCATGGTCAACATAACTCAGCACATGAATATGATTGACTGCACACAGGTGTAAATACCAAAGCTTATGACAAGCTGAGGCAGAAGCAACTAATAAATCTTCTGGATTCCATCTGGTCACATCGCCTAAATAGGCAGGGTCTGATGAACCTTGAATAGTGGCTTTTTGTGGATGTTGAATACTAAAGTCTCTTTTATATGAACGATAAGATGAAGTGCCTGTACCTATATTGCCTTCCCACTGTATTTTTACTTCGTATTCATGAATGGTCATTTTGTTCTCAAGATTCATTATTTGAACTGATAGTAACAAAGCAAAGTTTAAAGTGACAAAATTAATTCAGATTTCAGCGTAGGCTTAAATATCGAACACTTTAAAATGTCTTGATAAAATCTCCTGCCAATTTATGCTAACGTATCTGTGTTTACTTTGGCTTGATGTCTGTTTCTATGTCCGTACATTTTCTACATACTTCTGACTGGCATTTGGGGCAGTTTTTTTATAATCATTCACGTCACTACGAACACCAACAATTTTTAAGTTGGTTACTCACTCAAATTCAAGAAAAACAACCGCATGCCCTGCTCATTGCCGGCGATATTTTTGATGTAATTAATCCGGGTTCACAAGCACAAAAACAACTCTATCAATTTTTAGCAGATGCACATCGCGTTGCACCGCACATGCAAACGCTTATGATTGCTGGTAATCATGACTCAGGCTACCGTATTGAACAAGTCGAACCACTTTTAGAAAAATACAATGCAAAAACCGTGGGCGTGGTTCGCTGGAATGAAGATAAAACCCTAGATCTCGATCGACTACTTTTACCTATCTATAATCAAAATCAGGATATTGTGGCATGGTGCCTTGCCCTACCTTTTTTACGTTCGGCAGAAATTACGGGCTTTAATGAACATACCACCAATAGCAAAAATGCAATTGCCTATTTGCACCAGCAACTTATTGCCGAAGCTAAACGTCGTAAAACACCAGACCAAGCGCTTATTTTGATGTCGCATGCTCATATGCAAGGTGGGGAAACATCCGACTCTGAACGCCCAATTATTATTGGTAATGAAGAGGCGCTTTCAACGACTTTGTTTGAAGATGCTGTCGACTATGTCGCTTTAGGGCATCTACATAAACCACAAAAAGTAGGCCAGCCGCACATTCGTTATAGCGGTTCACCTATTCCACTTTCTTTTAGTGAAATTAACTATAAACACCAAGTGGTTGAAGTCAAAATTGACCCTGCTCAAGAGGCAGACCACCGTTTGCAGTTTGAAGCTGTTGAAATTCCGCGTTGCATACAATTGCATCGCATTCGTGGTGAGTTAAACGAAGTGCTGCAACAACTCAAAGCCTTGCCTCACGGCATTGTTGAAAATATTGACCATCGTGAATATGTCGATATTGAATATTATAGTTTAACGCCACCACAGCCTAATTTACGCCAACAGTTTGAAGCGGCCCTACCACCTGATCGCTATCGTTTAGTGCGTATTTCACGTCAATATGTGAGCCAAGATGCTTCTGACACCGATACCACTCAGCACATTGCACTTGAACCACCAACACCAGAAAAACTCTTTCAAAATATCTGGGAAAAACAAGGTTACAGTGCCGATGATGCGGTCTTAAAAGATTTTCTGAGTCTGGTACAAGAAGCACAAAAAAATCTTGAAAATGATGCAACACCTTAAGGATATGTCATGAAAATTTTATCTATTCGTATAAAAAATCTGGCATCTCTTTCTGACGAGCACTTTATTGATTTTGAAAGCGCGCCTCTAGCTCACGCAGGCTTAATTGCCATTGTCGGGAAAACTGGTGCTGGTAAATCGACCATTTTAGATGCCATGTGTCTGGCCCTGTTTAATCGCGTTCCACGTCTTAAAGACAGCGATGGTAAATTAAAAGATGTTGATGGTTCAGAGTTACTCACCAATTCGCCTTTAACTGTTTTACGCCGAGGTACAGGACATGGTTTTGCTGAACTTTGTTTTATTGCACAAGATCAAAAACGCTATTTAGCACGCTGGGAAATTAAACGTGCGCGTGAAAATCCGAATGGTAAGTTACAAAGTGTGCAACGCCACTTAAAATGCCTGACCGATGGTGTGGTACTTGCCGATAAAGCCAAAGCAGTTGATGAAAAAGTTAAACAAATTACCCAGCTTTCATTTGAACAATTTACCCGTGCTGTTTTACTTGCCCAGTCAGAAGTCACGGCATTTTTAAAAGCACGAGATAGTGAACGCGGCGAGTTACTTGAGTACCTGACAAACTCCAGCATTTTCGCCAAAATCGGTGAGCTGGCTTTTCGTAAAACAGCAGATATTGCCAAACAGCGTAAACAGCTTGAAGAGTTTTTAGGTCATATTGAGATTTTATCTGATGAAGAAATCGCAGCATTTACCGAACAATATCAGCAAGCTCAAGAGAACTATCAAAAATTAGAACAACAAAAAAATGTCTTAGACAAACAACAACAATGGTTTGAACGTAAAGCCAAACTTGAGCTTGATGTTCAAGCTAAACAGCAACAGTTTCAAACCCAGCAAAACCAGCATCAGCAACTTGCGGGTGAACGTGAGCAATTAAAACGACTCGAAGTCTTCTCTGAAATACGCCCACAGGTCTTTCAGCAGACTCAAAATTTACAAACCCTACAACAACTTGAGCCGCAAATTCAGCAAGCTCAAATTAAGTTTAATGATTTGGTTCAAATTTTTGAAACGGGACAAAAACAATATCAATCAGCAGAGCAAGAACTCAAACAAACGCTCGATTTTGAGCAACAGCATCAACCTGCTTTAAATCAGGTTCGACAGTCTATTCAAGAGCGCACATTTATTGCAGATGAATATAAAAAGTGCAAAGAAAAAAGAAATGTTCTAGAGCAGAAACTCAACCCGTTGCAACAACAGCAAAACACGGTTCAACAACAGATTGAGCAGCTTCAACAAAATCAAATCCATCTGCAACAACAGCTTACTCAGACTGGGCAATATGCTGTATTAGATAAAGGCCTTTCAGCGCATTTGCATCAACTCGGGCAATTTATTCAAAACTACGAAGCGATTGAACAACAGCTTGGAAACCCTACTCTAGCTCGTCAAAAACTATCGGAAGCTAAAAGTGAACTTGAACAACTGACGGCTTCGGTGGGTACGGTTGAACAGATTGAGGTAAAACTTGAGCAACAGCGTAAAGATAAAGAACAAAAGCTTGCTCAAATTACTCAGCTAGACCTCATTCAACAAAAAATTAAAATTTATCATGAGCTCTATGCTGAGCTTCAGCAATTCACCGAAAAATATAGCCAAACCTCAGCTCAAGAACAGCAGCTAAAAACCGTTTGCCAGCTAGCTGAGCAAGACTACAAAACAGCAAAAATAGAGCGTGAAAAATTACAGCACATCTTGCAACAACAACGTTTATTACATACTGAAAATATTGAACAGTTAAGAGCCAATCTTAAAGAAGGCGAAGCTTGTTTAGTCTGTGGCAGCACGCATCACCCCTACCGTATTGATGACAGCACAGTTTCCAAGGCCTTATTCGACTTGCAGCAACAACAAGAACAACAGGCAGTAGCGCTAGAGCAAACTAAATTTAACACGTGGCAAAGCGAACAGCAGACACTTACCCAGTGTCGTGCCGAGCTCGAACAAGTTCAAAAACATTTATCTCAACTTAATGCAAAACAAGCAAACTTGCAGCAAGATCTTGTTCAGCAATTAAGTCTCAACCAATTGCAAATTGATCTTGCTCAACCTCCAGAACAAATCTTACAAACACTTAACGAGCTTAGACAAGCCGCACAAACTTCAATAAGTTCATTTGACTCAGAAAACTTGCGTTTAACCCAAGCGATTAAGCAGCAGAACCAGTTGCTTCAACATGTTCAGCGTAGTGAAAGCTTGTTCAATACGGCACAGCAATGGCAACAACAAGTTCAGCATATTGTTCAGTGCTTATCTGAATCCGAACAGCACGCATGGCAGCAGTCGAGGAGCCAAACGGCTAAGCAGACTTGGTCTATTCTTGATGCACGTGCTAAGCAACTTGAACAACAAGAACAGCTTTCTCAGCGTTTTGAACAGCAGCAACAAGAACTTAAAATGCTGACAGCTAACCTTGAGCAAATGACCAAACAAATTAATGAGATCGATCAAAATCTCAAAGAGATTACGCTCAAGGGGCAACAAAATAATGAAAGAGCGGTATCGCTCATTCAGCAAATGACAGGCCTTTCTGACCTTAAGTCTCATGATTGGTTAATTGAGCATGATGCCAAACGTCAGCATCAACAAACGGCTTATCATGCGTCTAAACAACGTTTTGAACAGACCAGACAGCACTTCGAGCAACAAAAACAGGCGCTAGATCAGCTCAAGCATCAATATCAACACACCGAGCAACATCAACAACAGATTAATGCGCAAATTCAAAACTGGTTAAACGAGCATTCTGATTTTCAGGCACAGGACTTTACAGCGCTCATACAGATTAATTCAGCACAAGAACAAGATATCCGTAACCGCCTTAATCAGGCAGAACGTCTACTCAGTGAAGCTTCATCTGCCCTTAAGACGATGCAAGAGCAATTAACCGATCACTTACAAACTCAGCCAGATATTGAATTTGAAAAGCTTCTGAACCTGATTCAAGACAATATTGCAGAGCTTAAAGCCCAACTGGAAATTCGTGATCAGCTCAAACTGAAGTTAGAGCTGCACCAGCAAAACCTTGCGAAACAGCAACAGTATGCCCAGCAAATTCAAAACATTCAGCAAGAAGAACATCGCTGGAGCAAAATTTCAGGTCTGATTGGTGATGCCAAAGGCAAAGAGTTCCGTGACTATGCCCAGCAATATCATCTGGATATTTTAGTGGAACATGCGAATCAGCAACTGGCGATGCTTTCTCAACGTTATACATTAAAACGACTTGACCAATCTTTAAGTCTGGCCATTATCGACCACGATATGGACGGAGAAATGCGTTCAGTTTCGTCTTTATCTGGCGGTGAATCCTTCTTAACAGCCCTCGCCTTATCTTTAGCCATTGCCAATATGGCTTCAGGTTCAATGAAAATTGAATCTCTATTTATTGATGAAGGTTTTGGAACCTTAGATGCATCTTCTTTGCATATGGTGATGAATGCTTTAGATCAATTACAAAATCAGGGTCGTCAGGTTGTTCTCATCTCGCACATTCAAGAAATGCATGAGCGTATTCCTGTACAAATTCAAGTGAAACCACTTGGTGCTGGCGCAAGTACCATTGAGGTTATTGGTTAAAACTAAAAAGCCCCGACATCCTGTCGGGGCTTTTTTAGAATCTGCGTTGGTATAACTCCTGTCGTACCTGTATGCATCCATTCATCACTGTTTATTGTTATTCTTAGAAACATCCTGTCTCCTGATGAATTAATAATAAGTGAAAACCACTTCCCGCCATAGCCGCAAAAGGACGCAATGAACGTACGAAATAGCGTACATCAACCCTTTTGCGAATAGTCTCTAGCACCAAATAAAGCAGTTCCCACACGGACCATGGTTGAACCTGCGGCTATTGCAGCCTCTAAATCACTCGACATTCCCATGCTTAAAGTATCCCAGTCTTGAGGGTGAGCATGTTTTTCTCTCACCTCATCGAACAAACGCTTAGCATCTGCAAAAGCGGCAGTATTGTCTGGCGCTGGAATCACCATCAAACCGCGTAGTCTGATTTTGGGTAATTGGCTAATTTGAGCAACTAACTCGGCAACCTCATCTGGTGCACAACCATCTTTACTATCTTGCCCGTCAATATTCACTTGCAAACAAATACTTAAGTCAGATTGATCTTGAAGCCTTTGATTAGATAATCGTTCAGCAATAATTAAACGATCTACACCGTGTACCCAATCAAACTTTTCAGCCAAATTTTTAGTCTTGTTCCGCTGAACATGACCAATAAAGTGCCATTCAATTTCTAAATCTTGTAAAGCTTCAATTTTTTCCAAAGCTTCCTGTAAATAGTTTTCGCCAAATGCTCTTTGCCCTGCTGCATACATTTCACACAAACTTTCACTTGGATGTGTTTTTGATACGGCTAAAAGTTGCACAGTTTCAGGCGCACGCTGAGCATGTTCACAAGCACGTCGGATTTGCTGTAATACGTGCTGTCGCGCATCTTGCAGGTAATTCATTGACAAGGTTCTCATTTTCAAAAAACTTTTTTGCTTTTCACCTAAAGCGAAGTGTTGGTATGCCTCGGTGAAAGCCGTATATTATTCTACAAAATAATGACATATTTTGATTTACTTGGGGAAATTATGGATATTACAGAGCTACTCGCTTTCTCTGTGAAAAATGGCGCGTCCGATTTACACTTATCTGCTGGCATGCCACCAATGATTCGCGTTGATGGTGAAGTCCGTCGCATTAACTTACCAGCTTTAGACCACAAAGATGTTCACCGTCTGGTCTATGACATCATGAATGATAAACAACGCCGTGACTATGAAGAAAAGCTCGAAACAGACTTTTCTTTTGAAGTTCCCAATGTTGCGCGTTTTCGTGTCAATGCATTTAACCAGAACCGCGGTGCTGGTGCAGTGTTTCGTACCATTCCATCAAAAGTACTCACTATGGAAGATTTAGGCTTAGGTCAAATCTTTAAAGATATTTGTGATTACCCACGTGGCATTGTGTTAGTTACAGGACCAACAGGTTCGGGTAAATCAACTACGCTTGCAGCGATGATGGACTACATTAACGAAAACCGTTATGACCATATTTTAACCGTTGAAGACCCAATCGAATTTGTACATCAGTCAAAAAAATGCTTGATTAACCAGCGTGAAGTGCATCGTGATACGCATGGCTTTAATGAAGCACTACGTTCGGCACTGCGTGAAGACCCCGATATTATTTTGGTCGGTGAGATGCGTGACCTTGAAACCATTCGTTTAGCACTTACCGCTGCTGAAACTGGTCACTTGGTGTTTGGTACGCTACATACGACTTCTGCTGCAAAAACTATTGACCGTGTGATTGACGTATTTCCTGCCGAAGAAAAAGACATGGTTCGTGCCATGTTGTCAGAATCTTTACAGGCTGTTATTTCGCAAACCCTACTTAAAAAGAACGGCGGTGGGCGTGTGGCAGCACATGAAATCATGATTGGTATTCCTGCCATTCGTAACTTAATTCGTGAAAATAAAGTCGCACAAATGTATTCATCAATTCAGACTGGTGCAAATCATGGCATGACGACACTCGACCAAAGCTTAAAAGGTCTAGTTTCTCGTGGTGTGATTAGTCCACAAACTGCACGTACTGCTGCAAAACAGCCTGAATCATTCCTATAAAAATAATTAGAGAATAAATATGGATTTTAACGACCTACTCAACCTCATGGTTGAAAAAAAATCATCCGATCTTTTTATTACAGATGGTGTTGCGCCATCTATGAAAATTAACGGGCAAATTGTTCCAATTTCAAAAAATAGTCTTTCTGGGGACGTTATTGGTCAACTATTACATTCCATCATGAGCGAAAAACAGCGCAAAGAATTTGCAGATACTCGTGAATGTAACTTTGCCATCATGAACCGTGATAAAACGGCCCGCTTTCGTGTGAGCGCTTTTCAGCAGCGTGACATGCCAGGCATGGTACTACGTCGAATTGAAACTAAAATTCCTTCCATTGATGACTTGCAGTTACCGCCTGTTCTTAAAGATTTATCAATGACCAAACGCGGTATCATTATTTTTGTTGGTGCAACAGGTACTGGTAAATCGACTTCATTGGCTTCAATGATCAGCTATCGTAACCACAACACTAAAGGTCATATCATTACCATTGAAGACCCAATCGAGTTTATTCATGAACATGCAGGCTGCATCATTACCCAACGTGAAGTCGGCATTGATACAGACTCATTTGAAATTGCCTTAAAGAATACTTTGCGACAAGCACCAGATGTGATCTTGATTGGTGAGATTCGATCTCGTGAAGTTATGGACTACGCGATTGGCTTTGCTGAAACAGGTCACCTTGTATTGGCTACGATGCACGCTAACAACGCCAACCAAGCGCTCGATCGTATTATTCACTTCTTTGAAAGTGACCGCCACAGTCAGCTTTACATGGACTTATCGCTTAACTTAAAGGCCATGATTGCGCAGCAACTTATTCCAACACCAGATGGCAATTCACGTCGTGCAGCCATTGAGATTTTGATTAACTCGCCATTAATTTCTGACTACATTCGTAAAGGCGAAATTCATGAAATTAAAGATTTAATGAAGCGTTCGCGTGAACTCGGTATGCAAACCTTTGACCAAGCGTTGTTTGATCTCTATAAAGCAGGCCAAATTACCTATAAAGATGCATTAAAACATGCCGACTCACCAAACGATTTGCGTTTGACCATTAAGCTTGCCGAAGAAGGACCTGATCAAATAGCAGGCACAAATCAGCATTTAACCTTCGATCGACAGTAATTTCTTCATAAAAAAAGGAAGGTTAAACGTAACCTTCCTTTTTTATTTGTTTTCTTTATGTGAAAACGATTATTTCTTGCGCAACACTTCCTGACACTCAGGTTCGTTACAGTAACCGTAGAGGTTTAATGAGTGACCTGTTAAGGTAAACCCATGTTGTTCTGCTACAGCATGCTGTTCCTTCTCGATAACATCATTAGTAAATTCAATAACTTTGTTGCAATTATAGCAAACCAAATGATCATGATGATCTTCTTGCATGATTTCGAAAACAGAATGATTATTTTCGAAATGATGGCGCTGAATGATACCCGCAGCTTCAAATTGTGTTAACACACGGTAAACTGTCGCAAGACCGACATCTTCCCCTTGTTCTAACAAAGTCTTGTAAATATCTTCAGCACTAAGATGATGTTGCTTTGAATTTTCTAATAATTCCAAAATCTTAATTCGTGGAAGGGTAACTTTAAGTCCAGCTTTGCGCAAATCTTGATTGGAAATAGGCATGAAAAAAGGTCTCTCAACAAATCTCAAGTTGGAATAGGCAATAGAATTTAGATGAAGTATGATCTATCCTTTGATCAAATGCATCATAATTTATTGGGATAGTGTAGCAAAATGCAAAAACTCGTGCTGACGTTATTAGTCACTTCACTCCTTGCTGGTTGTTCAATCTTTGGTGTATATAAGGTTGATATTCCTCAAGGGACTCCTTTGACCAAAGCTCAGGCCTCTCAAGTACAAGTCGGCATGAATTTCCAGCAAGTGCGTTTTTTGCTTGGTAGTCCAACTGTGACTGATCCCCTCAATCCTCAACGCTGGGACTACATTTACAACTATATCCCGGGAACTTATGCTAAAAAGGCAAAAATCCCCGCAGCACATGGTCAGCATTTAAAAATTTACTTTGATGGCACTGGCACAGTAACTAAAATTGAAGGTTTAGAAACTATTCCAGAATCGCAACCAGGTTTACCTGCTTCTAAAGAAGCGATTTTAACTGCCCCACCACTATAATCGTTTTTTCTAATAAAAATAAACCCCTCAAGTGAAATACTTCGAGGGGTTTTATTTATGGGACTTATTACTTTAAGCGATTACTTTTAATATATCGTCCCACAGGATTTTTCTCGGCGCGGTTACGGCGTATATCTTTAGGGTTAATAGTTAAAGGTCTATAGACCTCTACCCGATCACCTGCTTGCAAAATCGCATGTGCCTCAACTTTTGCACCAAAGATGCCAAGTTGTAATGGCTCAGGTAAACTTACCTGTGTCTGCAAACCACTTGCCTCAACCGCTTGTAATGCAGTCATACCAGCTTCAAATGGAATAGCAACTAAGAACTGTTGCTCTGGGGCTGCAAAAGCAACCCACACTTGCTGAGCTTTTTCCATCAGATCATTTGTCCAACTACCGAAATCATGGCAATGACAATTGAAAGCGGTAAAACAATACGCACTGCAATACGCCACAAGTTATAAAACAACTCATTGCTAAAATTCATCGATTTACGCAAGTGGCTAATTTTCATAATCCAACCAGCAAAAATTGCATAGATGAGGCAAATGAGTAATCCCCAAAGCATCAAAATCAACGTAAAGATGCCATGAAGTTCAGGCACAGCCCAAACTGCAATTGCCAAAATAATGACAACCCATTGTAAAACGTACATCAGCTGACGTTGAGCAAGCTGTTCTTTGGCAAGTTGAATAAACAAAGCTGTTGTCATTACCGCAGTAAAAATCCAGGTAAAAACTGGAAGCTGTGCTTGAAGAGAAAAGAAACCAAACGCAACGACAGCAATTAACTGAGCCAACCAGATTGGAAGTGCAGTTTTTGTGGCACCTTCTTGAGAGTGAATTACAGATAAGCTATTTTGCCAGTAAAGTCCTAAGCCTAAACCACTTGCAACAAGTGCAAGTACGGTCGCATTACCCCATTCTTTAAACTCAACATTTGTCCAATGCCAAGGCTGTAAAGTCGTTCCCATTGTATTAGCTAAAACAAGAGAAGCGATTACGCCGACTGTCATTAGCACAATTAAAATCTGACGCGGAATAAAAGATAAAATTAAAGCTGCAACCGCAAGGCCAGCAAAAACAATTTGCCCAGAAACACTATTATTGAGCTGTGCTGTCAGTAAGTTGCCAGCAGTACTCAGTACATTCCCTGCTAAAAATGGAATAAAAATAACTGCAAGCCAACCAGCCAAACGCCATTTTGGTGAACTATCTGCTTCACGAGTTAAACTTGATAAAGCATTTAAGGCAGTAGTCTTCGACCGTTTTGCTAAGGCAATTTCCAAATAACAAACTGGCAGAGCCAATAACAGCATTGTGCCTAACCACAATAACCAGAAATCGATTTGACGATCAATCTGGATTCCCATAGCGGGTGCCAATGTCGCCATAATGATGAAAGATAAGCAAAACGCCATCAGGGGCGATAACCATCGTGACATAGGTATGTCCTGCATTATGCATTCCTTGAAAAAGACTATAGATATTTTGCCCGTCTCATGCCTGAAAATCAAAGTTTGCTCAATAAAAAAAGCAAACTACCGAATCGATAGTTTGCTGCGCTAACTAAAATTATAAGTTTTGTTATTTAAGTTATGCGAAAAACCGAGCAAACCAGTTTTTCCCTTTCTTCTTTTCTTTTTCTCTAATAATTCCCATCATATTTTCTTTTACCGCCCCCACATAATCGGCATCGTCATGTTGAATATGATTGATTAACCATTTTGCTAAAATTTCTTGTAGCTCTTTTTCAACAGTATGTCCCATTTCAAAACGCTCACGATATAACTCTATTTTTTTAATAAATAAATCATGAACACGTTTATGTGGTACACGATATTTATAATCAGCTTCCTCTTGCAAACTTTCTTCGAAAGTAAAATGTGATTGCGTATAATCAATAATGTTATCTAAAACGTCTTTAATACGACGTCTATCTTCATCATCTTTTACATCATCAATTTCATTAATATAATCAAGTATTCGTTTATGTTGCTCATCAATAACCTCGATACCCGTATTATATTCTGAAGCCCATTTCATTTTCATACATCTCCCCAATGATGTTCAATGACTGTTGCATAAACCTCATGATATATTTAAAGAATATAAATAAAAACAAAGCTATTTTGTCGGCTTTATCACATAAAAATTATATTTAAATCAACTTGTTGTTTTTATTTGTTTTTTAAAAAATTAACCAACTAAAATAATAAAGTATTTTTTAAACAAAATACCTTACTATTAAATGTAAAATATATATAAATATCTCTATTCATACATTTTAAATATACTTTATATTAATACTGATCTGCACGAGTAATACGCTTAAGCTCTGGATTTTCCTGCTCGCGTTTTAATCTTTCCACATGAGTAATTGCTTTTTTAATCGGCTTACCATGTTGAAATAAAATCATTTCACCTGGTTGATAAGCAGTCCAGTTTTCATTATGTGTTAAAGGTTCTGTCGTTATAACTGCCACACGATCTTCAGGTGTAGTGACCTGACTAAAATCAACCTCAACATCTAAGTCAATTAAATGAGCCTGATTAAATGGATATTCTCGAACTAACCAATGTAATTTAGTTATCGCGTAACTAAATAATGCCTTCCCATTCGACAAACAATAATTAAATGTGCCGTATTCAGCAATTTGTGGAGAAATTTTTTCTAATACTTCAAATATCTCATCAAGACTCGGTTCTTCATAACCGAAAGCTTCAACCAGTTGATCAAGCAAATAACAAAATGCACGTTCACTGTCTGTATTACCCACAGGGGTAAAACGTCCACTTAGTGGTGGGTTAAAATCATGTAAATCACCATTATGGGCAAAAATCCAATGACGGCCCCACAACTCTCTAATAAAAGGATGAGAGTTCTCTAAAGTAATTTTACCTTGAGTTGCTTTACGGATATGCGCGATCACGTTACGCGATTTAATAGGATAATTACGGATAAGATCGGCAATTGGAGATTCAACTGCCGACTGGTTATCGACAAATAGTCGGCAAGCTTTGTCTTCGAAAAATGCAATACCAAATCCATCACTATGATCTGAGGTAATTCCTGCACGCTGTGAAAAACCACGGAAAGAAAAAGTGATATCCGTTGGTGTTGCACAATTCATTCCTAATAGCTGGCACATATCGCTTTTAAACTACTTCTAATTACCTCACATACTCTATTGTGCATGAGAGTAAAATTGCTTGCAAATCTCAATATGTGCTGGCTATTAGAAAATAGGACATATGATTAACGCTGCCCCATTTTATTCATGACAAATGAAGTCGCCACTTTATTCACTTCCAGAAATACAAAATAATCTAGACAGTTAAATTCTTCATCAAAAAATGCCTGTTTAGATAGTTTTGACTGCATACTCAAATACATTTGGAACAATTTTGGCATACGCTCATCTTGTGGAAAACTGAACTCAGGATATTCAGGCTCATAGATTTTTTTCGAACGAATATCAATTGTTTTACTTTCAGATAATTGCTGAATCTGGAGATGCGTGTAGTACGCTCTAGCCAAATTATCTTGCAGATGAATACTGACACAACCCATCAAATATTTAGCGCGCATTGACCATAATACTTTCGGTGCAAGGTTCAACCACAGCATCGACAATGCTTTACCATTACGAAAGCGAGGATGAACACACGTACGCCCTATTTCTAACACATTAGGAAGGTGTGATAACTGAGGAACAATATCAAACTCATGTGCGCTGTAGCTTTGTGCTATCTCATGACCTTGAAATAATTTTAGACGGGTATACGCGACAATTTCTCCAGTCCACTTTTCACGTAAGACTGCATGCTCGCAACCAAAATCATAAATGTCTTGATCTAAGTTATCTTCAAAATGAATTCCAAATTGTTGGCTAAATTGTTGTGCACGAAATCGTTGTACATCTTGTAATTCTTTTAAATTATCAACCCACTCAAAACGAAATTGTGTCTGATTTATTGCTTTATGACGATTTAAAGGTAAAGTCCAGGTTTGGCGATATTGATTAAATTTTTCCAGCATAATGAACGCTCCTAGTGACACCCCTTACACTAGTCAAAGCTCATGACAAAAAAATGACCAAATTAAAATGATATAAAAAAAGACCACCTAGAGTGATCTTTTTATTGAGAATAACGGTTTTATTAAGCAGTTTTTGCGCGATTAGAAATCAGTGTTCCAACCCCATGATCAGTAAAGATCTCAAGCAATGTTGCATGTGGTACGCGACCATCAACAATATGCGCACTAACAACGCCGCCTTTAACAGCATCAAGTGCACAACCTACCTTAGGAATCATACCGCCATAGATCACGCCTGTTTCAATGAGACGGTCAACTTCTTGCGTAGTAAGGCCAGTTAACAGATTCTTGTTTTCATCCAGCACGCCACTAATATTTGTGAGCAAAATTAATTTTTCAGCACCTAATGCTTCTGCAACCTTACCTGCTACTAAATCGGCATTAATGTTATAAGTATTGCCTTCTTCATCTACACCTAATGGCGCAATAACTGGAATAAAGTCACTTTGGGTAAACATTTCAAGCACATCAGTTTTAACGCCAGTTACTTCACCAACCATACCTAAATCAATATGTTTGATAGAACCGTCTTCTTCTTGCTTTTCCATAAGCAATTTACGAGCACGAAGTAAATTACCATCTTTACCTGTTAAACCAATAGCACGGCCACCATGTTTATTAATCAGGTTAACAATTGATTTATTTACGCTACCACCTAGTACCATTTCAACCACTTCCATGGTTGCAGCATCAGTTACACGCATACCGTCAATACGGTCAGATTCACGACCTAACTGCTTTAAAAATGAGTCTACTTGTGGCCCACCACCGTGAACAACAATCGGATTTAACCCTACCGTTTTAAGTAAAACGATATCTCGGGCAAATGAACTTTCTAGCTCCGGATCAGTCATCGCGTTGCCACCGTATTTCACCACCAGCGTTTTACCAGTAAAACGTTGAATATACGGCAAAGCTTCAATCAAGATTTTTGCTTTGTCGATACCGATATGCTGATGTTGGGGCATTACGCCTCTCCTTACTTAGGCCTCTGAAAGTTCTTGTGCAATTTGCGGATAGTGCTCTTGCAACATATCTACAAATTTTTGCTGGATTTCCTTTAATCGTAAAGGATTATCTGCGTCAAATCTTACTGTAAAATATTCACCAGTATTTGATGCTCGAATAATGCCAAAACCATCATCAAAATCAAGACGTACGCCATCGATTTTACTGATACGAGCACCTAAACGATGACTTAAAATTTCAATATCTTGTAATACATACTTTGGATCGGACTGATACGTACCAATATAGGTATCTTCTGTACAACATCTTTCTGGATAAGGAGCAAACAATTCGGAAATTGTTGTAGCATCAGATTGGGTAAAATATTCCATTACACGTAATGCAGCATATAAACCGTCGTCATAGCCAAAACCACGCCCATCATTAAAAACATAGTGGCCTGCATATTCTCCACCAAAAATGGCGCGTCCATTTGACTGAGATAAATAAGCCCGCAAGAAACTACTTCCCGTACGGATCATTTTTGCTTTTCCACCGAGTTGTTCAACCGTTTTTTGAACCATGCGTGAACATTTCACATCGAAAACGATTTCTTGCTCTGGGTGCTGCTCTAGACACATTTGCGCAAAAAGTGACAACAATCGGTCTGCGGTCAATATCTGGGCTTTTTCATCGACTAAAACAACACGGTCACCATCCCCATCAAGGGCAATGCCAATATCTGCCTGCTGCTCAACAACTGCTTTACGCAAATTAGTTAAATGGGCTGCATGCGAAGGGTCTGGTGCATGGTCTGGAAACTCTCCATTTGGATGGGTTCGTAAAGCAATCACTTCACAGCCCATTTTTTCCAATATTAATTTTGAGCAGTGTCCAGCAGAGCCATGTAAACCATCTAAAACAACTTTTAAAGGACGTTTTAACTGAATATCTTTAAAAATAGCTTGCTGGTATTTTTGACAAAACTCAGCTTTAAATTGAGCCGCCATTAATTCAAGAACAGAAATTGAATGGGCTGGTACATAAGTTTGGGCTTCTTCACCCACCTGCTGAATCATTTCTGGAGACGGCGGTTCACCTTTTAAAATCCACTTAATACCATTATCGGACTTTGGGTTATGGCTTGCAGTCACCATAATGCCATTGCCACCAAAATCTCGCGCAATGTAATACATCATTGGTGATGAACAACAACCAATGTTTGTGACCACTAAACCCTGTTCTATTAAAATTTCTTCAATTAAGTGTGCATAGGCTGGACTTGTGAGACGGGCATCATAGCCAATCACTAATTGAGTTTGTTTTGCTTGTTTGTATTGTTGTGCCAATCCGTAGGCAATCGAACGAACAACGTCCGCGGTTAAGTAAGAAAGTTTGCCTCTAATATCGTAAGCACGAAAAATACTTTTTGGAAATGAGTGTCTTACATTCATAGTATATCTTCTATTTAAAGATCAATCCGATCTATCGCAAAAACATAGATTATTCAAAATTTTTGAAAGGTTTGTTTGCTAAAAAAGTTAAAAGAATATGAGTAAAGCGTGTTGTAATATAATCCATTGTAACATTCAAGATGTAAAAAGAAACGCCTGTTCAACAGGCGTTTGATTTTCGTTAATATTTTCAAAAAACTTATTGTTTGCCTGTGTGACCAAAGCCACCAGCGCCACGTAAAGTTTCTTCAAATTCTTCTACTTGCTCAAATTCAGCCTGCACTACTGGCACTAAAACATATTGTGCCAAGCGCTCACCTGGTTCTAAACGGAAAGTCGTTTGACCGCGGTTCCAAACAGAAACCATCAATTCACCTTGATAATCCGAATCAATTAAACCAACTAAATTGCCAAGCACGATACCGTGTTTATGACCTAAACCTGAACGCGGTAAAATTAAACCAGCAAAATTTACATCATGAATATAAATTGCCATACCTGTTTTCACTAAAACAGTTTGTCCTGGTTCAATATCAATTGCTTCATCGACGCAGGCACGTAAATCTAAACCCGCTGAACCTGCTGTTGCATATGAAGGTAAAGGCCATTCTTTACCTAAACGCGGATCGAGCAATTTCACTTGAACTTTCATGGGATTTCCTAAAAATTAAAAAATTAACGCTTTAATAAAGCTTTTAAATTTGCCAGATATTGTTGAGCCTGTTCTTTAGGGTCAACATTAGCCGCAATTTTCTTTTTACGCCCTAACCACTCCAACTCATCTTGAGGGAGTTCATCAAGGAAACGGCTTGGGGTCATCTGTCTCATCTGCCCGCCATTTTTACGCTGCTCTGCCAAAGTTAAGGTTAAACCTTGTCGTGCACGAGTAATTCCCACGTACATAAGGCGACGTTCTTCTTCAATGGTTTCTGCTGCAATTGAGTTTTTATGCGGTAAAAGTTCTTCCTCTAATCCCATAATATAAACATATGGGAACTCCAAACCTTTTGCCGCATGCAACGTAAGTAAGTTGACTTTGTCTGTATCTTCTTCTTCCTGCTGCTGTTCTAACAGGTCAAGCAGAACCAGTTTTCGAATGACACTTTCAATATTTTTTTCATCAACATCTTCTGCACGATTAATCAGGTTTTGAATACTGTTAAATAAATTCTCGATATTATCGAGTTTACTTTTCTCTTGTGCAGGTGTTGCAGACTGTTCACGAACATAATCCATATAGCCTGCTTCGTTCATCATTTGACGAACTTTAGGCACAGGCTCATCGTCTTCTAGCAATTCACGAGTAAATGTCGCAATAAAGTCGGCAAACTCATGAAGTTGAGTTTCTGCTTTTTTAGGAAGCACCATGCTTAAGCGTTGGTCAGCAGAAGCACCAAGCAAAGACAAATTATTTTCTTGTGAGAATAAACCTAACTTCTCAAGAGTAACCGGCCCAATGGCGCGTTTAGGCGTATTAATAATACGTAAGAAAGCACTGTCATCTTCAGGGTTAATAATAAGACGCAAATAACTCATTACATCTTTAATTTCTGCACGAGCAAAGAAAGATGTACCACCAGAGAGTTTATACGGGATTTGCATCTGACGAAGCTGTGTTTCTAATACACGCGCCTGAAAGTTACCGCGATACAAAACCGCATAATCTTTCCAGTTTTTGCCGTTCATGAGCTTATGAGTAAGTAAGTCTTTTACCACGCGCTCTGCTTCATCATCATCATTACGACACGTAATAATTCTGATGACTTCCCCATGCCCTTTATCACTCCACAATTTCTTATCAAAAATATGTGGGTTATTTTGAATCACACAGTTCGCTGCTTTTAAAATACGGCTCGTTGAACGATAGTTCTGTTCAAGTTTAATAATATGTAAATTTGGGAAATCTTGTTTAAGCAAAGCCATATTTTCAGGCTTAGCCCCACGCCACGCGTAGATCGACTGGTCATCATCACCTACCGCAGTGAACTGCCCCATCACCCCAACTAAAAGCTTGACCAAAATATACTGGGCTGTGTTGGTATCTTGATATTCATCGACCAATAAATAGCGAACACGGTTTTGCCATTTATCACGTACTTCTGCATTTTCTTGCAATAAGCGTGTTGGCATAACAATCAAGTCATCAAAATCAACAGCGTTGTAAGCACGTAAATTACGTTCATAAAGTTGGTAAAGATGCGCAAACTGTACATCTTCAGGTGTTTCACAAGTCGAATGTGCTTGCTCTGGCACGATCAGATCGTTTTTCCAATCTGAAATTTTCTTCATTGCCTTGGCAATTAATTCTTTGCTTTCTGCACCCGACAAATTGTCGCGATGCATCAGATCCATCAAAATACGTTTACAGTCATCTGCATCTAAAATCGAAAAATTAGCTTTTAAAGGTAAATTTTTAAGTTCTAAACGTAAAAGGTTTAAACCAAAAGTATGGAAGGTGGAAACCGATAAGCCTTTTGATTCTTCACGTGACAAAAGCTTGGTCACACGCTCTTTCATTTCACGTGCAGCTTTGTTTGTGAAGGTCATCGCGGTTATACGATGCGCTGGAATACGGCAATGCTGCACCAAATAAGCAATTTTACGAGTAATTACCGATGTTTTACCTGAACCAGCACCAGCAAGCACCAATAAAGGGCCCTGAGTATATTTCATGGCTTCTTCTTGCTTGTTGTTCAATTGACTGGCAGATGACATCGTGTAGTACCTCTTAATTTTTCGAGCATGATTATAGTCATCTCTGTTTTAGAATCCCAATAGTAAATCTACGGATATGTATAAATGATGTCTAATAATGCAATTTATGCGCCGCAGTTTGTCGTGGTTATTTATTATTCATAGTCATAAAAAAACCACCCGAAGGTGGTTTTTAATACAATAATTTAAATCTTATTGTTTTGCATAGATGCTGATTTCTACACGACGGTTTTGTTCACGACCAGAAGCAGTTGAGTTGTCTGCGATTGGGTTAGAAGAACCATAACCTTGTGCATCGATACGGCTAGATGAAAGGCCTTTACCAGCTAAATAGTTTTTAACTGATTGTGCACGTGATTGAGATAACGGAATGTTGATAGAGTCATTACCAGTGTTATCTGTATAACCAGTAACCAAAATCGCGCTCTTGTTATCTTCAGCCAATGTTTGAGCTACTTTGTCTAAAGTTGCATAGAAGTTTGGCTTGATGTTTGATTTGTTTGTATCAAAAGTAATGCTACCAGGCATGATCAATTGAACAGAACCATCTGGATTACGGCCAACGTCTACGCCAGTACCTGCCATTTGTTGACGTAATTTTTTCTCTTTCTGGTCAAGATATACACCACCAGCGGCACCAAGAACTGCACCAATTGCTGCAGCACGGTTGTTTTGACGGCTAGAGTTTGCACTTGATTTAGAAATACCGTAACCAGCAGCTGCGCCAATTAAAGTACCTAATGCGGCTTTATCGTATTCAACGCCACCAAGATTATTACCAGTTGTTTGACAACCAGATAGTACTACTGCTGCCCCTACCACTGTTGAAATAACTAATGCACGCATTGCATGCCTCCTCACTTTGTGTGTTTTGTTGTCTGGATGAATAATGAAACAAAAACGAAGTATAAAACATTGATATTTTGTTAATAATAAACACTTTAGTTACTTTTTTGTAATATTTTGATGCACTTTCAGATGCTAGCTCATCACAATTTCTTCATTGTTGTCTAAGATGTCGTTGTATTTCATATTACGATAGTTATAGTTAAACAACTTTTCTATGGATTTTAGACATTCGGGGTCATTCATATGTCAACTGCACCCAATAAGCAATCTGCGCTAAAAAAAATTACACGTGGACTCACTGTAGGTACAGTCATTACAGGAAGTACGTTTTTTCATGGTCCACCTGTTCTTGCACTAGGTCTGACCAAGCTATTAAAAAAATCATCAAAAGTAGATGAAACTAATATTCAAATTACAAATAGCTGGTTAGGGGTAAATAATTGGTTAATTGACCATGTTTTACCAAATCTAAAGTGGGATATCACGATTGATGAGGGACTTGACCTAAATATGCAAGGTCGTTACCTCATGACGTGTAACCATCAAAGTTGGGTTGATACAACGGTGAATCAATATTTTGGTTTAACCCGTATGCCACTCACCCGCTTTTTTACCAAATGGGAACTTATTTTTATTCCTTTTGTTGGGCAAGCATTTAAAATTTTAGGCTTCCCAATGATGAAACGTCACACCAAAGAACAGGTTGCAAAAAATCCTGAACTCAAAGACCGTGACATGATGGAAGCACGTAAAGCCTGCGAGCAGCTTTTAAGTCAACCATTTACATTATTGAATTATTTAGAAGGTACTCGTTTTACTCAAGAAAAACATGACCAGCAAAAATCACCATATAAGCATTTACTTAAACCTAAAGCTGGTGGTTTAGCCCTTGCATTAAATATCTTGGGTGACAAAATTGATGCCTTGGTTGATATGACGATTGTCTACCCTAATGGCGTACCCGGATATAGTAATTTCTGGCTAGGTGATGTTTCAAAAATTGCGGTAAATTTGCGTAAAATTGAAATTCCAGATTGGGTTCTTGGTGGAAACTATGAAGACGACGCGGTTTACCGTGAACGTTTCCAGCAATGGGTTCATGAAATTTGGACCGAAAAAGATCAACTTATTGAGCAAATGAAATCTCAATATCTCACTACAAACCTTTAAAAAGCACTCGTTATTATGCAAAACAGTTCTGGGAAAAAAACGAAATATCACCATGTCGACCCAAACAGTCTTTCATTTAAGCTGTTTTTGATCTATGACATCTTTATGGTGTTCATTATCATTTTTAACCTGTTCTGTCTGGCTGCAAATTTCTTTTTAATGAGCAGTATTGGGGCATGGTTCTTCGAACACATTCATTTGCCCCAAATTGTGAGCTTTTACCGTAATTCCCTTCACCCATGGGTCATCACATCAGAAGCATGGTTTATTGGTTTTTTAATTGTTGAGTTACTTGTCCGCTGGGGCATTGCCATTATTTATAATCATCATAAACGTTGGTTCTTTTTCCCTTTTATTCACTGGTATGAAATTTTAGCCATTATTCCTCAGCTTCGTTTTTTAAGATTATTTCGAGCTGGGATTATTGCTTATCGCTTACATGAGCTGGGCTACCCGGTTGTTCCGCCAAGCTGGCGAAAGACAGGTTTATTTTACTATCGCGTCGTGATGGAAGAGCTGTCCGATCGTGTTGTTATTACGGTAATTGATGGTATTCGATATGAACTTGAAACCAGTTCTAGCCATAAACAAATTATTCACGACTTGGTTAATCATCATCGTGAACAATTTACTGTCACCCTAACAGCATTATTACAAGAGTCCTTAGCAACTGCTTTAAAAGAACAAAAGCCAGCAATTACAAAAGGCGTTGGGAAAATTGTAGATCAGGCCATAGTAGATACCCCTGAACTAACCCAATTATTACGCTTAATTCCTTTAGTTGGCAGTCGTATTGAACAGCAAATTCAAAGCATTGGTCAAAGATTAGGTGAGAATATTAGTGCAGGTCTAATTGAGCCTCTCATTGAAAATTCATCAACTCATCCAAATCCGACTTATCAATTAATTTCTCAAAAAGTGAGTGAAATAAATATTAATAATCGTCAGCTTGAGCAATTGGTTGAATCTGTCGTGTTCGAGACACTCGAGTCTGTACGAAAACAAGTCAAGGTCAAACAATGGCAACAAACGCTTGCGGAGTATGATCGAATCAAAGAATAAGCATTTACTTAATTTTTTATGAATCTCGCTAGAGAATTGGCACAAATTGTTCTAGCATTTGCCCTATTTACAATAAACTTAACGCTATTACAGCTCGTTTAACGCCTTGAAGGAAGACTTATGGCTGATATACGGATTACCGGCAGAATGGTTAACTTTAGCAGGATAACCTTCGATACCAATGATCATGATGTGATCCGCCAGCAATTATCAAATATATTAAATGAAGGTTCCTATCAGGGAACTTTAGTGATTATTGACAGTACAGTTGAGCAAGAATTAATTGCATTAATTCAACTTCTGGTGAGCTTAGGTTTGCAACCTATGGCGGTAATCGATGGTATTTTAGGAGATGAAGCTCGCGCTATTCAATTCCCTGTTTTACCGGCAGATCAACCATTACAGCGTATTAAAGCCACAACCGAACAAGTGGCGATTGTAGAAAAACCGGCTACCGCTCCTGCCTCGTCTTCAGCAGAAACAAAAAAACCACTAAACAAGATAGCGGTTGCCCATATTACCTCTTATCATGATGAAATTTTGCGTACAGGCCAATCCCTCGTACAAGATAACGGCGATATTATTTTGAAAGCTGGCATGAATAGTGGTTCTGAAGTTATTGCATCAGGAAATATACATATTTATGGCACAGTTCGTGGTAGAGTCATTGCTGGTGCGGGCGGGCACGCAGCTGCACGCATTTTTTGCCAATCTTTAGAGGCTGAGCTCGTTTCCATTGCCGGAACGTATTGTGTCGCAGATGATATCCCTAAACATGTGGTAAAAAAGCCAGTACATATATATTTAAATGAAAAGCAAGAGCTTGAATTTGAAGCGATTGAACTTTAGTTTATTAAGTAAATCACCAAAAAACAGCCCTTTTAAGGGTGTATGACCATAATAGGAGTGGATTCGGTGGCCAAAATTGTTGTCGTAACATCAGGCAAAGGTGGTGTAGGTAAAACTACAACGAGCGCATCTTTTGCAACAGGTTTAGCCCTTCGTGGTCATAAAACTGTTGTGATTGATTTTGATGTAGGCTTACGTAACCTTGATTTGATTATGGGTTGTGAGCGTCGTGTTGTTTATGATTTTGTCAATGTTATTAACAACGAAGCACGTCTACAGCAAGCCCTTATTCGTGATAAAGATATCGAAAACCTTTATATTTTACCGGCTTCACAAACACGTGATAAAGATGCGTTGAGCGACGAAGGTGTTGCTCGTGTTATTGATGAGCTATCTCAAGAATTTGATTACGTTATTTGTGACTCACCTGCTGGTATTGAGCGTGGTGCGATTTTAGCCATGTATCATGCAGATGAAGCAATCATTGTAACGAACCCTGAAATCTCTTCAGTACGTGACTCTGACCGCATTATTGGTATGTTAGATAGCAAAACCAAAAAAGTTGAACAAAACGAAGGACGTATACGTAAACATTTATGTATTACTCGTTTTAACCCTGAACGTGCTGACCGTCAGGAAATGCTAACAATTGATGATATTTCTAAAGATATTCTACGCGTACCGACATTAGGTGTTATTCCAGAATGTCCAAGTGTATTACAAGCATCAAACGAGGGTAAGCCAGTAATTCTATATTCAGAAACTAAAGCTGGTCAGGGTTATGATGATTTGGTTGCACGCTTTCTTGGCGAAGACCGTCCTTATCGACACATCACAGCTCAACCTAAAGGCTGGTTAGCACGACTATTTGGAGCGTAGTTATGGCAGGATTCTGGAGTAAATTATTTAGCAGTGACGAAAAGCCATCAAGTGCTCAAACTGCAAAAGATCGTTTGAAAGTTATTGTTGCTTCTGAACAAGGTTTAGGCCGCCGTTTAAGCCAAGACAAGATTGATCAGATGAAGAAAGAAATCATGCAAGTGGTCAGTCGTTATGTAAGTGGTGTAGGTGAACAGCATATCCAAATGCAGGTTCGCTCTGAAGCAAATATCGAAATGTTAGAAATGAATATCAATTTACCTGAAGAACGATAATTCTATTTCTGACTATTCAATAAAACAGAATCAAGGCAAAATAACGCAAGTTATTTTGCCTTTTTTAAAACTGAGGAGATTGTCATGGCATTATCACAGCCAGCAACTTTCAATGAAGAATGGTCCGATGAGCGTGTTTTTGCCTACCTCAACCAACTTCCGCCAACGGGTGTGAACGCAGATTTTCATGTGCTCTACCATGCATTCAAACATATGCGACCAACAGACTATGAACGTCTTTTGACTCAATTTATTGCGGACGGACGCGATATTAATGCCAAAGGCCCTGAAGGCCAACGCATCCATGATGTGATTGCCAAATTTCCACGTCAATCGGCACCCTTTTTAGAAGTTCTAGCAAAGTTTGCTTAAAAATAAAAAGCCTCTTAAAGAGGCTTTTTTCTTACCTAAATTTATCGATTGCCAATCAGGAAAATACCAAACACCGTAAAAATGCCACCTGAAATACCATCAATCCATTTTGAAAAATTACGATAAGCGGATCGAAAACTCGGTAATGAGAAAATAAAAGTCACAAAGCAGAACCATAAAATCGTTTCAACCGTGACAATAATAAAGAGTAACCAATGAACTTGATCAAGTTGAGGATTGGCTAAAAATAAAGAGAAAACACTACCAAAATAAATAACAGCCTTAGGATTTGATAGATTCGTTATAAGACCTTTAATAAAAAATAAGTAAGGTGCTTTGGGTAGCTCGACAGCAACAACATCTTCTTGCTGATTTTTTGAAAATGCTGAACGTAACATTTGATAGCCCAGCCAACATAGATATAAGCCACCAGCAATGAGTAAACCTTGCTTTAACCAAGCCATTTTCTCAAAAATAAGATTTAATCCCATCAGTGCCAAACAAGCCCAAAACATAACACCTGCTGTTATGCCAGCAACCACTAACATAGCGTCTTTACGTGATCGACTAATCGCTGTTTGAGATACAAGGAAAAAATCAGGCCCTGGAGTAATAAGTGCACAAAAATGGATAAAAGCTAAAGTAATCAGAGCGAGTAACATGTTTTCCTCCAGATTTAATTCATTGTTATTTATTTAGGAAAAATACATTAGCATTTTTTACTATACGATAAAATCTTTAAGTCATTTTATGGAAATGTTTATTTTTATTTAAATCATAAAAAAAGCCTCCGAAGAGGCTTTTTAGCTATTTCATATTAAACCAATATATCTCGCTTACCATTAGGGCCCATTGCGCTCACAATGCCATTCTCTTCCATTTGGTCAATGATACGGGCAGCACGGTTATAGCCAAGGCTAAATTTACGCTGTAGCGATGAAGTAGAAGCTTTACGTGTTTCTAAGACAAATGAAACACATTGGTCATAAAGTGCATCACGGTCAGAACCACCCTCACCCTCTTCAAAACCACGTGAAGTTTGTTCTTCATCAAATGGAGTCAAGATTTCGTCGACATAATCCGGTTCACCACGTTCACGCCAAGCATCACAAATGCGGTTTACTTCATCATCACTAATGAATGCACCATGCACACGCTCAGGTTCGATTTTACCAGGCCCCAAGAACAGCATATCACCATGGCCTAACAGATCTTCGGCACCACCTGCATCCAAAATCGTACGCGAGTCAATTTTACTGTTTACACGTAATGCTACACGCGTTGGAATATTGGCTTTAATCAAACCCGTGATCACATCAACAGATGGGCGTTGAGTTGCAAGCAATAGGTGAATACCAGCAGCACGAGATTTTTGCGCTAAACGCGTAATCATTTCTTCTGCTTTTTTACCGACCTGCATAATCATGTCGGCGAACTCATCTGCCACAATCACAATAGATGGTAACGGTGTTAAACGAGGCGCACGTTCTTGAGTTGCCGAGTCACTTGGTTTCCAAGTTGGATCAATTAGATCTTCCCCATTCGCAATTGCTTCTTCAACTTTACGGTTGTAGTCACTTAATTTACGAATTTTAAGAAATGACATCAGCTTATAGCGACGTTCCATCTCATTCACACACCAGTTCAACGCGCTTACTGCATCTTTCATGTCAGTAACAACTGGAGTTAATAAATGTGGAATATCATTATAGTTTGCAAGTTCTAGCTGTTTCGGATCGATTAAAATCAAACGCAACTGGTCAGGTGTATATTTCAGCAACATCGATAAAATCATCGAGTTTACCGCAACCGATTTACCCGAACCTGTTGTACCAGCAACTAACATGTGCGGTGCTTTCGCTAAATCAGTTAATACAGGATTACCTGAAATATCTTTACCCATTGCCATACTGATTAATGCACTTGGGTCTCGATAGGTTGGCGTTTCCAATAGCTCAATCAAACGTACCATTTCACGGGCACTGTTTGGCACTTCAATACCAATATATGGTTTACCCGGAATAACCTCTACCACACGCACAGAAGCCATCGACATTGAACGGGCTAAGTCACGTGAGATATTCGTTACCTTAGATGCTTTAACCCCTGGTGCTAAATCTAACTCAAAACGGGTTACTACTGGCCCTGGCTGAGCTTCAACCACTTGAGCCTTAACATTAAATTCTTGTAACTTAATTTCAAGTAATTCAGATAAGCGTGAAAGCTGTTCTTCAGTAAAGTTAACTTTCTTATTCGGATCAACCTTATCAAGCAGCTCAAGGCCAGGTAAAGTTGGCAAATCCAAACGCTTCTTGGCAACCTGCATTGCACGAGACATTGGTCGACCAGCTGCATCTGTTAATGGCGCATCTAAATCGAAATCATCTTCATCAATATCAGGATTTTCCAGAGGTTTGCCTGCGGTTTCCTGCCACGCCTCAATAAACTCTTCTTTTGAAAGTTTATCTGCCTGAATTGTCGTTTGAATAGGAGCTTTTACAAATGCTGAAGATTGCGCATAACTACTTGCTCTGACAGGTTCTGCTGGCGCAATATCTTCATCTATTAATAAATCATCAAAGTCTTCAAAAACTTGTTCATTTGATAAATTTTTAGGCGACTGATTTACATTCGATAAAGGTGAAGAAGTTTCTTTCGCAATATTCACCGATTGTGAAGTAGGTTCTGGATCTACATGTTGCTCTTGAACAAATGGTGTATGCACATCTGTTGCAGTTTTGCTGTTTGGAACCGCAGCGAGTAATTCATCAAAAATCTCATCATCATTCCAATCAAGACCATGTAAGTCTTGTTTAGGTGTAGGTTGAGTTTGATGAACTTGAGAAATTGTTTGCTGGAATTGCTCATGAGCAGGAGCTTGTTCTGTTGAATCATCAGCTGCTCTCAAAAGTGCATCAATTTCTTGCTTATGGCTCACATCATCACGTTGTAAAGCCCGCCATACTTCACCAGTAGCAACTAAACGTTGGCTGTCTTTTTCAAGCTTATGGGCTTGCTCAAGTGTATGCTCGAAGTTTTGAGTATTTGCAACGGGTGTATCAACTACAGGTTCAGGTCGGCTCTGCTCTTTTGCTAACACATCGGCAAATAAACGCTCAGCAACCGCATCATGTCGTGTTGCCGCAGATTGTGGTTGAGTACTTTCAGATTGGACTGATGCTACTTTCTCATTTGAAGCATTTGTCTCTGCATTTTCTGCAACTTTAACCGCGGCTGCTTTATTAGCAGGCTGAGTTGTTAAATCATAATCCGATTCGTTCGGTGATACGTTTTTATAAAATAAATCTTGTAAATAACTTGGTGTCGCTTTAAGCGTAATCCATGTTTTGCTCCATTGCACCCCAAATGCAAGAGTAAACAAGACCACTCCGAAAACCAGTAAAAATAAGGTCGCACCGTAAATCGTTAGCAATTGAGATAAGCTCTGACCTAACTCGTAACCAATAATACCCCCCGCTGCATTATCTAAAGTATCAGCAGGCACATTCCAGTGTAAATAAAGTAGGCTAGACACAACCAGAATTAAAAAGAATTGTGCAGCATAACGAAATGGGCGGTTTAAAAAACTACGCGGCCACCACACCTGAATTGCTTCAATGAAAAGGAAAATTGGAATAAGCAAACTTGCCCATCCTAAAAAACCAAACAGCAAATCTGCAATCCATGCACCAGCAATACCACTTGCATTGGATACTTGCTGAGTATCACTGGAAATATGCATCCAGCCCGGGTCAAATGGTGTATATGTTACTGTTGCCAGAAACATATAAATGCCAAAAGAAACCAAGAATAATGTCATCAATAAGCGCTGTGCATAAACACTCGACACCGCAGTCATATACTGTCCTGTAACCCATTTAATTATTGGTTTAGAGATGTGAAGAACTACACTCAGATCTTCAACGAATGAACTTTATATTATGCACCTGTTCTTACAAAAAAGGTGCATGATTCTTTACAGTTGTTGTTAACATGAGCCACTTCTATATTGTTATATAACTTAATTCGATTGACCTGATCAATATTATCCACATTGATTTAGCGCTATTGATCGACAAATTCACGTATAATTTTCAAAATTCTCGAAATAAATAAGGATACCCTCAATGAGTGCTCGTCATTCTCGGTTAATTATTCTCGGTTCTGGTCCTGCTGGTTATAGTGCAGCTGTCTATGCGGCACGTGCCAACCTTAAACCTACTTTAATTGCAGGTTTACAACTAGGTGGCCAACTTACAACAACAACCGAAGTTGACAACTGGCCGGGCGATCCTGAAGGTTTAACAGGTCCTGCATTAATGGATCGTATGCAAGCACATGCTGAACGCTTTGGTACAGAACTCGTCTATGACCATATTAACGAAGTGGACTTAAATGTACGTCCTTTTGTTCTTAAAGGTGATATGGAAGAGTACACATGTGACGCTTTGATTATTGCAACTGGTGCTACGGCTCAGTACCTTGGTCTAGAGTCTGAACAGAAATTTATGGGCCAAGGCGTAAGTGCCTGTGCAACATGTGATGGTTTCTTCTACAAAAATCAAAAAGTGATGGTTGTAGGTGGTGGTAACACTGCAGTTGAAGAAGCGCTTTATTTATCAAATATTGCTGCACATGTAACGCTAGTACACCGCCGTGATAGTTTACGTTCTGAAAAGATTTTGCAAGATCATTTATTTGCCAAAGAAAAAGAAGGCAAAATCAGCATTATCTGGAATCATGAAGTTGAAGAAGTATTGGGTGACAATACTGGCGTAACAAGTGTTCGCCTTAAATCAACTCAAGATGACTCTAAGCAAGACATAGAAGTTCATGGTCTATTCGTTGCAATCGGTCATAAACCGAACACTGCAATGTTTGATGGTCAATTAAACTTACGTGATGGCTATATTCAAGTGCAAAGCGGCACTTCAGGTAATGCAACAGCAACTTCTGTAGCTGGTGTATTTGCTGCTGGTGACGTAGCTGACAGTATTTATCGTCAAGCCATTACTTCTGCTGGGTCTGGTTGTATGGCGGCACTTGATGCTGAAAAATATCTAGATAATCTCGGTTAATTCAATTAACACAAAAGACATTCAATGCTCTATTGAATGTCTTTTTTAATAGGGTTTTATTTCATCATATTTTCAAAATAGTCCAAATGCGTAAAACGTCCCGACCTCGTCTGATATTGGTCAATCTGAGGAACTAACCGTTGAAAGTGTTCAGACTGGACATGTCGATCTAATGCGGCTCGATCTACCCATTCTTCAATAAAAACAAAATGTCCTAAATTTTTTATATCATGATATAAATCGTACGCAATACACCCTTCTTCACATCTCGTTTTTTCAACGAGTTCTTGATAAAGCGGTAAAACAAAATCAATTTTTTTAATATCAATAAAATCTTCTGCAATAAGTTTTAGCATTACGTAAACCTTTTCTTTTCATTCCTTCATGCTAAAGATGAACAATAAAAATTGTCAATGAAGCTCAGTTACGTTAATTTTGAATCATTCTATTTCATTTTATCTTCTATGCAGAAACTTCCACTTTCTCAATTCATTTTCCCTGACCCCATTGAATCTGATCCGGATGGTCATGGTTTAATTTGTATTGGTGCTGATCTCTCCCCTTCTACTCTCTATGAAGCGTACACCCATGGATTATTTCCGTGGTTTAATGAAGATGAACCCATTTGTTGGTGGAGTCCCGAACCTCGTTGTGTGATCTACCCTCAAAATTACAAGCCGAGCAAGTCACTACTTAGAAATATGAAAAAATATGACTATGCGATTACGGTTAATCACGCCTTCGAAGAAGTTATTCGCTCATGTTCTCTACCAAGAAGTTATGCAGATGAAACATGGATTAGCGAAGATATTATTCAGGGCTACTGTGAGATGTTTAAAGCTGGCTATGGATATAGTGTGGAGGTTTGGGAACAAGATAAACTTGTTGGAGGTTTGTACGGCATTACGATTGGCAAAGGATGCTTCGGTGAGTCAATGTTTAGTAATGAAACTGATGTTTCAAAAATGGCTTTTTATACATTAATGCTGATTGGACAAGAAAATCAGCTCCCTTGGGTAGACTGCCAACTTGTAAATAGTCACTTAATTAGCTTGGGCGCTTGTACACTTTCTCGTCAAGACTACTTAAAATCGTTACAAGATGTAATTATTCACCCCTCTATCAATTGGAAAAAGTATCAAGAACGTGTATTTTCAAGTAAAACAATAGCATTAGATGCAAAATTAATGGAATGATAACAGGAGGGACCAATCATGAAATCATATCACCCGAAGTCCCTTTTAAATGATCTGCAGTATTATATTACTCCACCTCATGATTGCAGCTACCTAGAAAATAAATCGGCGCGCATGGTGTTTTTAGACCCTATTCATCGGATTGATGTGGTCACTCTTTCAGAACTTTCTCGTTTAGGATTTCGTCGTAGCGGTGACTTCGTTTATCGCCCTGAATGCCATTTATGTAGACAATGTTTGTCTTGTCGTGTTCCAGTTGCCGACTTCCAAATGAATGGAATGCAAAAAAAAGCATGGAAACGAAATCAAGACCTCACCATGACTATTTTGCCTACTCAGCAAGCGGCACAAATTCATTACGATTTATATGAACGCTATATTAATGAACGCCATGCTGATGGCGATATGTTTCCACCTAGCTTAGACCAGTTTGAAAAGTTTTTAGTACATAGTTGTACAGATAGCTTTTTTCTTGAGCTTTGGAAAGATAACCGTTTAATCAGTGTGTCTACCTGCGATCTAATGGATGATGGGCTATCTGCGGTTTATACTTTCTTCGATCCAGATGAGCACCGAAGATCACTTGGTGTGTACTCTATTCTTAACCAAATCGAATATGTTAAATCGCTTGGTTTAGAATATCTTTATTTAGGCTATTGGGTACCCCACTCAGCCAAAATGAATTATAAATCGCAATATACCCCTTTAGAACTTCTATTAGATGGACAATGGCGTCGCTTAAACAGATCCTTATCACCAGAAGAAATACAACAGTTAGGTACCTCTCTGATGACAACGCTACCTTCTGAATGGAATAATTTAATTATTAAATGATTTTAATCCTGTCTTTTTGTTAGGTCAGCAACTAGACAGGAGTTTTAAAATAACGATGCAAAATCATCGGTACAGGTTTTTACCATAATTACAGCATGTTCACGCCCACCTTCTCGGGTAGGATAATAATTACGACGTAGATCTATTTGGTGAAAACCTGTTTTCTCATACAGACCAATTGCTGCCTTATTACTTTCGCGAACCTCTAAAAATATTTGTACTGGCTGATTTTTTAACTGATCAATTGATGCATTTAATAACGCATACCCGAGACCTTGTCCTTGCATTTTAGGATCAACTGCCATGAGTAATAGATTCGCTTCATCTAGCACTGGCTGTAAAATACAAAACCCAACTACTCTATTTTGTGACTCAATGACTGTACAGTGGTAGGAATTCAGAGATTCAACAAATTGCTGTCTTGACCATGGATGTGTTTGCACTGATTTTTCGATTTGTACAACAATATCAATATCAGTGTTTTGCATAGTACGAATCATGAGTTCCAACACAATCAGAGTTTTAAAGGAATGCGTATTATAAAAACTTCACAAGAAAAAACGAGCAAAAAAAAAGGACAATTAAATTGTCCTTTTTTATCGTTCTTTTTAAAGACCTAACTTTTCACGCCAAGTTGCCAGCAATGCTGTAGTGTCAGAATCATTTGGATGAAATTTTGGTCTTAAGAAATCAAGTAACTCTGGAATCTGACGAGTCATAAAACCTTTACGACCATACATGAACTTAAGCATGTATTTAGTATCTTTCCAAGTTAATTTTCCATCGGTTTTTAATAGCTTGGCAGTAAAATGCGTCTGCGTTGCAAAAATTAATGCCATTGCAATGATTAAAGCCGTTGAACGCATAAAATAAGCTTTTGGTCCTTGTCCATACATACTTGTATACACATCAAATGCCACAGCTTTATGCTCATTTTCTTCTATCGCATGCCACATCCACAAATGATACATCGTGTCATCTTGGAACATCGCTTGAATTTCAGGGTTTTGTAAAAGTTCAGCTGCAATGGTAGATGTGAAATGCTCTAAAGCACACGTTCCGGTCAAATCAATCATTTCTTTGGTATAACCAAAAGGTTTCATTAATTTAGTGACAACAGCAGTACCCACCTTAATAACAGTACCAGTCTGTTTTTCCATATGACGGACATCATACCCATAAGCTTGTGCTGAAGCATTAAAAGCAAGATGCTCTTTTGAATGCATAGCTTCTTGACCAATAAAGGCGCTAATTTCTTTTTGAAGATCGGGATCTGCAAGTTTTGGGTCATTTCGCACAGCACGCGTGCTATTTACAAAGAACTGTTCACCTTCTGGAAAAAGGGCCGATAATGCTGTCATAAAATGGGTTAATCCTGCATCATAATTTGCCCAATAACGAGGGACCTGAGCAAATTCAAAGTCCATACGACGAACAGGGAAACTAGCACCAGCACGATTTGAAATATTTACTTTAGCATTCATCTCAGACTCCTTTTAAGTGAATAGCTAATTCACATATAACTTTATTTATTTTCTTAATATTTATAATCATACGTCTTTCAATGTGCCAATTAAGTGCAGATGAGGACAGAGAAATATCAGATGAGGTCATTAATCACCCCATAAAGGTGCATAGATTTGCTAATCGTTATTGTTAGTACTTAAAAAGAAAAAGGGCTACCAATGAGCCCTTTCAAATCAACATAGATTTAAATTACAAACCTAATTTTGCTTTCCATGTTTTCAATAGACCTACTGTATCCAAATCATTTGGATGAAAACCAGGCTTAAAGTAAGCCAGCATTTCTTTAGCCATGCCAGTAATGATACCTTTCGATGGGCTATATGCGTATTTATAAATCACAGATAGCTCATCCAAATTTAACTTTTTATCTTGCTTTAATAGACGAAGTACAAAAGAAGACTGAATCAAGAAAATCAAAGTCATCGCAAATACTAGAGAACTCGTACGTAAAGCATAAGCTTTTACGCCTTTACCAAATACACCTTCGTACACATCAAAAGCTACGGCTTTATGCTCATTTTCTTCGATAGCATGCCAATACCACATCGTTGACATGGTTTCATCTGTCATCAACTCTTGAATATGCTTATTGACTAATAACTGTGAAGCAATGGTAGCGGTAAAATGTTCAAGTGCTGTTGTAGCAGTCAGGTCAACCATTTCTTTTGTCAGGCCAAATGGTTTGACAATTTTTACAAAAGCTTGAATTGCTGTTTGAATCGCTGTATTAGTAAACTTCTCTAATGCTTCAACGTCGTGACCAAACTTTTGAGCGGAGGCATTAAAATTCACATGCTCTTGAGTATGCATTGCTTCTTGCCCAATGAAAGCACTAATCTCTTTCTGAAGCTCTTTATCATCTTTAATAGAGGGGTGATAACGTACAGCCCGTACACTATCAATAAAGAATTTTTCACCTGCCGGAAACAACGCCGACAATGCTGTCATAAAGTGTGTTAGTCCAGCAGAACCATTCATCCAATATTCTGGTACATCATTAAAGTCAAAGTTCATACGACGTACAGGAAAGCTTGCCCCTGCACGATTAGTAATATTCACTTTAGCATTCATACCCAAAGCTCCTTAATAAGTAACCCAAGTTACTCAAACTTTATTGTTCGTTTTCTTGATTCTTATCATACAAATTTAATAAAAAGGATTAAGTGTAAATAAGGACATTGAAATATCAGTTAAGGCCAGCTTTTATCGTGATTGTTAGAAAATTAAATATAAAAAAAGCGCTCTAAAAAGAGCGCTTTTTTTTCACTGAAAGTGCTTATGCAGTTACTTTCGCAACAACACCAGCACCTACAGTACGACCACCTTCACGGATCGCAAAACGTAGACCTGGGTCCATTGCGATTGGGTGGATTAATTCTACTGACATTTCAACGTTGTCGCCTGGCATAACCATTTCAACGCCGTCTTGTAATTGGATTGCGCCAGTTACGTCAGTTGTACGGAAGTAGAACTGTGGACGGTAGCCGTTAAGGAATGGAGTATGACGACCACCTTCTTCTTTAGAAAGTACGTATACTTCTGCATCGAATTTAGTGTGCGGCTTGATTGTACCTGGTTTAGCAAGTACTTGACCACGTTGTACGTCTTCACGCTTAGTACCACGTAGAAGAACACCACAGTTCTCGCCTGCACGACCTTCGTCAAGCAATTTACGGAACATTTCTACGCCAGTAACTGTAGTTGTTTGAGTATCACGGATACCAACGATTTCAACTGATTCGCCTACTTTCACGATACCAGCTTCTACACGACCAGTTACTACTGTACCACGGCCAGAGATAGAGAATACGTCTTCGATTGGCATTAAGAATGCTTTGTCGATAGCACGTTCTGGTTCTGGAATGTAAGAGTCAAGCGCTTCAACAAGAGCAAGAACTGAAGGCTCACCATATTGACCAGCATCGCCTTCTAACGCTTTAAGCGCAGAACCACGGATAACTGGAGTGTCATCACCTGGGAAGTCATAAGTAGAAAGAAGTTCACGAACTTCCATTTCTACTAATTCAAGTAATTCTTCATCATCAACAAGGTCACACTTGTTCAAGAATACGATGATGTAAGGTACACCAACCTGACGAGAAAGAAGGATGTGTTCACGAGTTTGTGGCATTGGACCATCAGTCGCAGCACACACAAGGATCGCGCCGTCCATCTGAGCAGCACCAGTAATCATGTTTTTAACATAATCGGCGTGGCCCGGGCAGTCTACGTGAGCGTAGTGACGGATTGGAGAATCGTATTCTACGTGTGAAGTATTAATTGTAATACCACGTGCTTTTTCTTCAGGTGCTGAGTCGATTTGTGAGTAATCTTTCGCTTCACCGCCGTAAGTTTTTGCACAAATAGTTGCAATCGCAGCAGTTAAAGTTGTTTTACCATGGTCAACGTGACCGATTGTGCCCACGTTTACGTGTGGCTTATTACGTTCAAACTTAGCCTTAGCCATGTTTATAGTCCTCGTTTACGTCGAACACAATTCTGAGTAAGACCCAGCATCGACATATCGCCTAAAAAATCAAACACCCAATACTTGAAAAGCAGACTAATAAGCCTGCTTTTTAAATCTTTGTAGAAAATCTACTAAACTGTATCTGGAGCTCTTATCGAGATTTGAACTCGAGACCTCTCCCTTACCAAGGGAGTGCTCTACCACTGAGCTATAAGAGCGATTATCCTTCGATGGAGCGGGAGACGAGGGTCGAACTCGCGACATGCAGCTTGGAAGGCTGCCGCTCTACCAACTGAGCTACTCCCGCACGATGCTGGTATACTTAGCACTTCAATCGAAGTTAATGGTGGTGAGAGAAGGATTCGAACCTTCGAAACTTTCGTAGCGGAGTTACAGTCCGCCCCCTTTGACCGCTCGGGAATCTCACCACTTCACACTTATTTCAGTGTTATTCTTCACTTAACAACTTCACACTTTTAGATGGTGCCGGCACACGGATTCGAACTGTGGACCTACTGATTACAAGTCAGTTGCTCTACCAACTGAGCTATGCCGGCGCTTCTTAGTGTTTCGTACGTTTCGTATCGGAACGGTGTGCAGTTTAGCAAAACTTCCAAACGATGCAAGTGGTTTTTTTAAAAAAATCGCTAAAAACTCATAAAATCAATCCGTTTGACGATAATTCAACCGCTTTGATCACTGCGCGAGCTTTTATTTGTGTTTCATTCCATTCTGATTCAGGATTTGAGTCTGCAACCAGCCCTGCTCCAGCCTGCACATACACTTTTTTATCACGGATAACACACGTACGGATTGCAATCGACATGTCCATTTCACCATGCCATCCTAAATACCCCACTGCCCCGCCAAAAACGCCTCGCTTAACAGGCTCAACTTCATCAATGATTTCCATTGCACGAATTTTCGGTGCGCCAGATAAAGTACCTGCTGGAAAGGTTGCCTTAAATACATCTAAGGCATCGATATCATCACGAACTTCACCTTGCACATTTGAAACAATGTGCATGACATGCGAATAGCGCTCAATCACCATTTGATCAGTAACTTTGACCTTACCAATTTTAGAAACTCGACCAACATCATTTCGACCAAGGTCAATCAACATTAAATGCTCTGCTATTTCTTTTTCATCAGAAAGTAAATCTTTTTCTAAAGCGATGTCTTCTTCTTTAGTTTTTCCACGCGGTCTTGTACCTGCAAGTGGACGGACTGTCGCAATACCATTTTCTAGTCGAGAAAGAATTTCTGGTGATGATCCTACAATATGGAATGGTTTGTTATCTGTAATTGTTTGACCCTGCACCAAAAACAAATAAGGTGAAGGATTTAAATGGCGTAAAGCACGGTAAACTTGCAAAGCCTCACCATCAAAGTCCGAAACCATACGCTGGCCCGGAACAACCTGCATAACATCGCCCGCTCTAATGTATTCTTTTACCTTCTCGATTGTTTCAAGGAACTTAGCCTTACCCGTAATGGATTCAAAATGAGGCGGTGTATGCGGCTTAGCTTGCAAACTCACTGGTGTAGCTAATAACTGCTCTAATTGATCTAACTTTTGCTGAGCATCTTCATAAGCATTTATCTGCGTTGTATCAGCATGGACAATTAAAAATAAAGTATCTTTAAGGTTATCGAAAACAATCACTGTTTTTGAAAGCATCAACCACAAGTCTGGTAACGCAATTGGATCAGCCGCAGGTACATTCTTTAAGCGTGGTTCAATATAACGAACTGCATCATAGCCCAAATAACCAACTAGCCCGCCAGTAAAACTTGGTAATGCTGGCAGAAGCTCAGCTGGTGGCACTGTAAATTGCTTCTGAAATTCACGAATATATTGAAATGGATCTAGGCAATCTTCTTGTGTGATCGAACCATCAGCATGCTGTATAGACAAGACCCCTGCATTACATGAAAAAACTGTCGATTCGCCTAAACCGATCATGGAGTAGCGCGCCCAGTTTTCACCACCTTCGACAGACTCAAATAAATAAGCTTGTTTTTGGTCCTTAAAACGAGCAAAAACAGATAAAGGTGTTTCCGTATCTGCCAAACGCTGGCGATAAACTGGAATCATGTTGTAACCTGACGCCTTAAGTTGTTCAAATTGCGCTAATGTAGTCATGAATTTTTCTCTAATATGGTTTCGATTTAAAACGGTGTTTTTCTAGTTTCGATTTAGACACGCCATCGAAAAACCATACGCTTATTCATGCTGATCTCCATTTCACTCATTAGATAATTAACTCAGCCAAACTATCAACCACTTGCTGAGGTTGGCAATCATAGATATTTTCTCCATGATTATAGCCATAGCTAACCACAATACAATCAATTCCCGCGCGGCGTGCAGCCTCAATATCATTACTTGAATCGCCAATCATTAGCGCGTGCGAAGCAGATATCTTTAAACTTTGCATACAATGCAACAAAGGCAATGGATGTGGTTTTCTCTCTGGCAAGCTATCACCACCCAGTACAACTTCAAAATAAGAAGAAAGTTCCAATGCATCCAGCAACCCTTGAGCAAGTTGCACAGGCTTATTGGTAACACATGCCATATTTATATTCAAAGCTTTACAATGCTTTAAAAACTCAGTTACTCCAGGATAAATTTGAGTATTTACGCAAAGCTCCGCACCGTATACATCTACAAATTTTTGCAATAAAACTTTATGTTGTTCGGTGTCTAATTTTCCAAATATATGAAGCAAAACACTTTCACAAAGTTTTGAAGCTCCTTTACCCACCCATTCTCGTATTTGTGCTTCAGTTACCGATGGCCAACTTAACGCTTGTAAACTTAAATTCATGGATCGATATAAATCAGCTGCAGAGTCAACTAACGTTCCATCTAGGTCAAATAAAATTAAATCGCGCTTATTTAGTTGTGCAACAGACATCTTCTTATACTCAAAATTAAAAAGGCATGCGTTTAGCATGCCTTGATTGTAAAAGCACCAACAAATTATTTAAAGAACAACCATGCCAATAAAGCTAAGATTACTAAAATAATAATAGTAATCAAACCAACTGAGGCATTCTTCTGTTGCTCTTTTTCTTCAGCAACACGAGAAACAGGCTCCTCAAAGGCAACAGGTGTCTGTTGTGGTTGTGCATTAACATCTATCCCTTCTGGGATAGGGGCAGGTTTTGGAATAGAGATATTCTGCGGCATACCATCGCGACTGATTTCTATTTCAGCAGCACGCTCTGTAAGGCTTGGCATCCCTTGATCGCTTAAATCTTGAGATGGAGCCGTATTTACAGGCTCTGCTTCAATTTCAGGCAAATCCTCTATTTCCTGCACAGGCGCTAATACAGAAAATTTAAAGCTAGCAAATTGAACGATATCACCATCATGCAGCTGTTTTTCTTGCTCAATACTAATATCGTTTATGAATGTGCCATTCGATGAATTAAGGTCTTGCACCCATAGCAATTGATCTTTTAAAAGCAATGCAGCGTGGCGACGTGAAATTTCAGCAGCTTGTAACAACACATCAGCATCTTGATGGCGCCCTACTAACATATCACGATCAATACTAATTTCTTGGCCAGTAATTTCGCCAGTAATTGCTTGTAATTTCCAAGTCATGCGTATGTCCTATTTCACTTTTTATCAATCATAACATGCTACTACGGCGCTGTGCTTGGACGCAGTGTCGTTGTTGTTACTGTATTTTTAGTACGATTAATTTCAGGCTCAGGTAACTGTAAAGTTTGCTTTCGAACCGCAGGCTCTACCGCTACGGGTGTGGTTACTGTCGAGCTTTTTCCACCCGAAGGAACCTGTTGATAATTTTTTGGCTGAGAAGTAACACTTGGCAGTGTCATCTTTTGATTATAGACATCATCGACCTGCTCAGGCAGTTTGGCAAAATTGCCATTTTGATCCATCGCCAATTGCAAGCTGTAAAGCTGATTATAGCGCTGCTGAGACAAACGACGCACATCATTCGCATCACCCACAATTGTTGGATGAATAAAGACAAGAAGATTACGCTTCGTATTACTTCTGCTGTCTGATCTGAATAACCTACCTAGATATGGAATACTGCTTAACCCAGGAATACCTTGACGACTGAGTTCAACATCATCAGACACCAAACCACCTAAAACAACTGTTTGTCCATGCTCGGCCAATACAGCAGTTTTAATAGCACGTTTATTAGTAATTAAATCGGCTGCCTGACCTTTACTGGTCTGAACATTCGAAACTTCTTGCTCAACTTCAAGACGAACCGTACCACCTTCACCGATATGTGGAACAACTTTTAATGTCACTCCGACATCTTTTCGTTCAACAGTTGTGTATGGATTGATACCTGTACTGTTTGTAGTAACCGACCCTGTTACAAATGGAACGTTCTGACCTACAACAATATAAGCCTCTTCATTATCCATAGTCACAATCGATGGTGTCGAAAGTAAATTTGATTTGGTGTTAGCTTTGAGGGCTTGAATTAATGCACCATAAGCCTTACGGGAATTCTCAAAATTACCCACAGCAAAAGTTGCACCATTACCTTTATTGGCACCACCAGCAATAGCGGACGCCGCTCCAGCCGAACCACCAGACAAATAACCAGCAGCAATAGAAGATAAACTTGCACCCACATTACTGAAGCTAAGCAAGCCTATTCCACTAGATAGATCACCTAGCGCCCATTGAATTCCGAGTTGATCTGCATCGTCTCCTGAAACTTCAATAATGGCAGCTTCAATTAACACTTGCTGACGGCGAACATCGAGTTGCTGGATAGCAGATTCAATTTCACGCATTAATTGTGGATCAGCCTTAACCACTAACGAGTTTTGGGCATTATCCGCGATAATGCTCACACCATTTTGGCTAAAGCTAGAGATACTGTTCTGATTGTTGTTATTTGAATTACCATTTAGGTTAATAGATGGAGTAGAAATTGAGCTACCATTTGAACCAGATGTATTTGAGCTGGAATTCTGGTTATTACCCATCAAATTATTAATCGGATTCGATGAGTTAGAAGAATTATTATTACTATTTGACGAAGAAACAGCCTGCCCCGTTACCAGACCTTGTAAAATCTCTGATAAATTTTTTGCACTTGCATATTTCAATCGGAAAACTTTTAAGCCGCCTAAACGGTCTGCCGAAGGCACATCCAACATCTCAATCATGTGGCGAATGCGTTTACGTGTTTCAGGATCACCCTTTACCAAAATACGATTCGTTCGGTTGTCTGCAATAATACGAATACGTGCACCACTAAAATCTTTCGATGCGCCCGTTGCACTCATTGCCTCAAGTTGAGTAATGATTTCTTCCGCTTGGCTCGATTGAAGGCTTATTGCCTCAATATCATTTTGGCCAGTACCATCAAGGTTACGAATGATATTTTCAAGTTGGTAGATATTCGCAGCTCGATCCGAAACAATCAGCGCATTAGTGCCTGCTATCGCAGCCATATGTGCAAATTGCGGCATTAAAGGACGAAGTGCTGGAATTAGGTCATTTGGATTCGTATTTTCAAGCCAAATGACTCGAGTGACGATTTGATCACCACGCAGCCTATTTCTAGAATCGTAAGGAATTCCCGAATTTTTCACATTGCTATCTGGCACCAATTTGATGGTGTTCCCAGAAGGAATTGCCACCACCCCATTTACATTTAAGACCCCAAGAAACAGATCATAAACCTCATCTTTATTGAGTGGTTTATTCGATATTACTGTGACATTGCCACGCACTCGCGGATCTACTGCAAAGTTTTTCCCCGTAATGTCTGCAACTTCATTAATAAATGCAGTTAAGTCAGCATCACGTAAATTGATCTTCCATGTCTGGGCATAGACGCTGCTGCTCACTGTCGCAATCAATGGGGCTGCTGCAAGTAATGCCCAAAGTGGACGTTGATGATTCAATAAAGCCATAACTTGCGATAATTCCTAACTCTTATGGTGACGTGTTATCACTAAAAATTTTGTTGTATGGTCATCACTTGATCACCACGTTTTATTTCTATTTTCACTTGCCCAGCTCGACGAGCTTGTTCAAGTAACTGCACATCCGTTTGTCCTTGCCCAACCGTTTGACCATTTAAAGAAACAATCCGGTCACCCGGCCTTAAACCTAACTTATTTCGAAGCGCAGTGGGTGTACGTTCTGTAACTTCAAAACCTTCACTTGAGTTACCGCTTACACCCATATCACGTAGATATTGTTCACGGTTCCCTTGCATTTGCTGAATAGCCTGTCCAAGCGCTTCTTGAGTCGTATTAACAGGTGCCGATGGTTGAGACGCTGTAGCAGTTGGTTGTGAGGCATCTGGTGTCATGGGTTGATATAAACCGTTTGGCAAACCTTTAAACTGAAGTTCACGAGTACTACCATTACCTTGACGCAATATAACGTGATCCCAATAAACTTCTGCCAACTGATAAGATGTAGAACCTATTGTTTCCCCCACCCGATATCGGTCAGCAGTATTATCAAGCTTAATAACAGCTGAGGAAAAACGGTTCGGATAGCCCACCATCACACCCTGCAATTCTAGGTTGACATTTTCCTGAGCTGCATTGGCTGAAGGTTCATTAAAAATCGAAAAAGTACTAATGTTAGGAATTTGCGGCTGCTGTGATCCCAACTCTACCCGATCGAATTGCATCATTTGGGGAGGGGCAATGACCCACCAAAATAATGAGGCTAATTTCCAACACAGCCATAAAATTAAAAAGGCAAATACGACAACACTTAACCGATCTAATTTTTGCCATTGTAGTTGCTGTAATTTTTCAATCCATACTTTCATTAGCTACCCCCTTGTATTAAGGGTTGGCGAGAGCTAATGACAAAAGTATCTAAACCAGCTTTTCCATCATATGACGGAATATTCAGTAATAATCTTTGTGTAAGCTGCACATCAAGCATCATATTGGCATCTAATAGAAGATTTGCCATTTTTTGACTGCGTTGATCACGTATATCAACCTGTAATTGACCATTTTGATCCGTTAATTGCCCATTTAAAGAAGGCATATTCATCCGGTCTTGACGGTCACCAATATTATAAATTAAAGCACCACCACCCCAATGCAATTGACCATCAACCGCAGCGAAACCTTGCTCTTTTTTATAATTAAAATCAATATCTTTTAACTGGATACTGTTCACAGGCCATTGCCAGTTCACAATTTGTTTTAATGTTTCAGGCGCAATTTGACCATTCATTGCTCTAACAAGTACTTTTTTACCAACACCATAGGCCATTACCCCAGATAATTGGGTATTCCCACTATGGATATCCACATCAGCCGCGAACCTTAATAAAAACAGGTCAAGAGGTCTAGTTTTCCAATGAATCGAGCCTCTCAAAGTACCGCGCCGCCAATCTGCTTGGCCCTGCCAGATATTTCCACTTACATTGTGTAGAGTTTGATTATTCTTTGAAAATTTAGAAATAAGCCACGTCGCTGGGATCTGTAAAATAATAAAAATTAAAAATGCAATGAGGGCAAATAACCACCACTTCCACTGCTTAGACTTTTTCTTCATTCAGCCTTACCAACATGCAAATTATCGTCCTTATTTTGAGAGTAGCTCCCTAGTCTGACATTATGCATACTTTTTCAACATCGCCAATTCACTTCATATAAAAAAACCAAGCAATCAGGCTTGGCTTCTGTATTAAGACTATAAGTTGAACGTATGACAAAATCATGAAAACTGGCTAATCAACCTACTAAATGTACATTTGATCTCAACAATCTATTTAAAGATGAATTTAAACACTCAAATTCTTAAATAATATTTATAGCAAAATTTTAAATATTTTCACGCATAAAAAAGCCAGGCAAATTTGCCTGGCTTTTTAGATCAGCAATACGATTAGATTAAGAAATCTTCAAGTTTTGCGCCTTTTTCAATTTCAGCAACTAACCAGCGTGGTTGTTTACCACGGCCAGTCCAAGTCTCTTCAGAATTGTTTTTGTTACGGTAACGCGGTTCAACAGATTTACGTGTTGTTTTCTTACGTTTTTGAGCACCAAACTCAAGAAGTTGTTCAACACTAAAACCTACATTTTCAGCGATCTCGATAATTTGATTATAAGCATCTTCGATTGCTTGATCTTTTTTACTTACAATTAAAGCTTCAGCTTCTTCTTGTAAACGTTTTAACTCTTCAACAGATAATTCACTGATATCCGGTTTCATTAATAAACACTCCAGTCTTACAGACAATTCAAAATAATACAGACAAAATTTAAAAACATAAAATCAAGACCAATATTATTTATAATCTATTCAATAAGCAATAGTTTGAAAGCCGTGTTCATCAGAATAATCAAAAAAATTACCTTTTAATTACATTATCAATTATAAATGACATATATTTTATTAATATTTATTTAAGATAAATGTATTAAGTCATGTCCAACAGTTTTTTCTAGCTCAATAATTTTTTGTTTTATCTCTTGAGGTATTTCACATTTTCGTTCTGTTAATTTATCTACGCATACCATAACAGCTTCACCCGTAGCTACGATTTGTTGTTGTGTTTCGCTCCATAATATATAAGCCATACGGAATGCACTATTACGGAGCTCTTCCACGCGAACACCAACTTTCAATACATCGGGATAAAAAACGGGCTTTAAGTATTTGCATTGGCTTGAAGCGACAACGGTATATAATTGTGGAGTTAATATATTTATCGCTTCCATATATAAAATACGTGAGCTTTCAATATATCGATAATATTGTACATTATTGACATGACCAAAAGCGTCCATATCTCCCCACGCTACTTTCTGTTCATATATTATCGGGTAGACAGACAGTTCTTTCATTTTTACCTCATATTTTAAATTTTAAAAAATTCGCATCATTTTCAAAGATTAGGTTTAACTGATTGATTAACACTTCATCTTCTTTAAGGGTAGACTTAATACGCAAATAGCTCATTAAAATATTATCTGGATATAATGTTAATAATGTTTCAGCCTCTGCTTGACGTCCAGTTGCCATATAGACATGCCATTTTGCAAAAGTTAAAACTGGCAAATTCATATATTGATTTTCAAGCTCAATAATTTTTTCTTCGACATCAGCATAGTCTGGAACCTGTTTAAGCAATTGTTGCTGAAACCACAGGTAAAACACTTCTGGATCAAACTGCTCTTTTAATAAGTGTAGTGTTAAGGCTGCATGCTGCATGCTCATATCAGGCATACGTGCTAATAGTTTGAGCCATAACAACTTACTGCTATAAGGTCGAGTTTGAATCTCAGACTCCAAATCTAGATAACGTTGTTGCAATGCTTGTAAGTCATCAATAGAAGCTTGATCAAATTGCTGAAGGAGCTGCTGCAACCATAAATCACGGTGTTCAGCATCTAATAATCCATACTTCATTGACCGTAAATATACCCATGGATGTTGCAGCGCTAATTGCCCCCATAACGCAGTTAATCTTTGCTGGTAGGCGGTTTCTATTTCCTCAAGCCAAGGCGATAACTGATGCTGGTATAAAAATTCAAGATGAGTTAATGCACGATCAGATTCATTTTGGGCTAAAAAGATTTCGATTCGCTCTAACTCTGCCAATTCAAATGCCATTGGCGGTGACTGATCTAAAGCAGCTAATGCTTTTGGGTAGTCTCCACTTAAAACCAGAAACTTGGCATCAATAATATTTTTTAAAAGTCCTGATTGAGTAAAAACACGTTCAATAAATACACGTTGGTCTTCGGCAGCCTCTAATAACCAAACAATACCTAATTGCTCATAGGGATGAAGGTTTTTAAACTGGAAGATGTTTTCACTTTTTCTTTGCTCACGAGAGGAATAACGTTTAATCCAAAGCCATACGAGTTGTGCAATAAAACTCACTACCACAAAAGCAAGCGTTAATCCCCAGACATTTGTTTGCAACTGCAATTGTCGCCAGTAGATATAGACATACCCCATTCCATAGCCATAACTAAATAAAGCTAAAGCTGCAAAGAGTATTAAGCTAATTACGAAATAAACCGACAGGAGGTGTTTCATATCTCCTCCTTATGAGCCAATTAGACCAAGTGTAGATAATTTAGGAACAGGCACTACCGATAAATGTGCCACTTTAGCAATACGTTTTTTTAACTGCTGACTCGTTGCATCAGGCATTTCATCTAGCTTTTGCATCACAGACTGCAACTCGTTTTGGTACTCTGTCATTTTCCCTTCATTGAGTGCCTGTTCAGCAATTAATAATCTTAATTGCACTTCTTTGAGCACTACACTTCGATTCATTAAATTAATAGACGGCGTTTCTACTTTTTCTATACGGAACCATTTCTTCCACCAAGATACAGATTCGGACTGATCCATCTCAAGTTTAGGCTGAGCTAAGGCTTGCTGAATATTTTTATCAATCGTCTGTAATAAATCATCAATCAATTGATGGCGTTGATTTTGGGCCAATGTGAATTGTTGAACCGCCTGTTTATCCTGCTCAAGCGATTGGTTCAAGCTATGTTGCAATGCAGGTGCAATTTCATAGTGTAGAAGAGATTGCTGTAACTGGTTTAATTGATCAACTGCGTAAATCAATTGTTGCTGATCAATTGCAAATTGAATTAAATCTAACTTTTGTTTAATTAAAACTGTAGGGGCAATACCCATCGGCGGGACTTCTAAATGGCTGGCCGGACTCAGTTTATTCCCTGTATTTACAGGTTGATTCTGTAATTGTCGCTGTAAAGCAACCAATTGATCATTTAGATTGGCATAGTGCTGTTCTGATTGAAGCAAACTTTGCTTAAGCTCGGGAACAGTACGAGAAATTTGCCACATATCGTAACTGAGCTTAGCCAACCAAGCCATGCCCAGTAAAATGATGATAGAAACAAGTTTTCTCATACGAATCCTTATAATGCCTGAATGTGATGAATCATCCCCGAAGGCGATAAATTTTCAAGTTGAATAATGTGAAAATGAGCCTGTTGCTGATCGCGATATTCTTTAACAATTTGAAAAAGACGTGGCCCTAAAACCAAATATACACAATCAGGTTGTACATTATTTTTTGAACAAAGCTCTAACCAATACTTCCAGCTCGCCTCACTGGTAATTAAGACCAGCCATTTGTTTAAATTATAATTTGAATTCTGTGTCAGGTGTTTGAATGTGGAATATGAGGCTTCTGGACACTGCCGATGATATAAAACGAAATTTAAAATCTGGATGCCTTGATGCTGCAAAGTCTCCATCATAAATTGACGGCCACCTTCTCCTCGCCAAAAAGCGACGCTACCAGCTTGTTTCATATTATGGAGAATAGGTAGATTTAACATCCCCTCAGAGGTTTCAACATCTGGAATATGTGCTTCTATTCCATATTCATTTAGACAATTGGCCGTTGACTGCCCAACGGCAATCCACTGAATATGCTTCAAGTCAGATAGTTTTAAACCGCTTTGCAGTAAATACTTCATCCCCACATCAACGGCGGTTGGGCTCACTACAACTATAGCTTGTGCTTTAACTAATTGTTGGTAAAGCTGAAGTAAATGTTCGGAAAAGGGTTTAGCAACGAGTTCTAAAAGAGGTAAAGACTCAACCTGATAACCTTCATTTTGCAAAACTTCTGTTAATTCTGCAGCCCGAGAATCAGGTCGAGTATTAATAAACAACATAGCTTAGTAGAGAGCCTTTAATAGCTCACCAGCGCCCTGATCAAGTAAGTTTCGAGCAAGGTTTTCACCCAATTGCTGAGCATTGCTGGCTTCATCTGTCAGTTCAGCACGTAATAATGTTTGACCATCGGCACTTCCGACACGACCTTCAATATGGATTTGTCCATTTTGTAGTGTGGCATAACCTGCAATTGGTACCTGACAACCGCCTTCTAGATAGGCATTAAAGGCACGCTCAGCACGCACACAAACATCTGTTTCTTGATGTAATAACGGTTGAATTAAAGCCAATACTTCGTTGTCAGCCGCACGGCATTCCAAACCCAATGCACCTTGACCCACAGCAGGTAAGCTAATGTCTGGTGTTAAACAATGACGAATACGCTCTGACAACCCTAAGCGCTTCAAACCAGCACTAGCCAAAATAATCGCGTCATATTGACCATCATCTAGCTTCCCTAAACGTGTTCCAACATTTCCACGCAAATCAATAATTTGCAAATCAGGGCGTTGTTTTAAAATCTGAGATTTACGACGTAAACTTGATGTACCAACTTTTGCACCTTGAGGTAGGTCAGCAAATTTTTCAAATTGATTTGAAACGAAAGCATCTAATGGATCTTCACGTTCACAAATTACCGCCAAGGTTAAACCTTCTGGCAAAGCCATCGGGACATCTTTCATTGAATGTACGGCTAAATCTGCACGCCCATCTAAAAGTGCTGCTTCTAACTCTTTAACAAACAGCCCTTTCCCACCAATTTTTGCTAAAGGCGTATCTAAGATTTTATCGCCCTGCGTGACAAATTTAACCAACTCCACCGTTAAATCCGGGTGAAGCTCCTGTAATCGGGCACGAATATATTCTGCCTGCCAAAGAGCAAGTGGGCTTTGTCGTGTAGCAATTTTCAAGGTTTTCATAAATTCAAGCATGGGCTGGTCAAACAATACACCCTAAACTTAACTTGATCCCTTAAAATTGCAAGTAAAATCTCGCACGTCCAAGATAACTCTTTTTAAGTTTAGAGCTGATGAATTCGGTCTCTAAGCATAGATAAATGTCGACGGCTCACCGAAAGTCGTTCATCTAAACCACGTAATCGAACCTGATATTGTCCCGAACTGACCAACTCCAACCCATCTAAATATGCAACTGCAACCAAAGCATTGCGATGAATGCGAATGAATTGATCTGCAAATTCGGTTTCAAGCTCTTTTAATGTTTCATCAATTAATACACTGCCATTTTGATGACGCACCGTGACATATTTCTGATCTGCTAAAAAATAATAAATATTCTCAACAGGAATCAGCTCAACCCCACGATAGGTTTTTGCGGCAATTTGATGTCGCTGTGTTTTTAGATCATGTAAAAAATCATGTTGTGGCAAAGTATTGAGCTGTGCTCGAGTAAGCTGAGTCAGTTGACTAAAAACTTGTTCAAGTTCTTGAGGGTCGATCGGTTTAAGAAGATAAGCTTGAGCCTGAGATTTAAACGCTTCCAATGCATGTTGATCATAGGCTGTACAAAATACAATCGCAGGTCTAGGGTTCAGCTGACTTAACTGTTCTGCACAGACAAGACCATTCATACCTGGCATTTGAATATCAAGTAAAATTACATCCGGTTGATGAAGCCGCGCCTGTTCCAAGGCTTCCTGTCCATGATGAGCCGTTGATACAACTTCATGTCCCATCTTTGAAACTAAACGTGATAATCGCTCCACTGCAAGTGGTTCGTCATCACAAATCAGCACCTTCATTCATCCTCCTTGTCACCGTTAACTTGATCCATTTTTTTATGGTTAACTCTGACTAACTTATTATTTTGTTTGATATTGATAGCTCATAATGGTGGTATATAAGGTTTCACCTTTATAAACCTGAAATCTAACGGAGTTCCCATAATATGCTTTCAGGCGTTGTTTTACATTTTCAAGCGCGATTCCATGCCCTTTCCGTGAATTTATTGTATCGTCTGTATATGGGTTGGTAATGACTATACTGACCTGATTTTGCAATATTTCAACCAATACCCCTATGGTTGCCTTACCTATCATTGGTTCTACCCCATGAAAAATACTATTCTCTAACAAAGGTTGTAATGTCAATAAAGGAATGGTGATCTGTTTCAGTTGCACAGGTGAAAGTTCAATTTTCCAATCTACGTTTAAACGCTCTCCCAAACGTACCTGCTCAATCATTAAATATTGTTTACTCAGCTCAATTTCTTCATGCAGGCTCACCAATTTCAACTCTTGGAAGCTTGCGCGAAATAAACGTGACAGGCTAATCAACATACCTTCTGCTTTATCTGGGTCTATCGCAATTAAGCTCACCACATTATTTAAACTATTAAATAAAAAATGGGGATGAATCCGCGCTTGCATAGCCTGAATACGGGCATTTAACTCTGCATATTGTTGATGTAGCCATTGCTCTCTCACATAGAGATAGCGCAAGCAGAAAGCCCCCAGTAATATCCCGTAGCTTAGATATAAAGGCACATTGGTAAAATAAATGCTCCAGTCCTGTGTTAAAGAAGCATGTTTATTTAAAAGACCAAACTGAAAAAAATTACTTATTAAGGTCGTCCAAACAACAATACCTTGCAGCATGACAAAACCGATAGCCAAGGCAAATTCTTGACGTAAGCTGCTATAAAAACCTTGAAAGCGTTCAACCAAGGCAAAAAACGACAATATTACCCAGTTAATAAAAACGATGTATTGTAAAAGGCGTCCACCGCTTAATGCTTGCCATGACTGAGCTTCAGCCAGTGCCAAAACCAGTGCCAAAATGTTACTTGCGATAATTAATTCGAATAAGTGTTGCCAACGCCCGTTTTTCGTAAAAAAATAGGAGGAATTTTGATTTCGGTATGCTGTAGGAAACAACTTTGTTTGTTGAGCTTCGGCAAGTGATATACTCTTTTTTATTTTACTGAGCCACCATGACCACATCTTCAAATCCCCCTAATTCAGTAACCCCAGACCAAACCTCAGGTATGTGGGGTGGTCGTTTTTCTGAAGCGACGGATGCTTTTGTAGCCGAATTTACCGCCTCTGTTCAGTTTGACCAGCGTTTTTATAAACAAGACATCGCTGGTTCGATTGCGCATGCTACCATGCTTGCGAAAGTTGGCGTACTCACAGAAGCAGAACGCGATGACATTATTGAAGGTTTAAGCACCATTCGCTCAGAAATTGAGGCTGGAACCTTTGAATGGCGCATCGATCTTGAAGATGTTCACATGAACATTGAATCACGTTTGACTCAACGTATTGGTATTACAGGTAAAAAATTACACACTGGTCGTAGCCGTAACGATCAGGTTGCAACCGATATTCGTCTTTACCTACGTGACGAAATTGATGATATTTTAAAATTATTAGAGCGCTTACAAAAAGGCTTGTTAGGCTTAGCTGCCAAAAATGTAAACACCATTATGCCTGGCTTCACCCATCTACAAACTGCACAGCCAGTGACTTTTGGTCATCACCTGTTAGCATGGTTTGAAATGTTAGTGCGTGACTCTGAGCGTCTTCAAGATTGCCGTAAGCGTGTTAACCGTCTGCCACTTGGTTCTGCCGCTCTTGCCGGCACAACTTATCCGATTGACCGCGCTTACACAGCAGAGTTATTAGGCTTTGAAGCTGTATGTGAAAACTCTCTTGATGCTGTATCTGACCGTGACTTTGCCATTGAGTTTAATGCAGCTGCGTCTTTAATTATGATGCACTTATCACGTATGTCAGAAGAACTGATTCTTTGGACTTCTGCACAGTTCAAATTTGTGAATATTCCTGATCGTTTCTGTACTGGTTCTTCAATCATGCCACAGAAGAAAAATCCGGATGTTCCTGAACTGATTCGTGGTAAATCAGGTCGTGTATTTGGTGACTTAATTAGCTTACTTACGCTAATGAAAGGTCAACCATTGGCGTACAACAAAGACAACCAAGAAGATAAAGAACCTTTATTTGATGCAATCGATACGGTTCGTGGTTCACTCATGGCTTTCGCAGACATGATTCCTGCATTGGTTCCAAATATTGAAATTATGCGTGAAGCTGCACTTCGTGGATTCTCTACCGCAACCGATCTTGCTGACTATTTAGTGAAAAAAGGCGTTGCTTTCCGTGATGCGCATGAAATTGTAGGTAAAGCAGTTGCATTAGGCGTAGCTGAAGAAAAAGATTTATCTGAATTAACACTTGAGCAATTACAACAATTCTCTGACTTAATCACAGCAGATGTGTTTGATAAAGCTCTAACACTAGAAGCTTCAGTAAATGCACGTGATCATATTGGTGGAACTTCACCAAAACAGGTAGAAGCTGCAATTGCTCGTGCCCATACACGTTTAGAACAGTTATACGCTTAAGGATAAAACATGAGTCGACAAGTATTTTGCCGCAAATATCAAAAGGAAATGGAAGGTCTAGACTTCGCTCCATTCCCTGGTGCTAAAGGCCAAGATTTTTTTGAAAATGTTTCTAAGCAAGCATGGCAAGAATGGTTACAACACCAAACAACGCTGATTAATGAAAAACGCTTAAATGTGTTTGAACCCGAAGCGAAGAAGTTTCTTGAAGAACAACGTGAGAAGTTTTTCAATAATGATGAAAGCGTAGAAAAAGCTGAAGGCTGGAAACCAGAATAATCGGTTTGTTTGAGCTTACTCATCATTAAAAAGGCGGGTCTATGTATATAGACCCGCCTTTTTTTACGTGAAACTTACACAAGCATAAAAAGCCTTACATAGAGCGAACAGGACTCTACATGACATAAAAAAGCGAAGAACTTAATATCTATTCATAGCAAGAAGAACACGATCCCTGTCGTGTTTATGCACTTGATTTTCTGTCCTGAACTTCCCCCCAAAGTTCGGGACATTTTTTTATCTATTATTTTAAAAAATAAAAAAGCCTTGTTTCAAACAAGGCCTTTAAATATTTCAGCTCAAGATTACTTTTCGTGGACTTTAGCTTCAATTTCTTCAATTTTGGTATGGCGGGCATCAAAGCCTTTTGCCATGTAAATCACTTGCTCAGCGATGTTACGGGCATGGTCACCAATACGCTCTAAAGAACGCAGAACCCACATCACATTAATTACACGAGCAATATGACGTGGATCTTCAATCATATAAGTCATTAAAGTACGTGTTGCTGACTGGTATTCACGATCAATGTCAGCATCGGCTAAAAGTACACGTAAAGCTTGATCTGCATCTAAACGTGCAAAAGCATCAAGTGCATCATGAATCATGACACGAACTTGGTTACCAATATGACGTGTTTCCATGTAGCCACGAGGCGAACCACCCTCTTCACAAAGGTTCTGTGCAATACGAGCAATTTTTGCAGCTTCATCACCAATACGCTCAAGGTCAGTATTGGCTTTGCTCATCGCAATAACCATACGCAAGTCGATCGCTGCCGGATGACGACGTGCCAAAATTAGCGTAAGACCTTCATCAATATCACGTTCATATTGATTCACGGCGTTATCTTTAAATTGAACATCAATCGCTAAATTTGCATCTGTATCAAGCAAGGCATGAATTGCGTTCGCCACCTGTTGTTCGACCAAGCCACCCATGGTCATGAACTTTGTGTTTACATCTTGCAAATCTTCATTAAATTGAGAAGAAATATGATGGCTTAACACCGGATTACTTGGACTCAAGGGAAGCCTCCAACATGATGGCGCAGGAATAAAATGATTGAGCATTAGAACACAGCAATCATTAAGTTTTTATGACAAAATTAAAATTCAGATAAAAGCTTTTTTTTGCTCACTGATAGGTTAGCCAGCTGTTTAATTCGACCAGATCTTTTTCGCCTAACTGGCCTACCGCAGCTTTTAACCGAAGTACATTTAATAAGTAGTCATATTGACTATTAAGATAATCCTGTTTTGCCGAAAAAGCATTACGCTGCGCTAATAAAACATCAACCATACTTTTTAAGCCTTCGTTATAACTCGCTTTAGAAGCTTGAGAAACAAGCGAAGATGAATCCATTGCAGCTTTTCGTGCTTCGAGTTTTGCTTGGTCTGTATCTACCTGCATGTAAGCACTTTTCACATCAACATTGGCACGACGAATAGCTGCATCAAGTTGTGCCTGAGCTTTACTAGCCTCTACAGTTGCTTTTTTAATTGATGTTTTAGTACGCCCACCATTAAATAAATTCCAGTTCATTTCCACACCGACCTGATCAAATTTTCCATCAGTCGAGATGAGGGTCTCTGGGGTCTGTTTGGTATAACCATAGCTCGCCACAGCATCTATTTGAGGATAAAGCGCAGCTTTTTCCACACGGCGCTGATCCTCACTATATTGTTGCTGTAAACGTGCTTGTTGAATCTTTAAGTTTTTTTGCTGGGCCAAAGAAAGCCAATCATTAAGCTGGGCTGGATAAGGTTTTTGAAAATTAAAATCACCACGCAATACTGCAAGCTTATCTTGATAAGAACCAATATATTCGGAAAGCTGTTCTTGAGCTAAAAGTAATTGAACATTGGTTGAAATACGATTGGCTCTGGCATTTTGATATTGAGCATTTGCCTCACTCACATCACTACGCGCCACCAAACCCTCTTTGAGCTTGGCATTCATCATATTGAGTTGTTCAAGCAAAGCTTTTTCTTCTTGTAAGTATGCAACACTAAGAGCTTGCTGACGCAGCACATTAAAGTAGGCTTCTGCTACATTTAAAACATGGTCTTGTTTTTGCAATCTTAAAGTGATTTCACTTAAGGCAACCGAGGTTTTAACTTGCTTATAACCTTCCCAAGCATCCATTCGAAATAGTGGCTGACGTGCAGTTAAAGTCGCTTGACGAGTAGTAGACGTATTACTCACCAAGGCATCTGAAAGCCCTTCCTGATCAACTCCAGGAAAATTAGAACGCTTCACCGTTTGTCGATTACGAGTAATATTTCCTGACAATGTGACCGTTGGTAATAGGGCACCAGTTGCCAAGCCTAAATTAAGTTGATCTGCTTCAAATTGTTGTTGATTGGCTTGCCATGTTGGGTCATTTTGTTTTGCGCGCTCATAAGCTTCAACTAAATCTAGAGCAAAACTCGAAGATGCAAAACTCCAAAGGCCAACAGCGACCATTAATTTTATTTTCATTGTTCAAATCAACGATAAAACTTGCCTTTAAGACTAAGAAAAATTCCAAGCAAACTCAAGCCATTAAAAGTTTTAGTTTTTTAAACGTTCTCATTTTTTGACAATATTAAAATACAGAGGAAAATCAAAAACATGCCTATCCAACCCAACCATGAAATATGCTCACCAACCAACATGATGGCAAAAAGCGCGGCAACTAGAGGTTCAAATAAAGTTAAGGTCGTCGCTTTACTGGCATTTACTGTTTTTAGACCAAAGCCGAAAAGTAAATAACCCAAAAACATAGGAATCAGCATCATATACCCAGCAACAAGTAAATTGGTTGAACTTTGCAACAACCCTCCACCTGTAACCAGTAAAGTAGGAAGCAAAATAACTGCCCCACCACCCATAATCATGCCCATTGCAGCTTTAGCATCAACACCCCGATCTATTAATCTTTTAGCAGCCCATGAATAAAGTGAATAAGTTGTAGCCGCGACAAGCCCAAGAAAAATACCGAAGATTTTATTCCATTCATTTGTACCCTCTTGGACCGCATGGTTTTCACCCATGGATAACAAACTTACGCCAATAACACCAAAAATAAAACTTAAGAACCAGATCGCTGACAAAGACTTCCGATCAAAAAATCGTTCTAAAATTGCTGCGATCAGTGGCGCTGCACCAATAGAAACCACGGTGCCAATCGTAATTCCTGCATAATGCATTGAGGAATAAAAGGCCAAAGGATAAATACCAACTGCCGCAACACCTAAAAGCAGTATTAGAAGGTTTTGCCTTATAAATTGACGGTTTTCTCGAATAGCCCGCGATGCAACCAAAGCTTGTAAAAGACCTCCGCCACCCATAGCCACAGCACCAATGGCGAGTGGTCCAAGTGTTGGTGCAAATGCGGCAGCAGTACCCGTTGTTCCCCATAAAACAGAGGCAACTAAAATTGCAATTGTGCCACCATAACTACTATTTTTAATGAGGCTAATCATGTTGGCCTTCTCTCTTTAGAAGATCTGCTGCCATTTGTCTTGCTAATAGAAGCTGACGACTACTTCCTTCCAACCCTGCTCTTGCCATAGAACCTTCTAAAAGAAAGGAAAGCTGTGTAGCCACGTAGCTAACGCGCTGCGAGTCTGGTATTAATTTTTTTAAATGTTCAGCAACAATAGCTTCAACCTCTTCTTTATGCTGTCTAACAGAACTTCGCCCTACACTATTCGCTGGAAACTCAGCCGCAGCATTCAATAACCCACATCCTCGAAAGCCTTTTTCATAGGCAAATTCCGCATGGTCTTGATAGGCATCAAACACTGCCAAAATAGCTTCTGTAGCTGATTTGGTTTGTTCTAAACGGTTTTGGTAAAGATCAAGCCACTCCTGATGCCGCGCAGCAATGTAGGCATCGACAAGCTCACCTTTTGAAGAAAAATTATTATAAAGCGACATCTTAGCAACATCCGCTTTAGCCGTAACCGAGTTAATTCCAGTTGCAGTAATGCCATCGTTATAAAACAAAGTTGCTGCTGCATCGAGAATTTTCTGTCTTGCTGTTTTATCATTCATAGTTTTATTTTTAAGTAGACCGATCTACCTAATAATAAAGATTTCTAACAATGATGCAATCTTTTTCCGAGTTATAATTTGAGCAATGTTCACTTCGATAAAAATACAATGATGAAAAAATTTCTAATGATGAGTGTATGCAGCGCACTACTTTTATCTGGATGTAATAAAACATCGCAGCAAGATCAAGCTGTTTCTAAAGAGCAAAAATCAACTGAACAAAAGCCAGAAAGCAAACCAGATAACAGCTGCATACAGATCAATGCCGCAATACAGAAGATTAATCAGAACAGTAAAATAGAAGACTTAAATCAAATTAACGAGAAGCTGAAAACATGTGTTTCATCTTTAAAGAATGATGAGCAGCTTAAGCTTATTAACGCCTCAACTACCATGTATCAACGTTTTCTAAAGCAAGACTACACTGACAAAACAGCCAGAGCTTTTGAAGCTTTTGGCTATGCTGTTTTAGAACATAAACAACGAGACCCTAAAAAAGTCATTCAAAGCCAGAAAAAATTATTCGACCAACTTAGTCCACGTGACCAATACTTACTTCAACATAATGGTGAAGCCTATATTGACCTCCTTTATCAAGGCGAAGGCATGTTTACCTATCGACGTCAGCCAAACTATCTAGTCGATGTTTTTTCTAAAGCCTTAACCGCGGACCAAAAAGAGTTCTTAACTCGTATGGCCAAAGACAATCAGGATATTTTCTATAACGATGGAGCTTTGGCTGTTTCGTGGAAAGAACTTACTGAACGCGCGCTGTTTTGGGAAAAATTTATTCAAAAATATCCAAAAAGCCACTTTATTGGTGATGCAAAACTACTCTTTAACGAATATCGCTATTTTATTTTCTTTGGCCTAGATAACACCCCTGTTTCAGATGAATATGCACCAAACACATGGTTTGATAAAGATGCTCTTGAACAAATCCGTTTTCTATCTACACAAAACCAATCGAGTTTAGCAAAACCTGCCCAGCAATTTCTTAAATTTATTGCCACGCCTGTAGAAGAGCGCAATAAGCAATTTAAAATAGATTTAACTGAGAAAAATGGCGATAAGAAATCAAATTATCAGATTACCCATGAACAACTTGAGCAGCTATTAAAATTTGATTCGCCATGGAACACAGAAGTCTATCGTGACTGCCATATAGATGCGGTTTGTATAGATACAAATTGACAATGCCAGCCAACCTAAATCATGTTAGTCTGTAATTCGCTTGACGGAGCGCGAGTAATAGCTCGCTGAGATTGTGTAAATTTCGTGTTATCGCAACACAAGTTTGATCACAAGTACCGTTGAACCTGATCAGGTTAAGACCTGCGTAGGAATCAAGCCATCTAAAAACTAAAGCCTCAAATTTATCTAGTAAAGATAAATCCGCCATCGTTTTTGGTCGTGCTTGATTCGTTGATGTTATTCATAAGGATCATGTAATGAACCAGTTAACGAATCTCTCTTCTGTTGAAATTTCAGCGCAACATGAACAAGATGCAAAAGATTTAACTCGCATCTTACCCGCTTCAAAAAAAGTTTATATTGAAGGCTCTCGCCCTGACATTCAGGTTCCAATGCGGGAAATTTCTCTCACCGATACCCCTACTGGTCTTGGTGGCGAACATAATCCCCCTGTAATGGTCTATGACACTTCAGGTGTTTATACCGACCCAAATGTTCAAATTGATTTAGACAAAGGTTTACCTTCAGTTCGCCAAAACTGGATTGAAGAACGTAACGATACTGACGTACTTTCTGGTTTAACTTCAACGTTTGGTCAGGAACGTTTAAAAGATATCCGTACCGCAGATATTCGCTTTGCCCACATTCAAAACCCACGCCGTGCCAAAGCTGGTAAAAATGTCTCTCAAATGCACTATGCCAAGCAAGGTATTATCACACCTGAAATGGAATATATTGCAATTCGCGAAAATCAGCGCCAGCGTGAAGGTGTTGATACGCGCCAGCATCCGGGCCAAAATTTTGGTGCAAAAAATTTAAAAGAAATTACACCTGAATTTGTTCGCCAAGAAGTTGCTGAAGGTCGCGCGATCATTCCTGCAAACATTAACCACCCAGAACTTGAGCCAATGATTATTGGCCGTAACTTCTTGGTTAAAATTAATGCCAACATTGGTAACTCAGCGCTTGGTTCTTCAATTGATGAAGAAGTTGCCAAAATGACATGGGCAACCCGTTGGGGTGCTGACACCATTATGGATTTGTCGACAGGTAAAAACATTCATGAAACACGTGAATGGATTATTCGTAACTCACCTGTTCCAATCGGCACCGTGCCAATTTATCAAGCACTAGAAAAAGTGGATGGCGTTGCAGAGGACCTGACTTGGGAAATATTTAAAGACACGCTCATCGAACAAGCTGAACAAGGCGTTGACTACTTCACGATTCACGCAGGCGTATTACTTCGCTACGTACCACTCACCGCAAACCGTTTGACCGGTATTGTGTCTCGTGGTGGTTCAATCATGGCGCAGTGGTGTTTAGCGCATCATGAAGAAAACTTCTTATACACACATTTCGATGAAATCTGTGAAATCATGAAAGCCTACGATGTTTCATTTAGCTTAGGCGATGGCCTACGTCCGGGCTGTATCCAAGACGCAAATGACGAAGCACAATTCAGTGAGCTTAAAACACTCGGTGAACTCACTCATCGTGCATGGGAACATGATGTTCAAGTCATGATTGAAGGCCCTGGTCACGTACCAATGCACATGATTAAAGAAAACATGGACTTGCAGCTAGAAGTTTGTAAAGAAGCGCCATTCTATACGCTTGGGCCTTTAACGACTGATATCGCTCCGGGTTATGACCATATTACATCTGCAATTGGTGCAGCCATGATTGGTTGGTATGGTACAGCGATGCTTTGTTATGTGACACCAAAAGAACACTTGGGTTTACCAAACAAAAAAGATGTTAAAGACGGAATTATTACCTACAAGCTTGCGGCTCACGCGGCTGATCTTGCTAAAGGACATCCGGGTGCACAGGTTCGCGATAATGCCTTATCAAAAGCTCGTTTTGAATTCCGTTGGGATGATCAGTTCAACCTAAGTCTGGACCCTGACACAGCTCGTAGTATGCATGATGAAACCTTACCAAAAGAGGCTCACAAATCTGCACACTTTTGCTCAATGTGTGGACCAAAGTTCTGCTCGATGAAAATCACCCAGAATGTTCGCGACTATGCCAACAACCTCACCAATATTAATACAGAGGTTGAAGAAGGCCTCAAAACCATGAAAGAGGTTTATCAAGAACAAGGACAAAAACTGTATCACAAAGTGTAAATATTCAAAAAAAACACTTGCCTAGCCATGATTCTCAGTTAGGATGAAATAAATAGATTTTATCCTGACTGGCTCATGAGCATTGTTGAACATCCAAGCTATATATCTGAAGATGTCGAAATAACATCCCGTGAATATGTATTCCGCGGTTTTATTCAGGTTGAAAAAGTCAGCCTTCGACATCGTCTATTTAACCAGTCTGAATATACCCCTGTAATACAGCGCGAGCTTATTCATCGCCCTGAGGCTGCAGGCGTTTTACTCTACAGCGATCAAAAACAACAGTTCGCATTGATTGAACAGTTTCGTGTTGGCGCTTTAGATGACCCTCACTCCCCATGGCAACTGGAAATAATCGCAGGCGTGTTAGACGGTGATGAAACACCCGAGAGTTGTATTCGTCGAGAGAGCCTCGAAGAGTCAGGGTGTGCGGTTCAGGATTTACAACATCTATTTAGCTTTTATCCGTCAGCTGGTGCGTGCTCGGAGTTATTTCATCTCTATGTTAGCGAAACCGATTTACCTGCTGAAGGCGGTGTTTTTGGTGTAGATAATGAAGGTGAGAATATTCAACTGCACTTATTTAATTATAGTGAAATCCAGACGTTACTCGACAGCGGACGTTTAAGAAATGCTCCTGTCATTATGGCGTTACAATGGCTGTCTCAACACATCACAACGATAATAAAATCCGACGAGGTAGGACGGTGACTTTTCAAGTCTCAACACTTTCACAAAAAGACCATGTCATTATACAAATTACCGATACTCACTTATTGGAGTATCCGCACTTAGAATTTGTGGGGATGAATCCTGAAGAAAGTTTTCATGCAATTATTCAACAGATCCTGAAAAAACATCCTGAAACTGATGCCATTATCCATACCGGAGATCTGGCTCAAGCACCAACGCCTATTACGTACAAACGTTATATTCAATATATGCAAACGTTAGGTCTGCCATTTTTTCAGACACTGGGTAATCATGATAACGTTGACCATTTTCCATTGCATAAAGAAAACCATCAGGAACCTGTGGTGATTGGCTTAGGAAACTGGCGTGTTATTTTATTAAATAGTGCGGTACAAGGTCAGATTGATGGACACCTGTCACCAGAACAACTACAAAATTTAGCGACATTACTCGAAGAATTTTCAGATAACCCTGTTTTATTGGCTTGTCATCATCATCCTTTTGCAATGAAATCCAAATGGATTGATCATCACAAGTTACAAAATTCTAATGCGTTGCTTACAACATTAGCTCCATTTAAAAATGTAAAAGCTTTAGTCTGCGGGCATGTTCACCAAGACTCACTCAACACTTGGCAAGGGATCGAGTTTTTCTCGACCCCATCGACCAGTGTTCAGTTTAAACCGTTTAGTAATGACTTTGCCCTAGACCAAAATGCTCCCGGCTACCGTTACATTCGTCTAAAAAACGATGGTAGTTTTGAAACCGAAGTCTTCCGTCTTGAAAATTTTCAGGGCCTTATAAATACTGATATTTCAGGCTATTAGCTCTATTTTTTATATGCTTATATGCAATTATGACTAGGGTAAACACGTTTTGAAAATATTTACGGGTCGGAATGACTATCATCTTGCAGGAAAAATCTATATGATGACGACCCGATGGTAAAATCCATCGATGGTTTTCTATAAAAACACTTGCATATCACCATATTTTTTGCGTATAGATAATACGTGTATGATGAGGAATGCCCTATTATGGCGAATGACAACCACAACCAAGTTTTGGATGAACATACAGAAGTTGTAGTGGAAGGTGAAAAAGCTTCTGCAAAACGTGCACGTAAAGTGAAACCTAAAACTTCTGATATAGGCACAACTGCAAGTTTATTTGGTATTGCACCTTATCAACCTAAGAAAAATGAAGAGTACATGTCTGAAGGACAGCTCGAGCATTTCCGACAAATTCTGCAAGCATGGAAAGCTGAATTGATGTCTGAAGTTGATCGTACGTTGAATACGATGCAAGACGAATCAACTGCATTGCCAGATGTAAATGACCGTGCTACCCAAGAAGAAGAGTTTGCAATTGAATTGCGTACACGTGACCGTGAACGTAAGTTAATTCGTAAAATCGAACAATCTATGGAAGCCATTAAAAATGAAGACTATGGTTTCTGTGAAACGTGTGGTATCGAAATCGGCTTACGTCGTTTAGAAGCACGTCCAACGGCAACTTTATGTATTGATTGCAAAACTTTGGCAGAAATCAAAGAGAAGCAAAATAACGGTTAATATGACCGAGGTAACTCCTAAAGAGAAACCTAGCTTTGCATATTCAGGTCGGTTTGCGCCATCGCCAACCGGCCCTTTGCATTTTGGATCACTCATTACTGCCGTTGCCAGTTATTGTGATGCAAAAGCCCATCATGGCACATGGCTCGTTCGTGTCGAAGACACAGATATTCCTCGTATTTATCCGGGCAGTGAAGATCATATTCTCACATCACTGGAAGCCTTCCAGTTCGAACCCGATGCAGAAATCATCTTTCAAAAAAACCGTTTAGACATTTATGAAAGCGTATTAGACCAACTTAAAAAAGAGGGTCTTGTCTATGCTTGTCAATGTACACGCAAAATGCTGGGTTCAAATGCAATCTACGCCGGAACTTGCCGCAATCTAGGGCTTGATTTTCAAGGACAAGCAATTCGGGTAAAAGTTCAAGATCAGCAAATCTGTTTTGATGACCGACTACAAGGAACTCATTGTTCTAATCTGCAACACGACCTTGGAGACTTTGTTCTTAAACGTCGTGACGGCATTATTAACTATCAACTTGCCGTAGTCGTTGATGATTATCTGCAAGGCATCACCCATGTCGTTCGAGGCGCAGACCTATTAGATAACACTGAACGGCAGATCTGGCTTGGTGAGCTCTTAGGTTACCCTAAACTAAGCTATATGCACCTACCCCTCGCCATGAACGATCAAGGGCAAAAGCTTTCTAAGCAAAACCTTGCTCAAGCACTCGATTTGTCAAAAGCTCCTCAATTGCTGCAACAAGCAATACAAGCACTAGGACAACCTAACGTTGATTTAGACCAGCCTAAAGTTATGCTTAAACAAGCAGTAGCGCAGTGGAATGTAGATTTAATTCCACATGTAGAGCAGCTGAGTGGAACCTACCTATAAATAAAAAAAAACCCGATATCAAATCGGGTTTTCTAATACCTAAATACTCAACTAGAAGTTTGATTCTTCCCTTTCTGGGTTAACTTCTTGGGTTGAAGCATCAATCTTTAAAATCAAGCTAATCATCGCAGCACACATCATTAAAGATGTACCACCATAACTAATAAATGGCAGAGTCAAACCTTTAGTTGGCATCAACCCCATATTCATGCCCGCATTTACCAAGATCTGGAGCAAGAAAATAATACTAATGCCATACGCCAAATAACCTGCGCGAAGGTAATGATGTTTCAATGCACGATGACCAATTTTGATACAGCATGCCAACATCAAGAAAGACAAACCAATAACAATCGAAATACCAAAGAAACCGAACTCTTCGCCTAACACTGCCAACATAAAGTCAGTATGTGCTTCTGGCAAATAAGATAGCTTTTGTACACTGTGCCCTAAGCCTGTACCAAACCATTCACCACGACCAAAGGCCATTAACGCATTTGATAACTGGTAACCAACCCCTAATGGATCTGCCCACGGGTCAGTAAACGAAATCAAACGCTGGAAACGATACGGCTCAAACAAAATTAAAAAGACAATACCGGTTACAATCGCACCCAACATAATTAAGAACTGTGTTGGCGGCGCACCAGCTAAAAAGAACACCCCGACCATCATCAATACAATTACGATCGTAGCACCCAAGTCAGGCTCAGCAATAATCAAACCGACCGTGATTGCCATGACCCCACTTAAACGTAATAAGCCTTTCCAATGAGTACGAACCTCTTTGGCACGGCGTACAACGTAGTCTGCGGTAAAGATCGCCATCATGACTTTGGCAACCTCGGTTGGCTGCAAAGTAAAGCCGCCGATCTTAATCCAACGTGTAGAACCGTTTACTTCTGAACCTACCACCAAAGCAGCAAGCAACAGAACCATGGTCAACAACCACAACGGGAAAGTATTTTTAAACCACGTATTGAGTGATATCCGATAGGTCAAATAAGCCACCACAGCCGCAGCGACAATCGAAATACCATGACGAATCACATAGTGAAACGGGTTTTCATGCATATATTCAGCATAGGGCATCGAAGCAGATGCGACCATCACTGAACCGATACACAATAATGCAACGACACAGAAAATCAGGACATTACGTGGCGTCACTTCCGCTGGCCATTTAGGCAATATCCGTTCATACCAATGATTGATTTTCTGGATTGTGGTCTGAGCTAAGCCTGCCATACTACATTCCTAATCATGTTTTCTTTAAACCAACGAATTGACGCAGGCAACAAACTGCTGACCACGGTCATTATAACTTTTAAACATATCAAAACTTGCACAGGCTGGTGATAACAACACCACATCTTCAGCTTGTGTTTCACGTTGACACAGCTCTACAGCTTCTTTAAGCGTTGCTGCATGCAAAATTTTGGTTGCACCCTGAATTGATTGTTCAATGACTGGAGCATCCTCACCAATCAATACCACAACTTTGGCATATTTTTCGATAGAAGAACGTAATGGAGCAAAATCCTGACCTTTGCCCTGCCCACCCAAAATCAAGGCAACCTTACCCTTTTTAACCTCAATTGCAGCCCCTAAACCATCAATTGCTGCAAGTGTAGCACCAACGTTAGTCCCTTTAGAGTCATTGTAATAACGTACATCATGTACAGTTCTCACATACTCACAGCGGTGCTCTAATCCTTTAAACTGTTTTAACGTCTCAAGCATAGATTCCATAGGCAAACCAATTGCTTCACCTAGCGCCAAACAAGCTAAAGCATTGGCTACGTTGTGCATGCCTTGAATATATAAATCTGAGCTTTTAATTAAACGCTGCAAACCACGTGCAAGCCAAAGCGTGCCATCGCCATCTCTTAAAACACCATATTGATTTAAGTCTGGAGCATTTAGACCAAAGCTTTGCATTGGTGTTGTATCTGGAACAAGAGGACGACTTAAAGCATCATCACGGTTAAATATAACTTTTTTAACACCTTGGAAAATACGGTGTTTTGCTTGGTGGTAACCCCACATATCGCCATGACGATCTAGATGATCTTCACTCATGTTAAGGACCACAGCAACCTCAGCATTTAAATGAGATGTGGTTTCTAATTGAAAACTTGATAACTCAAGTACAAGCAACTCTGGTTGATCTTTTAATAAATCTAGAGCTGGGCGTCCAAGGTTTCCACCAACAGCAACTTTCTTACCTGCATCTTTAGCCATTAAGCCAATTAAAGTCGTTACTGTACTTTTCGCATTAGAACCCGTAATCGCCACAATAGGTACTTCAGTCGCACGGCGTAATAATTGAATGTCGCCTACAACTGAAATCCCTTGAGCAATAGCTGCCTGAATTTCTGGTAATTGCGGTGCAAGGCCTGGGCTTAAAATAATTTCTTCTGCTTGTAATAATAATTCTTGGTCAAGTTGACCGAAACTGGTTTTAACGCCAGCTGGAATCTGATCATAACCTGGGGGCGTTGGACGAGAATCCGTTACTGCAACTTGGTAGCCTTGTTCATGCAAGAAATTAACAGCAGAAACGCCTGATATTCCCAAGCCTGCGACAACTTTTAATCCACCACGTTGTATTAACATTTTTGCCCCACAATTTATCAATCGACAGAATGGCAAAAATGTTAGCACTTTGCTGTTTTGAATGCTTTTTCAGTTTGAACTTTATTCATCTTTTTTTGTGTCAGTGCGTAAAAAAGCCATCAATATGATGGCTTTTTAGACGAAACAAGAAATACTAAATTTATTGCCATTTAATCGGCTTAATTTCTTGAACTGTATTGGTAGGTTTATCTTCACTTGAGCAACCACAGCCGCCAGCACAGCCAAAGGTCATTTTTGGCTTAAGCCATTTTGCCAAGGTTGTCCAACCCTGCTTTTCACAAAATGAAGAGAGTGTAGAAAAGACTGAATTTGCTGTTTTTGGAAATACTTTCTTAAAAACAACAACAGCACTCCAACTCACTAAAACCGCGATAATCAGATATTGAATCATGTACAACCTCCTTTCTTGCCTTAACCCCAATAGTGGGAAGCAATTTGATAGGTAACAAACGATGCCAAATAAGCCAAGCCGAACAGATATGCAGTCATGACAGCAACATGTTTCCATGAACCTGTTTCACGTCGTACCGTTGCCAATGTGGCCAAACAATGTGGAGCATAAATAAACCACACTAAAAGCGATAATCCTGTTGCCAAAGACCAACCCGAGCCATCTGCACTAATCAGATGTGACAAACCTTGAGCTACAGCATCGTCACTCGTTGCAGACAAGGCATAAACTGTACCTAATGCTGCCACTACGACTTCACGTGCTGCCATTGCTGGAATTAAAGCAATACAGATTTGCCAGTTAAAACCAATTGGAGCAAATACAGGTTGAATAAGATGTCCGAGCATACCGGCAAAACTATAATCTATCGCAGGTAATGTCGCCCCTTCGGGTGGCTGTGGGAAAGTACACAAAAACCAGAGCAAAATAGAAAGCGCAAAAATGATTCCACCGACACGTTTCAAGAAGATCTTCGCGCGATCCAGCAAACCAATTCCCACACTTTTTAAGTCGGGGAAACGATAACTCGGTAGCTCTAGCAGTAAAGCATGCTGTGACTTATCTTTTTGCAAAAACTTCATTAAAAATGAAACACAAAGAGCACTCACAATACCAGCCATATACAGACCGAATAGCACCAGACCTTGTAAGTTAAAAATACCCCAGATCATTTTCTCTGGAATAAAGGCCGCAATCAGCAAAGCATATACGGGTAAACGTGCCGAACAGGTCATTAAAGGTGCAACCATAATGGTCGTAAAACGATCACGAGGGTCACTAATACTACGCGTTGCCATAATTCCCGGTACTGCACAGGCAAAGCTTGAAAGTAAAGGAATGAAAGCTCGTCCGCTTAAACCAGCTTGGAACATTAATTTATCAAGCAAAAATGCTGCACGCGGTAAATAGCCCGATTCTTCTAATACTAAAATGAAGAAGAACAAGATTAAAATTTGTGGCAAGAACACAACTACGCCACCTGCACCCGCAATAATTCCGTCAACAACCAAACTATGCAGTAGTGGCTGTGTAATCACAGTTCCCACCACTTCACCTAACCAGCCAAAGAAGCCTTCAATGCCATCCATGAACGGAGCTGCCCAAGCAAAAACGGCTTGGAACACAATAAACATCATGAGTGCAAGGCTAAATAGGCCTAAAACTGGGTGTAAGAAAATTCGATCTAGAAAATCAGTACGCTTATCTCCCTGATCGACATATTGAACAACATCTTTAAAAATCATATCGATTTTTTGATGATGAGTTCCAGTCAAACCACTCAGTTCGGTTTGCGGCACACTGTATTTTTCTTGATCAAGGGCATGTAATAAATTTTCAATACCCGCATTACGAACAGCAACTGTCTCAACGACTGCTACGCCCAGACGTTGAGACAACTTTTGAGTATTAATTTGGATACCACGACGACGCGCTTCATCCATCATATTCAGTACGAGTAAAATCGGACGGCCAAGCTCGATCATTTCGAGCACTAGCCCTAAATGCAATTTTAAGTTAGTCGCATCGACTACACATAAAAAAGCATCTTGCTGACCTTCTTCGGCAATCTTACCCAAGCAAACATCACGGGTAATAACCTCATCAGGACTGGTTGCATTTAGACTATATGTACCCGGTAAATCGAGTACACGCACTGCACGCCCCGAAGGTAACTGAAAATGACCTACTTTACGCTCGACCGTTACGCCCGCATAGTTTGCGACTTTTTGTCGAGTTCCAGTTAAATGGTTAAAAAGAGAGGTTTTACCACAGTTTGGATTTCCCACAAGGGCAATACGTAACGCATCACTCATGCGGGTACTCCTTCTTCTACTTGAATTTCGATTTTGTCCGCTTCTGCTTTACGCAAAGCGAAACGAGTAAAGCCAATTTGGATCAAGATCGGATCACCACCAAAAATACCCTTGGTAATCACTTCCACTCGTGTGCCTGGCACAAAGCCCAGACTTTCCAAACGAATTGCGACCAAATCTTGCTGCTCGGACTCTACTGATATCCGATTCACTTTGCTGATGGTCGCCGCTTGCTTCACTTTTAAAGCTGATAAACGCACCGCATCCGATCCTAAACCTTTTTTTCTAGTATACATATAAATGAGAATAATTACCAAATAAGGTTAAATTTCACTTCCTATTCAGTTTAATCGACAAACCTTAAAGTTTCTTTTACAGTACAGAGGTTTAGAGGATGTAGTGTATGTTAAATAAAAAACCGCGTATTCCAAGCCCTGTTCAAATTCCAGAACATTTAAGCTTTTTACAAGGTTTTCGCGACTATCTCGTTGCACAGACTGTTAGTCCACATACACGTAATGCGTACTTATCCGACCTCATTCAATGCAGCGAACTCCATAAAAAAAATGCTCTTCCACAATGGTCAAGTGATGATATTGCCGATGTTCTTATCGAACTGACAAAAGCAGGAAAAAGTCCCCGCTCAATTGCACGGTGTTTATCTGCCCTACGTCAGTTTTACAAATTTTTACGTGAACAGAAGTTACGGAGTGACAATCCAGTTGCGACCCACCACTCTCCTAAAATTGGGCGAGCATTACCCAAAGACCTATCTGAAGAAGATGTCGAATCACTGATTCAAGCACCAGATATCAATACAGCACTTGGCTTACGTGATCGAGCAATGTTTGAAGTGCTTTATGCATGTGGTTTGCGTGTTTCAGAATTACTTAACTTGCGTCTGGAACTTATTAATTTAAAACAAGGCTATTTACGTGTTACAGGTAAAGGCAATAAAGAGCGTTTAGTGCCGTTAGGACAATTTGCCTGTGAGTGGGTAGAACGCTATTTGAATAATGCTCGGCCTCAACTCTATAAAAGCTCGACTGACTATCTCTTTTTAACCCAACATGGCGGGATTATGAGTCGACAAAACTTTTGGTATGCCATTAAACGCTATGCGCTACAAGCCAATATTCAAGCTGAACTCTCACCTCACACCTTACGTCACGCCTTTGCAACACATCTGCTCAATCACGGCGCAGACTTACGCGTCGTGCAAATGTTACTGGGTCATAGCGATTTATCTACGACTCAAATCTATACGCATGTTGCACAAGTCAGAATGCAACAATTACATGAAAAACATCACCCTAGAGGATGATAAAGCTTTCAAGCTCCACGCAAGTATTTCAGATCAATCGTTTGATTTCGTTCACAAAGGTTAAGAAAGTTTTAACAATACACCTTAGATTTTTTGGTATGCTTAGCAGCTTCTGACTATAAATACTGATGAAATAAGGGTTATCTATGTCTTTTACCCGCTCTCAAATTTTTCTTGCCTGTACTCTGGCATCTAGCCTTTTGTTCAGTGCTTGTTCTAAAGAAAACAAACCACAAAAAGAAGATGCGCTCACAGCGACTGCACCTGCTACAGGGGAAGCTTCAACCATTATCGAGCGTAATGCCAAGCAGCGTTTAATCGAAACTTTGCAAAAACAATTTAAGAATGCAAATATCAGCGCCAAAATTTTAGATATCAAACCGACTGAAGTTCCTAATTTATATTGGGTAAATCTAGAAGGGATGACATCAGTTTATACAACAAGTGATGGTAAATATTTAATTCAGGGTGATGTAATCCGATTAGGAGGCAAAGAGCTTCATAATATTGGTGATTCACTTCAAGCATCAGAAAATAAAAAGCATCTTGCCGCTTTAAAAAATGAAGATCTTATTGTCTACCCTGCAAAAGGCAAGGCTAAGCACGTGATCTATGTGTTTACCGATGCAAGCTGTCCTTATTGCCATAAGCTACATGAGCACATACCCGAAATTAATGAAAAGGGTATTGAGGTACGCTATATCGCTTGGCCACGCGGCGAACAATTTATGCCAACCATGGAAGCTGTATGGTGTAGTGCAGATCGTAAAGCTGCCTTTAATCAAGCAGTACAAGGTATCAACATTCCACCTGCTCAATGTAAAAACCCTGTTCGAGAGCAATATCAACTTGGCTTGAATATGGGTGTAAATGGTACACCTGCTATTTACAATGCTGATGGCGAGTACTTGGGTGGATATCTAACGCCAGATGAATTAATTAAACGTCTGGATAAATAATCCACTTAAAGTTGATGAATGATTAATCATCTGTCTCTTAAGAAAAGCGCTGCTCTTATTGCAGCGCTTTGTTTTTTCAATAATTAATACTTTATCCACCTGTGTTTAAAGACTGATCTACTCTTCTTTTCTAAACATCGCACTCTAATTCATTGAACAGGCACTAAAAGCGCTAGAGTCTGGCGTTTTTTTTAGCTATGATCTAGCTTCAACTAAATGATTAAATGATGAATGGAGTGTGACGTGAAACCAGTTCGCCTGGCAATACTCGGTCTAGGAACCGTAGGTGGAGGAGCCCTTAAACTACTACAAGAAAATGCCGCTGAAATTAAACGTCGCACCGGTCGAGAAATTCAAATTACCCACGTTGGAACACGCCGCCCTCGTCCAGATCTCGAATTAGAAGGGATTAAACAAAGCGCAGATTTACTTGATATCGTTCGTCAACCAGACGTTGATATGGTTGTTGAAGTGATGGGTGGTATACACCCTGCTTACGAAGTCATCATGGAAGCGATCAAACACGGCAAACAAGTCGTTACTGCAAATAAAGCTCTACTCGCTGAACATGGCAACGAACTATTTAAAGCAGCTGAAGATAATGCTGTACAAATCGCTTATGAAGCAGCAGTTGCTGGCGGTATTCCAATTATTAAAGTCATTCGTGAAGGTCTTGCTGCAAACCATATTCAATGGTTGGCAGGTATCATTAACGGCACAGGTAACTTTATTCTGACCGAAATGCGTGAGAAAGGCCGTGCATTTGATGATGTATTAAAAGAAGCTCAAGAACTTGGCTATGCAGAAGCAGATCCAACTTTTGACGTTGAAGGTATCGATGCTGCGCACAAACTTACCATTTTAGCGTCTTGTGCGTTTGGTATTCCTCTTCAGTTTGATAAAGTTTATACCGAAGGTATTAGCAAAATTACTGCACAAGATGTGAAATATGCCGAAGATCTCGGTTTCCGCATTAAACACCTAGGAATTGCGCGTCGCGCTGAAAAGGGTATTGAACTACGTGTTCACCCAACACTCATTCCAGATGAGCAGCTTATTGCGAATGTAAATGGTGTTAAAAATGCGGTTTTAGTTCAAGCGCATGCTGTAGGCCCTACACTCTATTACGGCGCTGGTGCTGGCGCTGGTCCAACTGCTTCTGCTGTTGTTGCCGATGTAATTGATATTGTCCGTGATATTTCTTATACCGAAGATGGTGCTGGAACTATTCCTCAACTTGCTTTTGAAGCATTAACAAATGTGCCAATTTTAAGCCGTGAAGAAATGACCACAGGTTATTACATCCGCTTAAATGCCGAAGATCAAACTGGCGTACTTGCAGATGTCACTACAATCTTAAGCCGTGCTGGAATTAGTATTGATGCCATCATGCAACAATCCCGTTTAAAAGACCTTATTCCAATCGTGATTCTCACCGATCCAATCGTCGAATCTAAAATGGATGAGGCACTTGCACAAATTCAAGCCTTACCTGCAATTCGTGGCGAAATCGTAAGAATTCGTTTAGAATCGCTCGATAGTTAATCAGGTTGAGGGAAAGATTCCCTCTCCCGCTTCACCTCTAATTGGAACACCATCATGTCTAATGCCAATCGTTATACTGGTCTTGTAGATCGTTATCGTGACCGTTTGCCAGTTTCGGCAACTACTCGTGCTATCTCTTTGGGGGAAGGCAACACCCCACTCATTAAACTAGAGAATATTCCACGTATTATTGGCAAAGATGTTGAAATTTATGTGAAATATGAGGGTTTAAACCCAACTGGTTCATTTAAAGACCGTGGTATGACCATGGCTGTAACCAAAGCGGTTGAAGAAGGCTCTAAAGCGATTATCTGTGCATCTACTGGTAACACTTCTGCTGCTGCTGCTGCTTATGCTGCACGTGCAGGTATCAAAGCGTTTGTTTTGATTCCAGAAGGCAAAATTGCGATGGGTAAAATGGCGCAAGCGATGATGTATGGTGCGATCACTATGCAAATCCGTGGTAACTTCGATGATGGTATGCGTCTTGTAAAAGAAGTCGCTGATCAAGCGCCTGTAACGATTGTAAACTCAATCAACCCTTACCGTTTGCAAGGTCAAAAAACCATTGCTTACGAAATCGTTGAAGCTTTAGGCCGTGCACCTGATTATCACTGCTTACCTGTAGGTAACGCAGGTAACATCACAGCTCACTGGATGGGCTATACTGAAGCAGTAGCAAATCAACCTGCTGATCAGTTTGAACAAGTGATTTATGATGCAGCTACTGATCAATTCACTGGTCCAAAACCTGAAGGTTTACCAACAATGGTTGGTTACCAAGCTTCTGGCGCAGCTCCATTCTTACGTGGCGCTCCAGTTGAAAACCCAGAAACAGTTGCAACTGCAATTCGTATTGGTAACCCACAAAGCTGGAACCATGCTAAAGCGGTAGTACGTGACTCTAAAGGCTGGTTTGATGAACTTCAAGACAGCGAAATTTTAGAAGCTCAGCGCTTACTTTCTATGTACGAAGGCGTATTTGTTGAGCCAGCATCTGCTGCTTCTATCGGTGGTGCGATTCGTGACATTAAAGCAGGTAAAATTGCTGAAGGTTCTGTAATTGTATGTACAGTGACTGGTAATGGCTTGAAAGACCCAGATACTGCAATCAAACAATGTGCTGATGCAGTCATGTTGTCAATTGATGCAACAATGAGCCAAGTAAAAGATTCGATTTTATCTAACATGTAAAATCTGAGTTTTCATAAAAACGGCTGTTCAACACAGCCGTTTTTTTATGTCTTTTTTAATAGCTATAAAAAAACGCTTCTTGATAGAAGCGTTTTTAGAATAATTAAATTAAATACGTTTTGGTAAATTACTTAACCAACTCAATAGGTTAGTTGCATCATTATTACGTGCTTGCGAACTTGGCTCACCAAGCAATACAATCACTGCTGGACGTGAGTTTACAGTCGTATGCATGACAACACAGCGACCTGCTTCATTGATATAACCCGTTTTAGACAAGTTAATATTCCAACCACCATTACGCACTAGAGCATTGGTATTGTTAGATTTCAATACGCGATAACCCAAGTTGAAATCATAAGTTGGTGTGGTTGAAAATTGACGAATTAAGCCATACTGAGAAGCAGTACTTGCCAAAATCCCTAAGTCACGCGCAGAAGATACATTGCGCGGATCTAAGCCTGTAGATTCATAATAATGAGTTGCATTCATACCTAAAGCACGTGCTTTAGAGTTCATTGCAGCAACGAATGCAGGACGACCACCCGGATAAGTACGCGCTAAAGCAGCCGCTGCCGGATTTTCAGACTTCATTAAAGCAAACAACAACACTTCTGCACGGTTCATCTTGTCGCCAACACGGAGTGTTGAACTTGAATTTTTACCGTTTGCCCCCGCAAAATCAATTTGCTCAAGCATAATTTCTTCTGACATGTTTAAACGGGCATCTGCCGTTACCACTGCTGTCATTAACTTGGTAATAGATGCAATTGGCACAGAAGCATTCGTATTTTTACTAAACAACACTTCACCAGTTTGCGCATCCATCACTAACGCAGCGCGAGCACTTACACTCGGCTGAGCATTGTAACCAGAGGTATCGCGGATTTGAGCAAATTTTGGTGCAGATGCCACAACTTTGGGTGCATTACCACCACGTAAAGTTGTAGTTACAGATGTTGACCCTTGTATAGTTGGCTCATCATCTTCATCATTCAAAAGTTGGCTAGCGTCAGCTGAAGACCAATTTAAACTTGCACTCCCACCACTCCCTGAGGACGGGTTATTGACGAGTTCTGCAAAGCTTGTTGAACTCAAACTAAGCAAAATAGACATGCTCAGCACATGTATTAAAGACTTTTTAGAATTTTTCACGGCACAATACTCGACTCAGGGTGATACACATTTGCGCTTACTATAATTATGCCTTACATTTGAGGTATAAGGTATAACGCTTTTACCGACACAATTGTGCACAACTATTCGCTCACTATATAAGAATAGGATTGCTAATTTTGTCATTCCATTGCAAGCTAATTTTGCTTTATGTAACAAAAAACTTGTTTTTTGAAAGAAAGGAGGTCTTCTTGATTACAGTTTTAGTTGTGGATGACCATGAACTTGTACGTACAGGCATTTGCCGTATGTTAGAAGATCATGCCGATGTAGAGGTCATTGGACAAGCCGAATCGGGTGAAGAAGCAATTGCTATTGTTCGTCAGAAACATCCTCAAGTTGTGCTACTTGATGTCAACATGCCAGGCATCGGGGGCGTAGAAACAACGCGTCGTTTACTACAAACCGCACCAGATACAAAAGTTATTGCTGTAAGTGGCTTATCAGAAGAACCTTACCCTTCTCTTTTGCTTAAAGCAGGAGCTAAAGGCTACATCACGAAAGGTGCTCCAATTACAGAGATGGTTCGAGCAATCAACAAAGTCATGCAAGGTGGTAAATACTTCAGTGCAGATATTGCTGAGCAGTTGGCGAGTTCCTATCTATCCGACACACAACAATCACCTTTTGACGCCCTATCCGAACGAGAAATGCAAGTTGCAATGATGGTTGTAAATTGTATTAGCGCTCAAGAAATTGCGGACAAACTTTTTGTAAGTGTCAAAACGGTGAATACTTACCGCTACCGTATTTTTGAAAAGCTCGCCATCGATAGTGATGTTAAACTAACTCATCTTGCGATTCGGTATGGTCTGATCAAGCCGTAATCAAACTTATATGCAATTTCCCTTAAACTCATCGTTGTCCAATACGATTTTTCGTTTGGGCACGTGGTATGGTTTATATCGTCTTATTATTGCGGTTAGCCTCAATATTATTTTGGTTTTAACCGATGCTCAAATCGACAATAGTCTACAACAGCCCGTTTTATATTCTTACACACTGCTTGGCTATTCCATATTAAGCCTTCTTCAGCTTTTGTGTTTTAAGTTTATTTCAACTCAGGCAACAAAGCAGCTTATTTTATTTTTTGTAGTTGATGTTATCTGTCTGAGTTTACTTACATTTTCTGTAGGTGAACCAAATCTACAACTCAGCTTGCTGTATGTTATTACTATATTTACCTCGGCAATTTTACTCAGCGCAAGAATGTCTTTACTCATTACATTACTTGCGGTCATTGCCGTTATTTACCAACGTTTTGTCGGTAGTTTATTTGACTACAATAATCTAAATACTATTGGTAATAGTGCTTTATTAGCCTTCTTATTTTTTGTGGTGCATGGGATCGGACAAATTGCGGTTCAGCGCTTTAAATTACTTGAGGCGCTAACTTTCCACCAATCAATAGAACTCTATCAACTACAAAATATTAACCGCTATATTTTGGAACAAATTGAAGAAGGCTATCTTGTTCTAGATGAAAACTACGACATTGTTCTAAGTAATCCGGCCGCCTGCTCTCTGTTAGGCATTCCCCCACAATTTGCCAGTGAAAAATATCCTTTAGCTAAATGGCACCCCGATTTATTTGAAATTCTTAAGTTTGATAACCTACAAGAAGGTGATCGATTTATTTTTGAGTCTCGGCTGTCGGCTTACTCTATTAACATTAAAGTTCAGCATCTTGTGGTGCCACAACAAGCATTGACGCTACTCATCTTACAAGATGCACAACACATTAATCAGCAAGCTCAACAACTCAAACTTGCTGCTTTAGGGCAACTTTCAGCCAGTATTGCACATGAAATCCGTAATCCTCTGGCAGCAATTGTTCAAGCAAATGAATTACTTAAAGATAGTGATTTAGAGCAGCAAAATACTTTACGCCGTATGATTGGCAAGCAAACAAAACGCATCGATAGTATTGTTCAAGACACCTTAGGACTTGCCAGCAGCGAAAGAACTCATCCAATCCAGATTGAATTAAACAATTTCATAAAGACGTTATTAGACGAAGATCTATCGGATGTTAAACATTCTATACAGCTTAAAATTTCTGATTCATCCTTAAAATTATTATTTGACGAGAAACAACTAAGACAAGTGCTGATTAACCTTGTCAGGAATGCTGTACGACATAATGCCCCCAATTCACCCCATGTTCTGATCAACATTCACTCACAAACAAATAAAATTTATATTGATGTGATCGATTACGGCGAAGGTGTTTCAAAACGTGATATATCTCAATTATTTAAACCATTTTTTAGTACCGAAATTAATGGAACTGGTTTAGGATTATATTTGTCTCATAGTTTTTGTGAGGCAAACCATGCAAAGCTCACGTATGTAGAGCAAAAACAAGGGGCATGCTTCCAAATGGAATGCCCAATAATATATTGATTTTTTTATTAGGTTTTTGGGGAAATGGCAGAACAGCAACCACTAGTTTTGCTTGTAGACGATGAAGAAGATTTGTGCCTTTTAATGCAAATGACTCTTGCGCGAATGGGGATTAAAACACATCTTGCTTATCGGGTTGAACAGGCCAAACAACTCTTTACTCAGTTTCATTACGATGCATGCTTAACCGATTTAAACCTACCCGATGGTAGCGGTTTAGAATTAGTTAAACATGTTTCTCAAACTTATTCTCACACACCAATTGCAGTTCTAACTGCGTACGGCAATATGGATATTGCCATTGCAGCATTAAAGGCGGGAGCTTTTGATTTTGTAAGTAAACCTATTAACCAAATTCATTTAGATCAGTTATTAAAAAAAGCGCTAAATCAGCCAAAACCAGAGCATGAGTTTGGTGAAATAACGTTGGAGAATGACCTATTAATCGGACGTTCTCCACCGATACAAAACTTGCGTATTGCTATAAAAAAAATAGCTCGTTCCCAAGCTCCTGTGTTTGTTACAGGCGAGTCTGGTACAGGTAAAGAAGTTGTTGCTAATCTTATTCACCGTTTGAGTAACCGCAGCGAAGGTCCGTTTATTGCAATTAACTGTGGAGCAATTCCAACTGAGCTCATGGAAAGTGAACTTTTTGGACATAAAAAAGGCAGTTTTACTGGAGCTACCCAAGACAAACAAGGCCTTATTTTATCCGCTCATGGCGGCAGCTTATTTTTAGATGAAATTGCCGAATTGCCTTTAAGTATGCAAGTCAAATTACTTCGGGCAGTACAAGAGAAAAAAATTCGTCCAGTAGGTTCAGATCAGGAAATCGATGTTGATTTTCGGGTGATTAGCGCCAGCCACCAAGATTTAGAGTTATTAGTCCGACAAGGCAAATTCCGTCAGGACTTATTTTTCCGTATTCATGTTATGGATATCATGTTGCCACCACTGCGTGAGCGCGGTGGCGATATTTTGTTATTAGCCAATCATTTTATTCAAAAGGTTTGTATGGAATGGGAAATTCCAAGCAAACAATTAACCACTACTGCTGAAACTTATTTATTGCAGCAAGATTTTCCAGGTAATGTTCGTGAATTAAGAAATATGATTGAACGAGCCATTACCTTAAGTGATGATGAATGTATTGATTTAACACACTTAGCACCTCCTCTCAGGGGCAGTAGCGTTAACTCGCAAATCACAACTAAACAAGTGAATGACACATCAACTGCGATTACTCAGACTCGGCCAAAATTACCAATGGAAGGCTTAGAACGCTACTTAGAAAATATTGAAAAAGATATTCTACTGAACGCGTTGGACATGACACATTGGAACCGGACCTTAGCAGCTAAAAAGCTAGGAATGACATTTCGCTCTTTACGCTATCGACTGAAAAAGTTTGGCTTAGATACCGAATTGGGAGAGGAAGTATAAAAGACTATTTTTTCTTTAGAAATAAGTCTGCAACGCGATCTAAATATACGTCTTCTTTCATTTCTGGGGGCAAAGGATAGCTCTGGTTAGGCTGAATACCTTGCCCTTCAATCATATTGCCATTTGGCGTGTAATAGTGTGAGACTGTCATTTGCAGTGCCGCACCACTTGGCAAAGGAAACAGTTTCTGCACTACGCCTTTCCCATAACTTTTTTCACCGATTACCCAAGCACGCTGGTGTTCTTTCATGGCCGCAGTAAAAACTTCGGCTGCCGATGCAGAACGATGATTAATTAATATACCTAATTTTATATTCTGAAATTCATTGCCTGGCAGAGCCTGAAATTGCTGATTACCTTCCGAACGGCTTTTAGTTGAAACGATAATCCCACTATTTAGAAATAAATCTGCCGACTCGACTGCTGCTGATAACAATCCCCCCGGATTGTTTCGTAAATCGATTAAAACGGCTTTTAAACGTGGTGAACTATTTTCTTCAATTAACCGTTTAATTTCATTTGCCGTGTCTTGCTGGAATACTCTAATTTTTAGCACCAAAACCTGATTATGTAGCATTACAGGTTCTATATCGGTTTCTATTTTTTTATTACGAACTAAGTTGATGTTTCCATTTAAATCTTCTGCTTGTACTTGAAGCGTACTTCCGATAGAGCCATAAAGCAGCCCTAGCACCTGATCTTGGTTTAAATTTTTTAAGTCTTGATTATCAATCTTGAGAATCACTTGACCATTTCTCAAACCTAATTTGTATGAGTCTGAGCCAGTTTTAAGATCACGAATCATCCATTTATGGACATGCAATTCAGGGCTTAAAGCAAAATCAACCGAGGCAAGGTCACCTTCGGTATATTGAATCAATTGACGATATTCTTCTGCCGACAAATAGCGCGAGTAACGATCTAGCCCACTCACCAGCCCTTTAATGGCTTGTTGAAATAAGGCATCGTCGGACTTCACGTCAACGTAATTATCTCGAACGATTCCATAGATTTGAACAAACTGTTGAATCGACTCAATCGGTACCTCTGCATAACTATGTTCCGGTTCTTCCGAATCGGAATGCAGAGGTGACAATTTCTCTTTTACAACTGGCGCTGCAAAAGCAAATTGGCTGCAACACAGCAACATACTTACAATAAGTTTTTTATATTTAATGTGTTGCAGCATCCAATCACCTATGGCTTATGCAGATAATGTAATCAGATTACGTCCTTGCATTTCAGCAGGAACAGGAATCTGCATTAAATTGAGAATCGTAGGTGCTACATCGGCAAGCACACCACCTTCTGCAATTGTTGCTTGTGTTGGGCCAACATAGATAAACGGTACAAGTTCCGTTGTATGTTGAGTATGAACTTGACCACTTTCATAGTCTTGCATTTGTTCAACGTTACCATGGTCAGCAGTAATCAACATATGGCCTTTCTTTGCCATTACCGCTTCATAGACACGTCCTAGGCAGAGGTCGACTGCTTCAACTGCTTTAACTGCAGCATCAAAAATACCTGTATGACCTACCATATCACCATTGGCATAGTTCACAACCAATAAATCGTATTCGCCAGAATTAATGGCTTTAACCAATTCATCAGTTACTTCATAAGCACTCATTTCAGGCTTAAGGTCATACGTTGCAACGTTTGGAGATGGAATCAAAATACGCTTTTCGCCCGGATATTCATCTTCACGCCCGCCACTAAAGAAGAACGTTACATGAGCATATTTTTCAGTTTCGGCAATACGTAACTGAGTCTTTCCAAGAGAAGATAAATATTCACCCAATGAATTTTTTAATGCTTCTGGCATGTATGCAACTGGCGCATCAATGCTAGCTTGATAACGGGTTAGCATGACAAATTTAGAAAGGTTTGGTACAACTTTACGCTCAAAACCTGCAAAGTCTTTTTCTACAAATGCACGAGTAATTTCACGAGCTCGGTCAGCACGAAAATTCATAAATACAACGCTATCGCCGTCTTGCACTTTAGCAACATCACCAATACGAGTCGCTTTTACAAACTCATCGTTTTCATTGGCTGCATAAGCTAACTCTAACCCTTCCACTGCTGTTTGCGCAGTACGAAGTGCCTCGCCTTCGGTCAACAAGCGATAAGCTTGCTCAACACGATCCCAACGGTTATCGCGGTCCATTGCAAAGTAGCGGCCAATCATAGTCGCGATACGGCCTTGGTCTGGATACTGAGCGAATAATGCATCTAATTTTTCTAAAGACGGCTGAGCACTACGTGGAGGTGTATCACGACCATCAAGGAAAGCATGTAAATAAACTTTTGCACCACGCTTTAATGCAAGCTCACACATCGCCACAATATGGTCTTCATGTGAATGAACGCCACCGTCTGAAAGCAACCCCATAATATGAACAGCACCACCAGCAGCTTTGGCTTTTTCAACGGCGTCAATCAACACTTCATGTTTAAAAAAGTCGCCAGTACGAATATCTTTAGTAATACGGGTAAAGTCTTGATACAAAACACGACCAGCACCAAGATTCATATGGCCGACTTCAGAGTTACCCATTTGTCCATCAGGCAAACCAACATCTTCACCAGAACCAGAAATTAGACTATTTGGATGCTTTGCTGTCATTGCCGCCAAATTCGGTGTTTTTGCTGCAAGAAAAGCATTATCTTCAATTGCTTCACGGTGACCAACACCATCCATAATGACCAGAACGTGAGGGATCTTGCCAGCAGTTGCATCCGTCATAATCTATTTCTCTTTTGTCTACAATTTCGTCACGATATCTTACCGAATTTTCGGTCAAGACTCTATTTTTTCCTATGGCTTTCACCAATATCTACGATTGATGAAAACCATAAATTTCAATTATTACTAGCGAGCGCGGTAAAGCAAATAACTTCCGGCGCCAAACATTAACAAGATAGGTACGAGTACGAACCATGCAGGAGATGGGGCATAAACCAAGCTGGCATAGCCCAAGAAATCTTGCAAATAATAGAAACTCAAACCAATAAACAATGCAATTACCAAACGGAAACCCATCGATTGTTGGCGTAATGGTCCAAAAATGAATGAACACGCCACTAGAACCAGAGCGATCAACGAAAATGGCGAAGCAACTTTTTGCCAGAAAGCCAACTGGTAAGTCTTTGGTACCTGACTATATTCATCCATATAACGCATGAAGCTAATCAGTTGGCTTGGCGATAAATCTTCAGGATCTAAAGTCACCATATGCACATATTTAGGCTGTAATGCTAAAGCAAGCGATTGTTCATCATGGTCAGTCTTGATGGCATTGCCTGTCGCCAAAATATCCATTTGTTCTGCTTTCTTCAAAGCCCATTGACCATCTTTTACGAACTGTCCTTGCTGAGCATTGATTAATGATTGTAAGTAATAGTTCTGGTCAAAATCGACCACTTGAATATCTTTTAAATTGCCTTGAGAGTTAGCATAGTCGATATAGATAAATCGCTGTCCTTCACGTGACCAATAACCTTTCACTTCACCTAAAGCAGCTACAGAGCGGTGGCTTTTAACACTTTGTGCTTTTTCATTCGTATAAGGGATAACCCACTCACTTAAGGCAAACGACAAAATAATAAGCAGTAAAGCTGAGCGCATCACCCAACCAACAATACGCCATAAGCTAATACCAGCAGAGCGCATAACAATAAGTTCACTGCTAGTCGCTAGTGAACCTAAACCGATTACAGCACCAATCAAGGCAGAAATAGGCAAAATTTCATATAGATAACGAGGCGCTCCCCACAACACATAGATGAGAGCTTGCCATGCGTTATAGTCTGGTTTGAGTTCACCCAACTCGCCAAGGTACGTAAATAAGATCTGTAAAATCGACAAAACAACTGTGGTGCCAAACATTGCAAGCGCAGTGGTTTTCGTCACATATTTGGCGACTATTCGACGTGCTAACATTATAATTTCACTCGCTTGATCTGTTTCTTGATTTTAGGTGCCAACTTCTGTTTACGTGAAAATAAGGCAGCTGCAACGCCATAAACAACCAACACGGCAGGATAAGCCCAAATATCGAGTTCTTCTTTACTAATACGAGTCTTGATTGCAATCATTAATACAATCAGACTGGAAAAAATAAAAATCGCCGGAATAAGACGGTAATAACGACCTTGTCTTGGACTCACCTCAGACAATGCCACAGAAAGCATTAAAGCAATCATAATGGTGAATGGTCCAAACAAACGCCATCCCAACTCGCTTCTTATGACTGGATCATTTGTTTTTGAAAAGAGTTTAGTCGTTGATAATGCTTCTACATCGCCACTTTCAAACTTAACATCTTTATCATTTTCTAAACGTAGACGATAAGACTGAAACTCTGCTTGTGTATATTTTGGTTGTCCCGGGAATATTTCATAACGACGGCCTTGCACCAGATCAACGACATTGGCTGTGTCATTTGCAACTTCTACACGAGTCGCTTCTTTTGCCAAGATCATGACATCTGGCTTATCTTCTTTGGTCGCACGTTGATAAAAGAAAATGTCCTTCAAATTCTTTCGGTCTTCTGACAAGGAACCTGCATAAATCGTATAGGGTCCAGAAGAAATAAATTCTCTTGGGCGAACCAAATCGAAGCCTGTCCGAACCGCTTGGGTGGTGGTTAATTTTTCAAACTCACGTAGTCCCCACGGCGTCATCCAGAGCATAAGCACAGACTGACAAACCATATAAACAAGCGTCATTGGAATGAGTAATCGTGCTAATTGATGACGGCTTACACCACTACCGTTCAGTACTGCCATTTCATGGTCAACATATAAACGACCAAACACCAACATTAAACCAATGAAAAAACCCAGTGGTAAAATGAGTGTTAGAAATTCAGGTAAACGATATCCAATGATGCTAAACAAGATACTGGCATCTAAACGCCCCTGCGCCGCCACACCAAAGTATTTGATCAGACGACCACCCATCATGATTAAGGTCAATAAGGAAATGACCACCAATGAGGTAGAGACAACTTGCTTGACGAGATAACGCCGAATAATCAAAGTAATACTTCCAAAAGGCTAATCGGGACGACTGCTAGTTTACCCGAATGTTAAAAATATAAAACCGCACATTGCAACGCTATGCTTGAAAGTGTTTCAATGTTTTAATTCATCATAACTTTCTATAGGCAATCACGACAGCCATGAAATTTACAACTTACACAACTTTTCCCGAACAGACATCTAATGAATCTTTGTGGGTTTTAGTTGATTCAGAACAGCTACAAAGCAACGTCAACACATATCAAATCAATAACCTAGAAAGCGTTCTTAGCGCTACCCAATTTAAAGGCAACTTCAATGAAACTCTGCCACTGTTTGGCCAGATTTCAAATCAGCCTCATAGCCAATTACTTGGCTTAGGAAAAACAGCCGAACTTCAGACAGTTAAGTTAGCTAAATTGGCTCAAACTATTATCAAATCGACACAAAATAAATTTAAGCATATCGCAATTGATATTGCTGGGTTACCTGTCGAGCACCATTATTTATTTGCTTTAAGCTTAACTCAAGCAGCTTATGGTTATGATGAGTTTAAATCGAAAAAAAATGAATTTGTGTTACAACAGGTTGATTTAATTAGTTCAACAACTAGCCTAGATGAAAAACAACTGAATTTAGTACATGCAGTACAGTCTGGTCAGTCTTATGCACGTGATCTTGGCAACCGTCCGGGGAATATTTGTTTCCCAGAATATTTGGCAGAACAGGCTCTAGCTTTAGCCGCAGAATTCCCTGACTTACTTAAAGTAACTGTTTTAAATGAGCAACAAATGGCTGATTTAGGCATGTACGCTTTTCTTGCAGTAAGCAAAGGATCTGAACGTCCGGGTCGTATCGTAACTCTCGAATATCAAGCACAGATTGATCAAGCTCCAGTTGTTCTCGTTGGTAAAGGCGTAACTTTTGATACAGGCGGGATTTCTTTAAAACCAGGTCTTGGCATGGATGAAATGAAATTCGACATGTGCGGTGCAGCCTCTGTACTGGGTACCATTCGTGCACTATGCGAAGCAAAACTTCATATTCATGTGGTAGGTGCAATTGCAGCAGCAGAAAATATGCCTTCTGGTAAAGCAACTCGTCCAGGTGACATTGTGACAACCATGAGCGGGCAAACTGTTGAAATCTTGAATACAGATGCTGAAGGCCGTCTTGTACTGTGTGACACATTGACCTATATCAAACGCTTCAATCCAGCAGTAGTGGTGGATATTGCGACGTTAACAGGTGCGTGTGTAGTCGCTTTAGGAAAAGTACTCAGTGGTTTGTTCTCACCTGATGATGCTTTAGCAGCCGAGCTCCAACAAGCGGGCGAGCAATCGTTTGACCGTGTATGGCGTATGCCTGTCATTGACGATTATCAAGAGTTACTTGACTCACCATTTGCAGATATTGCAAACATCGGTGGACCATATGGCGGCGCGATTACGGCTGCATGTTTCCTTGAGCGATTTACACGTGAATATCGTTGGGCTCATTTAGATGTAGCAGGAACAGCATGGTTATCTGGTCCAGCTAAAGGTGCAACAGGTCGCCCAGTACCATTACTCATGCAATTTTTAGCGAATCGTGTAAATACGAATGGCTAAAGTTAGTTTTTATCTGTTTGAAACCAGCGAAGAACGGCAAGTCGATAGTGCTTGCCGTTTATGTCGAAAAATATTACAGAAGCATCCTAAAATCTGGTGGTATTGCCCAGATGTGCAGCTACAACAGATGCTTGATGAAAGATTATGGGAATTTGACCCAGTCAGTTTCATTGGGCATGGTGTTGACCAGCCTGATGCTGCTGTATGTATTTCGGCTAAACAACCACTTGAACAAGGCTTGTTAGTATTTAATTTTAACAATCATGCACTTGAACAAGTTGATCATTTTAGCCACATTATAGAAATTGTTGAAAATAATGAAACAGCCAAGCAAATTGGTCGAGAAAAATTTAAAATGTATCGCCGTTTGGGTATAGAACCGCGGACCTTTAAATTATAACGCGCTAAAATGTAAATACTGTTGATCAAGGAGAACCATGGTGGCATTAAATGTCGGGCAAGATTTTAAAAAAAGATGGTTAAATGCGCCTGAAGCTGTCCGTCATACCTATCAACAGGATCTGGCACGTATTTGCGATCTACTCGAACCCCAAACCCCTATTCAGCTTTGGGTTTTAAATGACGAAAAAGCGCAGTTAGAATCACAGCAAAAAATTGAACAAGCCTACGCAGACCTCAAAGCAGAGCTCATTGAGCAAGCACGTATTCGTCGTCAACTTGCTTTAGAAAAAGCACTTGCTGACAAACGTGCATCAGAAGCTGCTTATGCTGCGGAGTTGCAAGCAGATGAAATTCGTAAGTTTAATGAACAGACTGAAACGTTACACACATTACGTAGCCATTTAGAACAAGAGATTGCAGAGCAAACCGCGCGTTATCAGAAAAATCCTGAAACACCAGCAGTCAATTACTCTGCTGGTGTAAAACTTAGTATTACCGATGATCAAATCTTATCTGAGCTTGAAAGTTTACGTATTCGTTTAGAACTTGAAGCTGAGAGCTTAATTGAACAGTCTGTAACGGCTTTCCGAGCCAAGCTAAATTCGGCAGCTCAAGAAGAAATTGAATACATTTTAAAGAATTCTAAGTTTTCTGATGAAAAAATAGAAAAGTAAACCTTTAAATATTTCTTTTGTCATAAAAGTGACACGTATATGTCACAGAATAGACATATAGATTATTCTTATAGATCAATTAATTATAAGAATGAAAAGTAACTATTCAAGATAATTAATGAGGATAAGAGATGGACATTCTGCATCAGATTTCAAAGCAAGTTGAACAGCTTAATCAGGGTGAGCAATGGACGTTTTCAGCACAAGAATTTTATATGAGTCATAATGACTTTAACTCTTTATCTATCTTACTTACACGTGAGTCTGAAACCCGTGATTTTACAATTACTCGCACTCAGCATAACAAGCCATGGGTCGGCACACACTCGGTTACGCTAACCAAGCATTAAGTTTTCAAAATAAAAAACCGGAACAAGTGTCCGGTTTTTTTTATTTTAACGATTTAGCTTTTTATTTTAAAAAACCATTCTCAGCTAAAAAAGCCATACTAATATTTGACTCTGTTTTTTGTTCAGCAGCTTTGTCACCTAGCAATAAACGCTCGATATAACGCGCTAAAACATCGACTTCAAGGTTTACCTTGCTGCCTACTTGCCATGTTCCAATGTTAGTACGTTCTGCTGTGTGCGGAATTAAGTTCAAGCTTAAAATATTCCCACGTAAGTGGTTAATCGTTAAACTAATCCCATCTACCGTCACAGAACCTTTTTCCGCTAAATATTTAGCAAGTTCTGCGGGTGCCGTCACTTCATAATAGATTGAGCGAGCATCTTCACGTACTACGGTAATTTCACCCACGCCATCAACGTGACCACTTACAATGTGTCCACCAAAGCGTGTTGTCGGTAACATTGCTTTTTCAACATTGACACGTTGCCCAACTTTCCAGTTACCCAAAGTCGTTCGGTTCAAGCTTTCACGAGAAACATCAGCTGCATACCAATTATCGCCCCATTCAATCACGGTGAGACAAATACCATTGGTCGCAATTGAGTCACCCAAATGTACATCTGACATATCCAGATCAGTCTGAATACGTAAACGCACATCACCACCTACGCTTTGCAGGCTTTCAACTTTTCCTAAACTTTCAATAATGCCTGTAAACATGGCTCAATCTCCAAATCTTTTTACACTGCTTAAATTGCAGCGCTTACCAAAGTGCGAGCTGTGTGCTATTACCTGAGGTATCTACACCACCTAGCTCGGCGAAGTGGTAAAGCTGGCCTAATAACTGACGTAATGGTGGTCCTGACTTGGCATGAGTATCAGTAATCACAATAAACTCAAGCACGCGTGCACGTTCAGACTGTCGCTGTTTACTTACTCGATAGCGCGGAACATCTTGTGTTAACAAGGTCACTTTGCCCCGCTCCAGATTGGCCATCAGCAAATCTTTCGGCTCGATATTACCATCAGTTGAATAACTGGTCAGAATATAGCGGGCATTGATGGTTGAAAGCAGTTTTTCATACGCATCTTTCGCATATTTAGAAGAGTTATATGGACTTGGACGCTCTTTACGCCAAGCTCTATCAATTCCGCTCTTATAACCTTTGGTATCTGGTGAAGGTAAATCGACCTGATCCCATAAAGTTAATGCATTCAAAACATGGTAATTACTACTATATGCATGCTGATTATACGGTGGATCAAGATAGGCAACATCTACTTCAAAACCACTCATTTGATTTGCTAGATGCTGTGAATCTACACACCACATTTCAGCAGCAGGACGTTTACGGTCACCAATCTCGCAAAAACGGCTCGGTGTTAACCAAAGTAATGATTCAATTCGTTCTAACGCAGTTTGTGTACGTCCGCCCCACCCTTGGTGGAAGCTTTTAAATACGCCACTGGTGTTACTGACAAAACTTGCTGAATAGAGCAATGGTGCGAGCAAAGCACTCATCTCTACATCATTAATTGCGCCTTGAGATTGCCATGTTGCAATCTGCTGGCGAATCGCATCAATACGCATACCATTACGGCGTTTAAAGAACAAACGGTCACGAGCTGGATCATAAATATCATCATTACGTGGGCAAAGATTATGTGTTACCCAACCTTTAACTTCAGGTAAGCGATTTAAATAATCGATTGCCTTCTGATACCCGCCTAGCTCTTTAAAAGCAGGTGCATCAATACAAGCTAAAATCGCATGATTTAACGCATGGCTATAAGGTTCCCAGTCATTCGCAATCACTCGGTAACCATTTTGACGCGCCAAACGAGACACTACACCACTGCCGGCAAAGAAATCGGCAAAAATCGGAGGATTCTTTTTCTTGCTATTCAGCGTCCCTGTAATTTCAAGGGCTTCTAAAATTAGATGGAGCAATCGGCGCTTATTACCCAAGTAAGGAACAAGCTGATGGAAAAGATATTCGTCTGTCGTACGGGCTGCATGACGACGTTTGTGATAAACCGAAGGCTCTGGATTCATACTTTCTCTTGCGTAGGGATTAACCTTAAGCGTATATCTTGATCAAGTTGTGTCACATCAAGAAGTGTAAAACGAAGTTGTTGTGCCATATATTCAAACTCTGCATTGAACATGGCTCTTGCACTTTTCCCCAATAATGTCGGGGCAATATAACTGATTAACTCATCTACCAAACCTTCTTGTAAAAAGGCAGTAGATAATGTTGCACCGGCTTCTACCAATACATCATAAATTTGATATTGCTTAGATAGGGTCTGTAACAGCACTTTTAAAGGCTGAATTTCTAATTGTATCACGCCTAAATCGGCAAGTTCTTGACGATATGGCCCCATCACCATCACAGTTTCAGGGTTTTCTAAAATTTTAGCAGCGAGCGGCAAACGACCTTGACGGTCTAAAATAATCCGTTTTGGCTGTGCAATTGTCTCAATATCAACACTGTCCAGACTTCGTACATTAAGCTGACAGTCATCTGCAATCACAGTATCAATCCCTGTAATCACTGCTCCTGAAATGGCACGCCAATGCTGTACATCTTGACGCGCAACTGCACCGGTAATCCACTTCGATTCACCAGATGCCATTGCAGTACGTCCATCTAGGCTTGAAGCTACTTTTAAGCGTACATAAGGCATGCCCGTAGACATCGCCTTTAAGAAACCTCGGTTTAATTTTTCTGCCAAATTTTCACAAATGCCAACTTCTACTTCAATTCCGGCATTTTTCAGAATCTGAACACCCTTACCGGCAACAAGTGGGTTTGGATCAGGACATGCCACAACCACCTTTTTAATCTGTGCCTTAACCAGTGCTTCGGCACAAGGAGGAGTTCTTCCATAATGTGCACATGGCTCAAGCGTCACATACGCTGTTGCACCTTGAGCCTGCTCAGCTGCCTGACGTAAGGCAAAAACCTCTGCGTGTGGTTGACCTGCTTTAGGATGGAAGCCCTCACCGATTAACTGATCATCTTTGACAATGACACAACCAACATTTGGATTAGGCTTAGTCGAATATAGACCTCGTTTGGCAAGTTCAATAGCTTGTTGCATCCAATATTGATCTTTTTTCAACTCAGACATAAAAATCTCAAATAATTATTGTTCACGTTGCTGCATTTGCTCAATTTGACGGCGAAAAGCTTCAACATCCTGAAAATCTTGATAAACAGAAGCAAATCGAACATAAGCGACATGGTCGAGTGCAAATAGAGATTGCATGACGACTTCACCAATTGTTCTAGACTTCACGTCACGCTCACCTAAACGGCGAATCTGCAATTGGATATCACTTAAAACAGTTTCTATCTGTTCTTGGGTAACCGGACGTTTTTGCAATGCATGCATTAACGAACGGCGTAGCTTGGCCTCATCGAAAGGTTCATTCTTTCCATTCGATTTGATCACACGGGGCATCACCACTTCATAGCTTTCAAAAGTGGTAAAACGTTCACCGCAACTTACACACTCACGACGTCGACGAATCTGACAGCCTTCGGCGGCTAAACGTGAATCGATGACTTTACTATCTGCGGCGTTGCAAAATGGACAATGCATAGCGGATTTATAGGGTCGATTACTTTGACCTAGTGTAGCAAAGTTTCTACACTTACAGAACCAGCATTCTATGAGACAAAAAAACAGTCCTGAGCAAGATCAAAGCATCGCTTTGATCACAGCGCAAGACTGTTCTTTTAAGACAGCAGATATATTACGAATTATTCAATACGTTCGCCATGTTGGCTTAAATCCAGACCCATGCGTTCATCATCAGCGTTAACACGGATACCAATCACAAGATCAATCACTTTAAGAATTACAAAAGTCGCTACACCACTGTAAACCATGGTTGCCAATACGCCTTCAACTTGTACCCATAATTGCCCAGTGAATGTTGCTGCTAATGGAACGTTGGCTGCTTTGATGATTTCATCACTGTAAAATACGCCAGTTAAAATCGCACCGACAATACCACCTACAGCATGTAAACCAAACGCATCCAAAGCATCATCAGCTTTAAGTAAGCGTTTAAGTGCAGTAATACCCCAGAAGCAAACTACGCCACCGATAAGGCCCATGACTAAAGCACCGCCTACACCGACGAAGCCTGCTGCTGGCGTAATCACAACCAAACCAGCGACAGCACCAGAAGCACCACCTAATACAGATGCTTTACCGCGAATCATACGTTCAACAACTAACCAAGAGAACGCAGCAGCAGCGGCAGCAACTTGAGTCACTAAAATTGCCATGCTTGCACGAGCGCCAGCACCTAAAGCACTACCACCGTTAAAGCCAAACCAACCCACCCAAAGTAAGCTTGCACCGACTACAGTTAGAGTCAAGTTATGCGGAGCCATAGATTCACGGCCCAAACCAATACGTTTTCCAAGCATGTAAGCCGCAACGAGACCTGCAACACCTGAGTTGATATGTACAACTGTACCACCAGCAAAATCTAATGCGCCTGCTTTAAATAACCAGCCATCTGCCGCCCAAACCCAGTGAGTAATTGGTGCATAGACTACGAGTACCCAAACTGCAATAAACACCATGAAAGCTGAATACTTCATGCGGTCCGCAATAGAACCACTTAGAATTGCAACTGTAATAATGGCAAAGGTCATTTGGAAAATAACAAAGAGACTTTCAGGAATTGTCCCACTCAATGCATCAAACGCGACTCCGTTTAGCATAGCTTTAGACAAGTCACCAAAGTATGCACCTGTGCCAGAGAACGCGAGTGAATAACCAGCAATCACCCAAATTAAACTTACCAAAATTGCAGCAGAAAGGCTGAACATCATAGTACTTAAGACGTTTTTCTTACGGACCATACCGCCGTAGAACAATGCCAAGCCAGGAATGGTCATCAACAGTACCAAAGCTGTTGAGACTAAAATCCAAGAGGTATCACCCGTATCAAGTTTTGGTGTTGGTGCTGGAGCTGCCGGAGTTTCAGCAACTGGTGCTTCTGCAGTGGTTGCAGTAGCTTGAGATGTTGATGTAGCCGCAACTTCCGATGTAGGCGTTGTTACAGCTTCTTCTGCCCAAACGGCAGTACCACCCAAAAGAGCGCCTGATAGACTCAGCGCCATAAGCATTTTTTTCATTCGTGTCCCCCAACCTCATTTGCGAGTTATTTTCTACTCAGCAAGCTTTGTGCCAATTAGACAGCATCTGGTCCAGTTTCACCCGTACGGATACGGATTACTTGTTCCAGGTTAGTCACAAAAATCTTACCATCGCCAATTTTTCCTGTGCTTGCTACACGTGTAATTGATTCAATCACCGCGTCGACCATTTCATCACTAATCGCAATTTCGATTTTTACTTTAGGTAAGAAATCAACCACATACTCCGCGCCACGGTAGAGTTCTGTATGTCCTTTTTGACGACCAAAACCTTTAACTTCAGTTACGGTAATCCCTTGTACACCAATGTCAGAGAGCGCTTCACGCACATCATCCAATTTAAACGGTTTTACAATTGCAGTTACAAGCTTCATGTTTGTTTCCTTCGGCTTCTTTTCACCAGTAAGGTTTTATGTTCAATTTTCATGCCAATATTTCAAAGGTTGAGGGAAATGAATCTATTGCATGAACTTTCTTTATAACCTATTTAGTGATCAAGATGTAGATGAGCTATTAAAAATAAAATGAATTTTCAGTATGTTTACATGCTGATTTAATGTTCTATTTGTACTAAAAGAATTGAAACCTATATCCCACCTTCAAGCAGTGGTAAACTGTAAACCATAAGGTAATACAACACTTTGGATATTTCATGCTAGAAACTTTATTACAGGCCATTCTGGAACAAATTGATGAGCCTAAAAAAGATTTGGAAAAAAATTTACGTGCATTATTAAATGAAGCAGTCGAAAAGTTAGATCTTGTTTCCAGACAAGAAATTGACCGCCAAAAGACCGCACTGCAATCAGCCAACCAACGTTTAGCAGAGCTACAAAAAAAAGTAGAACTATTAGAAGAAACTTTAAAGAATAAAAAATAAGCACCAATGTAGCGCACTTATACTTTACAACGATTAAAAATGAAGCACCATAATGGAACAATAAGATGTCTTTTTCTAAAATTTATACACGGGGACTTTTGGGTTTACATGCACCTCTCATTGAAGTAGAGGTACATGTGAGTCAAGGCTTACCTTCTCTTACCATTGTAGGCCTAGCCGAAGCGGCAGTAAGAGAAAGTAAAGACCGAGTTCGCTCAGCGATTATTAACAGTGGATTTCAATTTCCGACTAAACGACTGACCATTAATCTTGCACCAGCAGATTTGCCCAAAGATGGTTCACGTCTAGATTTACCAATTGCTTTAGGTATTTTAATTGCCTCTGGTCAGCTCCCAGAAAACTGTGCCGAAGATTTTGAATTTATTGGAGAGTTAGCACTTGATGGTCATGTAAGGCCAGTGTCAGGTACTTTAACTTTGGCAATGGCTTGTCAACAAGCCAAACATAAAATGCTTTTACCACTTGATAATAGTCAGGATATTAGTCACTTACCTGACTTTAAATGTTATCCAGTGAGCCACTTAAAAGAAGTCTGTGAACATTTTCTGGGCACAAAGTCTCTATCTTCGGTTGAGCCTAAGACCACTTCAAACCAAATGCCTTATAAATTTGACCTTGCAGATGTAAAAGGTCAGTTACGCCCACGCCGTGCACTCGAAATTGCTGCTGCTGGAGGGCACTCCTTACTTTTTAAAGGACCACCCGGCACAGGTAAAACTTTACTCGCCTCAAGGCTTCCTTCAATTTTACCGCCTCTGACTAATCAAGAAACGCTTGAAGTTGCTAGCATTTACTCTATTTCAAATACATCACATACTTTTGGTCAGCGACCATTTCGAGCGCCCCATCATACAGCATCAGCGATTGCACTCGTTGGGGGCGGTTCTCACCCTAAACCGGGCGAAATTACATTATCGCATTTAGGAGTACTTTTTTTAGATGAGCTCCCCGAGTTTGATAGAAAAGTACTAGAAGTCTTACGCCAGCCGCTTGAGTCAAAAGAAATCATTATTTCACGAGCAGCTCGGCAAATTACTTATCCGGCTAACTTCCAACTGATTGCGGCGATGAACCCATGTCCATGCGGCTATGCATTTAATCAAGATAGTCGTTGTCAGTGTTCACCTGAGAGTATTAAGCGCTATCAAAACCGTATATCTGGACCTTTACTTGACCGTATCGATTTACATATTGATGTGCCACCGTTAAAGGCCCAAGAGCTACAAGATCCAACGCCTGTTGAAGATTCGAGTAGTGTTCGACAACGGGTGATTTATGCCTATGAACAACAGATTCAAAGACAAAATTGTTTAAATCAGGCGCTTTCGCCGAAGCAGCTAGAACAACATGCTGTACTTGATAGTACTTCTCAACGAATGATTGAAATGGCTCAACAACGTTTAAATTTATCGGCCCGCGCTTATCATCGTGTTTTACGCGTTGCTCGTACCATTGCCGATTTAGCTCAAAGTGAAGTGATTCAAAGCTCTCACCTTACAGAAGCATTATCCTATCGAGGAAATAGTTAACAAATGAAAAAACAGCGGATCGTGAGTCCGCTGTTTTTTAATATTTATATGAGTTGTTAATTAAAGAATTTATTACTGCCTATATAAAAAGGCAAAGAGGACGCTATGAAAATTTTGGCTATATCCGGCAGTGCAAGAGAGGCATCTACAAATACAGCGCTATTACGAGCAATGAAAGATATAGCACCGTCCAGTATTGAATTTTCAGTTTTCGATCAAATTAATACTTTGCCTATCTTTTCTCCGGATGATGAGGGAGAAAAAACGCCTGCTGTAGTAGAAGAATTTATCAAATCTGTTTCTGCCTCAGATGGCATTATCATCTCAAGTCCTGAATATATCCGTTGTATTCCAGGCGGTCTCAAAAATGCAATTGACTGGATAGTTTCCCGCACCGAAATCATAGACAAGCCTATCGTTCTAGTTCATGCATCTAGCCGCGGCGACGATATGCTGGTTTCTTTAAGAAGAGTACTTTCGACTGTTAGCAGCAATTTTTTTGAAGATTTATTTTTACGCTTCTCACTTCTTAGCAAATCTCCTGAACAAATTGTTGAGATGCTACAAACTGAACAATATAAATCACAAATCACACCTTTTCTGCTGAGCTTTATCTCCGAGATTCAGAAGTATCAAGATCAATTAGAGTGAACTTTTCATCGTGCTTTACGAGTAGCATGGACCATTGTCGATTTGGCTCAAAGTGATGTAATTCAAAGCTCTCATCTTACAACAGCGCTGTCTTATCAGAGATAATCAGCACTAAGATTAGAACAAAGGATTATGAGTCCGCTGTTCTTTTATTAAGAACCTCATTTAACTTCTCAATTAAAGAAGTAATTTCTTTCTCTGATAAAGCTGCAAAGCCAAAACGAATACAACGATTAGAAGAATCATCCTGTCTAAACTTATGCTCTGTATCCATGTTGAGTTCGTCTAACCTTAAGGCTTGCTCTTTAGTAAAAGATTTCTGGAATTTCACCCATAAAGCCATTCCGCCTGCTGGAGGTTGAATGTGGACATCACCTGAAAAAACTCTGCTAAATTCAGTTAAGGCATGGTCACGGCGTAACTGATATATTTTTTTCATTTTACGAATGTGTCGTTTGATTTCACCGCGCTGCATTAAATCTGCTAAAGCAAGTTCGGTAATATTATTACCTTGCCGATCAATCAATAAAATATCTTCGATAATGGATTGAATGATAGTCTGAGATGCAACAATGTATCCCAAACGAATACCAGGTGCAAAAACCTTAGATAATGAGCCAACATGAATGACCAGCTCAGAATGAGGCAAACTCGCTAAGGGTGGCATAGGCCGACTGTCATAGTGGAATTCATGATCATAATCATCTTCAATAATATAAAACCCCCATTTTTTTGAAAGTTCTAAGAGCTGAAGACGGCGGCTCATTGGCATCGTGACAGTTGTGGGATATTGATGATGCGGAGTTGTATAAATGGCAGCAACTGAATGTTCTTGTAAAATCCGTTCTAAATCCTCAATGACAATACCTTGCTCATCTAATTTGACAGAAACGACCTGAAACCCATTCGACTGAAACGCTTTAAAAGCAGAGGGATAATACAGCTCTTCAACTACAATCACTCCCTGTCGATTTGGTAGTGCACGGGATGCAAGAAAAATTCCCATCTGACTGCCACGTACAATACAAATCTCATCTTCGGCAACACTCATAAAACGTTCCATCGACAACATTTTTTGCAAGGCTTGTCTTAACTCAATCATACCTTGAGGGTTTCCATAACCCATGTACTGGTTTTGGGTAATTTTAATCAATGCATGCCGATAGGCTCTTGAAAATAACTCATACGGAATAAGCCTTGGGTCAGGCACACCATCGTTGTGTGGGTATAAAGCAACTTCTTGAATAGTTGGCTTATCATTAACTTTTCGCTCATTTACAGACTCTATTTGGAGCTGCTTTTCCGGCAAAATATCTGCCACAAATGTGCCTTTTCTAGGACGAGTCACAAGCCAGCCTTGCGCCTCTAATTCTTCATATACTGCTTGTACTGTTTTTCTATTAATTCCCAATTCTTTTGACAAACTACGAGACCCAGGCAACATAGTCCCTTGCACCAAGCGACCACTTAAAATCTCCTGACTAATCAAGTTAGTCAGTTTTAAAAAAACTGTTTTTTCTTCTCTTTCATCGATACGGAAATGTATTTGCCAAGGTCTTAGCATATTCGCCCCATCTGGACCATATAACTTGTAAAAACTGGATGTATTGATTCACCCAGTTGTTTTCTATTCTGCCTTCACCTACTTAATTTGGTCAACTGGACTGGAGAAGAGATGAAGACTGCTTCTGTAAACAAACAAGATCTGATGCAACATGCACAGCAAGACATGCAAAAGTGGATTAGCGATTCAGATTTAACTGACCGCCAAAAGCTCGCACTCACTTGTCGTATTTTATTTGATAATGGCCATGATGCTGGTTTAGCGGGCCAAATTACATGTCGTAGTGAAAATAAAGATTCCTTTATTACTCAACGTTTTGGTTTAGGCTTTGATGAAATTACTGCCTCAAACTTACTTGAAGTTAATCAAGATTTAGAGCCAATCAATCAAGAAGGAATGGCAAACCCGGCCAATCGTTTTCATACGTGGATTTATAAAGAACATCCCGAAGTGAACTGCATTATCCACACGCATCCTACCCATGTAGCAGCACTCTCCATGCTACAGATTCCGCTCATGATTTCTCAAATGGATGTCTGTGCACTCTACGAAGATTGCTCATTTGTAGGTCATTGGCCGGGTGTCCCTGTAGGTAACGAAGAAGGCATTTTGATTTCTTCTGCTTTGGGTAAAAACCGTGCTGTTTTATTGTCTCACCATGGTCAATTGGTCACAGGAAAAACCATTGAAGAAGCATGCAACTTGGCTCTTTTAATTGAGCGCGCAGCTCAACTGCAACTGCTAGCGATGTCGGCCGGACAAATTCAGCCTATCCCCCACGATTTAGCAACAGAAGCTCATGACTGGGTATCTACTGACAAACGTAACAAAGTGAACTTTGCTTATTACGCACGTAAAGCTTTGAAAAAACATTCTGACTGTATTTAAAAAGAGACTTCTACCATGAAACTAAACGGTATTATTGGCTACCCTGTCACCCCATTTTCTAATGACAACACCATTAACCTTCCTGTTCTAAAGCAAATGTTGGATTTGCTTATTGAAAATGGTTGTAATGCCATCGCACCTCTAGGCAGTACTGGCGAAAGCGCTTATCTTGAATGGGATGAGTGGTGCTTAGTTGCCAAAACTTCAATTGAAAGTATTAATAAACGCTTACCTGTCATTATTGGGATTTCAGAACTCACGACGGATCAAGCCATCAAAAAAGCGCAGATCGCGCAAAGCTATGGTGCAGATGCACTTATGGTGATTCCCGTATCTTATTGGAAGCTAACAGATCAAGAGATTTTTGAATATTATCAGTTAATTGCACAAGCAACGACTTTGCCGATTATGATTTATAACAACCCTGCAACTAGCGGTGTTGATATGTCTCCAGAGTTAATCGTGCGTATGTTTAATCAGATTCCAAACATTACGATGGTAAAAGAAAGTAGCGGTGATATTCAGCGTATGCATCAAATTTATGAGCTATCAAAAGGAGAACTCCCGTTTTATAACGGCTGTAATCCTCTAGCTTTAGAAGCCTTATGTGCAGGAGCTAGTGGTTGGTGTACAGCAGCGCCTAATCTATTAGGTCAGCTCCCCCAACAACTTATTCAGCATGTGAAAAATGGTAATTTAAATCAGGCTCAAAAATCATTTTACCAGCAACTTCCTCTACTACGCTTTATCGTAAGCGGTGGTTTACCTAAAACGATTAAAGCAGGTTTGCAGCTAAAAGGTATTTCTGCGGGTACGCCACGTAAACCTCTGATCAAAGCAAATGATGTTGAGCTTAGTCACTTAAAACAGTTACTTGCTCAAATAGAGGACTAATTAAAAAAAGCGGGCAATAAACCCGCTTTTTTTACCGCATAAACTTAGAATGTTTTAGTTAAACTAAACACTAAGCCTGTGTCATAAGGTTTTTTCCCAGCATCAGTCATACCAGAAGTGCTAATGTCTGTACCCACAACATCTAGCTCAGCAACAATACCCAAGATGTTACGGTTTACACCAACTTTATAATCGATATAACTATCGTCTTTACCTGGACCACCCGCAACTACGGCTAAAGCATCTTTATTTTTGAATTTGTTATAGCCAACTGATGCAAGTCCAGTAAATCCTGTGTCTGCAATTGGTGCTGAATAACCGACATTAAAATACCAGAACTGCTTAGAATGAGCCCAGTAGTCATCTGAATAGTTTACACCCACACTAAGTGCATCACCTTTAAATAAAGAATCAGCAAAAGTTAATTTACCGTAAACTTCATTAAAATCTAATCCATTTTTACCATCATAACCAATACCATTACGGTCAAAACTATGACCAGAGCCAATATAGCCATAATGAATTACACCAATATCATAAGTAGGCGCAAGCGTATCCGTTAATTTTAAAGTGTTGGTATAACCCAAAGCGACATCTGTCTCTGTTGAATTGCCAGTTACGCCAAAATCAACGCTTGAGCCCCAGAGGGATAAATAAGCACCTGACTTATGAGAAAAAGTAAAACCACCTTGAATGGCTGGGTTATTTGACGATTGTGTAACACCGCGGAAGCGGTAGTCTGTAGTTGCCGCTACATTACCTGTTGCAGTGATACCATAAAAAGATGGTGCTTCTTCAGCCATAGCCATGGTTGAACCAGCTGCGAAAATACCAAGACCTAAGGCCTTAAGTGCAAATTTCATCATTTTGATCTCCCCCATAATGAATGCACGATTTATGTATATAAAACACATTGTGTTACTTAAGCTTTAGCAATTGCTGTGCCAAGTCCATATTTCCCTTCGCTGCATATCATTAATATTGAAATCAAAATATCTCTACAATAAAAATTCCATTTAATTTTTATAAAGATATATTCATAAAAAACAATATTATAAAATAAGACATCTATCCGATTAGAAAAGAGCAACATGAGAAAATACCTTGTCGGAAATAAATTAGCGACATCAGGAGTATCCATTTACTCAATGTAAAATTTCTATTTAAACTTAAATAAGAGATATAAAAATTACGTAAATTTCTTAAAGCCGGGCTTGTAATGGTCTGTGAATGGGCATTTCTTTTAATTAGATTTCTTTATTTTTTTCTGTTTTGAAACTGATGAACTCTTTTGGGTCTTTTTTAAGCAATAATATGAGCAAAAATAGTAATGCACAAAATTTACGCAAAATATCGCACTAAATTTGATCAAATCAACTAAATTCCATTGGCTTATTATAGTGATCTCTTTTTGTACATCATGCATTAAAAATAATGTTATATAGTAACAATTTAGAGGGCATTGAAAATAAACTGTTAAAAAAATCAACTTAAGACAAGATTAAAAAGTAAACATATCCAATAAAAAAGAGCAAAAAATGAACACAAGATTCAACTATTTTTTGAGCTTGGAATATAAAATAAATGGTAAAAATCCACTAAAAAATAAATTACTTTTTTTATTTTAAACAATACATTAAGTATAAAAGCTTAATAGTAAATTTAGTAAACAACCAGTAACACATTAATCAATTTCTGCATAGCATATATAAAATAAAATCAACAAAAATATATCTTTTTTATAGATTACTTATACAATTGATTCAAATCCTAGGCCCTGAACAATAACAAGGCACAGGATTTATCGTTTTTATGAGGTTCTTTAAATATGCTAAATGCACAAAAACTTACATTAGCAGTTCTCATTTCTGCGGCAATAATTTCCTCAGCTCAGGCAAGTGAGCAAAGTGAGGCAAAAGGATTTGTTGAAGATGCGAACGGTTCTATTCTCTTCCGTACAGGTTACATCAGCCGTGATAAGAAAAATGGCGTGGATGACACCAGTTCATTTGCTCAAACAGCAATCGTAAATATTGATTCTGGCTTTACCCCTGGTATTGTTGGTTTCGGTGTTGGCGTTGTTGGTGATGGTTCATTTAAAATTGGCGAAAATAATAACGCTGGTAATAACATGATTCCACGTGAAACTGGGCTTAAAGATGGAAAATTAACTAAAGGTGCTGGTGATTCTTACGATCATTGGGCTCGTGGTGGTGGTAACGTAAAAGCACGTTTCTCGAACACAACAGTACGTTATGGTACTCAAGTACTTGATTTACCAGTTCTGGCAAGTAACACAGCTCGTTTAGTGCCTGAATACTTTACAGGTACTTTGTTAACCAGTCATGAAATTAAAAATTTAGAAGTAATTGCAGGTAAATTCACTAAAGATCAGTATTCTGACCAAGTGAACACAGATGGCCGTCATCTTGACCGTGCAATTGTTTGGGGAGCTAAGTACAAATTTGATGACAATTTAAATGCATCTTATTATGGCTTAGACAGCAAAGATAAACTTGAACGCCATTATGTCAATGTGAACTATAAGCAGCCTTTGGCTAATGATAGTTCATTAACTTATGATTTTAGTGGTTATCATACTAAGTTTGATGAGGGTGCTTTTACTTATTCACAAACTACTGATGACCTATCTAATCGTAAAAACAATATTTGGGCAATATCTACAGCCTACAATACTGGTCCACATAACATCATGGTTGCATACCAACAAAACAGCGGCAATGTTGGTTATGACTATGGTGAAAATGCTGACGGCGGTCAAAGTATTTATTTGCCAAACTCTTATTTGTCTGACTTCATTGGTAATGATGAAAAGTCTGCACAAATCCAATATAGCCTCGACTTTGGTAAGTTAGGTGTATTACCTGGTCTAAACTGGACAACTGCATTTGTATACGGTTGGGACATCAAAGTTAAAGGTTTAACTGATGATGCTGAAGAACACGAATTCTTTAACCAAGTGAAATACACAGTTCAAAGTGGTTTCGCTAAAGATGCGAGCCTTCGTATTCGTAACTCTTACTACCGCGCAAGCGATGCTTACCAAACGAATGCTTACATCGGTGACACCAATGAATGGCGTATTTTCCTTGATATTCCTGTGAAATTATTCTAATTCATAGATCTATCAAGCATAAAAAAACCTACATCTGGCAACAGATGTAGGTTTTTTATTAAGCTCAGAATATCAATTGAGAAACTCTAAGCTTATAAATCAAAGCTTATTTAGCAGCTTCAATTGCTTTTAGTACTTCAGCTTTAGCAACATCAGCACCTTCCCAACCACTGATTTTTACCCACTTACCTGGTTCTAAATCTTTATAGTGACTGAAGAAATGCTCAATTTGGCTAATCAACAATGGAGGAAGATCTGTATATTCCTTCACGTCTTTATAAAGTGGAGACAATTTTTCGTGTGGAACAGCGATTAATTTCGCATCGATACCACCGTCATCTTCCATTTTTAATTTGCCCACTGGACGGCAACGAATTACAGAACCAGCAGCAACTGGATGTGGAGTTACAACAAGTACGTCTAACGGGTCGCCATCTTCAGACAAAGTATTTGGAACATAACCATAGTTCGCTGGATAGAACATTGCTGTGCCCATGAAACGGTCTACAAACAATGCATCAGAATCTTTGTCGATTTCATATTTAATTGGTGCTGCATTTGCAGGAATTTCAATGATGACATAGATGTCATTTGGGGCATCTTTACCTGCTGGGATATCGCTGTAACTCATATCAATACTCTTTCGTTATGAAGTCAGATGTAAAATCCACTCGATTATAGCGTGGATATCATCAAAATGATGCCGATTATACAATGCGCACACGCGAAAGTTGATATGAATGATGACAGAATGACACTCAAGTCAGTTTAATCGTGACCACTAATAAGAAGATTGGACACAATATAGATAAGAACCAGACAATCGAGCGTAAAGTTGCCCAATTACTTAAATAGCAGATCCCATAAATAACTCTTAAAATAATATATGCCCAACCTAATCTCAGAATAAAGTATTCTGGAACAACCATATATTCGGCCATTAAAATAGCCGTTAAGAATAAAGGTAAGCTTTCAAAACTATTTTGTTGTACGGCATTAGCTCGAGCAGCCAGACCAGTTGTTTTGGCAAAAAAAGCTCTCGGGTTTTGATTATCGGCAGGCTGAAAACCACCTGTAATTTTTGCAATTGCGGTAAATGCATATGGCAGTAAACATGCCACTAAAATAATATAGATAATGCCGCTGATGCCCTGCATAGTGCCATCCATCACTGAAAATACTGTTGATCATGCTATCATAACATTGCGTTTTTACCTGAAATTTTATGCAATCACTTGTCAACACTGATGAATAGGGCCATGTATGCAACAACCTGATCAAAAAGAACTGTTTGAAGTCTTGGATAAGCAAAAACAGAATCAACTTCAGATAGATCGCATATTAAAGATCGTACTCCCTATTGTCGCTTTTTTACTGAGTGTGATTTGTGCAAATTTAAATTGGCAATCTACACTTGGCACCTTTGTTATTTTAACAATTACCTTTATTGCTGTTGGTATTAAACGACTTCCTTTGTGGCACTGGCTCATTGTGATTACGATATATTGCTTAGCAGATAATTATTTAAGTTATGGTCAGCTTGATTTAACTCACCTACGCCTGCAACTCGGAACAATGCTTGTTTTTGTAGGGATGGTTGGAATTGGACGCCCTTATATAGACCGCTGGTTTATAAAAAGTCATAAAATATAAAATAAAAAAAGCGCCCTAAGGCGCTTTTTTTATTAACCGATTAAACTGGTTTACGTAAGTCTTTACGTAAAATTTTGCCTACATTTGATTTTGGTAATTCATCCATAAACTCAACATAACGAGGGCGTTTATAGCCTGTTAAGTTTTCTTTAGCAAAGCTCAAAACTTCTTCAGTCGTTAAACTTTGATCTTTTTTCACAATAAAGAGTTTTGGCACTTCACCTGATTTTTCATCTGGAACACCAATCGCTGCAACTTCCAATACTTTTGGATGTTTAGCAATAACTTCTTCGATTTCACTTGGGTAAACGTTAAAGCCAGAAACCAAAATCATATCTTTTTTACGGTCTACAATTTTTGTATATCCACGGCTATCCATCACGCCGATATCGCCCGTACGGAAGAAACCATCTGCTGTCATGACTTTAGCTGTCTCATCAGGGCGGTTCCAGTAACCTTTCATGACTTGAGGACCACGAATCGAGATTTCACCTTGCTCACCTAAAGCAACTTCTTTACCGTCATCATCTAAAATGGCCACTTCAGTTAAAGGTAACGGAATACCAATTGTGCCACTAAATTCAGTAGAAGCAGGTGGATTTGCAGTTGCTACCGGTGAGGTTTCTGACAAGCCATAACCTTCAATAATGGTTGTGCCAGTAATTTTCTTCCAAGCTTCTGCTGTAGAAGGTAAAACGGCCATACCACCACCCATCGCCATTTTTAACTTGCTATGGTCAAGTTGTCTGAACTCTTCATTATTCACTAAAGCATTAAATAATGTATTTACCGCTGGGAAGAATGATGGTTGATATTTACGCAGTTCATTGATAACAGCTGGTAAATCACGAGGGTTCGGAATCAAGATATTTGCCTGACCTTTATACATACCGTACATCGCGCAAACCATGAACGCAAAAATATGATAAAGCGGCAATGCACAAACAATACGGTCGCCTTTAGCACCATCGTTTGCTCCAAATTTACTTTGGAAAATGCCATCACACTGAAGTAAGTTTGCTACAAGATTACGATGAGTAAGCTCTGCACCTTTTGAAACACCCGTCGTACCACCAGTGTATTGAAGTACAGCCGTATCACTTAAAGTTAACGTCGGGCGCTTATAATTACTCGAGTTTTCTTTATTTAATGCCGAATTAAATTTAACGTGTCCCGGAATATTCCAAGCCGGAATTTGCTTACGTACTTTACGTAATACAAAGTTCACCAAAGTACCTTTGAGTGTACCGAGCATATCTCCTACTGATGCAACTACAACATGCTTCACTGGAGTTTTACCTAAAATGCTTTGGTAAACACTGGCAAAGTTTTCGATGATCACAAGTACTTCTGCACCTGAGTCATTTAATTGATGCTCAAGTTCACGCGCGGTATAAAGTGGATTAACATTCACCAATACCAAGCCTGCACGTAAGACAGCTAATGCAACTACAGGATACTGCAACACATTCGGCATCATCACTGCCACACGAGTTCCTTTTGCTAACCCCAAATTTTGCAAATAGGTCGCGAACTTACGGCTTGCAAGCTCCAACTCATTAAATGACATCGCTTTATCCATAAAGATAAAGGCATCACGAGAACCAAATTTTTGGAAATTACTCTCAAAAATATCAACAAGTGAGGTATTTTCCGCAGGCAATGCTACTGTTTCTGGAATCCCTGTCTTTTGGTATTCTGCAAACCAAATTTTTTCCATAATGCCATTATCTCCGATTCGTAATCCTTAGTAATAACTGTTATTCAATGCCCCAGCTATTCTTTAGCTTCTTGGTGCCAGAACATATTTAAAACTTATTGGCACATTCATGACACTTCGAACAAGATTATGAGACAGAAGTTTTGACAATTTAACCCTGCCAAATTTTTTGCATGGAGTACAAATTACGTACTCCAAATTGCTGTCCTTTTAATCGTTATTCAATACCAACAAGTTCAGTTCATTGCTTGAACATGTTGCCATATATAGCGTATTTATGTTGCCAGACGCTAGCTTTATCTCTGAATCAACAGTTTATTTGCTTTTTGATATCCACGTGGTAAGAGCTGACCTTTTGAAGCTCGTTTACCCAGGTATTTTTGTAGATCATCACCTTTTAATTTTAAATGTTGTTGCCCTGCAACCACCTGAATTATTTCATCTAAGTTCAGGGTTGTCATGGATAAAATTTGCTCTTTTGCTTCAAGTTGTATCAACTTATTACCTTTACCCTTATTTAAATTTGGGAGTTCTGCCAAATCAATGATTAAGAGTCGACCTGCTGAACTGAGCACAGCCAAATGTGTCATATTTTGAGCAGATATTAATGGTAAAGCTTTTGATTTTTCAGGCACCGACAAGAATGTTTTACCTGCTTTGGCATTGGTATCTAGCTGTTTGGCTTGAGTTTTAAATCCATAACCTGATGTACTAGCAGCGATAAGTTCAGACGCTTCATCTTCTAGATAGACCTGAATAAACGACACGCCACTTGCAGGAGCAAGTTTGGAACTTAATGGTTCACCTAAACCTCTTGCTGATGGCAAACTGCTGATAGGTAAAGCATAACTACGCCCTGTCTCATCAAGGAAATAAATCCGTTGATTGGTTTTGCCCACAGCGTGACTTAAGTATTGGTCGCCAGCACGGTAGTTTAAATTTTCTGCATCAACATCTGCACCTTTTGCGGCACGAATCCAACCTGCTTCAGATAAAACAACCGTTACTGTTTCTGCAGGTACAAGGTCTTGTTCTTTAATCTGGACAGCTTCAGCACGTACCACAATTGGAGAACGGCGCTCATCACCAAACTTTTTCGCGTCTTCTTTTAATTCACCAATAATCAGGTTCTTTAAAGATTCTGGATTTCCTAATTGCTCACGGATAATTGCTGCTTTTGCTGCAAGTTCATCCTGCTCTTGACGGATTTCCATCTCTTCGAGTTTTGCTAAATGACGTAACTTGAGTTCTAAAATTGCTTCTGCCTGTATCTCATCAATCTTGAAGTGTTCCATCAATACAGGTTTAGGCTGATCTTCTTCACGAATAATACGAATAACCGTATCAATATCAAGATAAGCAATTAAAAGACCTGCCAAAATATGCAGGCGCTTTTCAATTCGGTTTAAATGGTATTCTAAACGGCGAGTCACCGTTTTCTTACGAATTTCGATCCATTCCAGCAAAATACGACGAATCGATTTAACCTGAGGACGCCCATCTTCACCAATCATGTTTAAATTAACACGATAGCTTGACTCTAAGTCCGTCGTTGCAAATAAGTGGCTCATCACCGCTTCAGCATCAATACGATTTGAACGAAGTACAATCACTAATCGTGTTGGGTTTGCATGATCCGATTCATCACGTATATCCACCACCAATGGTAGCTTCTTAGCCTGCATTTGGTCGGCAATTTGAGTAATGACCTTAGAACCCGATACCTGATAAGGCAATTCAGTAATCACGATTTCATTTTTTTCGATGGTGTACACCGCTCGCATGCGGTAACTACCACGACCAGTAGTCTGGATTTTGAGTAATTCTTCTGGTGGAGTAATAATTTCAGCTTTTGTTGGTAAATCTGGCGCTGGAATATATTCAGCCAATTTTTCATCTGAAGTTTGCGGATTACGAATTAAGGCAATCGTTCCTTTAATCACTTCACGTAAATTATGCGGCGGAATATCTGTCGCCATACCAACAGCAATCCCCGTTGTGCCATTGAGTAGAATATTAGGAATACGCGCTGGCAACGTAATAGGTTCTTTTAATGAACCATCAAAGTTATCTTGCCAGTCAGTTGTGCCCTGCCCTAACTCATTTAACAATAACTCACTGTAAGCAGAAAGTTTTGCTTCGGTATAACGCATCGCAGCAAATGACTTAGGATCATCCGGCGCCCCCCAGTTACCTTGTCCTTCAATTAAAGGATAACGATAACTAAAAGGCTGTGCCATCAATACCATGGCTTCATAACATGCCGAGTCGCCATGAGGATGGTATTTACCAAGTACATCACCGACTGTACGAGCTGATTTTTTTGGCTTACCACTATTTTTCAGCCCTAATTCGCTCATGGCAAATACAATACGGCGCTGTACAGGCTTTAAACCATCACTGATATGTGGCAATGCACGGTCCATGATGACGTACATGGCATAATTCAGGTAAGCCTGTTCAGTAAATTCGGCTACAGAGCGGTTTTCTGTCGCTTGATGCGCAAGGCTGGTCATAGTCAGCTTATCTTCCAAATCAGTCGTTATTTTAAATGAGTCTTATGCTAAGTGGGCTATGTTACAGACACAAGAGGGAGTCTGTCACCTGAGCGTCAAATTATGTCTCATCTCTCTATATTTTTAGTTACTTGCTATAAAGTTAGGCAAAACTAGAGGCCTATCGACTCTAATCTTTTTCCTTGGGTTTCTTCACCCAATATCAAAATTACAGCAGCAACCAAAAGCAAAACAACTGTAAACATCATAAAAACGTGGCTAAATCCATTCTTAGCCACCATCATATGTGTGACAACGATCGGCGCCAAAATCCCGCCTAAACGCCCCATTGCCGAAGCCCAACCAGAACCAAAAGCTCGAATATTGGCTGGGTATTGCTCTGGCGTATAGGTATACAGCACGCCCCATGCTCCTAAATTAAAGAATGACATGAGGCAGCCCCAAAACATAATGCTGTTCACACTGTCGGCTTGTCCAAAGAAATATGCAGACAATGCACAAAAGCCAATAAAAGAAGCCAGTGTAATCTTTCTTCCCAAGCGCTCTACAAACCATGCAGCTGCCAAGTAACCGGGTAGCTGTGCCAAAATCATAAGAAGAACATATTCAAAAGATTTAACAATGTCATAGCCTTGTTTCACCAATAAACTCGGTAACCAAGTGAAAATGCCATAGTATGAATACACAATCCCAAACCAAATGAGCCAGAGCATTAAACTACGGCGTGCAAAAGGACCACTCCAAAGTTGTTTAAAAGAAACCTTTTGTCGTATAGCTACAGGCATGACTTCAATATGATGGACAATTTGAACACCAGCTTGAGCTTCTAATTTTTGAACTAATGCATGCGCTTCTTCAATACGACCACGATTAATGAGATACGGTATCGACTCAGGGAGTTTTTTCCAAATCACTAAAATATAAATCAGTGGAAGGCCACCCATGAGAAATGCAATATGCCAACCAAACTTAGGAATAATAAAATAAGAAATTAATGCAGCAACTAACCAGCCTAAACCCCAAAAACTTTCAAGCAATACAATAAAACGACCACGTACATGTGCTGGTATATATTCACTAACTAGTGTTACAGCAACAGGCAACTGTCCACCAAGACCAACGCCAACAATAAAACGAAAAATTAATAACCACTTTAAATCTGGCGCAAAAGCACATAAGGCTGTGGCAATACTATAAATTGCCATGGTTGTGGCAAATATTGTCTTACGGCCAAAACGGTCTGCTAAAGCTCCCGAACAAACTGCGCCAATCGCCATTCCCACAAAGCCAATACTCACAATCCAGCCACTTTCGGCTGGAGTTAATGCCCAGTCTTTGACTAAGGTTGTCATGATAAAAGCAATGATTCCTGTGTCCATCGCATCAAACATCCAACCTAGCCCAACCACCCACAATAATGTGTAGTGGAATTTGCCGATTGGAAGATTTTGTATACGTGAAATCAGGTCCATAGGAAAACTCTACTGGAAAAAGTAAGTGAGCAAGACAATATATTTAATTGTTATAGCATGCTCACATAGCATTCTGCATGATTAATGTTCGTCGGTTGAAGAAGCCGATTCTGCATCATCATCTTTATAAATAAATTTAGGCATTTCTAAACCAAAATAGATGGCAATCAAACGCAGGGTAAAACCGAAAATTAAGGTTGAAATGACGGTTAACTCTAAACTTAATCCTAAATCCTGACATACCCAATAACAGATGACCGCTACAAAAGAAATACTCGCATAAAGTTCGCGACGGAAAACGAACGGGACATCGTTACATAAAATGTCACGTAAAATACCGCCAGAAACTCCGGTCAATACACCAGCTACAGCTGATACGACAAAACCGTGTCCCATTTGCAATGCAATTTGGCAACCAATGATGGTAAACCCGATTAAACCTAAAGCATCGAGCACCAAAAAGATGTTATGTAAGTGACGCATCCATTTGGCAATAATGATTGTGACAAATGCAGCGCAACAAGTCAGAACCAAATATTCAGGATGTTTTACCCAAGTTAAAGGATAGTGGCCGAGTAGTACATCACGTACAGAACCACCACCCAAGGCCGTCACACAGGCAATCAGTACGACACCGAACCAGTCCATACTCCGTCGTCCAGCAGACAATGCACCTGTCATGGCTTCGGCAGTAATCGCAATAATATAAATAACGGTGAGTAACATCGCCCTTTCCCTCAGGCCAAACGGTGGCCGTATTTTAAGGTAAAGTTATATGAATTGTGCACAGCATTGTTTAAATTTTTTTCCGGAGCCACATACACACGGTTGTTTCATCGTGACATGCATATCTACCGTGGGGTCAAGAAAAAACCATTGTTGTTGGTGACATACAAAATGTGAAACCTCATGGTGAACCTGAGCTTTTTGTCCATCATGATAATGCGCCTTGAACTCAACCTGCGCATGCGTTTTGTCTAATTTTTCTTTGGCCTGAATAACGTCTAAACCCAGCCATTGATTTTGTTTACTCCAGTCTGCAATAGCCTCTTTATCAAGCGCAGTTTGCTGACCCAAAGCAGTTGTTTTCACAATATAGTCAATTTGCTGCAATGCAAAAGCACTATAACGCGAACGCATCAGCTGCTCTGCTGTGAGGGCTTTTGCTGTGCCTAAATGTAAAGGCTCACAACATTCTGCATAGCTGCCTTTTCCACATGGACAAGTGTGTTGAGTCATTCTGTGTTTCTCAAATAAAAAAATAGCTCAGATTTGAGCTATTTTATGATGTTTCTAGACTTGAAATGTCATTTAATCTTTTGATTCACCTTGTTCGATAGAAACAATATGAACTTTCTCGATTTTATGGCCTTCCATCGTCACCACTTCAAAGCGATAACCATCTGCTTCAACAGTTTCACCATTTTCAGGCAAGCGACCTAAATGGAATAATAAATAGCCCGATAAAGTAGAATACTGTTCACTTTCATCAACCAAATCACGGCCTAATAACAAAGATACATGGCGAATGTCGGTTGAACCTTCAAGTATTAATGAACCATCTTCCAAGCTCTCAGCTGCTGCATCTAGTTCATCTTCATCTGGGAATTCACCCGCAATTGCTTCTAAGATATCGATTGGTGTTGCAATACCTTCAATTGAACCGTATTCATTTAAAACGATTGCCATTTGTAAAGGCGCTTGACGTAATTGCTCCATCACCATAAGTACCTGAGCATTTTCATGCACAATGACAGGTTCACGTAAATGCTTTTGGAAATCGACCACACCAGTTTCAATAAAGCCATTCAAAACTTTATGAGTGAGTGCAATACCCTCAATATTATCAAGCTCACCACGTGCAACAATCAAACGAGAGTGTGTCATTGACATTAAACGTTCTTTTAAAACTTCAGGCTCATCGTCTAAATCAATCCATTCAAGTTCAGGTCGTGGCGTCATTACGGACTTTACTGGACGTTCTGATAAACCAAGAACACCTTGCACAAGTACACTATGATAAACACCATTGTCTTCATCAAAAACTTCATCTGCAAAAGCTTGAGTAGCTAATACGTCCTCTTTATCAGAAGATTGTGTATCTGAGCTAGAGCCACTGTTTTTACTTCCTAGCATACGTAAAACCGCAGAGGCAGTGCGATAACGCAAGTCTGTGGTTGTAACCAGCTTTTCCTGATTGCGGCGCATGCTCTGATTGATAATTTCTACCAAAACAGAGAAGCCAATTGCAGCATATAAGTAGCCCTTCGGAATATGGAAACCAAAACCTTCCACGACCAAAGAGAAACCAATCATCATCAAGAAACCAAGACACAGAATAACGACCGTTGGATGCTTATTAACAAAGTCCATGAGTGGTCTTGATGCCCACAACATGATTCCGATAGCAATTACAACGGCAACCATCATGATTGATAGCTCTTTCACCATACCTACAGCTGTAATCACACTATCTAACGAGAACACAGCATCAAGCACAACAATCTGGACAATGACCATCCAGAACGCAGCATGAACAGGATTATCTTCTTTATGAAGTTGGTTACCTTCCATTCGTTCATGCAATTCCATGGTGCCTTTAAAGAGCAAGAACACACCACCGAACAACAAAATCAAATCACGACCAGAGAATGGATGATTAAGAATATGGAAGAGTGGTTCAGTCAGAGTCACAACCCAAGCAATCGAAGCTAAAAGTATTAGACGCATTCCTAAGGCTAATACTAATCCCAGTTTTCGAGCCTTACCACGCTGCTCTGGCGGCAGTTTTTCGGCCAAAATAGCGATGAAAACGAGGTTATCGATCCCCAATACAATTTCAAGAACGATTAAAGTAGCTAAGCCCACCCAAGCGGAGGGATCAGACATCCATTCAAAGATCATCGATCCTGCTCCTGCGCTGACTGGATTTTATCTTTATTTGGCAACACAGCAGGCATGCCCATACAAAGGAGGGAAAATGTTTTTTTAGGACAAGAAATTAAAACGGAGCGACTACAACCACTACCCATATTTGTTCATATGTTGTTAAACGAATTTTTAGTATAGGCAAGATTTAATAGAAATTCATCATTTTTATTTGTTCATGAAGGGCATTCACCAAACCCATACAAAACATGAATCTTTCTTATAAATCTGCTTATAAAGTTGTCATATCTTTGGCTTAGTGTAGACAAGAAATATGAACGTGATAAGGTGAAAATAAAGCAATGAATAGCGTATTAACAATGGCAGTAAATGATTCATCTATAACAGCTGTAAAAACAAAACAACCTCTTATTGCATTATATTGTGGTTCACGTGTAGGAAATAATCCAATCTATCGAGAAAAGGCAATTGAACTCGCTCGCGGCATTGCTGAGCAAGGCTTTGGTTTGGTCTACGGCGGTGCAAGCATTGGCTTAATGGGACAAGTAGCCGACAGCGTACTCGAAAATGGCGGTGAAGCTGTGGGAGTGATCCCTGATTTTATGCTCAACTATGAAGAAGCACACTCAAGATTAACCGAATTACACGTGGTAGAAACCATGCATGAGCGCAAAGCCATGATGGCTGAACGTGCAAGTGCATTTGTTGCATTACCGGGTGGTTTAGGAACATTCGAAGAGATATTAGAAATAGCCACTTGGGGTCAACTCAACCAACATCAAAAACCCATGATTTTATATAACGTAAATGGTTTTTATAATGCATTGATTGCTCAGTTAGATCATGCTGTTCAAGAGGGTTTTCTTCCCCTTCAGCACCGAGCTAAATTAATTGTATGTGATGATGTTGATCAGATTTATAACGTCATTAAAAATTTAAAAATGCCGAAAAGATTTGTTGTCTAGTTGCCCACCTACTCTCTATAAAAAAGCGGTTCTGCCGCTTTTTTTGTTTTAACTATTTTCACCGTGCCTTCAAAAGCAATTAGATTTAGTAAAGGGGTACTCAACATTGTCTTACTTTTTTTACTTTCAATTTGTTTTACACTAGACCAAAACGTTAACTTTCAAATGTTATGAATGCCACGCCGACTCACCAAGCCTTGCAACCTGAATATCGCTTACTCGTACTTTTGGTTTCCATTGGCTTTTTTATGCAGGCTTTGGACACAACGATTGTAAATACTGCTATTCCTGCAATGGCTCATCATCTAAATGAAGATCCATTACGCATGCACAGCGTAGTAGTGGCCTATGTTTTATCAGTAGCTGCCTGTATTCCTTTAAGTGGCTGGTTAGCAGACCGCTTTGGTGTTAGAAATATTTTCTTATCGGCAATCGTTATTTTTACTCTGGCTTCTTTAGGTTGTGGTCTTTCTCAAAGTCTCAATGAGCTGTTAGTTTTCCGAGTTATCCAAGGCGTGGGTGGAGCATTATTACTCCCTGTTGGCCGACTATCACTTTTAAAAATTATTCCTCGAACTCAGTTCTTAGCTGCAATGAGCTTAATGAGTCTTGCAGGTTTACTCGGGCCTTTGGCTGGTCCAACTTTAGGCGGCTGGTTAGTTGAAGTTGCAACTTGGCACTGGATTTTTCTCATCAATATTCCTATGGGTATCTTAGGCATCTTAATGACATTAAAAGTCATGCCTAATTTAAAAGAACCTTCAGTCAAAACATTTGATTTAGGCGGCTTCATCTTATTAGTGGTAGCAATGATTGGATGGTCTTTGGGTATCGAACATCTGGCATCACCTGAATATTCAAAATGGTTCAGCATTTCGCTATTAGTCATCGGCATAATCGCAACACTTTGGTATGCCTATCATTCTCATACCCATCAAAACGCATTATTCCGCAGCCGACTCTTTAGAAATAAAATTTATGCGATTGGTATTTTAGGTAATTTCTTTGCCCGCTTTGGTGGTAATGCCTTACCTTTTGTTTTACCGCTCATGTTACAGGTCGCTTTTGGTTTTGAACCTTTTATTGCGGGTTTAATGATGATTCCTCTGGTCTTAGGTTCATTATTTTCAAAGCCAATCGTCAGACCAATTATTCAGAAAATTGGCTACCGACGTTTTTTACTCATCAACACAACGCTGGTCGGGCTATGTATTGCCTCTTTCGCCATCATGACAGTCGATACTCCAACTTGGTTTAGAGCCTTACACTTTTTCTTATTTGGTACATTAAATTCATTACAATTTGTTGGAATGAACACTTTGACCTTAAAAGATTTACCTCAACAAGATGCGAGTAGCGGTAATAGTTTTTTATCGATGATCATGATGCTATCAATGAGTATTGGCGTGGCGCTGGCAGGTACACTCATTAATGTATTTACCAGTTATTATGGTGCCGATCACGTGACAACAGCATTCCATGTCACTTTAATTTGCCTCGGTTGTATCAATGTCATTGCTGCACTTATCTTCTGGCAAATTCCAAAAAATACCCCCGTATAAGCCGTTGCATTTTTAGCGTGGTTTCTCCCTCTTGAATCACGCTATGATGTCGGCTTCAAATCTGTAATGAGTTTTGCATGACCAAACTGGCTAAAATCTTTTTCACAGCACGGTACAATACCTTAATCGGAATTGGCTTAACATGTGTTATGGGAGTTCTGGCTTATTTTGGTCTGTTCTATCAACAAAAAGCCGTTGCACAAGATTATCCAGTTCAAGGATTCGATATTTCTCACCATCAAGGTGATATTGACTGGAAAAAAATATCACCGGAGAAGTTCCAATTCGTTTATTTAAAAGCGACTGAAGGTGGTGATTACAAGGATTCAAAATTTCAAGAAAACTGGCTCAAAGCTCGTGAACATGGGCTTCATGTAGGGGCTTATCACTTTTACCGTCTATGTCGAGATGGTAAGACACAAGCAGATAACTTTATTGCGACTGTGCCTAAAAAATCAGATGCGCTTCCGCCAGTTATTGATCTGGAATACGACAGTAACTGTATTAATACATACACCAAAGAACAATTAATTAAAGAAATTGGCATCATGCATGATCGCTTAAAACACCATTATGGCAAACAGCCCATCTTTTATATTTCTAGAACTTTTTATAACATTGTCTTAGTTGGAAATTTTTCTGCTACTCCCCTTTGGGTTCGTGATTATGAAGCTAAACCTGAACTCAAAGATAAAAGAAAATGGCTCTTTTGGCAGCATAGTAATCAAGGTAAAATTGAAGGGGTGATAAAGCCTGTAGATCTCAATGTCTATGAGGGGTCAGTCAAAGAATGGCACCAATTTTTACAGCACCAAGGCATCGTGAAAGCACAATAATATGCGCAAAATCATTCATATCGATATGGATGCCTTTTATGCATCAGTCGAGCTACGGGAACAACCTGAATTAAGGCATTTACCCGTTGTTATTTCGTCTCATCATCCGCGAGCTGTCATTGCTGCTGCATCTTACCCTGCCCGCGAATTTGGTTTGCGTTCAGCCATGTCGATGAGTCAGGCAAGAAAACTATGCCCTCAAGTCGTTATTATTGAACCAAATTTTGAAAAATATCGCACAGTTTCAGCTCAAATTCACTCGATCTTTCAGCAATATACGCTACTTATTGAGCCATTATCTTTAGATGAAGCTTATTTGGATGTCACTGAGAATTTAAAACAGATTGCGAGTGCAACTGAAGTTGCCATGCATATTCGAGAAGATATTTTCAGATTAACTGGACTCACTGCATCGGCAGGTGTAGCACCCAATAAGTTTTTAGCAAAAATTGCTTCGGACTGGAATAAACCGAATGGTTTATGCGTAATAAAACCTTCGCAGGTTGCTAATTTCATTCAAGATCTTCCACTTAAAAAAATTCCTGGTGTGGGTAAAGTCACTCAAGAAAAATTACAGCAACTTCAACTACATACTTTGGGTGACTTACAGAAAATTGAAGAAGCTATTTTAGTTCACCATTTCGGTAAATATGGTCAACAGCTTTATCTATATGCACAAGGAATTGATCATAGACCTGTTCAAGCTGAAAGAGCTCGCCAACAAATTTCAAAAGAGACTACCTTTGATAGTGATTTTACTTTAGCTCAATGTCAGCCCTATTGGCAGGGATTAGCCGAAAAAGTCTGGCAAAGCTTAGAGAAAAAACAGCTCAATGCACGTGGTGTTAATGTCAAACTTAAACTCAAGAATTTTCAGACTTTACAACATAGTAAAAGCTTTAAAAGACCTATTCAGTCGCTACACGACCTAATCCAAGTTTTATTTTTGTTATTAAATGAAATGCAGATTCCCGAACATTTCCAGTTTCGCTTAATTGGTATAGGGGTTTATCAGTTACAAACCCAATCAGATGACTTTCAACTAAACCTTTGGTGATTGACTACTTTTCACTCAAAAAGAGTGGATTTTGAACAAAATCTATTCCCTTTTGCTCCAAGTTTAGAGTAACCTAATCAGCGCATATTCATTACCCATGTATTTGCAACATGCTTAAAGCAACCTTTACTTTTGGCATACCGTCCTGTGATTGGCGTGACGACCAAATCCGAATATTACAGGGCACAAATGTGCCCTTTTATTAAGATCTCAATTAAAATTTATTCTTTAATAAAAATATTTATATATTACAGTCTTGTTTTTTCATTTTAATATGAGTAATTAAAGAACTATCTTTATAGTAATATTTCAAACTAATTTGTGCTCCTTTATCTAATAGTTCTTTCATTGTTGTATTTTCACAAACATTCTTTATCATTTCCGGAATTCCATTACTTTCAACCCATTCATTCCATTCAATAGGAAGATCAGCCGCATTGAAGTGAATTAAACGGTAAATCATAGTTAACTCCTTACCTTTCGCTTCGACATGCTCGAAATTTGTTTCTCTATCTACCTGTCTTGGTAGATTTTTATTCATTAAATTTGCTCCCAAAGATAACTGTAATTCGAGATCATCTTTTATTCCTTTTTTGCACAAATTCGGTGGGTTAAGTGTTGAATACTCTTCTGTAATATATAGTTTTTTATCATCTTTTCTTGAAACCACCATATAATAGTCATTATCTGAATAACAATTTCTATTACTATACTTAGTGGCTGTAATTTTCGCGGACTCTTGTTCTCTTATAATTTTCACATTGCTCAATTTAATTTGATAAGCCATTCTTTTTATTAATTCAATATTCTCTAAGTTTAACTCTTTAAATTTCTTACCAGTCATACTTATTGTTCTTTCAATACCATCTGGGGCTATACCTGTTGCATGAATTTTTGCATCATCTGCATACATTTCCAACCCTTTAGCATCTGAACTATTTGACAAATTTTCATATTTTTTTAAGAACATCAAATACTGTTGATCTGGATTAAATGCATAAGATATAGAGGTAGTGCTAATTAATATCCATAATATAAATAGTATAATTCTTTTCAACTTGAATATATCCAATTAAGTTTATTTTTATTAATAATATAATACTCAAACTATATAATAAATATTTTCATTAATTATTCTATTTAAATATAAAATTTACAATTTAATATAGTTCGATCAAGTACAATTCATTTTATTTTTTTACTCGGTAATAAATATGACGGTAAAGCGTTTACACGTTACTTCACGCTACTGCGAAGTTGCGATTTCAGGTAATTTAGTACACTTAGCTGGGCAACTCGCAGATGATACAAGCGTAGATGTTACATCACAGACTCAGCAAACTTTAGATAATATTGATCGCTTATTGGCAGAAGCTGGAACCGATAAAACCCACATTCTTTCTGTCATGATTTTTCTAAAAGATATCGAAAAAGATTATGCAGCGATGAATGCTGTTTGGGATGCATGGATTAGTGAAGGACATCCACCAGCGCGTACTTGTGTAGAGTCCAAACTTTATACGCCGGACGTGCTTGTAGAAATGACGGTTGTTGCAGTACTTCCATAATTTTTATAAATATAAATCGAGATTAAATTGAGCAATATCTCTAGTTATATTGCTCAATTTTTTACTGCTTAAATAATTAATGTCAGTATCTTATTAGGGCTTATCAAATTGCTAAGCTTGCCCATACTTGTTATTCAAGATGAGGCACAATTATTTTTAATCTTTATTGCACCGAACTATTATCCAAATCCGACGTTACCTACTTTTTAAGACTTCACAAAAGCATTTGACATTCTTTCTAGCTGTGGCGTTGCATGTAAAGTTGCCATCTCTGTTTCTGGACTCAATAAGTCTCTTCTTAGATCATGATAGTCAGGTACCTCACTATAATGCAGCACGCGATAACCAGCGAGTTGCAACAGACGACGTTCATATTGTTGATGCGCTCGGCGTAAACCATTTTCGCCAAGAACAACAACTACAACAACCTGATAATTTTGATCAAGTACAACAAAATCAGCTGCCATATTTTGATATTTTCGACGTGTATGCGCATATTTTGTAGTTAATAGTGCATCAAAGGATACATGTGCCAATACTGTAAATTTAGGCAAAACTGTTTGTAGTCTGGTTAATGTTATTTGCTCATGACTCGTTAATACTGCACGGCGCTTCAAGGCACTATCATGTTGATGCCTTCGTGAAAGACTTTTCACTGCCATCACAACAGCCAAAAATAATAATAAGATCGTAATTAGATAATACATGGGCTTAATCCTTTAAGTTTTTTATAATGATTTTGCTAGATCACACTTTGTTTTAATTGATAACGACACAGCCGTTCTTTAAAAGGTTCACTTAGTAATTTCACTTGTAGTTATCAAGCTTGGCTTAAATTTAGCCACCCTCACCTTATTTATAATCATAGAGTCAACAACAATCAAGTGCAGCTCGTCAGATTTATGGTATTTATCATTTTTCGTTACGTTTTTTGTACTTTAAATCTGCAAAAATCTCACTATGCGATTTAAATAGAGACATTAAAAACAAAAAAGGCTCTGTTTAAGAGCCTTTTTTATCATTATCCACGAGCTTTTGATTTTGGTTTACTTTTACCACCAAACGGTCTTTTCTCACCTGTTTCACGAGGAGGCAAACCTGTATGCTGGGTTAGAACCTGTCCTTTTTGTGGACGTTTTTGCCCCGCTGCTGAGCGAGATTGCCCCTGACCGCGTTTTGCTGAATCTCCCGCCACAGACGAGTTCTTCTTACGCGCAGATTTATATTCACCTTCAGCAGTACCTTGTGGCTGATAGGTCGGAATCAAATGCTGCTTCGAATTACCAATTAAATCGGCACGGCCCATTTCTTTTAAGGCCTCACGAAGTAATGGCCAGTTGTTTGGATCATGGTAACGTAAGAATGCTTTATGCAAACGACGACGTTTCTCACCTTTTACAATATCAACTTTTTCAGTATAGCGAGCTACTTTAGCAAGCGGGTTTTTACCCGAATAGTACATGGTGGTTGCAGTTGCCATTGGCGATGGATAGAACGTTTGTACCTGATCGGCACGGAAACCATTCTTCTTAAGCCAGATTGCAAGGTGCATCATGTCATAATCTGAAGTACCCGGATGCGCAGCAATAAAGTAAGGAATTAAGTATTGCTCTTTTCCTGCTTCTTTACTGAAACGGTCAAACATTTGCTTGAAACGATCATACGTACCAATACCCGGTTTCATCATCTTCGATAAAGGGCCATTTTCGGTATGCTCTGGAGCAATTTTTAAATAACCGCCAACATGATGTTGTACCAGTTCTTTTACATATTCCGGATTCAGTACGGCAAGGTCATAACGTAAACCTGAACCAATTAGAATCTTCTTCACACCTTTAATCGCACGCGCTTTACGATAAAGCTGTACTAAAGGTGCATGATCAGTATGCAAGTTTTGACAAACACCCGGATATACACAAGAAGGTTTACGGCAGTTCTTTTCAATTTCAGGATCTTTACAATGCAAACGGTACATGTTTGCTGTTGGACCGCCTAAGTCAGAAATAATGCCTGTGAAGTTTGGTGCTGTATCACGGATTTTTTCAATCTCACGTAAGATCGAATCTTCCGAACGGTTTTGAATAATACGTCCTTCATGCTCTGTAATCGAACAGAATGTACAGCCACCAAAACAGCCACGCATAATGTTGACCGAGAATTTGATCATATCAAATGCAGGGAAACGCGCATCGCCATAAGTAGGATGTGGCAAACGTGCATATGGTAAATCAAACACATAGTCCATTTCCTCAGTGGTTAGAGGAATTGGAGGTGGATTGATCCAAACATCACGCTCACCATGGCGTTGAACCAATGCACGTGCATTACCCGGATTAGTTTCAAGATGCAAAATACGGTTTGCATGTGCGTAAAGCACTTGATCATTTGACACTTCTTCAAAAGAAGGTAAACGAATTACCGCTAACTCGCGTGGAGGCAACTTATGTTTAATTGCTTTTGACGGTGCTGGCTTTAATTGCACGATTTGAGTATCGTCGTCTAGTTTATCGCCTTCACGCACAATCGGGTTTGCAACAATCTCTTTCTGGAAATCTTGATACTGAGCTAATGAGTTACCTTTTTCTTTTTCAACCTCACAGCCATCAATATCTTCAGTCATGACATATGGGTTAATAATTGGATCAACACGTCCAATCGTATCTACATCATTACTCGCAACTTCAACAAACTTTGCTTTTGATGCTTTGTTATGTTTATTAATAATAAATGCTGTACCACGAACATCTGTAATCTCGTGGATTTTTTCACCTTTAGCCAAACGATGCATCACATCAATAATGGCACGCTCACCATTACCATACATAAGCAAATCGGCTTTTGAATCCATCAAAATTGAACGACGAACTTTATCTGACCAATAATCGTAGTGTGCAATACGACGTAAACTGCCTTCAATTCCACCTAATAACACAGGTACATCAGGGAATGCTTCACGACAACGCTGGCAATATACTGTTGCTGCACGGTCAGGACGTTTGTTCGGCTCATTGTTTGGAGAGTAAGCATCATCTGAACGAATTTTACGATCTGCCGTATAACGGTTGATCATCGAATCCATATTACCTGCCGTCACCCCCCAAGCAATGGTAGGCTTACCTAAAACGCGGAAGCTTTCAACATTGGTCCAGTCTGGCTGTGCAATAATTCCGACACGAAAACCTTGTGCCTCAAGCACACGTCCAATCACACCTGAAACAAATGACGGATGGTCAATATAGGCATCACCGCAAACTAAAATGAAGTCACAAGCATCCCAGCCGAGTTGATCCATTTCTTCTCGTGACATCGGCAAAAATGGCGCTGGTTCAAAACACGACGCCCAATATTTGTCGTAATCAAACAACGCTTTTGGCGCAGTTTGCATGGTGTAGGCAGTAGACATGGCTTGCGAATCTCGGCTAGCAGATGGAGGAGTGACATCTAAAGATGAAAGCCGATCATTTTAACATGAATTCCATTCATTTTCCCTGTTTATAAAACAAACGAAAACAAGGATGTAAAAATTAATTTGATTAAAGTTTATTCAATATTTTATTCTTCTAATAAATGCGGCGGAATAAAAGCCGCCGCATTTTTAACTCATTTATTTATAAGGTTTAGAACAAAGCTTTTGGCAAACGAATTTGAATAATCTCATTATCGTCAGCCAATTTTGCGTTACGCCCTGTAGAGCCTGGGAAGTTATTATCATTTAGAACAGTCAACGTTGTGCTATTTTCAATGATGACATCTTCAATGGTTTCAAATGGGAAGGCGAAAACTTGTTCTGTCCCAATATCCCCTGCTCTTGCTGTGCCATAAAGTAAATTAGGATTGGCAATTTTAATTAAATCGACTAAATCTTCGCGACTTACTAGTTGGCCTGACTCATTTAATTTAATACGAATTAGTTTTTTATATCCGCCTAAATTATTCTGAGTCGCATCACGCTCAATAATAATGCCTTCTTTATCATTAAAGAGTTGGAAGTCACCAATATTGGTTGCCTTGCTGTCCAATTGGAACCAATAATATTTCCCTGTATACGCTTTTTTCTTCAGATCAAATTGAGAAATCAATAATTGTCGTTCCGTTTCTCGAATTGATTTAATTGGCTTTTCTATAAGAGGGTAAAGAAACTGCCCATCTGGCGAAATCGCCATTCCTTCAAAACCACCACTTTGCTGAACTAGAGGCTCTACAAAATTAATTTGCGCTTTATTAAACTGATTCTGCGGTGAACGTAGTTCTTGCGTCGGATTTAGTGGATTTGGCAGAGCAATTGGAGCATCCAACAACACTCCATCTGCAGAGAAATGAAGTAAATAAGGACCAAACTCATCCCCAATCCAGTAAGTCCCGTCATTAGTACGTTGCATAGATTCTGGATCAAAATCAGCACCCGTTAATAAACGCTCAGCTGTATCACCATTAACGATATTAAATGGAATTAACTTGTTTGGATCACGCAGTTGGATAAAGCTTTGCACAGTAACTTGACCCGTGCCTTTAGCTTTAGTTTTGAAATCAGGCTTTAATTTATAGATACGAAGTAAAAAGTCTGATGAATTATCTTGAGTCCCAAACCCGTTATCGGCCATTGCCATATAACTGCCATCTTCATTTTTTAATGCCGCAGAAAAGCCCTGTACAGGCTGGCCTTTAAATGGAGGATAAATTCCATTTGCACCTTTCACATATGCGCCAGAGTCTGGACCAGCAGCGTAGGTTTCTACGGGTAACTTAGCAAAAGAAATTAGGGTCGGTTCGGTAACGTTTTCAATGGGTGAGGTTTGTTCTTGATCGTTATCATCGTTACATGCTGTCAATCCTAAACTGGCACAGCATAATAATGCGACTAAAGTTTTTTTGCTCATGGTTTTATACAGTCGGTAAAAAATTAAGCAAATTTAATCAAGCTTATATGAAGTTTTTACTTCAAAAAGATGAAATCTTTATGGCGAAAATATGACAAGCTAACTATTCAATACACAGCAAAAATTGAATCTCTTTGATAAAACTGATTAAAGTTTTGTTGGCAGATATTCTCCAGCAATGGCTGCTTTCAAAAAGTTCTGGAACGTCGGGCACTTCATATGGTTTTCAGCAGGACACTCTGCTGCATGTTGTAATCCTTGACTAATAAAATGTAATCGCTTTGCCATTTGCTCTAATTGTTCAGCTTTATCTTTTAATTTTTGACGATCAAGATCAGGTTTACCATCTTGTCCAAACATTGTGGCGATTTCATTTAAAGAAAAACCCGCAGCACGACCTAAAGCAATTAATGCCAATTGATCAAGCACCTGTTTACCATACTGCCGGCGTAAACCTTGCCGCCCTATTGATTTAATTAATCCCTTCTCTTCATAAAAACGTAGCGTTGCTGTTGTGACTTGTGCCTTTTTCGCGACTTCACCAATATCCATAATACCCTCTTGACTTCAAGTGAACTTCAACTTGCACAATAAATTTATCACGTTTCATACGTATAAAAGCAAGGTGTAAAAATGAATATCTCCACATTGTTCTTTCAAGCTTTATGCCTCGGTATCGGGGCAACAGTAATTATGGATATCTGGCTGTTAATATTAAAGATATTCAAAATTCCTACATTAAACTTTGCCTTTCTCGGACGCTGGGTTGGTTGGATATTTCAAGGCAAATTCATACATCAATCCATTGCCCAAAGCTCTCAAATTAAGGGTGAATATTTATTGGGTTGGATTGTTCACTATAGTGTTGGGCTGATTTTTGCCTTGAGCTTTCTTTGCATTGTGGGCTCCGATTGGCTCATTCATCCTCAGTTTTACTCAGCGCTACTTTTTGGTTTAGTCACTGTTCTCATTCCTTTTTTTATTATGCAACCTGCAATGGGTAGTGGTTTCACTTCTTCAAAAACCCCTCATCCATTTTTGAATTGTCTAAAAAGTTTGCTTAACCATAGTGTTTTTGGCTGTGGTTTATATCTCACTGCAAAAATCTTTCAAATTTAAAATAAAGGAAAATCTCATGAAAACCGTTGCTATTATTTACCATAGTCGCCAAGGTCATACTCAGTTTATTGCTCAGCAAATTCAAACTGGCGTATTAAGCCAAAAAAATATTAAAGTAGATCTACTGAGTGCTGAACATCTCATTGAAAATCCTGAAATACTTATCCAATACGATGGCTTAATTTGGGGATCTCCGACTTACTTAGGCGGAGTATCCTCGAAATTAAAACAACTCATGGATGCAACTGGCCCACTATGGAAAAAACAGAGCTTTAAAGGAAAACTAGCGGCTGGGTTTACCGTATCATCCCTTCCTGCAGGCGATAAACAATCGACATTAATTTCACTTTTTATCTTCTGTATGCAACATGGCATGCTATGGATCGGTAATCCAATTCTGCCCGAGCAACATCAAGGTGTGCCTTATTCTGAAGCTGCTAATCGTCTTGGTTCATGGTCAGGATTAATGGCTCAGGCTGAACACGGCAGTAGTCCCGATAGGTTTGATGAAGGAGACATTAAAACTGCTCGATTATTTGGAAATAATTTTGCAATGACCTTGAATGCTTATCTTGGAGTGTAAGATTATGACAGCACAAAGGATTTTATTTCCGCTCATTTTATCCGCAACGATATCATTTATAATTTCAGAAATTACGACTTTCAAAGCAGTAGGACCAGTTCAAAATTTCTTTTCATTATGGATATCCGCATGGGGTATTGCGTGGATATTTGCTTTCCCAAGTGTGTTGATCTGTACTCCTGTAGCACAGAAACTAGTCGACATCGTATTTAAGAAAGTTGAAAAAGTATATCTGTAAGTTAAAACGTACAAAACTTGCGGTGAATTGCGGATATCCAGCTTTAGTATTTTTTTATAATATATGAAACATAGAGAGACAGGATGTCTCATTGAAGAAGAATAAGAACGCAGGAAGCGGTAGTTGACAGGAGTTAGCTACATAAGCTGAATACGAAGGAACCTCGACAGGATGTCGGGGTTTTTTCATTTTAATTATACAAAATTATCACTATTTGCTTGTGCTGAGCAACAGAACTTATATTGATCCATTAGTTACAGCTGAATACCATGATTTCATTTGAAACTTGATTATCGGTTTTATATTTTGCTTACCTCATCTTTATCTAACAATTATTTTAAACCAACTCAAATACACATTTTGAGCCTCAAATTTTTTACAATTGTTTTAATGACAATAATGACGGGATGTACGAGCTTAGGCCCGAATAGTGGTTCATTTTCATGGCGTTCAAATAAACTCTCGTCTGGTTTACAAAAAGCTTATTCTGTTCCACAAAGCACAGCAAATCGATTGTCGCCAATTATTATTCAAAGTGCTGATCAATATAATGTACCTCCTCTTTTACTTGCCGCGGTCATAAGACAAGAGTCTAGTTACAATAGTAGCGCCCTCTCACCTACGGGTGCAGTAGGTTTAACTCAAATTATTCCAAGCTATTGGCAACAAACTTGTGCCGGGAATTTGTATGATGAAACGACTAATATTCAATGTGGGGCCTATATTTTAAATCATTATTATCAGTCGGCTGATAGTTGGTTTAAAGCCACTGCTTATTACAATGTTGGACCTACAGGATATGAGCGAAGTTTCTGGACACGTCACAAAGCTAAGAAATATGCCCGATCTGTTAAACGTCATCAAAAAGCTCTAAAAAGCGCCTTATAAATTAAGGTCAAATAAAAAGCCCATCTGTTGATGGGCTTTTTATACAAGTAATTTTATTCGTCAAATAAACCTTCAAATAGAACAGAAGATAAATAACGTTCTCCACTGTCTGGAAGAATAACAACAATCGTTTTGCCAGCATTTTCAGGACGTTCTGCAATTTTAGCAGCCGCAGCCAAAGCTGCTCCACTTGAAATACCCACTAAAATGCCTTCCTGCGTTGCACAATTTCTTGCCCACTGAATTGCTTCTTCACTAGTTATTGGTAGGACTTCATCAACAAGATCTAAATCAAGATTCTTTGGAATAAAGTTCGCACCAATTCCCTGAATTTTATGCGGTGCAGGTGTAATGTCCTCACCATTTCTAGTTTGAGTAATAATTGGAGACTCAGCAGGTTCAACGGCTACAGAGTACAAAGGTTTATTTTGAACTTGTTCGAAATAACGAGAAATACCAGTAATTGTGCCACCAGTACCTACACCAGCAACCAAAATATCGACTTGCCCCCCTGTTGCTTGCCAAATTTCAGGCCCAGTTGTATCTACATGAATTTGTGGATTTGCTGGATTTTCAAATTGTTGAGGTAGGAAATAAACATCTGGTTGTTCAGCTACTAATCGCACAGCTTCATCAACTGCACCTTTCATCCCTTTCGCTGGTTCAGTTAAAACTAAATTGGCACCAAGTGCTTTTAACACTTTTCTACGCTCAAGACTCATGCTTGCAGGCATAGTTAAAGTAATTGGGTAACCCTTAGCTGCAGCAACAAAAGCCAACGCAATCCCCGTGTTACCACTGGTTGGTTCAATAATATGCATGCCTTCTTTTAACACACCACGCTTTTCTGCATCTGCAATAAGTGCCGCTCCAATACGACACTTCACAGAAAATGCAGGATTCCGACTTTCTACTTTTGCTAATACAGTTGCACCAGTTTTAATCAAACGATTGATACGAACTAAAGGTGTATTACCAATTGCTTCTGCATTATTTGAATAAACTGCGATCCCTAAATTATTGGGTGTTGGAAATTGCTGGTCGGTAGACATGTTATATCCTTATTAGATTTGGAATGATTCTGAATCATTATAAGCTTCTCTAATAAACAGGAAAGTAGAAAAGCTAAGTAATGCCTAAATTATCAAATTAACAACGTGTCTTGTCATAGATTTATTTTTAACAAACAATAATTTAAAAATACTTTAAGAATCAAATTATTAGATTAGATAAATTTATTCCCCTATTTACATACCACATTAAAAATAATAGGAACGCTGGCTAATATTTCACATTATTAAGACTACGCTAATCTTCTGGTCAAACATTAAAGCTAATATTTGTTCAATATTTTATGTAATTAAAACTACCAAACTTCACCCTCTCGCCATTCTGCGCAAATAGTATTCTCTTCTGAACGATGTGATAGTCGATCTGTCAGCTTAGTACTCAAAGGATATAGCATAATTTCATAGTCATCAGTCAGATGAGTAGAAGTATCTTGTTTGATGTATAAATTTCCCCACCATGAAATCCAACCTAATTTTTTATAAAATGCTTCATCTTCTGGTTGTAATGCCGCAAGCCCATATTCCAAAGAAGTTAATGTATCAACTAAATGTCTTAATAATTGCGATGCGAACCCCTTACCCCTCATCTTATAGTCAGTAGTCACATACTCTATATAAGCAGTTTTTACATTGAAACTGCCATTTATGGTGAAAATTCTATCTGTCCACAAAGCATGTGACACAATATTATCATCTAACATGCCTAATAAATGAACAGCAGTTTGCATGAAGGTATATTGACTCCAAGGATCTTCATCAAAAGCAGAAAAACATAGCTCAGCAATCTGTTGTCGCTGTTGCTTATTTAGGTCTTGGGCCGCGATAATTTTAAACTGCATAAGCAGAAGCTCAATTTTAATTGCTCATATCATAAGCAAAGATCGCAATAATATGCAGTATTTTTAATGAACACTACTCTAATGGTTATTTCCAGTCATAAAAAAACACCCTCAACTGTTAAGTTGAGGGTGTTTAGAATAATGAGCTGGCGATGACTTACTCTCACATGGGAAACCCCACACTACCATCAGCGC
>NZ_JBKEZV010000003.1:0-465897 GCF_053345265.1 Acinetobacter sp. M5A5_2a | reverse complement strand
AAGAGATAAGAGATAAGAGATAAGAGATAAGAGATAAGAGATAAGAGATAAGAGATAAGAGATAAGAGATAAGAGATAAGAGATAAGAGATAAGAGATAAGAGATAAGAGATAAGAGATAAGAGATAAGAGATAAGAGATAAGAGATAAGAGATAAGAGATAAGAGATAAGAGATAAGAGATAAGAGATAAGAGATAAGAGATAAGAGATAAGAGATAAGAGATAAGAGATAAGAGATAAGAGATAAGAGATAAGAGATAAGAGATAAGAGATAAGAGATATTATTAGACTTACATACTGGATATAAAGTAAAAAGCCCTCTTATAGAGGGCTTTTATAGCATTTAAAAGAACAACAGAATTTCTTTTAAACGACTAAAATAAAAAAAAGCACTAAATAGTGCTTTTTTTCTTACTGAAATATTATTGTGGAATAATATTTACAGCATTTGGGCCTTTTTGCCCTTGAGTAACAGTAAACGTTACACGTTGACCTTCGTGCAAAGTTTTGAAACCTGAGCCAGAAATTTCTTTGAAGTGAGCAAACACATCTGGACCATTATCTTGTTGAATGAAACCGAAACCTTTAGTTTCGTTAAACCATTTTACTGTACCACTTACTGTATTAGACATGATATATCCTACTGATTTCTAATATTTTAGTATCATTTAATAATGACACTAACATAACTTTGAAAAAAGAATAACAAATTGAGTTAAGATCTTAAAAAACGAAGGATTATGACTAAAACTACGATACTTTAAAGAAGATTTACTAACAAGACTTTTTTCTAGTTAAGAGCATGATACATGAAATAAATTTCTATTCAAGCTTTTTATGAAAAAAATTTTATAAATTATAATAAAAATCAGAAAAACAATAACTTAATAAAGCAACTAAAAATTTAGCATATTCCCTACTTAACCAACACCTTACGTCTGATTAGATAAAATATCGAGGAACAGAAAGATAACTGCTTATAACTTATCAAGTGGCAGATGAAAATATGAACGAATACTTGAAATAATTTGAGCTTTAAAAATTCAGGCAATAAAAAAACTCCTAAAAAGGAGCTTCATTTTTAAATCATTGGCAGAGGATCAAGGACTCGAACCTTGACGAACGGTTTTGGAGACCGTCATGCTACCATTACACCAATCCTCTATGTTTATGATTAAATAGCTAATGATTTAATCATAAAAAAAGCAAGAACATCGTCTTGCTTCTTTTAATGGTGGGGGCGAAGAGACTCGAACTCTTACACCTTGCGGCGCTGGAACCTAAATCCAGTGCGTCTACCAATTTCGCCACGCCCCCATCTGGGACATTTATTTAAAATAAATGTGGCAGAGGATCAAGGACTCGAACCTTGACGAACGGTTTTGGAGACCGTCATGCTACCATTACACCAATCCTCTTCCAAGATCTAGATGACTTAACATCCAAATCAACTTTAAGATTTAACTTAAAGTGGTGGGGGCGAAGAGACTCGAACTCTTACACCTTGCGGCGCTGGAACCTAAATCCAGTGCGTCTACCAATTTCGCCACGCCCCCGATGGCTGTGTATATTAGCGATAAGATCTAACAGTGACAAGTGTTTTTTTTCTAAAAAAAACTGACCGTGTAAATTGTATACAGATACTAGATCAATGATTTTTATCAGATTGAAACTGCTTTTAAACAATTCAGCGCTTCAAATGCGTTTGCAAACCTATTTTTTTGTTGTTTTTGCAATAAACCTGAAAGTAATGGATAAAAATTCATAAACTGTATTGGTAATTGAATGGTTAAATTTTGGCAATGCAATACTGCCCAATCATAGTAATTCCCTGCTTCTAAGCGAGTTTGCGCTAACCATTCATACAAAACAATTCCAAGTGCATATAAATCGCTTTGTACACTCTTGCCATGACCTTGATAGAGTTCAGGTGCCATATAACGTGGTGTTGCATCCATCACTGAATCTGAACTCGTCAAAAGTCGGGCTTTCTCAAAATCAATCAAGTAAGGTTTTTGCTGAAACTTTCGAAAGTGTTCTCTTTTAATATCTCCATGAATCCAACCCAATCCATGAAGTTCCGCGAGCTTATCTAGTGCGAACCAAATCGTATGGTACACATCTGTTAAATTAGTTTCATGAGGCAATGAACCAAACCACAAATCAGTATCAGGTAAAATTAAAACCTGACCTAATGAATGGTTTAATTTAGGAATTGCAGTAACTTCGATTAATTTATAGGGTAAAACCCACGCAGGTTTCTTGTGATTAATTTCTTCGTAAAACAATTGTTCGTGTATAAAATCTTGCTCACTTTGAACATAAGTTTCAGGCAAGTGATATTTTAACCAGTAGTTTCTAGCATCTATAGAACATGTCCATAGATGCCGTCCTAAAGCTGAACTTCTGGGCTTTGTAACATATTTTAAGTTTTCTATATGAGAAGCAAAATCATGCTTCAGCATAGTACGACTCTGGCTGTTGTTGCTTTTCTTCAAAACGCAAAACTTCTAAGCAATGCTGAATCGTCTTGCCAATACGAGCATGGGTCTCAATCGAAGAAATTTTTGGCCAAGTCGCGCGCTCCCCTTCTCGTTGCAAACGTTTAAACAAATGTGGACGTGGGTTTTGCAAAGTATAGGTATAGTGACTCAGGCCATATTTAGCAATAATATTAACGTCGCCATAATAACGCTGCCCCATTACGCCATATCCATGATCGAGTAATCTCCTAATCGGAGAAATAGAACCAAGTCTTTGACGCGTAAAGTCCATAATTCCCATCGACAGCACTTTACCTTGACGTCTTAAAATACGTTCTGGCCAGCTTAAAACATCCTTACGAAAACGGTCAGCATCATTTTGCATAAATGGCACAATATGCGGGTTAACCTGACTGGCGATGGTGTAGTTTAAATTATATAGACGTGCCATTCTTTCTTGCGGAAAATCATTTCTTACACTGCCATCAACCCATTTTGTATTTGCCATATAAGGTGTATGTTCACCGTCATAACGTTTACTGGTTAAACGCACTGGTGGAAATAACACAGGTACAGCACATGAAGCCAACACAGCACTCCATACCAAAACGTTCGGGGTCATAATGGCATTCATAATTCGCGGGTTTTCTGTTGCATCATAGGGAGCAACCGCCACATTAATATTTAAACCAGATTTTTTGAAAGCTTCCTCAAAAGTAAGATCACCTAAGTTTTCAACAAGGAACTTTTTCAAATAGTGCACATCGGCAATTCCACCATTTCCCTTAATGAGTTCACGAAGTTTTCTAAAATGAAAAGCATCACTAAAGAATTGTTCTCCATTTAATAAATTTTGAACATCTTCACTGGCAGAAGTTCCAAGCATGCCTGTCATAATTGCCCCTGCACTTGAGCCAGACAACACTTTAGGCATTAAATCCTGTTCAATTAAAGCTTTACACACCCCTGTGTGAAAAAGACCTAACGTCGCTCCACCCGAGAACATAAGAGCCGGTTGTCCATATGCTTTTTCACAATTTTCAAAAAACTCAATTTTTTCTTTGCGTTGGAAAGTAATACATTCACTTGAAGCTATATAGGCCAAGCTTTGGCTAACTTCTTCAATATAGTCTTCAATTAGTTTTTTTGTGCCCACATGAGTTGCAGCAAAAAGCATTGGGTGACCAATATTTGCAATATCGTAGGTTAGGCCTTCTTTGAGTAAATAAATGAGGTCTAGCGTTCGATGTTGCTGACGATATCTTTTCAGTAAGGTATATCGATAAGAAATGAGCTCTGCATCGAAATAAGGTGAACTATTATCGAATTTCCACTCTTGCACCCCTGTTTCTTCATCTAGTTTTAATGCAAAAGACTTCCACTCTTCATAAGATTCAGCCATGTCTAATTGACGTTGTAATTTTTTGATACGGTAAGCCTGATGCGGATTCATATCACTTCGTATTTTTTCAAACATATTTCGTCCTCATCTTCACAGATGATTTTACTGAATAGACATGACCACACTATGCGCGGTCTGAAGATTTCAATCAATTGCAAAACCGATAAACTGTATAGCAACAACTTTTTTGTCAGCCTGTTAATTTCGGTGTTAGTATCCTAGTAAATTACTGTTTAACATGATTGACTTACCATGGCTACCATTGATTTACCAGACAATTTAGTTCAGACATTATCACTTGTATTAAATCAGTTACAGCAGGTCTTACCTGAACCTAAACAAGAAACAGATTTTACTGCACCTGCTTTTAGATGGGAAAATCAGCAACTTAAAGCCATCTATACTCCAAAGAATATTTATTTAGATGACTTAAAAGGCATTGAACGCCAAAAAGAAAAAATTATTCAAAATACTTTGCAATTTTTAAATGGCTTGCCAGCAAATGATGTTCTTCTAACTGGCTCACGTGGTACAGGTAAATCATCTATTGTTCGTGCTTTATTGACTGAATATGCCCCTCAAGGGTTACGTTTAATTGAAATTGAACGTGATGACTTGGCAGATTTACCTAAAATTCAAAAACTCATTCAAAATCGGCCTGAAAAATACATCGTATATTGCGATGACTTGGCTTTTAATGCTGAAGATGAAAACTATCGTAGTTTAAAAAGTGTATTGGACGGCTCATTACAATCTGGTGCGAGTAATTTTATTATTTATGCAACCAGTAACCGTCGCCATTTGTTACCCGAATTCATGCATGAAAATACACCTGTAACCAAGGTCGATGTTCCTCAATATACTGAACTACACCCTCAAGAAGCGATTGAAGAAAAGATCTCTTTGTCAGATCGTTTTGGTTTGTGGTTATCTTTTTATCCAATGGATCAGAATTTATATCTAGAAATCGTAGAACATTATATTCAAAAGGCAAATATGTCTTTTAATGATGAAGTTCGTGCCGAGAGTTTACGTTGGTGCCAAATGCGTGGTCAACGCTCTGGACGGGCTGCTTACCAGTTCTCAAAGCACTGGATTGGTTTAAATGGGTTAAAACAGTTGTTCTAACAATTAAATGACGAATGTCCCGCAAAGCCTTAGCTTTGGCCTGAAAACCGCTTAGATTTGGCAGTTGTTTTTCATAACCTAAAACAAAGATAGTCCTATCCTTATTTAGGTTTATATATGAAAAAACAATTGCCAAAAATTTCAATAGGCAGCAAAGTCCTTGGTAAAAGCTTATTGCTCGCGCAAGGCGCCTTGGATCAAGCAGAAAAATACTCAACTCTTCCTTTTACTCAGTCTCATATCATCCGCCCACGAGTTGACGAAAAATATTATAGCTGGACACATTACGGTATCTTTTTTCCCCTTTTACCCGAACCGCATCGTTATCTAAACATTATGATTTTATTAGGCACGCCCGGTGCGCTAGCCTTTGATCATGACAACATAATTAATGAAGACCCCAGAAAAACAGCCACGTTCTTTTCAAGTACTGCCGCGGTTGAGCAAGCTTTACTTAAGGCTTATATCATTCCCAAAGATACACAAATTAATAAAGATGGAAGCTTAATAGAATTAGGCAAAGAAATTTCAATTCAAGGAAAATTCCCGCAAGTTCATATCCATGGACATTATGATGGGCTTGATTTCGACTTTGATATTGATGTTACAGCACATGTTTCGTGGTTTATAAAAACACCGATTTATGATCATTTTAGTTTATTAGCAAAGTTTAAAGGCTTTTTAAGTTATCAAGCAGAACGCATTGAAAGTGAAGGACTCTGTACATATGAATATGCACGAGCAGTTGGCCCACATAGTTTCATAAACAAACTTCTTCCTGACGCTTATAAACTGCCGCTTGATTTTTTTACTTATCAAATTATTAATTTAAACGACACTACTCAACTTCTTCTTACTAAAGCAGATATTGCGGGACAGACTGTAGCTTATACCCTGCATATTAGATATCTTGATCAGCCAGCTGAAATTTATACAGATGTTAGCTTTGACGTTATTTCTCATCAAGTCGATGACTACATCTCACCGACTGGAGAAAAAATGCGACTTCCGAAATACTTTTCGTGGATTGCTCGAAATGAGAATAAACAAATTATTTTGAATATTCAGGCAGAAATTGACTGCCCATTCCGCTATGGTCATGGGCGTGGTTATGCTAGTGGCTATAAATTTACTGGTAATTACTTCGGCAATGAAGTTCAAGGCCGTGGCTATATCGAATACATTGATGTCGAAAACCAAAATGCCTTTCAAGATGAATAGTTTTATTCAGGAATCGTGAGTTCCGTCATTGGCCAACGTGGTGTTGTCGTTACTGCCAAACCATCATGTTGGCCTACTTTTAAACGTTGATAACCAGCAAAAGCAATCATTGCACCATTATCAGTACATAAGGCAGGTTCAGCATAGTAAACTTGTGCCTTAATTTTACCCAATGAACTTTCCAACTGTTCACGTAATCGTAAATTTGCGCTTACGCCACCTGCGATAACTAAACGTTTCAGTCCAGTTTGCTTTAGAGCTTTTACTGATTTTTTTACCAAGGTATCTACAATTGCTTCTTGGAATGAAGCTGCAATATCCGCGTCTCGGTTTTCACCATTCAATTTTTTCAATTGCACAGAAACCGCTGTTTTTAAACCACTAAAAGAAAAATCTAAACCTTGGTGAAGCATTGGTCGCGGAAATTCAAATGCTGACGGATTACCACTTAAAGCTAATTTTGCAATATTGGGACCGCCTGGGTATGGCAAGCTCATCATTTTTGCAACTTTATCAAAAGCTTCTCCAGCTGCATCATCAATAGACTCACCCAAAAGTTCATATTGACCAATACCGTGAGCTGCCATTAATTGTGTATGTCCACCTGAAACTAGCAATGCAACAAATGGAAATTCGGGTGGCTGACTTGAAAGTAGAGGTGCCAACATGTGCCCCTCCATATGATGAACACCAATTGCAGGTTTATTTAAAGAAAAAGCTAAAGTTCTTCCAAATAAAGCCCCTGTCATTAAGGCTCCCATTAAGCCAGGACCACGCGTATAAGCAACTGCATCAATCTCTTGTTTTTTTATTCCACTTTGTTCAAGCAGTTGATTCATTAAAGGAATTAATTTACGAACATGGTCACGAGAAGCGAGTTCAGGTACTACTCCACCATATTCGGCATGAAGTTTAATCTGGCTATAAAGAACCTGTCCCCGTAAGCCGAGTTCGCTATCATAAAGTGCCAACCCTGTTTCATCACAAGAAGTTTCCAAGCCTAAAACAATCATCAAAACTGCCTTTTATATGAGTCAAAATATTGCAATCGCTATTATAGACTTGTGATATGAGTTGTAAATGAGTAAAATACTGACCTTCACTTGTGATCCGGCACAATAGTGTGCTTGATCTTATCCATAATCTAGAGGATTTTACATGCCACAAGTTAAGTTGAAAGAAGGCGAACCAGTTGACGTAGCTATCCGTCGTTTCAAACGTTCATGCGAAAAAGCTGGTGTTTTAGCTGACGTTCGTAAACGCGAATTCTACGAAAAACCAACTCAAGAACGTAAGCGTAAAAAAGCTGCTGCAGTTAAACGCTACCAAAAGAAATTGGCTCGCGAATCTGTACGTACTACTCGCCTTTACTAATTAATTTGTGATTGACTGCTGAATTATGACTACTTTAAAAAACCAAATTACTGATGCATTAAAAACTTCTATGCGTGCCAAAGATATGGCAACAGTGACGGTTTTGCGTAGTCTACAAGCAGCAATTAAGCAAATCGAAGTCGATGAGCGCATAGAGCTTGGCGACGCTCAGGTTCTTGCGGTCATTGAAAAGCAAATTAAACAACGTAAAGAATCGATCAAAGCCTTTGAAGGTGCTGGTCGTGATGATTTAGCTAGTAAAGAACAAGCCGAAGCTGAGATTTTATCTCAGTTTCTACCAGAAGCTATGACTGAGGAAGAGCTTGATTCTCTCATTGAGCAAACGATTTCTGCTCAAGAAGCAACTAGCATGAAAGATATGGGTAAGGTGATGAATTCTCTACGTCCGATCATAGCCGGGCGTGCCGATCCTTCTATCGTTTCAGCAAAAATTAAAGCTAAATTAGCTTAATTTTCTCTCTTAAATTTTATATTCCTTCAAACCAAAATTCCTTTTAGTTTGTGCATATTTGCATATCTGAAAATTTTAAAAGATATATTTTTAGATTTTCATTCGTCGCTCATCTTGCATTTGTTTTAATCTACTGTCTATTCTAGCCGACATTGCTTGATTGTCTTTTGCTAATCGTTGAGCATGCAACATCGATTTAATTGCATTTTCTTCACTCCCCGACCAATATTCAGCTTCTGCTCGATAGCGCAAAACATTAACTGCTCTCAACTTTCCTGCCTTGTCCAAATTAGCAGCTTGCTGTAAAAATTGCCAACCTTGTATATCTCTTGGGTTTTTATTAATAAATCGTTGAACAAGAGTTTGAACTTGTGCAAATTTTCCTTGACGTAATAGCACTTCAGCCAATTTATAGCTAAAAGCTCTATTTTCAGGCATAGTCATTTGTGTAGAAGCAATTGAAGTATAGGCTTGATCCAGCTTGTTTTGCCCTAGATAAATATCGGTCTGCAATAGCGCAACAAGAGGTTTTCCGCTAGATTTGGCTTGATCTAAGGTAGACTGTGCCTGTGCATAATCACCTTGTTTTACGTAAAAAGCTGCCAAAGCAATAAGACCTGCAATATTTTTTTGAGAGGCCAAACTCTGTAGTTGATTTTCAGTAGCCTGATTTGAAACCACCATTGTGTACCATTTTAAAATTTCAAAATCGGCATCATATATACGATTTTTGACTTTAGGCATCTGGTTCGCACGAAGTCGAGCTTCACTCATACGCTCAGTCGTCAATGGATGAGTCAGCCAGAAATCTGGTAAAAAACTTACCCGACTCGTCGCACGGTGCATTGTTTCAAAATAGTCTGCCATACTTTGAGGGTTATAACCCGCTGCATACATATATTGCATGCCAATACGGTCTGCTTCACGTTCCTGATTTCGACTATATGTTAACTGGCTATCCATTAGTGCAGCCTGTGTTCCCAACATCACTGCTGCCCCAGCATCTCCACCGCCCTGTGCAGCGATTGCCACGCCCGCCAAAAGCCCAGCCAAACTTAATAAAGTTTGCCCCTTAAAGGCTTCCTCTGAACGACTAAAATGTCTTTGAGATACGTGTGCAATTTCATGCGCCATAACCCCAGCAATTTCATCAATATTGCGAGCTGAAGCAATAAGGCCAGTATTAAGCGCGAATAAACCACCCGGAACAGCAAATGCATTGATTTGTGGATCTTTAATTACAACTAGACCAATAGGCTGACCAAGTTGAGTCTCACTCAAAATACTTGAAAATACTTGGAAAAATTGATCTTCGAGCCAGATATCTTGGAGAACTGGCATTTGTTTATGAACTTCACGGAATACTTTTTCACCAATAAATTTTTCTTTTTGTTGATCAAGCAAGCCTATCCCACTTCCAATATTTGGAATTTCCACCTGATTCGCAGATGACCGAGGGTCGAAAGACTGTGCATACGCAGCATTTGCTATAAAAGTCGCACTTAAAATAACTGGCAAAAATCTCAAAAGTTTTTCTCTATTAAAATTAAACCATAAAAAAAGCCTACTGATGTAAACCATAAAAAATGATGTTCAATCAATAGACTTTTACTATATCACTCGAAATCGACTAGTTTTGCAATGAAGTGTTATTCATCACTTATACAAAGTTTGGGTTTACCAAATATCTAGGAGTTTTATTCTCTAGAGCATCAACCAGATTTTTATAGGCAAGATTTGCCATTTTCTTACGGGTTTCAGCAGTAGCTGAACCTACATGAGGTAAAGTGACCACGTTTGGCAGTTTAAAAAGTGCTGAATCTTGTAAAGGTTCTTTTTCATACACATCTAAACCAGCAGCAAAGATCTGATTTTGCTGCAAAGCCTCAATCAAAGCTTGCTCATCAACCACTGAACCACGTGCAATATTAATAAAAATAGCGTGTTTCTGCATAAGCTCAAATTGAGCTTTGCCCATTAAAGCTTTCGATTCGTTATTTAAATCAACTGCGGTTACTACAAAATCGGACTGCTGTAGTAATTGATCCAAACCAAGATATTGTGCGTTTAATGGCTCAGCTAATTCAGGCTTTTCACGACGATTATGGTAAACAATATTCATGTTAAATCCATAAAAACCACGTCGAGCAATTGCAGCCCCAATATTACCAAGCCCAATAATTCCCAATGTCTTTCCAAAAACATCCAAACCAAACTGCTGAGGCCCTACAGTTCTTTTCCATTCACCTTGCTTTGTCCAATGATCAAGAAAAGGAACTTTTCTAGCAGCGCTTAGTAATAATGTAAAAGCAAGATCAGCTGTTGTTTCTGTTAAAACATGAGGCGTATTTGATAACCAGATTTTTCTTTGATTTAAATAAGCCAGATCATAATTGTCATAGCCCACCGTTACAGATGAAATAATTTTTAGTTTTTGGGCTGGTGCAAGGTTATTTTCATTCAGTAACCGTCCTGCACCAATCATCCCGTCAGCATCTACAACGTGTTGTCGTATTTGTTCATTAATATCACCCAGTTTTGGGTTAAGAACTACAACATGATAATTCTGTTGTAATCGAGACAAAATTTCTTCATCAATTTGGCTAAATACTACAACTTTTTTCATGTAAATCCCTACTACTCGTTGTTATCTTGCATTAATTTCCATAACCTTTTTTTAAGGAGTGGTTTCTCCAGCATTTCTTTTAAACTTGCTAAATGAATAATATTCGCGTGTTGAATATAAGAACAGTCACCAAGACACAATATCTTTTTCTCTGCTGCGACAGCATCTAAAAAGCCTTGTATATATGAACCAGCACCCCGTTGATCTTGATAAGTCGCTAAAGGAAAAGGCCATTTTAATTCAGCATACTGCCCTATTTTTGCTTTTTGTATGTTGCTCCAAAGCTGTTTTTCTTCTTCGCTTAAATTCGTAACATCTAAAAAAATAACACATTTTTCAAGAGAAAAAGCCTGCAACTCAAATGATGCAATCTTAATTACAGGTGCTTGCACTTCATTGTGAGGTGCTATAACGGGCTGAACATCTATTGAGACTGGCGCCACAATTTCAGGTTCAACTTTTGGAATGTCGTTGATTTGTGGCTTTGTAGGCTGCTCAAGAATGACTGGTTCTACAGAAGGCAATATAATCGGTTCAGGTTCTTCAACAACATGATCTCGCCAAAGGCTTTGAGCATTATTTTTTTGGCACACCTGTGTCTTAGGAATCCATAAATCAATTCCTAAAGTTGCCAGTATATTTCTTTGCTGCCCAATCATGTTTGAATCAATACCTCTACTCAATCTACATTCTAACGGGCTTCAGTTTTTTTTTCAGTGTTTTATTTCGTTCAGCTGTTTTTATAATCATAGATGTCTTTTAAATAATCATAACACTATTTCTTTTTTGCATTTGCTCAACAATTTCTTCTGTCTCAAAGCCGAAACGCCAATAAAGCAATTCAAGTACGTCCAACTCATCTTGAGTGATAATGCGGTCGCTCCACAAGCACATTTCCGCAATCGCTAAAATACTCAGACGGTCACGTAACAATAAACCCGCAATATCATTTAAAATTTCAGCAAGATCTAAAGGCTCATCCGAAATTTCATCATAAATATTCATTTCATCAGGATTGAGCAAAGAACGTAAAATACGATCACGGACTTCTAACTGATTTGGGCTGTTAATTTGTTGAACATGAAGTAAAGCGTCAACCAAGCGAACAATTTGGGGTTTTACTTCTTCAAATGCAGTTGGTAAATGCAGCGGCATCAAATTCAGTTCATATTTAACCCGTTCTAACAAAAGTGCATCCAGCAACCCAATCTCGCCATCTTCTTGAATAATGAGCGCTAGTTTTGTGAGAAATTGCCGCGCAATGCTTGCCGGCATATGTCCAATGTTTTTACAGGCATCATGGAATATCTGAATATGAATACGACCATCCAGATTTAATAAGGCATCAATAATGGCATGGCTAACTGGCGCATCTTTAGGGATGAATTCTCGATATTGACGAATCATCAAAATAGCCACCATTACTTCACGTGACCCTGTAGCCGTTTGTAGCGCACGCTGAATTAGCTCAGGGCGCTTTTTATTGCGACGCACATCACTACTAAGAGGCTTAATGGCATCATTTAGTGCAAAACTAATAGGCGACAACCTTAGTAAAGGCAAGGGCTGTGGAGATGACCACGGAATATAAATTTCTTTCTCAGATTCCTCTAAAAAATGAAATAAGCTAAATAACGGACGGTTACGTAGTTTTTTTAAATTTTCTAATTGTAAATCTTGTAGCAAAGTCGGGTTTAATTCATAAATGCGTTCACGAATACTCGGATGAATATTCATCCAGCTTTGAGGGCTAAGTGAGTTTGCAAAACACATATGTGCGATGGATTCGGAATAAGCACTATGAATTTGAGAACCCGAATGGTGAACATAAATACGCAATAAAGTCTGGGTATTCGCACTATTTTTTAATAATCGCACTGTTTTTTGGTCATTACGAAATGTGCGTCCACTCAGAGTTAAGTATTTAATAAATCGGGTAATCAATACACCAAGGCTACCCGCTAACCAAATTACACCACCCACCGCAACAAAGACGGTTTCAAACTTATGCTTATAACCTGGGCTATAACGTTTAAAACCCTGTTTCGCTAATTTACTACCCCACTGACTAAAGGTTGTTAAACCACTATATAAAATCTTTAATTTAGTGTTTTCAACTGCCTCCCCCGATAAAATCTGATTAAACTCATGGCCCAACAAGCCATATAGTTCAAGTTTATCCAGATTCTGCAAGGCTCCCCATGTCAGAATAATCACAATATCTTTAGGGTGAAAACCTGCTGTGAGTGCATTGACCCCGACTTCATCAGGTAAAACATACAAGGTTGGAACTTTTAGTGAGAAATTCTGCGCCAAATTTTCTGTAATTTTTAATGCTGCAAGTTCTTCTGGGGTACTTTCTTCTTTCACCAAACGACGTGCTTTAAGTTGTTTCGCTAAAGAATGTCCACCTTTACGCAGGATATAAAGTTCGGTAACTACAGACCAAACCATAATAAAAAGTAATAGTGCGACAAAATAAGGACTTAAAATGTGCCACCAAATGGGCTGACTATAATCAAAAAAATGAACGAGCAAACCTAAAATTAAATTTAAAATAAAAATAGTAAGCAGCACAGCAACCAAACACATAGTGATGGACCATGCCATATTCTTATTTTCGATTAGATAGTGGCTTACTTCTTTCAATGTAAATAATCCCAATTACATTGTTAGGTTTCATCATAAAAGAAAAAAGCGGGAAACACCCGCTTTTTTCAGCTATTCCTATTCTTCTTTAATGCCTGTTAGATCTACAGAAGCTGCGTCAACATTCACATCAATGTAACCATCTTTTTTCTTTTTAGCAGAATCATTACGCTTCTGCTCCAAATTATTTAGATAAGCACCATCAATATCACCTGTTACATAGATTCCATCAAATACAGAGCAATCAAACTCAGTTAGATCAGGCACTTTGCTCGTACGTACAGCATTTTTCAAGTCTTCCAATTCTTGGAAAACCAAACGATCCGCACCAATAATTTCTTGGATCTCTTCTACACTGCGTTCTGAAGCAATTAGCTCAGTTTTAGCAGGCATATCAATACCGTAAACGTTTGGATACATAACCTGAGGTGCAGCTGATGCAAAGTATACTTTTTTTGCACCAGAATCACGCGCCATCTGGATGATTTCGTTACAGGTTGTACCACGAACAATTGAGTCATCAACTAATAAAACGTTCTTGCCTTTAAATTCCAACTCAACAGGGTTTAATTTCTGACGTACAGATTTTTTACGCTGTTGCTGACCTGGCATAATGAAGGTACGACCGATATAACGGTTTTTCATAAAACCTTCACGGAACTTAACACCTAGAATATTTGCAAGTTCTAATGCTGAAGTACGGCTCGTATCTGGGATTGGAATAACCACATCAATATCATGGTCTTCACCCCAGTCACGTAAAATTTTATGAGCAAGCTTTTCACCCATTTTTAAACGGGCTTTATAAACTGAAATTCCGTCAATGATGGCATCAGGACGTGCAAAATAAACATATTCAAAAATACATGGGCGGTATTTTGGATTAGCCGCACATTGTCTTGTGAACAATTCACCATCAGCAGTGATAAAAATTGCTTCACCAGGTTCAATGTCACGCTCAATTTTAAAACCAAGCGCTGTAATAGCAACTGATTCAGAAGCGATGATGTATTCCATCTCGCCTTGTTCAGTCATACGTGAACCATAAATGAGTGGGCGGATACCGTTTGGATCGCGGAAACCAACTAAACCATGACCGGTAATCATCGCCACTACGCCATATGCACCTAGACAGCGCTCGTGTACACGAGTAACTGTATGGAAAATATCATCTGGTGTAGGGTTTAAAGTACCGTTCTTCTGCAACTCATGCGCGAATACGTTCAAAAGAACTTCTGAGTCCGAATCTGTATTCATATGACGTAAATCTGTTTTAAACAGGTCATCATGAATGTCTTCAGCATTGGTTAAATTACCATTATGTGCAAGCGTAATACCGTAAGGTGAGTTCACATAAAATGGTTGTGCTTCAGCACTGCTAGCAGAACCAGCAGTTGGGTAACGTACATGGCCAATACCATAATTACCAAGTAATGCTCTCATATGACGAGTATGAAAAACATCACGCACCATACCGTTATCCTTACGAAGGAAAAGACGGCCTTCATGGCAGGTTACTATTCCAGCTGCATCTTGCCCACGATGTTGCAACATCGTTAAAGCATCAAACAACATTTGGTTCACTGGCGATTTACCGGCTATACCAACAACTCCACACATAGCAACCTCGCAGACAAGCTAGGAATTAATAAAAAGGATTCTTTGTCGAATGGTCGGATCGGTTTTCTAAATCTTCCGATTCGTCCATTGGTTTTGAAGGGGTGCTTGATGCACTACCTCCAGATGTTATTTGATGAAGTGCCTCACTTGCTGCATCTTTAGACAATTCGGTAGCTAAAGGCGCATAAGGCAATAAAAATTGTATAAGTTTGGACTGTTTCCAGTGTGGTGAACTTTCAACCCAAGGCCCTACACCCTGCATTGTAATCAACACAACCAACAAGCCTTTTAAAGAACCAAAAGCACCACCCGCTAAACGATTTAATGGCCCCAATTTCAGACTTTTCAAGAGGCCATTTAAAAATGCAGTGACGATCCATGTTAAAACAATGATCATAAGTGCGATAAATGCGAAAGCTGCAATTTTTTGAACAACCGGATCATGACTTAAACCTGACATGGACGGCGCAAGAAGGACAGCATATTTTGCACCCATAATTAATGCAATGATCCATCCTACCAAGTTCGCAAAGGCTTTGATAAATCCTTGTCGCAAACCGTTTAGCCCCCCAATGAGCAAAAGTATCAGAATGATGATATCAATTGTGTTCATATTCACTTAAGTCATGGCTGCAACACATTGTTTTACTAATATAGGACCGGTATAAATCAATCCGCTATAGATCTGTACTAGTGTTGCTCCAGCTTGCTGTTTGGCTACTGCTTGTTCGCCCGACAAAACTCCACCCACGCCAATTAACGGGATTTGTCCTTTTAACGTTTGGGCAAATAAACGTAAGCATTCGGTACTTTTTTCAAAAACAGGCGCACCTGATAAGCCACCCGACTCATTACCATAAGGAAGATTTTCTACACCCTCTCTAGATAAAGTCGTATTGGTAACGATTAAACCATCAATTTTAAATTGCAATAATTGCGCTGCAATAAACTCAACATCTTCTGCTGTTAAATCAGGCGCAACTTTTAAAACCAAAGGAACATAATGGTTATATTGCTCGGCAAGCTCAAGTTGTCTTTCTTTTAAGGTTTGCAATAATTCAGTTAATGCATCACCACTTTGTAAACTTCTTAAGTTCTTAGTATTTGGAGATGAGATATTAACGGTAATATAAGAAGCGTAATTATAAACTTTCTCAAGGCAAATCAGGTAATCATCAACAGCCTTTTCTACAGGCGTATCTGCATTCTTACCAATATTGATACCTAGAATTCCTTTAAATTTTGAAGCTTTGACATTCTCAACAAGTTTATCAACACCATCATTATTAAAACCCATGCGGTTAATAATGGCTTTCGCTTCAGGAATACGGAACAATCGTGGTTGTGGATTACCCGACTGAGGACGAGGTGTAATTGTTCCAATTTCAATAAAACCGAAACCCAGTCCGGCTAAAGAATCAATATGTGCACCATTCTTATCAAGTCCAGCCGCTAAACCTACCGGATTTGGAAATTCAATTCCCATACAGGTTGTTGGTTTTGATTCTACGCTTTGGCGTAGCAGGCCGAACTTATGTGCTTTATCAAGCATAGATAATGTTAATTCATGGGCACGCTCTGGTGCTAAACTAAACAACATCGGGCGAGCAAGTGAATATAACATACCAATCACAGTCTACTGATTTTAGGTAGGCATATTATAGGCACAGGTAGCACAAAACACCATGCTTAAGAACACCATATTTTAATATGTTATTGAACCGTCGCTGTTAATTTAATCTGTCCATCACTTGAAACCATTTCCATTTTTTCAATACTTAAGCCCATTTGCGCAAGTTGGGTTAAAAAGTTCGCTAAAATTGCATAATTCTGATGAGTAACAATAATTTGTAACTGCTCACCATTTTGTTGAGAAGTGACCGTTAAGCCTTGTTGCTGAGCTACTCGTTGTATTTTTTCCGATTGGCCTAATTCGAGTTCATTCGCTGGTTTCATGGTAACTGCATTACTCTGCATCCATACCATTAAATCTTTTAAATCATTTAACCGTTTTTGCTGTTGCTCTGCCAAGGAATGCATTTTCCAAAGTGAAGCACCCACAATGGCAACCACAACAAAAATTGTAGTAAAGACCACCATAACCCGCTCACGCACAGTCAAACGGTCTAAATATTGAATGACCTGTTCAATCCACTGGTCAAAGCGGTTTTGCAATTGAGTTATCATTTTCATTATTGTATTTTCACCACCCCAATTGCCCCACCACCATCGGCTTGAACATTACCTAGCTCAGCTTTGAATCCCTGCTGGTTAAGTTGCTGTGTTAAAGCTTGCAAATCATCTGCCGACTTTGCTTTTAATGCCATAGTTAGTGTTGATGCATCATAAGCTAACTGCTGAGCTAAAATTTGTCTTTGCATTAAAATAGGACCAACACGGCTCAATAAAGAAAGTGCTTGTGTATCGCCTTGTTTACTCATGCGTAAATGACTTTCAAATTGGCTTTTTATATTTTGCTCATTTACCCGACTTGAAGGACCAAACCAATATTTATATTGCTCGACCGTCTGTTCGGCAGTTTGATTAGCCACATTTCTTAACTTTATCCAACGCAAAAAATCATAACTAAACTGAACTACTATAATGGCTAAAACAATAGCGGCACACGCTTTCCAATAACCAGAAACCGTATGCTCTTGCCCTTTAGCTTTAGGCAGAACATTAAAAGGATGCTGTTTAGGTTTATCTAAACCCTGAAATTGATAGATAAATTCAGAATGATGCTCGGCATCTGATGCTGCCACCAAACTTTCGAGTTGCTCTGTTGTTAAACCACTATATTGATAATGAGTTTCGACTGATTGAAACTCTAAAAATAATGCTAAATCATCTAGTGAATTACCCACCCATTTACTTTCACGCACAAGTAATTTCTGGTCAATATTACATAAGACCACTTGCTGCTCTTGAGGTTCCGGTAAAATCAGAAAGTCTGGCAATAAAGCAACGAGTTTAATAGGCAGTAAAGCCATTGCATGCTGCCATGTTTCAACTGTTGTTTTTGCCACTCCCAATACGGTTAATTGATCAGCATGAAAATGATGCACCACTTTCATATGATCAATAGGCAAAGTTACAAATTCTTCAAGCAAATATTTAACACCATCTGCCCCTAGTTGCTTGTAATGAGACTTTGCCATGTGCTGCTGGAGTACCTGAGCATGGCGACTAGGGAAAAAGATGACAGCTTCTTTTCCTTGATGTAATTGCAGGTCTTGTATTAATTGATCAAGACTTGCTGCCTGCAACCAGTTTTCTCCGTTAGACCAATGCCATATTCCATTGGTTTCAGGCATCCATAAATACAGCATAATGGGCTAAATGACCTTTTTAATTATATTGTGGGTATAAAACTATTTTTTTGTGTTGATAAACCAGTTGCAATAACAGCCTGATCATAAATTCGAGCTTCGGCAAGTGCAAATGGATTAAAGTTTTCATGTGTCAGCAGTTCAGCAATATGCCCTACCACGTTCATATGACACACGACTACAATTGACTCATAAGGAACCTGAGACAACCACTCAACTGCTTCTTTCGCATTATCATCTGGTTTAATTTTATCGCATAACAGCACAGGAACATCTTTAAAATAAGCTTGAATATGCGCCAATGTCTCTTGAGCACGCAATAAAGGACTAACTACAAAAATATCAGGCTTAACAATATCTTTTAAAAATGTTGCTGTCTGCTCAGCTTGAGCATGCCCACGAGCGGTAAGTGGACGTTTAGTGTCATTACCATTCACTGGAGGAGCGGCTTCCCCATGACGAACCAATGTCAGTTGCATAAATATTCCTTGTTAATAATTCTTGCATTATAACCGTAATTTATGACATTTCTTCTTCAGACTTCATGATGAGGTAAAACAAACTCAACATCACTACGGTGTCCATTTTTCATAAGAGATAAGGCAATATTTAAAGGTGGCGCACCCTCAAAAATAACCTCATATAAGGCATTGGTAATAGGCATATATACGTCTAGTTCTTCTGCTTTACCACGCACCTGAACAATTGTATTAATTCCTTCAGCTGTTTGCCCCAACTCTTTACTCGCTTGGTCAAGTGTTTTACCTGAACCCAAAGCATAACCAATCTGATAATTACGGCTTAAAGGACTATTACAGGTTGCAAATAAATCACCAACACCAGATAAACCTAAGAACGTTAGCGGATTTGCCCCTTGTTTGACTGCAAAACGACTCATTTCGGCCAAGGCACGCGTTAAAATCATACTCTTGGTGTTTTCACCAATCTTGTAAGCAGCACCAATTCCCATTGCAACTGCATAAATATTTTTAAGTGCGCCACCTAATTCAACACCATGCACATCATCACTACCGAAAACTCGGAATAAAGCACTATGAAGAGCATGCTGCACAGCATAACGAACTAACTCAGAATCACTGGCAATAACAGTACCAGATGGCATACCTGCCATAATCTCCTTAGCGAGATTTGGTCCAGATAACACACCATAAGGAACTTCTGGCAATTCTTCACGAATAATATCGCTCATGAAGCTAAAAGTTTTAGCCTCGACGCCCTTCGTTAGAGAGACAACCGCTTGCGCAGTAATAAAAGGCGCAATTTGTTTTAATACATCACGAAATGAATGACTAGGAATTGCCACCAAAATAATATCTCGATCACACACGGCTTGTTCTAGATCAGACACAGCGCGTAATGATGACTCTAAAACAAAGTCTGGCAAATAACGTTTATTAATATGAGTTTTATTGATTTCTTCTGCTGTTTCGGCATCACGAATCCAGATCATGGTATCGCAACCATTACGTGCAGCTAAATTGGCCATAGCCGTACCAAAGCTGCCTCCACCTAAAACAGTAATACGTAATGCTGTTTTTTTATCAACCTCAACGGGTTCCACTAAATCTGTAAACTTAAATTCAGCCATGCTTTATTATCCTATTTCTTACTTTTGAGGCTCGTTAAGCCTGCCAAACCTTTACAAATTCTTTACTTTCAATCTCTGCACGCGGTGCAATCGCTTTAGCTGCTGTGCCCACATAAATAATACCTGAAATTAAATCATGTGGTTGCAATCCTAAATGCTGTTTTAACCAATTTGATTCAACAACCGCGCCACTACGCCACATGGTGGAAAAACCTTGAACTTGTAAAGACAATAAAAGGTTTTGTACGGCAGCCCCAGTACTCAAAATCTGTTCAAAATGCGGAACCTTAGGATGATCTTGCAATTGCGTAAGCGCTAAAATGAGTAAAGGCGCGCGGAAAGGATGTTGCTTAACTCGTTCAAGTTGCGCTGAGTCAGTTTCACCCAAATCAGCCAGTGCTTTTGCTAAAACCTCACCAAATGCAGCACGTTGTTCAGCCTCGATAACAACAAAACGTGTTGGTTTAAGTCTATGATGATCAGGAGCAGTTAAAGCAGCTTGAAAAGCCAACTCTAATTGATCTGCATTTGGTGCAGGCTCAATCAATTGGCCAATAGATTGACGTTGGTGAATATTCTGATGAATTATGTGTGTTGCTGAATCCGTCATTAATATTGATCTAACTCAAAAAATTCAAAATAGATTAGCATAATCTACAGATAATCCACCATTGTATCTAGAACATAAAAACAACGAGCTCATGCTTTGACATATTTTTAAGACAAAACATCAAAACTAATACAACGTCTTCAAAGTCAATTAGAAAACTTGTGTTCAAATAGTGAGATCTTTTGACGATTAACGATATTAGGTGAAACATGAAAAAAATAATTTTAGCGAGTGCGTTGAGCAGTGTTGTTTTATTACTAGGAGCTTGTGCCACTACCCCTAAAAACACCTTGGCGGTTCAAAAAGAAAATAATCAATTTGAAGTCACAGGCATTGGTAAAACAAATCTAATTGCAAAAAATAATGCGATTATTGCCGCTCAAAAAACTTGTTCAAAAAATACTACGCCCGTTGTTGTAGATGAAAAAACAACATACAACGGTGTATTAAAAGATGTAGTAAGCGAGAAAACAGGCCAAATGGTTGAAGCAGCAGCTGGTGTGATTGGTACATTAACTGGTAAAAATGCATCTCTAGCAAAAGATGATGATTATCAAACAACACTTACTTTCTATTGCAAAATTAATTAATCAAAAAAAATCCCAATCAAATGATTGGGATTTTTCTATTAGCAATAACCCTCTATACGGGTTAATGGCAATTTCTTACCAATTGCTTTTTCAATTTCCGGCAAGTAAAAAGCATCATCTTCTGAAAGAAAACTAATACTTACACCTTGTGACCCAGCACGGCCTGTACGACCAATACGGTGTACATAGTCGTCTGACTGCTCAGGTAAGGTATAGTTAACCACATGAGATACGCCATCAACATGAATACCACGGCCAGCAACATCAGTTGCGATCATGATGTTATTTTTACCCTGCTTAAACTGGTCTAACATTTTTAAACGTTTATCTTGAGCAATTTCACCTGAAAGCATCCCGACCCGATACCCATCTCTCTTTAAATGATCATAAAGACGGCGTACTTGATCACGTCGATTAGCAAAAATCATGACTTTATCGATAGGCTCTTCACGTAAAATATCTTGTAGCAAACGATATTTATCTTGTTTAGCTACTACATAAACACGTTGCTCAACATCGTTATTGGTTTTTTGCTCAGGCTCAATTTCAACAGTGATTGGCTCAAACAACCATTGTCTGGCCAAATTAAGCACGTCATAACTAAAAGTAGCCGAGAACATGAGGGTTTGACGTTCTTCCTTACGCGGGGAATAACGCACGATACGTTTTACAGACGGAATAAAACCCATGTCCAATAAGCGGTCTGCTTCATCAATGACTAGGAATTCAATTTGATCGAGCCAAACTTCTTTTTGTTCTACAAAATCAATTAGACGCCCAGGCGTGGCAACCATGATATCGACAAAATTAGCATCTAGCTGTTTCTTTTGCTTATCAAAATCTACACCACCTAATAGTGTCACGACGTGTAAATCTGAAAATTTTGTGAGTAACTTCGCATCGCTTTCAATTTGCAATGCCAATTCACGAGTAGGCGCCAAAATCAAGGCACGTGGCTCACCACGAAAGCGCTGCTCTTGAATCGGGTTATGTAACAAGTCATTAATTACACTAATAAGGAAAGCAGCAGTTTTACCTGTTCCTGTTTGTGCTCTACCAATTGCATCATGCCCGCCCAACGTATATTTTAAAACCTTTTGCTGAATCGGGGTCATTTGCTTAAACCCTAAAGCATCAATCGCCTTTTTAAGTTGCGGATGTAAATTCAAGGTTTCAAAACCAGATGTCATAAATACGTGCTCTAACAAACAATCTCTCTAATGAGAAGATCATTATAAACAAAAACGCCCCAATTCAAAAATTGGAGCGTCCGTGATTCATCAAAAGATGAATTAGTCTAAAGGCTGAACGTTCTCAGCTTGAAAACCTTTTTGACCTTGTACTACACTAAATTCTACGCGTTGGCCGTCACGTAAAGAACGGTGACCGTCACCAACGATTGCACGGAAATGAACGAATACGTCGTCACCGCCGTTACGTTGAATAAAGCCAAAACCTTTAGTGTCGTTAAACCACTTTACTACGCCTTGTTCGCGAGCTGTCATAAGTCAATCCTCAGATGTTGAAAAAAGGACCTTCCGGTGTTGCAAACAGCAGAGCAAACAAGTTTTTAAAATATTTATAATCTTAAAGCTTGTAATCATTCTGTGAAACTATCAACAATTTCCGGTTACATCCATTTGTTATAGGATTTTTAAACCAATTTAAGTGTGTGGTAAATCCTAAAACGGTTCGAGCTTACCACGGGTTTATGACAATTAATAGAATTTTTTTCAAATATTCCCCCTATTTTTAGTCCTTTTTTTAAACAGCTTATTACAATATTTTTTATAGGTAATTGCTTGTTTCTTCTTTTATAAAATGTGCGGCGTTTATAAAAAAATTTGTTAGAATAATCTTTTTAGTTGTTTTGATGATGAATGACCAACACTTCTTCTACTACAGCACTTATTGAAATTAATGCCTTGGGCCAACCTTGTCCGATGCCTTTATTAATGCTTAAACGCGAACTCAAAAAAGTATCGGGTAAACAGCTATTTTTATTAAAATCTTCTGACCCCCATAGTGAAATAGATGTAACTCGTTACTGTGGTTTGCATCATTTTATGTGTCAAACCACACATATCTCCGAAAGAGAATTTCACTATTTAATTGAAACTCAATAATTCTTTGATAAACTAAAAGATTAGAAATTGCATAAAATTTTACATTTCTCTACCCAATTTTCCTTAATTATGAAGCTGATTCAAACTAAGATGAATTTATTGGTTATCCCATCCGATCCTATAAGGAGAAATCATGAGTGACAGCAGCAATCAATTGATGCCCCTGTCATTGTCTGCGCCCGGTGTAAACCTTGGTGCATATATCAGTACTGTCAATCAGATTCCTATTTTAACGGCCGAGCAAGAAAAAGAACTTGCTGAACGTTATTATTATGACCAAGATCTTGATGCCGCAAAAATGCTGGTAATGTCGCATTTACGTTTCGTCGTTCACATTGCGCGCAGCTATGCAGGTTATGGCCTACCACAAGGCGACCTTATTCAAGAAGGTAATTTAGGCTTAATGAAAGCCGTGAAGCGTTTCGACCCAAATATGGGCGTGCGTCTTGTATCTTTTGCCGTCCACTGGATTAAGGCAGAAATTCACGAATACGTTATCCGTAACTGGCGTATTGTCAAAATTGCAACGACCAAAGCACAGCGTAAATTATTTTTTAATTTACGTAGTTTAAAAAAATCGAGTAAAAAATTAACGCTCGAAGAAGCTCAATCGATTGCGAATGATTTAAATGTAACTGCAGAACAAGTTCTGGAGATGGAAGGTCGTTTAACCGCTTATGATGCTGCTTTCGAAGCTCAAGGCGACGACGATGATGACACCCCACATACTGCACCGGCATTGTATCTTGAAGATAATCGCTATGATCCAGCCCGTTTAGTCGAAAATGAGGACTGGGAAGAGCAAAGTACATCTGCCCTACATAATGCAATGGATCAGTTAGATGACCGTTCGCGTAATATTTTACAACGTCGTTGGTTAGATGATGACAAATCTACTCTCCACGAGTTAGCGGCCGAATATAATGTATCAGCAGAACGTATTCGTCAGCTTGAAAAGAATGCAATGGAAAAAATTAAAATTGCCATGTCTGCAAGCTAAAATAAGTTTAAAAATAAAAGGGCGATTAGCCCTTTTGTTTTATCTGGCTATGTTTAGCCAACCCAATCTATGATAACGTTGCCCTTCATTATTCATTTGCGTTTTTTGTTATGTGGATTGCCATTTCAGCCCTTAATCTTGCCTTTGCAGTCATGTTGGGTGCTTTTGGAGCACATGGTCTTAAAGCTCATGCGAGTCCTGAGCAACTTGTTTGGTGGCATACTGCAACCGACTACTTTTTCTACCATGCTTTAGGTCTCTTAGCACTTGGTATTTTAAGCAAAGTTATCCTTACGTTCCCCATTAAATTGCCATTCATATTGATTCAGATTGGTATTTTATTCTTCTGTGGTTCACTCTATATCATGGCGCTTGGATTACCGAGAATTTTAGGGGCAATTACCCCAATTGGTGGAGCATTTATGATAGCTGGATGGCTCGTTTTGGCTTGGAATGCCCTCAAATACGCAAAATAATTGGAATGTGATCATGCAAATTTATTTAAATGGCGAATTAACGGACACGCCTTGTCAAAACCTAATGCAGCTCATTCAGGCTTTGGCACTTGAAGGAAAAAGATTTGCGGTCGAATACAACCAGCAAATTATTCCAAAAAGCAAATTAGAGCAGATTTCTATCGCTCAACATGACCGTATCGAAATTATTCACGCTGTTGGCGGCGGCTAAGTCGGAGTTATCCATGCAAGACACCCCTCTCATTATTGGTTCACGTTCTTTTCAATCTCGTTTATTGGTAGGAACTGGCAAATATAAAGACTTAAATGAAACAGATTTAGCCATTCAAGCGAGTGGTGCAGAAATCGTTACTGTTGCAATCCGCCGTGTGAATATTGGACAACATCCAGATCAGCCAAATTTACTCTCTGTCATTCCGCCAGAAAAGTATACAATTTTGCCAAATACCGCAGGTTGTTTTGATGCTGACAGCGCAGTTCGTACTTGTATGTTAGCGCGTGAACTTCTAGACGGTCACAACTTGGTAAAACTTGAAGTTTTGGGTGACGAAAAGACCTTATATCCAAATGTAACCGAAACTTTAAAAGCAGCTCGAACTTTGATTGATGATGGTTTTGAGATTATGGTTTACACCTCTGATGACCCGATCATTGCTCAAGAACTTGAAAGTATGGGTTGTGTTGCAATTATGCCTTTAGGCAGTCTTATTGGTTCAGGTTTAGGTATTTTAAACCCACATACTATTTCAATTATTAAAGAAAATGCAAAAGTGCCAGTTTTGGTAGATGCAGGCGTTGGTACAGCAAGTGATGCCGCAATTGCTATGGAACTCGGTTGTGACGGCGTATTAATGAATACTGCGATTGCTGCGGCTCAAAACCCTATTTTAATGGCTTCTGCAATGAAAAAAGCTGTTGAAGCTGGGCGTGAAGCATTTTTAGCTGGTCGCATGCCACGTAAACGTATGGCAAATGCAAGCTCACCAGAAACAGGTTATTTCTTTAAATAATTTATTTCTAAGGAATCACTGATTTTTCAGTGGTTCCTCTCTCCCTCATATAACCATTTTTAATTTTCTAAAAGTTTTAAAATCTATATCGCTTTATTCAAATCAACAGATCTAAATTCTTATATTTACTTAGGCTATGCCTAATATCCTCTGTAAATTTTGCTTTGCTCTTAACTCAAAATTCTGTTGAAAATAAGTTGTCTGATAAAGTGGGTCTGACTGATAAAAATGCACTAGAACTTCTTTTCTTTTGATTGAATATACTTCTGGATCGACCCAAGCATATTCCTGCTGAATTTGCTGTTCATATTGCATAAAACGTTCTGGAGTTGCTGCCAAAATAGCTAAATCGATATCCAATAAAAATTGTAAATCTAACTCATCAGTCGGTATATGCTTTTGCGTGGCAAGAATCCACTGCTTTATTTTCTGAACGGTATTTACTGGTAAATCTTGAGCCATACATTGCTCAAAAAGCTCAGCACTTTTAAGCTCATTATCTTTAGCTTGTGGGTTATAGATCGCATCGTGGAACCAAAGTGCCAATGCAACCGCATAGGCATCATTCAAATCAGATCGAACTGATTCGAGTAAAGCTAAGCATTCATATAAATGTTGAACAGTATGATAGGCCCGCTGCTTTTCACTATAAGCAGCGATGAGTATATTTAAGATTTTTTGTGGCTCAGAAAAATGATAATGCTGATGCAGCTCAAACCAAACATGTTCCAGTTTTAATAAGTAAAGCTGCATCATCATATATTAACCACGCTCAGGACTATTGCTCATCGCGTTTAAATACTAGCTCTTTTGCTGATGAGTTTTCAGCATCAAAGTAGTATCCATCGGTGTTGAACGCTTTAATATCTTCAGCTTTATTTAATTGGTTTTCAATCATAAAACGAGCCATTAAACCGCGTGCTTTTTTCGCATAGAAACTAATGACTTTATATTTGCCATTCTTCTGGTCAAGAAAAACAGGCTTCACAATTTCAGCCTTAATTTTCTTCTCGTTGACCGATTTGTAATACTCATCTGAAGCAAGATTTACGAGTAATTCAGATTTAATTGCCGCCAAGTCTTCATTAATCTGGTTCGTGATAATTTCACCCCAGAACTCATACAAATTATGACCACGTAAATTTTTTAATTTAGTGCCCATCTCAAGACGATAAGGCATCATTAAATCTAAAGGACGTAATAAACCATATAAGCCAGATAGCATACGTAAATGCTGCTGTGCAAAATCAATATCTTTATCTTTTAAATTATAGGCATCCAAACCTGTATACACATCACCTTTAAACGCATAAATCGCCTGACGAGCATTTGAAAAATCAAATTCAGGCTTCCAATCTCTAAATCGGTCTGCATTTAGTGTGGCAATTTTTTCACTGACACTCATTAAATTGGCAATGTCGGAAGCAGAGAGTTTTCGGCAAACCTCAATTAATTGTGCTGAGTGTTCTAACAACCGAGGCTGAGTAAACTCATCTGTAGGTAACGCTGTTTCATAATCCAAAGTTTTTGCAGGAGAAATTAAAGCAAGCATAGACAACCTGAAAAAATTATTCTTAATCCCAACTATAACAGTAGATATTTTTTAATGCTAACTCGTGTTTTCAATGACGACTATCGGTAAAATAGCATCACGTATTGTTATTTAGCGGTTCTTATATGTCTGAGCAAACTTTCATCCAGGGTCCAGTAGGTAAAATTGAACTTTTCGTTGACCGCCCTGAAGGTGAAATCAAAGGCTTTGCGGTTGTTTGCCATCCGCATCCATTGCAAGGTGGAACCCCTCAACATAAAGTCCCTGCCCTTTTAACCCAAATCTTTAATGAATATGGCTGTATTGTTTATCGCCCTAGTTTCCGTGGCTTAGGCGGCAGTGAAGGTATTCATGATGAAGGTCATGGCGAAACCGAAGATATTTTAGCCGTAATTGAACATGTTCGTAAGCTACATGAAGGCTTGCCATTTTATGCAGGCGGCTTTAGCTTCGGCTCACATGTTTTGGCAAAATGCTTTGCACAGCTTAATCCTGAATTACGACCTGTACAGTTAATTTTGTGTGGTTTACCAACGGCTACCGTAGTGGGTTTGCGCCACTATAAAACTCCAGAAATTCAAGGTGATATTCTACTCATTCATGGTGAGCAAGATGATATTACCTTGCTTTCAGATGCAATTGCATGGGCAAAACCTCAAAAGCACCCAATTACGATTTTACCTGGCGCTAACCACTTCTTTACAGGCTATTTAAAACAGCTTCGCCAAATCATTACACGCTTTATTATTATGAAATAAACAATAGTTTGATGGACATAGATTGAGTCTATGTCCATCATTTCATAAGCCCTGTAACTACTAAAAATTATTCCAACTTAATCCAAAACGGGCCAAATATTTTTTCACTCGATCACTATCGTTCGTTGTATTACGTTGTTGACGAGACACTGAAAAGAGTTGTCTTCCCACCTCTGCCATTGATTTTGAATTTTCACAAACTTTAAGTACCCCACGTAATTGAATCTGGTCAAATTCATCTATTTGCTCTAGTTGTTCAGAACTCAAATAGTTCAATAGAATGTCTGCATCTCTATTTCCATCATTGCAAGATGCGGTCTGAATAAGCCAAAGTTGCTTTAACCGTTGAATTTCTTTTTCTACAGTTTCACGGCGAATTAACTCACCTTGCGATAAAGTTGCTAAACGAGTCACGCTTGCGGCTAAATCTCTAAAATTTCCTTGCCATGATGCATCTGCTGATTTAGCAAATTTTAAATACATTTCTAAAGCATCACGTTGAAAACGTAATTGTCTTTGATGAATTGCTGCAAAACGTTGTAGCTCAAATTCAATGTTAGGAGCAATATCTTCTATACGGTCTTTTAAATTTGGTAAAAAGAATGTCCATGTATTCAAACGGGCCCATAAATCTTCACGAAAACGACCTGCCTGAACTTCATTACGTAAATCACGGTTAGTACCCGCAATCAGCTGAAAATCTGCCTGAATTTCCTTATCACTTCCAACTGGAAAGAAGCTTTTGTCTTCAAGCGCTTTAAGAAGCATTGCTTGTTCATCAAGCCCTAACTCACCAATTTCATCTAAAAACAAAATGCCTTGGTCAGCACTTTTTAGTAGACCAGCACGAGAAGCTGCTGCTCCTGTGAATGCACCTTTTATATGACCAAATAAAGTGGACATGGCACTATCACCGCGTAAAGTCGCACAGTTAACATCAATAAAACGACCGCTTAATTGAAATTTATCTTTCTTTAACTGAAAAATCTGTTTTGCCAAATGAGACTTACCAACACCTGTTGCACCCATAATTAAAATAGGCGCACTAGAGCGGGTTGCAACTAATTCAACCTCCTCAATAAGCTGATTAAACGCTTTATTATGAGTAGAAATATTTTCTTTAAGTTGTTGCCAATTTTGCTTTAGTTCATCATCGAATCGCTGTTTTAAAACATCGTATCGAGATAAATCCAGATCAATAATTCTATATTCACCTTCTGGGGTCTTTTGTTGATTAGGTGAACTCTGAATAAGTTGAGCTGGCAAATAATGTGCATCGACTAATAAATACCAACAAATTTGGGCAACATGTGTTCCCGTAGTGATATGCAATAAATAGTTATTTTTTTCGACATCAAACGGATATGTTTTTACAAAATCATAAAGTGCCCCATATACCTCTGCAAAATCCCAAGGATCTTTAATACTGACTTTATGTCCAGAAATCTGTGTTTGTGGAGAAATTTCTTTCGCGTCTGCTGCTATAGATTTAACTAAATTATGATGTTGCCGATCATGTAACAACACCAATTCATCTACAAGCAAATCTTCATGCATTAACAGGCTAATTGTAGGACGCCAACGCTGCCAGCGATCTGGCCTTCTTCCCTGATCAAGTGTAGAACCGACAAAGCCAATAACGACTGTTTTCTTTGCATCCGCCATAATTTCTATAAAATTTTATAAGTGTCTATAATATACAATACGCATTTGACCAAAAAATTCCAAGAATATGCTTCATTTTACTTTTTTAGGCACATCTTCAGGTGTACCCACCCTGACACGTAATGTTTCAGGATTAGCAGTTCGCAATAACAAGAATAAGGACTGGGTTTTAATTGATGCAGGCGAAGGGACACAACACCGCATTCAACAAGCCAAACTTTCCTTACAAAACCTAGTTGCCATTTGTATTACACACGTTCACGGCGACCATTGTTATGGTCTAGTTGGTTTACTTGCAAGTGCAGGCATGAATGCCCGCAGCAAACCATTAATCGTGATTGCACCAAAAGAAATTCAGCAATGGTTTGAAATCACCGCCCAACTTACAGATTTATATTTGTCCTATTCACTCCAATTTATTGATGTGAATGAAGCAACTCAGCCACAACAGATCACCGATGAATTCATTGTTCAAGCACACCCACTAAGCCATCGTGTTCCAAGTTTTGCTTTTAGCATTTATATAAGATCTATTCAGAAGAAGTTAGATACCCAAGCTCTAACTCAGTTAGGCGTACCTCAAGGCGATATGTGGGGCCATTTAAAACGAGGCTACAATATTGAATTTGAGGGACAAACATTAAAAGCTCAAGACTTTATCAAAGTTCAAAACCAGCAAATTCATGCAGTTATAGGTGGAGATAATGACCGACCAGAGCTATTAGCTGACGCTTGCAAAGATGCTCAACTCCTTATTCACGAATCAACTTACTTGCAAACGGTTTTAGATAAAGTAGGAAAAGGTCCAATGCATAGCTCAGCAAAAATGGTAGCTGAATTTGCAGAGCAGCAATCTCTGGGTAATTTAATTCTGACGCATTTTAGCCCTAGACATCAGGATAAAGCTGGACAGCACGCTATTGCTGAAGAAGTTCGCCAGTTTTATAAAGGTCATTTTTATTTAGCAAATGATTTTGATGATTTTACTTTAAACGAAGCTGGACAGCTTTTAAAAGTCGATAAAAATCGTAAAGCTCATTAATAATATATATCCAAAAAGATATTTAAATATATTTTTAGATATATATTAAACATTAAAATCTCCAATAAAAATTAGTCACACAGAGAAACTAATTATTTTTATATATTATTTTCAATAACTTATATTTAAATTAAGTGCTTTTTAAAAAAGTTGGCACACTCAGTGCAATAGTACAAAGCACACAACATCATTGGGATATTGTGAATAACACCTGCCTGCAAACGCTTGGCAGGCAGGCTTTGAAAGGAAAAGAAAATGTCTGTCATTGAAGAAATTAACCAACAAGCTCAATTTGAACAAAAGCAGCAAGAACGTGCTTACCAAGTTCTGCAAAATGAAAAAACTATGCCAGTCAAAATGTGGACTAAAGGCGTGCTTGTTGATGACAACTCAAAACAACAATTATTGCAAACTGCTCAAATGCCTTTTATTTATAAATGGATGGCTGTCATGCCAGATGTACACTTCGGTTTAGGCGCAACTATTGGTAGTGTGATTCCAACCAAAGGGGCAATTATTCCTGCTGCTGTGGGTGTAGATATTGGGTGTGGAATGATGGCAACCCGTACAAGTTTAACTGCCTCAGATTTACCAGATAACTTACATTCTTTACGTACTGAACTTGAACGTTTAATTCCACATGGAATGACTAAACGCGGGCGAGATCGTGGTTCATGGGAAACTCCACCAGAAATGGTAGATCAAGCTTGGGCGAATTTGGTTGCAGATTTTGAATACATTTGTGCCAAACATCCACGTTTGAAAAACACCAATAACCGCAAGCATTTGGGAACTTTAGGTACAGGAAACCACTTTGTCGAAATTTGTTTAGATGAACATGAACATGTTTGGATTATGTTGCACTCAGGATCCCGTGGTGTAGGAAATGCTATCGGTAATCATTTTATCGAACTTGCCCGTAAAGACATGCAGAAGCATTTCATTAATTTACCAAATAAAGATTTAGCATATTTAGTCGAAGGCACTGAACACTTTGATGATTACTGGTTTGCTGTAGGTTGGGCTCAACGCTTTGCGATGAAGAACCGAGAAATCATGATGCAATCTGCGATTAAAGCCTTGGCGACTATTGTACCAAAGCCTTTTCAGGCACGTTTGGAAGCAGTGAACTGTCACCATAACTATGTGGAAAAGGAAGAACACTACGGTGAAGAAGTAATGGTTACCCGTAAGGGTGCAGTCCGTGCGCGTCTAGGTGAATACGGAATTATTCCAGGCTCAATGGGTGCAAAGTCCTTTATTGTACGTGGACTTGGAAATCAGGAATCTTTCTGCTCATGTTCGCATGGCGCAGGCCGTGTTATGAGTCGTACTGAAGCAAAACGACGTTTTACTGTGGAAGATCAGATTGCACAAACTGAAGGTGTGGAATGCCGTAAAGATGCTGCAGTTATTGATGAAATTCCATCGGCATATAAACCGATTGAAGATGTAATGAAAGCTCAGAGCGATTTGGTTGAAGTGGTTTATACATTAAGACAAGTGGTGTGTGTTAAGGGTTAAATATGGAAAAAGGTTGTTTAAATATTCGAAGCTATAGAATCAGGGCAAATGAAGAAAAGCATCTGATTCTGCCTGAACAACCCTATTACATCCTTTTGGTTGTGGAAACCGATCAAATTCTGCCTAAATGGCGTAATTGGATTTGTGAGCAGATTGTCTATTCCAAACTCTGTATTCAAGCGATGGTTACAGGATATGAGTGTTCTGTTTGGCATGATGTCCTAGATGAAACATATCTAGTTCTTTATAACTATCAACCACAAGCCGATCATTGCTTTATGACAACTTGGCATGAAGATGAAACTTTAGAAGACATTACTGAATGTGCAAAAACTACTATGCAATTAGAAGATATTTCGAACTTAGTGATTGTGCATATTGAATAAAAGGTAAATAAAATGAAACTCGCAGAAGCACTTTTACTTCGAAGCGATCAACAAAAAAAGCTCGCTTCGTTAAAGCAACGAATCAATGCCAATGTATTGGTACAAGATGGCGATGAACCAAGTGAAGACCCTAATGAACTCATCAAACAGGTGTTTGCTTTAACCCAAGAAAGCAATCAGTTGATTTATCGTATTCATCTAACCAATGCTCAAGCAAAGTTAGAAGATGGAAAAACGTTATTATCACTACTGAGCTTAAGAGATAGTTATGCTGAACAGCATAAGATCTTAATGGATGCGATTACCAATACGCATCGTGAACCTGATCGTTACAGCTCACGTGAAATTAAGTGGAAGAAAGTCATTCCTGTTTCTAGCTTACAAAAGCAGGCGGATGATATCAGTGCGAAACTCCGTGACTTAAACATCAAAATTCAAGCTGCCAATTGGCAGATCGATTTAGTTGAGTAAACAACAGATTTTGTGAATTTAGTTCACAATCAAAGTTTGAGCATACTGGGCGAGTACAAGATCCTGCGTTACTCCGATCTGAGGGATTGAAAATAATTCAGGCGGCTATGGCAGCATGTGAGCCGTGCACCGATATTCACTTATCAGGCTCAGCACTATGCACCTTGTAAACCTTTGCCGAAAGCAAAGTTACACGTTACTTCGCACTACCATGTACTGACAGTATGTTCAATTAAATGAAAAAATAAGGAAAATAGAAGTGAATAAAGTTTTGGCAAATATGCTAACAACCATTCAAATTGATGGCTCACAAGGTGAAGGTGGTGGACAGATTTTAAGAACTGCCCTTGCACTTTCAATGATTACAGGCCAGCCGTTTGAATTAATTAATATACGTGCTGGGCGTAAAAAACCAGGTTTAATGCGTCAACATTTGGTTTGTGTACAGGCATCTCAACAAATTAGCCAAGCTTATGTTGAAGGTACTGAGTTACATAGCCAACGGTTATATTTCGCACCTCAACATGTTCAAAGTGGGAAATATCAATTTCAAATCGGCTCCGCAGGTAGTACAACACTGGTTTTACAAACTATTCTACCTGCTTTGTTATTACAAAATGAAATCTCTGAGCTTACTATTTCAGGTGGCACACATAACCCGCTTGCACCAACGGCGGATTTTATTGAACAGTGCTTTTTACCTGCTCTAACAAAAATTGGAATTCACGTCGACTTTAAATTAAATAAAGCAGGCTTCTTTCCTATTGGTGCAGGTGAAATTCAAGTTACGATTCAGCCGTGGCAACATCGAAACAGCTTAAATTTATTAGATCGTGGTGCTTTGCAATGTACTGAGGCTTTTGCAGCAGTATTAAATCTTTCAGAAGAAGCGCAAATTGCACAACGAGAATTAGCGACTTTAAATAAAAGACTGAAATTGGATACACAAAAGCAATTTCAGCTGAATGGAATCAGCCAAGGCAATACGGTGTATGTCAAACTTGAACATAAGCATCATACCCAGCTATTTACCTCTTTAGGCGAAATGCGAAAAAGTGCAGAACAAATTGCCAATCATTTGGCCGAAAAAGTGAAGCAATATACGGAATCTAATGCTGCTGTGGATGAGTATTTAGCAGATCAGTTGTTATTGCCTTTGGCCTTAGGTCAAGGTGGTGAGTTCACCGCACAATGTATTAGCGAACACTCTCGTACTCAAGCAGCCATGATTGAAAAATTTATTGATTGTGAAATCGAATTTATCGAGTTAGGTACAAATCATTTTCATGTAGAGGTCAAAGTTTAAGAAGCTCACTAATGAGCTTCTTATTTCTAAAAAATTACTCTACAGATGCCAAAGCCGTCACCAACAACTTCCAGCAATTATCTACAGTATCAACTTTTACTCGCTCACCCGGTGCATGTGCACCTTGAATATCAGGTCCAAATGAAACCATCTGTAAATCTGGATAGTGCTCGGCAATAATCCCGCACTCTAAGCCTGCGTGAATTACTTTGAGCTTTGGCTCAATGTTAAACGCCTTTTGATAGGCCTGCTGTAAACACTTTAAAGCAGCTGAGTCAGGATTTGGTGTCCAGCCCGAAACTAATGGTGTGAGTGTAGAGGCGATATTAAATTGACTAAAATGCGCCTGAATTTTCTTTGCAAAATCTTCAGCTTCTTGGTTCACCATTGAGCGGACCATTAAGACAGCTTTTCCACCCTCTCGATTTAATTTTACAACCCCAATATTATTTGAAGTCTCAACCACATCTGGGAGCGCTTGACTCATACTTGCAACGCCGTATGGGCTTGTTGCCAAAGCTTGCAACCATTCGTTTTGCTGCTGTTGAGCAATCACTCCCGTCACGTCAGCGCTATTCGGTTGAACACTTAATTGTAGATTGTCATCAATACCCTGTAGCTGTTTTTTCCATGTCGTTTGATATTCAGCGAGTAATTTTTCTAATTCAGGTAATTGGTTAGGCGAAATTGCAATAGTTGCAACTGCTTCTCGAGGTAAAGCATTACGAGCTGAACCACCACTAAACTCGACAAGACGCCCACCAAGTTGTTGTAAATACTGATTTAAAAAGCGGGCTAAAATAACGTTGGCATTGCCGCGCCCTAAATGAATATCTACACCAGAATGACCACCTTTAAGGCCAGCAACCTGAATGTTCACAACACTCAAGTTTTCAGGGATTGGTTCATAATTAAGTGGCTGCTCGACTTCAACATCAATACTGCCAGCACATCCAAGATATAACTCGCCCCACTCTTCTGTATCAATATTGAATAACCATTTACCTTTTAACACACCCGCTTGCAAAAGCCGCGCACCACTCATGCCCGCTTCTTCATCCACTGTTAAAAGAACTTCAATTGGCCCATGAGCAATATCATTTGAATCTAATACAGCTAAAGCTAAGGCTACCCCAATGCCATTATCAGCGCCTAAAGTGGTGTCTTTGGCAATTAACCAACCATTCTCAAGCACTGGACGGATCGGGTCTTTAAAGAAGTCATGTACAGTACCTGTGTTGGCTTGTGTGACCATATCTAAATGGCCTTGAAGAATGACTCCAGATACATGTTCTTTACCTACAGTCGCATTCTTGCGGATAATCAAATTACCCACTTCATCTACATAAGTTTCTAAATTTCGACTTTCAGCCCAGTTTTGTAAAAACTCACGAAGTTGCTGTTCATGCTTTGATGGACGAGGAATAGTGCAAAGTGTTTGAAAATGCTGCCAAACGACTTGAGGAGATAACGCCGCAATATCAACTTGTGTCATGAAAACCACACTCTAATTATGTAAATATCTTAATAATTTCAATATACACAACACATTAAAGATAGGTAGAGATTTGAGTAAAGATTTTGTATTTTTATATTTAATTTAAACAGAAAGTACGACTTTTCTAAAAGCCGTACTTCATGAAAAAGTTTTAAGAATCGTTTTATTTAATTTTTCCATTCAAATGCTGAAAAGCTTTGATCGGCTTTCAAACTATTTTCAACAGCCTGCGCGAGCTGACGAATAATACTTTGTGTTTCAATTTTCTCAAACCAGTCTTGTTCTTCATCTGGATTGGCAGAGATTTCACACATCAAATGCCCATCATGGTCTGTTTTTTGGCAAGTAATAGACAAGGGTAAAAGATGATTATCAATACTCACTTCTACTTTTTCATGTTCATGCACAATATGTTGCGCATCAAAACCATAATGCCCCAATTGTTTAAATAATAAAGCTGCTACATATTCTTGGGTGATATGGCATTCATTTGGTGGATGATCAAGCACCCCATGTTGTGGGCAACTAGCAATAAATTGTAATTTTTTCATCCTTTGTCCTAACACTATTATCATTATCTGCGCTTAGCATAAGCAATAAACAAACAGCAGCCAAGCCTTTAGCCCGCTGCTGCCGTTGCTATTGTGTTAGCAATTATAAAATGTGTTAGGTAAAAAGTTATTGGCTAACTTCGATCGTTAAGCCTGCACGATTCGCCAACTCAGTAAAAGTTGGGAAGCTGGTAGCAACTGTTTCAGTACCCTGAATCGTAATCGGACCAGAATTACGAAGGCCTGCCATACTAAAGCTCATGGCAATACGGTGGTCATGGTGCGATTCAACTTCACCACCAGTAAAAATTGGTGACCAATCGCCAGACTTACCCTTACCTTCAATAATGATGCCATCTTCAGTTGGTGTGCAGTCAATACCCATGATTTTTAAGCCATCTGCCATCACTTGAATACGGTCAGACTCTTTCACGCGAAGCTCTGCTGCCCCAGTTAATACGGTCTGGCCTTCCGCACAAGCTGCTGCAATAAATAAAGCTGGGAATTCATCAATTGCTAAAGGTACTTGGTCTTCAGGCATGTGAATGCCTTTAAGCGTGCGTGAACCCTTAATATGAATATCAGCAATCGGCTCACCACCAGCAATACGTTCATTTTCAACAGTTAGGTCAGCACCCATTTGTTTTAAAATTTCGATCACACCAGTACGTGTTGGGTTAATACCTACAGCTTCAAGCACAACGTCGGCGCCTTCAGTAATTGCAGCACCCACCATAAAGAAAGCAGCGGATGAAATGTCTGATGGTACTTGAATGTCAGTACCTACTAATTTACCGCCACCAACAAGGGAAATTTTGTTGCCTTCGGTTTTAACATCATAACCAAATGCACGAAGCATGCGTTCAGTATGATCACGTGTTGGCTCTGGTTCAGTTACCGAAGTTTCACCTTCAGCCCATAAGCCTGCAAGTAAAATACCAGACTTCACTTGAGCTGATGCCATAGGTAAATCGTATTGAATACCTTTTAATTGCTGAGCACCAGTAATGCTTACAGGTGGTGTACCTTTTTCACCTGTAGTTTGAATTTGCGCGCCCATTAAACGCAATGGCTTAGCAATACGCTCCATTGGACGTTTAGAAAGTGACGCATCACCTGTCATCACTGAATCAAACTTTTGTGCTGATAACATGCCTGAAAGCAAACGCATGCTTGTACCAGAGTTACCCATATACAATGCACTTGCAGGTGCTTTTAAACCATGCATGCCTACACCATGAATGGTCACTTCACCATTCTTTGGGCCTTCAATGCTTACGCCCATATCACGGAAAGCTTGCAAAGTTGCTAACGCGTCTTCACCTTCAAGAAAGCCAGTGACATGAGTCGTGCCTTCGGCAATAGCACCAAACATAATGGAGCGATGTGACACAGATTTGTCACCCGGTACGGTAAATTTACCTTTAAAAGTTTTATTTCCCGGTAATATACTGAATTGCTGTGTCACCTTATTTTTCTCCATTAAAGGTTTTTTGGCTAACATATGATTGAAATGCTGACGTGCTGCCTGAGCATGTCCAAGCAAACCCATTAATGCATGAGAGTCTTCGTTTTCAATCAATTTTCTAAGTACAGTAAGCTGCTTTTCGAAGCCATCTACAGCATTTAATATAGCTGTTTTATTGGCAAAGAAAATGTCATGCCACATTTGGGGATCACTGGCAGCAATCCGCGAAAAGTCACGAAAACCACCTGCTGCATAACGGAAAATATCGAGATTATCTTCACGGTTTGCAAGTTGCTCGACCAGATTAAATGCCATCAAATGTGGTAGATGACTCGTATGGGCCAACACTTCATCATGCTTGGCAACATCCATACAAATGACTTCGGCTTTTGCTGCCGACCAAAGTTGAATCAGTTTATCAACAGCCCATTCTGCACTTGTTGGTAACGGCGTTAAAATCACTTTATGATTTGCAAATAAGTCAACTTTACCCGCGTGAACACCTGTATGTTCACTACCTGCAATAGGATGCCCTGGCACAAAACCTTCTGGTAAATCTTCACCAAATACAGCTTTTGCTGCATCAACGACATTACCTTTTGTACTTCCCACATCGGTTAAAATTGTGGTTGCTGACAAATAAGGTTTAATTTGCTCAAGCACTTTTTGCGTAGCACGCACTGGCAAGGCTAAAACGACTAAATCTGCCCCTTTCACGGCTTCAACTGGATCAGAAAATCCTTCGTGTATTAAGCCAAGTGATTTTGCATCTTCTAAAGTTTTATGTGAGCGCGTAGATGCAACAATAGTTGTCGCCAACTTTTCTGCAACAATAACACGAGCTAAACTCGACCCGATGAGTCCTAAACCAATAAATGCAACTTTTTTAAATAGGGGGTGTGACATAACTTCAACTTTGCTTTTGCTCAAAGATATTTAAACCATTGAGCAATTTGTTTTTAAGCATAATGACATGCTTATCTTAATACATGTCATTATTCCAACATAAGTGATTACAGAACAGCGGCAGGATAAGAACCTAAAATACGAATCTCTTTCACCATTGGGCGAATATCATTAATCGCAGCAGCAACATTCTCTTGTTCGATATGACCTTCTAAATCGATAAAGAATACATAGGCCCATTTTTCAGGTAATGCTGGACGAGTCTCAATACTTGTTAAGCTAATATTATGTTTTGCAAATGGCGCTAAAATTTCTAATAAAGCACCCGCACGATCATGCGCTGAAATCAATAATGATGTTTTATCATTGCCACTTTGTGGAATTTTTTCACGACCAATCACTAAGAAACGTGTTGTATTTTCCGGATTATCTTCAATATTGCTATGTAAGATTTCAAGGTTATACATGCCTGCTGCAATATCAGATGCAATCGCAGCCGAGTGCCATTCATTACGAATACGGCGTGCAGCTTCTGCATTTGAGTTTAAAGCAACACGCTCAACACCCGGATAATGTGCATCTAACCATTGGCGACATTGAGCCAAAGTTTGTTGATGCGCATAAATCTGCTTAATACTGTCTTTACGTGTATTTTCAGAAACAAGGAATTGATGGTGAATACGTAATTCAACTTCACCAATCACGTTTAAATTCGATGTTTTAAAGCAATCTAAGGTATGGTTTACAACACCTTCAGATGAGTTTTCAACTGGAACTACACCGTAATGGGCACTACCTGCTTCCACTTCACGGAAGACTTCATCAATAGTTGGAAGTGGGCGTACAACCGCATCTTTACCAAAATGCTTAAGCACAGCAGATTGAGTAAAAGTACCTTCTGGCCCTAAAAATGCAATACTTTGCGGTGCTTCTAAAGCAAGGCAAGCAGACATAATTTCACGGAACAAACGCGCCATGGTTACATCAGACAAAGGACCTTGATTGCGCTCCATGACTTTACGTAAGACTTGTGCTTCACGTTCAGGACGATAAAACAAAGGATTCTCTTCGGAAGCAAATTTAGCTTTCGCAACTGCTTCAGCAAGGCTTGCGCGTCGATTTAATAATTCTTGAATCTGTTGATCCACGCTATCAATATCTTCGCGAATTTGTTCTAAACTAAGAGAAGTCGTTTTGTTTTGATCATCGTTGATCATTGGAATGCAGCCTCAGCAAAATCATCTTTTAAACGAGAGTATAACAATAGTCTGCTTTGATTTGTTAGGCAATATAGCTGTAAGAGCTTTTTTCATTAACCTTTTTACGCACATTCCCTGAATTACTTTATTTGATAATGATTTTCATTTATCATTTGCGTAATAAATTTTATTATTGCTCATTATGCATAAATCATTTTTGCTTTTACCTTGCTGTTTTCTTTTGAGCTCATTAATAAGTAGCTCTGTTTTGGCTCAAACTTCTACACAAAATCAATCAAAAATTGTTTTTCAAAACAATCAGGCACAATTTCAAATTAACTCTAAAAATACAGGCCATGATTATCTTATTCAAATTTATAAACCACCAGTTGCTCCACCGCAACATGGTTATCCGATACTTTATATATTAGACGGAAATGCAACCTTTCCAAGTGCAGTCAATATCGCTCAATCTATTGGGGCAGGTTCTACAAAATTAGGTCTAGACCCGCTCATGATCGTTGCGGTCGGTTATCCTAAACAGAAAACTTTTGATGTACAAAAACGTGCTTATGACTACACCCCTAAACCTTCTGCTGAATTTCAAAAGCAAGGCAGATATAAGTATGGTGGTGCTGACCAGTTCATCACATTTTTAAACGATGAACTCAAACCTGAAATCGCCAAACAGTTTCCAATTAATAGCCAGCAGCAAAGTATTTATGGCCACTCATTTGGAGGGTTATTTGTGCTTTATCAATTTTTTCAAAAACCTGAAGCATTTCAACGTTACATCGCAGCCAGCCCTTCTCTCTGGTTTGATCAAGGCATGCTATTTCAAAAATTAAACCATTGGCAGAGTCAAAAACAAAGTAATTCTCCGATGCTTTTGACTACAGTCGGCACTCATGAGCAAGGAGGACCTCGTACTCAATCTGATCATAACTTTAATGAAAAAGATTTCTTTAAAGCTTTGGAAAATCGCCGCTCAGCCCAATTTGCTTATTGGCATTTTTATAATCCTGCTGAACAACATATTACCAATTTGTATGCGAGTTTGCCGAAAGCACTTATGTTTGCTGCATGCCAAAATTTAGAAAACTGCAAATCTTTATTTGATGAGCCTACAGAACAAACAACTGAATAAAACCCACTTAAATTTTAAGAGGAGCATTTCACTCCTCTTAAAGATAGACCTCTCAATACATAGATTAGTTATACTGTCTGAAGATGTCATAACAACAGTAAAATAGAATGAATAAAATTATTGTTTTAGGTCTACTGAGTTTAATTAGTGTCAGTCTAACGGCTTGTGGCGGCTGTCCCCTAATCGCGGGGTGCAATGGTACTGATCCGTCCCCGTACTATATAACTACTGCCAGTAATCAAGTTCGTGGTATTCCAATCCCACCCCAAACCAAGCTGACCTACCAGTCGCAACATTTCAGGCAGAAATTTGAACAAACACATGCTTTAAAAGAGAAAAATTTATCAGGCATCTCTTTACCAACTGATACAGCAATCGTTTGGGGTGGCATGCCAGTAGACATGCTTATACAGTTTTATAATCCCGAAATGAAAGGATTTTCAGTCTATCCTGCCAAAGGATTTAAAACAGAATTATCAAATGAGTTTTTACGTTTATGGAAAGGTTGTGAAAGTGATTTAAACATTAACTTAAAGAATCCAAATGACTGGTCATTTAATCCTAAAAATATGGAAATAACTGGTTGTGGTGTCGTCTTTCAAAAACGCAGTGAGTATACCGAAGACTCGTTTCGTCAAGATGAAGCCGATGAGTTTTTAAAAAAGATGAATCATGCATTACAGCAATTACCTAAACAACAAGACTACCCTGTCATTCATCGTCCTAGCAAATAATTAAAAACAAAACAGCCTGTTTCAAGACAGGCTGTTTTTACTCTGCTTAATTAGGCTTTGCCAATTAATCCACGCGCTACGATTTCTTTCATAATTTCATTTGTACCACCGTAAATACGCTGAATTCGGGCATCTACAAAGAAACGAGAAATTGGATATTCGGTCATATAGCCATAACCACCAAAAAGTTGAAGCAAGTTATCTGCGACTTTCATTTGCATATCGCTACTGAAACTTTTCAATGCTGCAGCCGTTTCTACATCTAGTTTACCTTCTTGATATAGAGCAATATTTCTTTCATAAAAAGCCGCTGTAGCAAGTTCATCAATTTTCGCTTGCGCTAAAACAAAACGCGTATTTTGGAATTGTGAAATGGGTTGACCAAATGCTTGGCGTTCTTTTACATAAGCCGTTGTCAAATCAATTGCACCGCGGATTGCACCAATTGCAGTGGATGCAATTGCAGTACGTTCACGTGGTAATTCTTGCATTAAATAAGCAAAACCTTGCCCAGCTTGACCAAGTAACTGGTTTTTAGGCACTTTCACATTGTCAAAAAACAGCTCAGATGTGTCTTGAGAATGTAGGCCGATTTTGTCTAGATTTGTGCCTTTTTTAAAGCCTTCCAGATGTGTATCTGCCAATAATAATGACACACCTTTTGCACGGGCTTGAGGATCTGTTTTTACGGCAAGCACAACAAGATCAGCATGCTGCCCATTTGAAATAAATGTTTTTGAACCATTTAACACATAATGATCATCTTGCAAGATGGCGCTGGTACGCATTGATTGTAAATCCGAGCCTGCTCCTGGTTCAGTCATACCAATTGCACCAACAACTTCACCTGTTACCATTTTCGGCAACCAATATTGTTTCTGCTCTTCTGTCCCGATGTGTAAAATATATGGTGCAGCAATTTCAGAATGACAAGAAATAGCTGTCGATAATGCACAAAAGCCAGCACGTGCAGATTCTTCAACCAACATTAATGAATAGTATGTCGGAACCCCATAACCACCATATTCTTCAGGGACATCCACACATAAAAAGCCATTTTCGCCCAGTTGATTCCAAACCGAACGAGGCATGATTCCTTCACGTTCCCATTGATCATAGTGTGGCGCAATATGCTCACCCATAAAACGTTTAAAATTATCGCGGAATAATTCTAAATCTGCATCGTATGCCAACATAATATTTTCCTTCAGCTTTATTGTTTTATCGAATCTCATTGCTGTGCATGCTAATCATTTTTTTAGCTACTGTCATGGCATAGCTGCTCATTAAAACTGTACTTTTCAGTCAGCCAATAAAAAAGGAAGCTTTAGCTTCCTTTTTTATATAGGTTTATTCGAATTAATCTAGACCTTCAGCGACTTGAGGACTTTTTGGTTCCATCATTTTTCTGTCGACTTCATCTGGATTATTTAAAGCATCATTGAGCTTATCTTTATCTAAAGCACCGACCCATTTAGCAACAACAATCGTTGCTAAAGAGTTACCGACAAGGTTAGTTAAAGCACGTGCTTCTGACATGAAACGGTCAATACCAAGAATCAATGCCAAACCTGCAACTGGAATATGTCCTACAGCAGACAAAGTTGCCGCCATAACAATAAAGCCAGAGCCAGTTACACCCGCCGCACCCTTAGATGAAATTAAGAGTACTAATAACAAAGTGATCTGATGTTGAATATCAAGCTGAGTATTCGTTGCCTGAGCAATAAAGATTGCTGCCATAGTCAAATAAATTGACGTTCCATCAAGGTTAAATGAATAACCTGTTGGAATAACCAAACCGACTACAGACTTTTCACAACCTGCAATTTCGAGTTTACGCAACATGCGAGGTAAAACAGATTCAGAAGAAGATGTACCAAGTACAATTAATAACTCTTCACGAATCATGCGAATCATTTTGAGGATACTGAATCCACTTATACGGCTGATTGTACCCAAAATCAAGAAGATAAAGAGTAAACATGTAATATAGAAGCAGAGAATTAATTGCCCTAATTGTACAAGTGAACCAACGCCATATTTACCAATGGTGAATGCCATTGCACCGAATGCACCAATCGGAGCCAGTTTCATCACCATGTTCACAATGTTAAAGAACACATGTGCAACTTGATCAATAAATTTTAAAACTGGACGTCCTGCATCACCTAACTTATGTAAAGCAAAACCAAAGAGAATTGCAAAAAGAAGGACTTGTAAGATTTCACCATTTGCAAATGCACCAACAACCGTATCCGGGATGATGTGCATTAAGAAATCAATGGTAGATTGTGACTCACCAGAACTGACGTATTTTTGAATGCCCGAAGTGTCTAGAGTGGTAGGGTCAATATTCATCCCTACACCCGGTTTAGCGATGTTAATTACAACAAGGCCAATTAGAAGTGCAATTGTTGAAACAACTTCAAAGTATAACAACGCAACGCCGCCAGTTTTTCCGACTGACTTCATGCTTTCCATGCCAGCAATACCGCTGACCACGGTACAGAAAATAACGGGTGCGATGATCATCTTGATCAAACGAATAAAGGCATCACCTAATGGCTTGAGTTGCTCACCTAAACCTGGGATATGTTGTTCGACACCATTGACAATTTGCGTTGTGCTTGGGGAAAAATGTCCTACCAGAACACCCGCAATAATCGCAATAATCACTTGAAAATAAAGTGATTTATAAATCGGTTTTTTAGCCATAACTTTACTTCAATCTATATTTCCAAGTCCGTTGGAAATACCAAAATGAAACGTCTATTCTTTACGAATACACAGCCCTAACCTTTCACATGAACACCGCAAAAGGGAAACGGTTCTTTGTAAACAAAAAACCTTCCTACTACCTCAATGAAAACAAAAAAAAGTTGTTTTCTAAAACAGGAGAATACCTGAAGTTCCTAACCACTTTGAGTAGTTAGAAATAACCTCTTACTTTTTAATAAAAAGCTGAAGATATAGGAGAATCACAGAAAATTATGATATGAGTGCTCAAAAAAGCACGAGAAAGTGTACTCGAATTAAATAATGATTCGATTAAATTTTTGGCTAATACGCGCAAAAAACACTCATGTGGCCCTAAGACTTTAGTATAAGAAACACTTTTGATATTTTTTCGACAGTTTTTTATGTCATATTGATTAAATACTTGTGGACATTTCATTTTGAGCTGCCTGCATCCCATCATTTTTATTGTTTTTGAACTACGATGAATACTAAACGTAATATCTATAAAGATGCTGAACACCCCTTCGCTCAATATGTCCGTATTTTAGGGAAAGGAAAAAGTGGTTCACGCTCTTTAAGCTATGAAGAAGCGTATCAAGCGTTTACCATGATTTTAAAAGGTGAAGTGCTTGATGTGCAGTTAGGCGCTTTTTTAATGCTGCTTCGGGTTAAAGAAGAATCTATTGATGAACTCGCAGGATTTGTTCAAGCGACTAGAGACCAGCTTAATTTCCAGCCTTTAGAGGTTGATTTAGACTGGTCATCTTATGCAGGTAAACGTAAACATTATCCTTGGTTCTTGTTAGCAGCCCTCACCCTTGCTCAACACGGTTATAAAATTGTTATGCACGGTGCATCAGGCCATACCCTTAACCGAGTCTATACCGAGCAGGTTTTAGAATATGTTGGTTATCAAATTTGTCATTCTGAACAAGAAGTGCGTACTCAGTTAGCAGAGCAAAATTTCGCTTACTTACCTTTAGACGTGATTTCACCTGTTTTAAGTGAACTGATTTCTTTAAGAAATGTGATGGGATTACGCTCACCTATTCATACTTTAGCCCGCTTAATAAATCCTTTTAATGCAAAAGCCACCTTACAAGCTATATTCCATCCAGCTTATAGAACTTCCCATCAACATAGTGCACTGCGCTTAGGCTATCAAAATAGTGCAGTCATTAAGGGTGAAGGCGGTGAATTTGAGCGAAATCCAGATGCAAAAACACTCATTTGCGGTATTAAAAATGGTGAACTCTATGAACATGAGTTACCAAAGCTCACACCTGAACGTAGTCCAACGGAAGAAGAATTAGATTTAGCAACTTTTAAAGCAGTATGGTTAGGTCAGCAGCACCATGAATACGGTGAAATGGCAGTAACAGAAACCATCGGAATTGCACTATATACCATGGGAGTTGTTACTAGTTTTGAAGAGGCAATGCTGAAAGCAAAAGCGTTATGGAATAGTCGTTTCTAATATATGAATAACCAAGGTTATATCGGATAGCCTTGGTTTTAAGGCTCAATATAATAAAAATCTGGCCAAAATGGATATTCCTGACCTGAAGAATGAATATTTCTTAGTTTCAAGTGATCACCTATTTTGATTGTAATCTTATTAGAATCGTAGGAACCCGAAAGATAAGCATCTCGTTGTTGACCAATAAGTGTCTTACAATATAAATGATGCGCTTTGATCTTTTGGGAGCTTCGTATTGTTTGCGACTCCAGCACCTGAATCCCAATCAATAACATGGGATAACCGTCGTTCTTTATACTTGTATATTTAGCTTGAGGTGAAGTGTATTTCCGACTCGCAACAACCTTCACGTTGAGTAAACATTCAATCGGCTGTTTGGCTAATGCAGCACCACTAAACAATATTAGAAATAATAGTACGTAAATAGGTTTTAAACGTTTCATAGGATTCTTTATTATATTTTGATAAACATAAAAAAAGCCCAGTAATCACTGAGCTTCTTAAATTAAACAAAACGAATTGGTTTAAACTCAGGTTCCTGCTTGTGATGATCATCATCACACTCTTCACCCTCTTCTTTCGTACCGCGGTCAATATAGCCGCTACGCTGTTCTTCTGGTAAGTTTTTCAACTCCCAAGCGATGACAGCTTGCATACAAGTCTCACGCTGCTCTTTTGTTAAAACAACGCCATTTGGCCATTTACCAATTTCTACTGCTGTTTTTAAACGCTCTACAATTTCAGGGTTTAAAACAGATAGCATTTGTTCAATATTCATGATTCATCTCTTTGAAAAGATTCAAAATCTTGGTTCCAACCAAGTTTGGTACGGCAGGCCATATAGAAATCATAACCTGGTGGATGCAATAAACTTAGTTTAAATGGATGTTTGCGGATGTGTAAACTATCTCCGACATTCAGCGATATACTATGTTGTCCATCAGCACTCACCATCGGCAAAACTCGATTTTCGCGAATAACAATTTTAATTTCGCTTTGCCCGCCGACTACGATGGGACGTGATGACAATGTATGGGGATGCATTGGAACTAATGCAATCGCATCCATACTTGGATGTAAAATTGGTCCACCGCCTGACAAAGCATAGGCAGTTGATCCTGTTGGAGTAGAAACAATTAAACCATCACTATGCTGGCGATAAACATATTGACCATCAATGTTGAGTTCAAAGTCAATCATATGGACGGACTTACCCGAATGCAAAACAACATCATTTAAAGCGATTGCATCATAAATAACTTCGCCATTTGTTCGTACTTCCATTTCAAGTAAGAAACGGCGATCAAGCTGGAAATGCCCTTGAAGCACTTGGTCAAGTTTAAAAATGGCTTCTGAAGGTTTGATATCAGTTAAAAAACCTAATCGCCCACGGTTGATGCCAATAACAGGGGTATTGTAACGGACCAATGCTCTGGCTGCATGGAGTAGAGAACCATCGCCTCCAACCACAATAACTAAATCAGCAACTTCACCTAATAGATGACGGCTTACTATCTGTGCATGATCATAAGGCACTAATTCGGCTGTTTCCTGATCAAAAATGGGGTTCAAACCTAAGTTCAACAAATGATCATGAATTAAACATAGTGTTTCTACAACTGATGATTTATCTGGTCGACCGATTAACCCGACGTTTCTGAAGGACTTATGTGAAATTTGCACGAATGAGTAAGCTCCGCTGCGATACTCGGCTATAATAACATTAACCCGATTAATTTAAAAAAACATAACTACAAGATGCTGTAAAATTCAATCTAACTTTTCCAATTATTCACAGTTTTATCATTGCAAATTGATGACAAGCTATCGCATCATTACAGGCATTGTTAGGGTTTTATCTCATTTTTATGAAGTTTGAACGTGGTATCGGTTTCTTTGCACTAATCTTTTCCATTTTGGTCATTGGTGCTTTTATTGCTCTTAGTATCTATCTGATTCGTTTAGATAATATTATCCGTGAAAAATTTGAAGGCCAGCGGTGGGATATTCCTGCCAAAGTGTTTGCACGACCTTTGGAAATTTATAACAACGCGCCTATTTCTCAAGCAAATTTCACTCAAGAATTAAAGTTATTGGGTTACAAAACTTCAAGTAATTATGACAAGTCTGGAAGCTATGTTGCTCAAGGCAGCAATATGTATATCCACACACGTGGTTTTGACTACGGTGACAGTGTTGAACCTGAACAAGTCTTAGAGTTAAGTTTTGCAAATGATCAAGTTGTTGAAGTTAGAAGTACTAAACCCTCTTCAACCGGCGTTGCACGCTTGGAACCGTTACTCATTGGAGGAATTTATCCTCAACACAATGAAGACCGTGTACTCATTAAACTGAATAATGTCCCTAAACCGCTCATTGAAGCTTTAATTTCTACAGAAGACCGCAATTTTTATCATCATCATGGTATTTCAATTCGCGGTACAGCTCGTGCATTGGTCAGTAATGTCACTGGTGGAAAACGTCAAGGTGGCTCAACCCTGACTCAACAATTAGTTAAAAACTTCTATCTCACCCCTGAACGCACACTAAAACGTAAAGTCAATGAAGCATTAATGGCTTTACTCATCGAACTGCATTACAGCAAAGATGAAATTTTAGAGGCGTATTTAAATGAAGTGAATCTGGGCCAAAATGGTAGCTATTCAATTAATGGTTATGGTTTGGCTTCACAATTTTATTTTGGTTTACCGTTACGTGAACTCAGTGTCGCACAACAAGCTTATTTAGTTGGACTCGTTCAAGGTCCTTCTTTATATAACCCTTGGAAAAACCCTGAAGGTGCAAAAAAACGCCGCGATACCGTGTTAAATAACATGCGTGTGATGGGTTATTTAACCCAAGCCGAATATGAAGATGAAATTGCACGTCCTTTAAATGTGTTAAGTAAACCAAGTTTAGGCCCTGCAAAATTCCCAGACTTTTTAGATATTGTACGTCGTCAATTACGTACAGAGTATCAAGAAAGTGATTTAACCAATCAGGGATTACGTATTTTTACGACCTTAGATCCAATTACTCAAACTCAAGTTCAAAATGCGTTTAAAGCTTCAGTAGATCGCTTAGCCAACAGCAATCCAGCACGTTTGAAAAATCTACAAGGTGCTGTACTGATTGCACATCCTGAAAACGGTGAGTTAGTTGCAGCGGTTGGTTCTACACAAGACTTTACTGGTTTTAACCGTGCTTTAGATGCGAAACGTCAAGTGGGTTCTTTATTGAAACCTGTGATTTATTTAAGTGCTATTGAATCTGGACGTTATAACTGGGCAAGCCAAATTGAAGATGCGCCGATCAGTGTTCCTGTAGATGGTGGTAAAAGCTGGACACCTAAAAACTATAGCGGTGGTGGACATGGTGTAGTCAGTCTGAGTGAGGCATTAGCAAACTCATACAACCTATCTGCTGTACGCTTAGGTCAGGAGTTTGGTCTATCTACATTTAGCAATAATTTAAGAAAGTTTGGTGTTGAGTCAACGATTCCTGCCTACCCTTCTATTTTCCTTGGGGCAGTCAATATGTCACCAATGGAAGTGCTCGGAATTTATGAAAACTTCGCTACAGGCGGTTTTAAATATCCAACTCGTGCAATTCGATCTGTCGTAGATGCCAATGGTCGTCTGCTTGACCGTTATGGCCTGAATGTTCAACAAACGATTGATCCGGCTGTTGGCTATATCATGAATTATGGTTTACAACAGGTCATGTCTTCGGGTACTGGTCGTTCAGCCTATAGCAGCTTATCTCCAGCTTTAAAATTGGCTGGTAAATCAGGTACGACTAACGATACACGTGACTCATGGTTTGCTGGTTACTCAGGTAATCACGTTGCTGTAGTTTGGTTAGGTTTAGATGACAATAAAGTAACTGGTTTAACAGGTTCATCTGGTGCATTGCCAGTATGGACTAACGTGATGAAACAGTTACGCCAAACTCCTGTGAATATACGTCAACCAGACACTGTACAGTGGCAGTGGATTGACCGTGCAACGGGTGATTTATCTGCTCAGGCTTGTGATGGCGCTATGTATATTCCGATGCTAACGCATACGGTTCCACATCGTGCTACGCCATGTGCAGCACCGTATTATCAAGTTGATCCAACATATACGCCACAAAGTGATAACACAACTCCTGACTCTCAGGATGATAATACCGACAGTTATATTCGTGAAAGTGAAAGCCAGATGCAACAAGATCTGTCAAATAACTCACGTGTGATTTCAAGTGGTAGTTATAACAACTAAGCGTTAACAGGAAAGTAGGATATGTTGAAGAAAGGTGTTTTTTATATTGGTGCTGTACTTATGGTCGGCTGTACAACTTTGCCTGATCATTCCAACCCCAAAGAGAAAACACCTGCTCCACCAGCGAAAAAGAGCACGGAAACTCCATCGGGTGTAAAAATTACACCTTATGAACATCCAGAAATTCAACGCAAAAATTTACAGGTTATTGTTCCTCAGCAAAAAAAGCCTCAACATTTTAGTGATGATGGCAGCCAGTTGCCTGCATTTAAAGTTTTAATGCAAAAAACACAGCAGGCTTACAAAAACCAGCAATGGTCAGAAGCTGAACGCTATGCGCTTCAAGCACAGCGTTTAGCACCACAAGCCGCAGAAACATATCTATTTCTTGCCCTTACGGCAAATCATAAACAGCAATATTCTAATGCTGAATCTCTAGCGCGACGTGGTTTAAGTTTTGCCCAAAGTCAGGCTATGAAAAAGCAGCTTTGGTTGACCATCTTAAAAGCTGGACAACAACGCAATAATCAAAAAACTGTTCAAGAAGCGCAACAAGCATTAAAAGCCCTCTAGCTTTTAATGCTTTTCTATTTTCTTATTAGAAATTACGAATACCTGCTAAGCCATATGCACCATGCTGTTGTGCAGTAGCTAAATCATCAGGATGCACGCCTCCCAATGCAAAAACCGGAATCTGGCTTTTTTGGGCGAGATCAGCAAAACGTTCCCAACCTAATGCCAAGGCTTCTGGATGGGTCTCTGTTACTTTGACAGGACTTACAAAAACAGCATCACAGCCAATTTGCTCAGCCTGCTTTAAAGAAACTGCATCGTGGCAAGCAGCAATAAAACGTAAGCCTACTGTTAAATCGCCCTTATGCAAGTTCATGAGCTGAGATTGTTTTAAATGAACGGTCTTAATCTGTTTCTTTAACTCAGGACTCAACTGCTGCCAAATATCTGTATTAATAATTAAGTTTGATAACTGATTTTCATCTAAAGCACTTAATTGTTCTAAATACCTCTGATCAGCATCAGCTTCTTCTATACGCCAATACAATAAAGCATCACTGCCTTCTACAGGTGTAAGCATATTGCTGATTTTAATAAAATGCGGCCAATACAATCTTTTTATGATGTCTTTATTGGCTTTTGGAAAGTTTAAGTGAAGTAATTGTTCACGTGTGTACCATGCCCATGGCTGATGAATAAGATTTAATAGTTCATCAGGCACATAACTATGGAATAAATGTAAATTGACAATAATGTCATCATATTCATGGTGAATATAATCAAACTGATGCCAATCTTTTAAACCAATACCCACTTCTTCATAGATTTCACGGCGACAGGCTTCTTCGGGTGTTTCACCTTGCTCAACCTTTCCTCCTGGAAACTCATGCTTTCCACCTTGATGCTGCTGCTCTTCGCGCCATCCTACTAATATTTTTCCACGATGGATCAAGATTGCTATAGCGACATCGACTATTGGTTTGGGCATCTTTTTACTCTCTAAAACTTTTCTCAAGTGTAAGCAAATTTTATCATTTTATAAAATTTTAAAAATCTCATTGACAGATCTATTCGATAATGATTATCATTTAAATCGTTCAAGAACATACCACGGAGCACAACAAATGAACGCACCTTTTAGCTTATTTACTCGTAACAATGAAACAGCTCATGCCTTACCAATGTTACATTCTAACAACCTCTTTGCATTAGGCCGTGAAATCCGCATTATGCATGCTGGTGAGGAATATCGTTTACGCCTCACTCGCAATAATCGTCTAATTTTAACTAAATAAAAATACACTCGCGTTTCAATAATATTCGTGGGAAAACAAAAAATGGATAGCATGGGTAACCATGCTATTTTTTATAAAGGTAGATTAACCTCCACCCTCAAACCACCCTGTTCAGCATGCATAAAATGTAATTCACCATTATGCAATTCAATAATTTTTCGTGTAATCGAAATTCCCAACCCTGAACCTTGCTGCTGAGTACCTAATACCCGAAAAAAGCGCTGTCCTAAACGTTGCAATACCTCATCATCTACACCATTTCCTGTATCTTCTATAGCGACCTTAATTTGCTGTTCATCCTGATCAATCTCAACATGAATAGAGCCTAAAGTCGGGCTATAACGAATGGCATTATCGAATAAATTTCTAAAAGCAATAAATAGTAATTCTTCATTCGCAAGGGTTTTAGTTTCTGTCGACAAGTTATTTGTTTCTATCAACATTTGTTTAGCTTGCGCATCTAAAGTTACAGTTTCAATGACTCTAGCCAATAAATAATTTAAATCGATAATCGTCTTGGGAAGTTGTGGCTGCTCTGCTTCATTGGGTTCTAAGCGAGCCAGAAGGAGGAGGTTTTCAAGTATTTTTGTACTTCTTGAAACGTCTTCTTGTATGCGCTCAAAGTCCTGATGAAGCTCTGGAACATGTTGATATTTACGCTGTAAAACCTGAAGACGCATTTGTATGGCAGATAATGGAGATCGTAACTCATGAGAGGCATCTGCGGTAAAACGCTGTTCAGCAACGAGAGCCCTTTGCAACCTTGCAAGTAATTGGTTTAGCGCATCAATCACAGGTTGAATTTCTGTAATGACATCTGGATCTTGAATAGGTTCTAAATTTGATGCTGTTTTTTGGGCAATACGTTTAGAGAGTAAATTTAACGCAGCCAATTGTTGCTCCGTACGCCAACTTACAATCACCCATTGTAGCAGCCAGAACAACACCATAAGGCCACTATACCCAGCAAGTGCTTTGAGTACTTCTTCGATACGTGTACTGATTGGCTGAAAGACTTCAACCTGTAGTTGAGAGTCTTCTTGTTGTGCAGCCAGACTACGCCATAATTGACCATCAAACCAAAAATATGAAAAACCTTCTGATAAATTACCTTGTTCAAAAAGCTCGTGCTGATAGCTATGAGAGTGAGTAAGTAATTGCCCAGAACTTAATAATTCATACTGAATATCAAATTCGTCACTGAGCTCATCAAACTGTTTCATAGAGTGTTGAGAAAGATCAGAAACCAGTAAAGTATCTGAAATTTCATCCATGATTTCGTCTTGCACTGACATGTTGTGATAAACAGAAAATATGGTGAGTAAGCTTAAAGCTAGCAAGCCCACCACGACACTACTCCACATCGTGGTTTTAACCAGTTGCGACTGCAAGGATGAGCGATTAGATTTCATTTTAAATCTCCCATACGGTAGCCTAACCCCCGTATGGTTTTAATGCTGCTACTTCCGATTTTTTTTCGGAGCTGATAAATAAATACTTCTATCGCGTTACTTTCAATTTCTTCACCCCATGCATAGAGCGCTTCTTCTAATTGATCACGCGTAATAATATGCTCAGGATGAACCATAAGCTTACGTAATATTTGGAACTCTTTAGCTGTTAAATCAATAGACTTTCCAGCACATGATACAACTTTCGCTTGTGTATCAAGTTGCAGATCGCCCCATGTTAAAACCGATTGCTGACTCAACGTTTGCTTGCGTAATTGAGCGCGGATTCGAGCAGATAGCTCTTCTAAGCTAAAAGGCTTAACCAAATAATCATTTGCACCTAAATCTAGTCCTTCCACTCGGTCATGAATACTGTCACGTGCTGTAATAAAAATAACAGGAACATTTTTTTGTTTATGGCGGATCGTTGTTAAAACTTTTTCACCAGCCAGTTGAGGCAACCCCCGATCAAGCAAAATACAGTCATAATCATGCTGTTCAATTGCTGTAAGCGCATAATCACCTCTTTCAACCCAATCGACCTGATAACCGTCTAACTCTAACCACGATTGAATACTTTCAGCTTGAGAGCGATCATCTTCTGCAAGCAAAATTCTCATCTATTTTTCCTGTTATATCCTGATTTGATCTTGCCAAGCCTTTATAAAAAAAGCAAAGCCGCATCATTTAAATGCGGCTAAAAGTAGTATATCTAGAGATCAATTCATTAGAACTGAACTTGATCCACATCAATTTCTACACGTTTTAAAGGCTTATAGTCGATGTCTACTTCACCAATTAAAGTCACATTTGTATTTGGTGAAATAGGACGACCTTGCCAAAGTTCATCATCTACATCAATCGTAATGCTACCTGTCTTGTCACGAAATTGGTATTTTTCATCGCCTAAAGATTTTACAACCTGACCATGTACTTTAACCGGTGTATTATCTTTAGCCGTTAATGCATGCTTAACAGTTGTTACGGTTACTGGAGCAATTGCTGCCTGATTCACAGGTGTATTCGCCATAGCGACACTAGCAGCTGTTAGACCTGTAGTCATTATCATTGCTTTAAGCATTTTCATAAGATTACCTTTTTAATCACATCTTGGAATAACATAAGTACATCATGCATAAATGAGGTGAATCTTAAGAAAAAGTTAATTTAATGGCACAACCCGTAATACCTCTTCTAATGTCGTAAGACCATCAATGACTTTACGAGCACCCGCAATTCTCAAGGGTTCTATACCTTCTTTTTTAGTTTGTGTTCTCAAATCATTTAAGGTCATATGGCTACTAATAAGATGCTTAAGCTCAAGACTGACTGGCATAAATTCATAAATACCGACTCGTCCCTTATAACCTGTATGACGACATTGTTCACACCCTACTGCCTGATAAACTTTTTCTGGCATGTCCATAATGTAGTCGAATGTTAGGTGTTGCCACTCGTCCTCATTAATATGAGTTTGCTGTTTGCAGTGCGGGCAAAGCTGCCGTACTAAACGTTGCGCGAGCACACCCAAAATTGTGGCTGCTGTTAAAAATGGCTGCACGCCTAAATCATGCAAACGGGTCAAACTAGACGGCGCATCATTGGTATGTAAAGTTGATAAAACCAAATGACCTGTTAATGCAGCCTGAATGGCCATATTCGCTGTATCTTGATCACGAATTTCCCCAATCATAATAATATCGGGGTCTTGACGCATGAGCGCACGAACACCATCTGCAAAGCCTAATTCAATTGCATTGTTGACCTGCATCTGGTTAAAACTAGGCTCTAACATTTCAATTGGATCTTCAATGGTACAGACATTAACCTGATCTGTTGCGAGCTGCTTTAACGAAGAATATAGCGTTGTCGTTTTACCTGAACCTGTAGGACCAGTGACTAAAATAATGCCATGGCTATTTTTTGTTAACTGTTGCCACTGTTGTAATAAACTCTCTTCAAAACCCAGTTGATGAAACGAACGTACCAACACATCGGGATCGAAAATACGCATAACCAGTTTTTCACCAAATGCAGTGGGCAAGGTTGATAAACGTAGCTCTGTTTCTTGCCTCTTTGGCGTCCGAGTTTTTAATCGACCATCTTGCGGTTTGCGCTTTTCGGCGACATTTAAACGTCCTAAAATTTTAATACGAGCAATCACTGCAGTTAGCGTATTTGAAGGCATGTTGTAAATGGTGTGCAAAACACCATCGATCCGGAACCTGACTTTGCCATTGTCCTTACGCGGTTCCATATGAATGTCACTGGCACTCTGCTCAAACGCAAACTGTAAAATCCAGTCGACTAATTTCACAATATGCTGATCATTGGCATCTGGGTTTTGACTATCCCCAAGTTGTAAAAGAGCCTCAACATTTTTATTATCACGATCGTGGGCTGCATCTTTTTGAGCAGAGTTTACTGCTCGACTGACCTGATAATATTCTCGTAAATAACGTTGCAACTGTTCGGGATTAAGTAATACCCGCTCAATTTTTTTAGGAGCTAGACTTCGTTCAAGATTATTGAGCCAATCTGTTTGAAATGGCTGGTCTGTTCCAATCACAATTCGATCGGCATGGATTTCAACAGCTAAAATATGATTACGAATGGCAAATTCTTGCGACATTACCTGTGTTAAAGCACTCACGTCCGCCTTTAAAGGATCAATCACAAATAAAGGTAGCTGAACCCGATCTGCAAACCATAAACACAAACGGTTTAAACTTAAATGGGCCTGTATGTGCTGCTGATCTTTTAAATTAAAATGTGCAATCCATTGTAAAGGATGCCACTTTAACTGGTCTTTTTGGCGGTGGCTGGACTGTACCAGTAATTTATCTCGTTCTGTGATACGGCCTTCTTGTAATAATTGTTCTAGACACCAATAGGTATCTATTTCTACATGTGCATTCATGCGTTATCCCCAATATATTTTTATAATATAGCAGAGATGTTTTAGATTTAGCTCACCCCAAAATCGTTAAATCCATTATTTAAATATCCTTCAACTTCAAATAATTAAACCAATTCTCAACTTGATATTTTTTTGCGTCATAGGTCATGTTTATAAAAATATTTTGTATGTTGCTATGCCTAAAAAAGATACTATGCTGACTATAATAAAAAGCATAAACTGGAAACGAACACATGATTTTAAAATGATTAAAATCCACATATAACTATAAGCATAAGAGGAAGTAATATGGAACTTCCAATGACAATGTCATTACAAACTGCATCCTTTGAGGAATTCATTACTATAATTGCTGCTGCCCTTGGCTGTGGCTTATTAATTGGTTTAGAACGAGAGCGCAGTAAACTCAAACACGAATATAAAACTTTCGCTGGTTTCAGATCTTTTGCAATTAGTGCTTTATTAGGCGCGATCTGTTTTTTATTCGGCATTTCAATTGGGATTGTTGGAGCTTTAACCATCGGTGCAATCAGCATCGTTTCCCTCAAAAACCAGCCAAATGATCCGGGCGTTACTACCGAACTTGCATTTATCATGACTTATTTCATTGGAGCACTCTGTATTTGGAATATTTCATTGGCAGCAAGTTTAGCAGTCATCATGACCGCTATCTTAATAGCTAAGCAGTCTATGCATGGTATCGCCAGTCAGTGGATTACCGAAGCAGAATTGCGGGATGGAATTTTTCTACTCGCCCTACTTTTAATTGCTTTACCTTTAGTCCCGAATAAGCCGTTTTGGGGACCAGTTTTAAATCCCCATGTTATTTTAAAATTGCTCACTTTAATTTTATTTGTACAGGCACTAGCTCATATTGCTAAACGATTATTATCTTCTAAAAATGCGCTATTACTTTCGTCTTTGGCTTCAGGCTTTGTTTCCAGTACAGTGGCAATTGCCACTTTAGGTTTAGAAGTACGCTCTGGTCGAGCAAATGCAACAACAAACGCGGGGGCAGCCCTCATGTCTTGCGTTTCAACGCTTATTCAAACTTTAATTATTGTAATCGGTATTAGCTTTGCTTGGTTTAAGCTAATTATATTTCCTACAATTATTGCATTAGTTGTTTTAGCTGTCTGGGCCTTCATTTTATTACGAAAAGCCGAACCTAGCACTTCGACTCCTGAATTAGATTCAAGAATGTTTAGTCTTAAAGAAGCCATTATTATTGCTGCAACACTCGCTATCATTCAGTCGGGGGTCTATGGCTTAAATTTATATTTAGGGGATGCCGGATTAATTGCGGGAACCCTACTCGCATCTTTATTTGAAATACATGCGGCTATTATCGCGGTAATTGTACAAGGTGAACCTGATAGTGCTCATATGTCCCCTTTATTAATTGCTTTTATGGGAGGCTTTGCAGTGCATGCCATTGCCAAAAGTATAAACTCTGCAATTTCGGGCGGGCTGCCCTATGCACTTGCTTTCGTTCCCGCCCAGCTGATTCATATGGCTATATTCATTACTTTACTTTGGCTCAACATCCATTGGTTCTAAAATAGAATTTATTGCACAGCAGAAGCTTTGAACATATCCACTACGGTAACTTCAATCTGACCGACTTTAAAATGAATATCGAAACTTGAAAATTTCATTTTATAAATTCTGTCTGGATCTTCTTGATAGGCAGGCCGTGGGTCTAAAGCCAATACCTGCTCAAGCTCATCAAGGTATTGATCATTCATTTCTTTATTTTGTAAAAAATATTTTTGAGCATTTAGAGCAGGTTCAGACCAAATGACAGACTTACGCTCTGGTTCTGCATGTGCATAACCACTTTGTGCATCAGCAATCGCATCAGAATATTGAACATAGGGTTTGATATCTAGAATTGGAGTTCCATCTAATAAATCACTTCCTGTGACATACACTCGTACTGACTTACCGACTTTTTCCACTTTATTCAGCTTTACAACTGACAGTCCAATTGGAGATGGTCGATACATGCTACGTGTAGCAAATACGCCAATTTTTTCATTGCCACCTAAGCGTGGAGGACGAACCTGTGGACGGAATTTATCTGCATTGCCCTGATTTTTATTGTCATGAAACTGCCAAACTAGCCAGAGATGACTAAATTGCTCAATTCCTTCAAAAGCCAACAAGTCATTATAAGGTTCTACCATGTCGATATATGACTCGATATTTACCAAATTAGGCTGGCGTGGAATACCGAATTTTTCTCGATATGGAGAGCACATGTGGCCGATTATCGGGAAGGTGACAGAATTGATCATCACTTTTTCTTATAAACACAATTAAATATATTCAGTTTATCGGGAATGAATTTAGATTAGAATAGCAATCTGTTTTCTTTTAATCGTGATCGAGACCTTTAATGGCTGCTTTTAACGTCGAACGCATTACTCATGTTCACCACTGGAATGACACCCTTTTCAGTTTTAAAACTACACGCGACACTAGCTTACGTTTTAAAAATGGTCAGTTCGTAATGATCGGACTTGAAGTGAATGGCAAACCGTTAATGCGCGCGTATTCGATTGCAAGTGCAAATTACGAAGAAGAGTTAGAATTCTTCTCAATTAAAGTACAAGAAGGTCCTTTAACTTCGATTTTGCAAAAAGTACAAGTTGGCGATGAAATTTTAATTTCTAAAAAACCGACAGGTACATTGGTTCATGATGACCTTTTACCGGGTAAAAACTTGTACCTTTTATCTTCTGGTACTGGCCTTGCACCATTCTTATCAATTATTCGTGACCCAGAAACTTACGAACGTTTTGAAAAAGTAATCGTTGTTCATGGTACACGTTATATTTCTGAATTAGCTTATCAAGACCTTATCTTGAATGAACTTCCAAACCATGAGTTCTTTGAAGAATTAGGTATTAAAGACAAACTTGTTTACTACCCTACTGTAACTCGTGAACCTTTCCACACTCAAGGCCGTGTAACAACTGCAATTGAAACTGGTGCTTTATTCGAAAAAGTTGGTTTACCGCGATTTAACCGTGAAACTGACCGCGCAATGCTTTGCGGTAGCCCTGCTTTCTTGAAAGATGTTGCTGCGTTACTTGACGAACACGGTTTAGTTGAATCACCTCGTATGGGTGTAATGGGCGACTACGTAATTGAACGTGCTTTCGTAGAAAAATAAGTTTTTCTAATTAAAAAAACCGAGGCCAAGTCCTCGGTTTTTTTTATATTTGTTTTATAACTTGATTGTGCCATCGATACAGGTAACAGCGCTTCCACCCACTAAAATTTTATCTTGATATAAATTTAGTTGAAGCTGTCCGTCACGTCCTAAAACGCGACCTTGTGAAGAAAGTACCTGATCATTTTGTGCGGGCAAAATACCATGGTAACGAATAAAAGACGCTACGCTACCATTACCACTACCACAAACTGGATCTTCATTTATTCCAATTGAAGGAGCAAATGAGCGGACTTCTATGTGTTTTTGTTCATCATTATTTTCATAAAAACCATAAACCGTCGCTCCACCAACTTTCATTTCTAAATCATGTTGTTTTAAAGCAGCGAAATCTGGTTGAGTCGCTAAAACAGCTTCGGCATTGACCGCTTGTAATACAACCCAACGCGCCCCAACATCAACCAATGCAGCATTCCATTGAGTGTCAATCTGACATTTTAAAATCTCTGCCAATTTTTGAGTCTGTGTCGTATCTAATGGCGTAATTTTAGGTTGTGGTAGTTCAAAGGAAATATGATTCAATTCACTTACTGTAAGAGCAACTAAACCTGCACCACATTGCTGTACCAATTTTCCTTCTTTAGCAGTAATTAGACCAGCTTCAAGTAAAGCATGGGCTGTGCCGATTGTAGGATGGCCTGCAAATGGTAATTCATTTTGCGGAGTAAAAATTCGAACCTGATAATCGGCTTGCGAATCTGTAGGAGGCAGCACAAATGTAGTTTCAGAGAGATTGGTCCAATTGGCAATCGCCTGCATTTGCTCAGATGTTAAGGTACTAGCGTCCATAATCACCGCGACAGGATTTCCTTTAAATGCTTGTGAAGTAAAAACATCAACTTGTTTAAATGCTACAACGGACATAGACCACTCCTACTCATTTTGATATTAAAAATTATGGTTTTAAATCCTCACCATGCTTTTGATCTTACTGAGATATCTTTAATGGTTACAGTATCAGTTTTTATTAAAAATAATAGACACAGTTTTTAAGTTCAGAACTCGATCAAATGGACCAACCTAAAGTAATCACAATATTTGAGATAAATAACAGATCACTATAAAGTGTACCCATTGCTTTGGCTTTTTAATGAATTGATATGTACAAATATAAAAAAGTGAGTGATGACTTAACACTTCAAATCCATAATGGAAGGCAGCCTATTGGTTCGCGTCTACCTTCAATACGAGACTGTGCAAACCATTATCAGGTCAGCATTAACACCGTAAAAGAAGCGTATCGTCAACTTGAAGATCAAGGTTTGATTTCTGTTCGTCCTCAATCTGGTTACTATGTTTGTCATGCACCTTCAAACTCGCTAGAACTCGAAGAACGTTATGTCAGTGAAGAAAAAGTGCCACTTTCAGGTATCAGCTGCTTCCTCGCTCAAATCGTTAAAAAGCAAATGGACCCAGCCTATATTAATTTGGCTCTAGCTTGCCCCTCAGGAGAAAATTTCTACCCGATTGAACGTTTAAAACGCTTAACTGCTCAAGTTTTACGTACACAACCAGATATTTTTAAAAGCTATACCTTACCACCGGGGTCAACACGACTACGCACACAAATTGCTAGACGAAGCTTGCAACTCGGTATGTTTCTTTCAGCAGATGATATTGTGCTGACTCATGGCACCATGGAGGCTTTAAGTCTCGCGATTATGGCAACAACTCAAGCGGGTGACACCATCGCCCTTGAGATCCCGACTTTTCATAATTTGTACCCGCTCCTGCATAATTTAGGCCGAAAAATTGTAGAAGTTCCCACTTCGCCACATACAGGCATGTGTCTAGATACACTTGAAGAACTCTTAAAATCTCAAAGTGTACAAGCCATATTAACGATTCCAACAGGACACAATCCCCTCGGTTTCAGTATGCCTGAAAGCAGCCGCCGTCGCTTGGCAGAGCTAGCCAATCATTTTCAAGTTCCTATTATTGAAGATGCGATGTATGCCGAATTGCAACTAGCCGAACCTCTCTTACCCAACATTAAGGCATTTGATCAAAATGGATGGGTGTTGGTATGTAGTAGCTACACCAAAACTGTAGCACCCGACTATCGAATCGGTTGGTTAGAAGCTGGGCGCTTCCGTAATATTGTGCAGCAACTAAAATTTACGACAACGGTGGCCGAGCCTGCTTTACTCACCGAAACCTTAGGACTTTTCTTAGAAAATGGTGGTTATGACCTGCATTTACGTCAGTTAAAAAAACGCTATCAACAACAAATTGATACCATCAAATCTTATATTTGTCGTTATTTCCCACTCGGTACTCGAGTCAGTCGCCCACAAGCAGGGTTTATTTTATGGTTAGAACTCCCCGAATCTATTGATACGCTGGAACTCTTTCATCAAGCTATGGATGAAAAAATCTTATGTATGCCGGGAATTTTATGTTCGGCTGATAAACGTTTTAGTCATTGTTTACGTATTGCAGCTTGTTTTGAGTTAAATCCCAAAATGTTAAATGCTTTGATGCGCTTAGGAGAGTTAGCAAAAAATATGCTACCCGCGCAAAAAGATATAGGTCAAATCCCTACTAATTCAGTAGGTTGAATCAAAAATGCAGAGTTAATAAAATAAAACCATAATTTTTTTATGCCTTTTATTTTATGAATACCGAACTCCTCTCTCCTGCAGGTTCACTCAAAAATATGCGCTATGCATTTGCCTATGGTGCAGATGCCGTATATGCAGGCCAACCACGTTACAGTTTACGTGTGCGTAATAATGCTTTTGATCATGACAACTTAAAAATCGGAATTGATGAAGCTCATGCTTTGGGTAAAAAGTTTTATGTTGTGGTGAATATTCAGCCACATAACAGCAAATTAAAAAACTTTATTCGTGATCTTGAACCAATTGTGGCTATGCAACCAGACGCACTCATTATGTCTGATCCGGGCTTAATTATGATGGTGAGAGAGCATTTTCCTGATGTGCAAATTCATCTATCTGTTCAAGCCAATGCGATTAACTGGGCAACTGTTAAATTCTGGAAAGATTACGGCCTAAGCCGTGTGATTTTATCGCGTGAGTTGTCTTTAGAAGAGATAGAAGAAATCCAGCAACATGTGCCCGATATTGAACTCGAAGTTTTTGTGCATGGCGCACTATGTATGGCCTACTCAGGTCGCTGCTTACTTTCTGGATACATGAACAAACGTGATGCCAACCAAGGTGCTTGTACAAATGCTTGCCGTTGGGACTATAAGCTACATGAAGCCCAAGAAGATTTGAATGGTGATGTGATTCCAGTCACTCAGCTAAATGAGTCAGAAAAGTCTTGCTGCTCATCAACACAATCAGAAACAGCCTCGGCTCAAACCCTATTAGTACAACGTAATGATGAAGAAATGTTTGCTGCCGAAGAAGATGAACACGGTACCTATTTTATGAACTCGAAAGATTTACGTGCTGTACAACATGTAGATCGTTTAACAAAAATGGGCATAGCCTCGCTTAAAATTGAAGGCCGTACTAAATCATATTTTTACTGTGCCCGTACTGCTCAAATTTATCGAAAAGCGATTGATGATGCATTAGCAGGAAAACCATTTGACCCAAGCTTAATGTCTCAGCTTGAAGGTTTGGCAAACCGTGGTTATACCGAAGGCTTTTTAAGACGTCATGTGCACAGTGAATATCAAAACTATGCCGATGGCTCATCACATTTTGACTATCAACAATTTTGTGGAGAGGTTTTAGAACGTCACGGTGACTATATTCGCATTGAGGTTAAAAACCGTTTTGTGGTTGGGGACTCACTTGAACTCATGACACCGCAAGGCAATATTACCTTTAGCTTAACCGAGATGCGCGATTTAAAAGGTAACCCAATTATAGATGCCAAAGGTTCAGGCCATTTCGTTGAGATTCCACTCTCCCAAGATGTTGATATCAGTTATGCACTACTCGTACGCAACTTACCACATGCGAAGGAAAGTATTACTGCATCGACATTAGCTTATTCAGCGAGTTAAAAATGGCACTTTTAATTACAAGTGAATGTATCAATTGTGATATGTGCTTAGCTGAATGCCCGAACATCGCTATTTTTGAAGGGAGCAAAGTTTATGAAATTGATCCACTTCGTTGTACCGAGTGTGTAGGCTTTTACGATGCGCCAACATGTAAGGCGGTTTGTCCAATCGATTGTATAAAACAAGATCCAGCACATATTGAAACCCAAGATCAACTATTAGAGAAATTTAAGGGATTAAATTTGCTCGGCTAATCTATCTTTTAAAAAGTTTATAGAGGATCAAGCTAAAGTCGCTGATCCTCTAAATGACTGCACGGATCAATGATTAAATAAACGAATAAATAGCTGAGACCACTTTGCAAGTGATAAAATCAAATGATCAGTTCAGTTTAATTTACTTGTATTTGTGTACCAAAGAAATTGAACAATCGTTAAAACTGATCTAACCATTTCAATATTTCATATAGATTGATTAAAACTCACTCTGGCGTAGCTCCCCATGTCTTATCTTTATTTAGCAATTGCGATTGCTTGTGAAGTCATTGCAACTTCAGCTTTAAAAGCATCTCAAGGTTTTACTGTTCCAATTCCTTCGATTATTACTGTTGTGGGTTATGCAATTGCTTTCTATTTATTGTCTCTGACGCTAAAAACAATTCCGATCGGAATTGCATATGCTATTTGGTCGGGTGCAGGTATTATTTTAATTTCTGCAATTGGCTGGATATTTTACAAACAGCATTTAGACTTGGCAGCCTGCATTGGTCTTACTTTAATGATCGCAGGCATTATCATTATTAATGTGTTTTCTAAAAATACTCATCTATAAAATATAATTAAAAAAACAACCGAGTACGGTGAGAATCTTTTATAAAAAATTTCACCATACTCGGTATGAACAGCTTATTTTAAACTGCCCGTTAGAAACTGCTTTAAGCGTTCACTTTTCGGATTATTGAGTACTTCATCAGGATGACCCTGTTCTTCAATCTTCCCTTGATGCAAAAAAATTACTTGATTAGACACATGACGCGCAAAGCCCATTTCATGTGTCACCACAATCATGGTGCGCCCTTCTTCAGCCAAACCCTGCATTACTTTTAGTACTTCACCCACCAACTCTGGATCAAGCGCGCTGGTTGGTTCATCAAACAACATAACTTCCGGTTCCATAGCCAAAGCACGAGCAATCGCTACACGTTGCTGCTGACCACCAGATAAAAATGCAGGATATTTACTTTCAACACTTTCAGGCAAACCAACTTTGCGTAGATATTTCCGCGCACGCTCTTCTGCCTCGGCACGTTTTACCCCAAGTACATGAATCGGTCCTTCAATAACATTTTCTAGCACCGTCATGTGTGACCATAAATTAAAATGCTGAAACACCATCATGAGCTGGGTACGCATTTTTTGTAGTTGCTTTGGTTCAACCACTTTTAAATTGCCTTTTTTATCAAAGACTGTACGTAGTTTTTCACCATTAAGTTTAATGGTGCCATTGCTAGGTTGTTCCAAAAAGTTAATACAACGCAGCAAAGTACTTTTACCTGAACCAGATGAACCGATGATACTAATGACATCACCAGCATTTGCATCAAGTGATATCCCTTTAAGTACTTCATGATCACCAAATGTCTTATGTAAATCACGAATCACTAGTTTTGCAACTTGTTCCATTATTTATGTCTCCTAATGATTCGATGGCTTTAAAAATGCCAACCAACGTTTTTCCAACTTACGAAATAGCCAAATCAAAATAAATGCCAGCATCGCATACAATACTGCGGCAATTCCAAAAGCATTGAAGGTGTCATAGGTTGCCGCATTCACATCACGCGCAATTTTTAAAATGTCAGGAACAGTTGCTGTAAATGCAATGGTTGTCGCATGCAACATTAAAATGACTTCATTGCCATAAAATGGTAAAGCACGGCGCAACATCGACGGAATAATAATGCGGGTATAGCGTTTCCATTTTGACATTCCAAAAGCTTGTGCAGCTTCAATCTCGCCATGTGGAATAGAACGGATCGCCCCAGCGAAGATTTCAGTCGTATATGCACCAGTATTGAGCGCGAATGCCAAAATGGTGCAATTTATGCCCTCTCGAAAAAACGCATCAAGCGTCTGATGTTCATGGATGTAATCAAAGCTGTAAATACCTGAGTAAATAATCAGCAATTGGATGTACAGTGGTGTGCCACGAAAAACATATGTATACAACCAAACTGGGCCACGCAACCAAAGATTTTCTGATACTCGTGCAAGTGATAAAGGCACAGCAAGCACAAAACCAATACCAATAGAAAGCACCAATAACCAAGCAGTCATCGCTACCCCGGTCATTTGTAAACCATCGGTCCAAAGGTATGCCTGCCAATATTGTTGAAGGATTTCAATCATAATTGTCCCTTCCTCACACCAGCAGAATAACGACGCTCAAGCCACATTAAAATCAGGTTCGAGACGGTAGTAATGGCCAGATAAATCGCGGCAGCCACGATGCTGAAAAAGAACAGTTGCATGGTACTTCTACCTGCATCTTGCGTAATTTTTACAATATCAGTCAGACCAATAATAGAAACCAGTGCGGTTGCCTTAATCAAAACTTGCCAATTATTGCCAATACCTGGCAATGCAAAACGCATCATTTGAGGAAATAATACACGTCGAAAAACCTGCCAAGGGGTCATACCATAGGCCATTGCTGCTTCAATTTGACCCGTTGGAACAGATTGAAATGCACCACGAAAGGTCTCGGTAAAATATGCACCATAAATGAACGCTAAAGTAATCACACCCGCCACAAAAGGATTGATATCAATTTGATCCATTTGCAGTGATTCAGTAATTTGGTTTAGACCCAACTGCAAGCTATAAAATAACAACAGCATAATGACCAAGTCAGGCACACTACGGATGAGTGTGGTATAGGCGGTCGCAATATAGCGTAAGGCTTTAAAACTAGAGAGTTTTGAGCTCGCACCAATTAAGCCAATAATGACAGAAAGCAAAAGTGACAACAGCGCAAGCTGGAGGGTCATCCATGTCCCGCTGAGAAGGAGTGGCCCATAGCCAGATAAAAACATGACTCATCTTCTCCTTAAAAACAATATCTAATATTGATGAGATGAGAATAGATTTAAAAATGTCGGCCCTCAGCCGACATTTTTCACATCATTAGTAAATGTTAAAGGAGAAATATTTTTTCTCTAGTTTCTTGTATGTACCATCCGCAATAATTGCTGCGAGTGCTTTGTCAATATTCGCTTTCAAATCTGCATCTTCTTTGCGTAAACCAATAGCCGCGCCTACACCCAGTGTTTTTGCATCAACTACATTGCCACCGACAAATGCAAAGTTTTTGCCTTTTGGTTGTTTTAAGAAAGCACCATCAACCATGATTGCATCTTGTAAAGTTGCATCTAAACGACCTGACATCATGTCTTGATAAATCAAATCTTGGACTGGATAAGGTACAACGGTTACACCTTTTGTTGCCCAATAGGTTTTAGCATAAGTTTCTTGAATTGTGCCCTGTTGTACACCTACACGTTTACCTTTCAAAGAGGCAGCTGTAGGCAATAACGGCGAGCCTTTTTTTGCAACCATACGTGTTGGTGTGTTGTAGATTTTGCTACTAAACAAAATTTGTTTTGCGCGTTCATCAGTGACCGTCATTGATGAAAGAATGCCGTCAAATTTTTTCGCTTTAAGTGCTGGAATCATCCCATCAAAAGAGTTTTCAACCCAAACACATTTGGCTTTGAGTTTTGCACAAATGGCATTACCCAAATCAACGTCAAAACCAGTTAACTTGCCATTTGGTGTTTTATATTCAAACGGCGCATAAGAGGACTCAGTACCAAAACGAATCACCTTCCAATCCTTTGCTTGAACATTCGTCGCAACAGCAGCCAAAACTAAGGTTGTTGAAACGAACATTTTTTTCATAAAGCTTGCCATCTTGAAGCTTCTCCTTAAAATCCAAATAAGGTGATAAAAACTTGAGTATTTCTAAATTACTCTTCTGCCGAAATAATTGCAATTTCTATACCATAAGTTAAGGATTTATGAAGATGTCTAAGCAATGGATTGTACCAACTGATTAAATGTTGAAAAATCACTCAAACTGCGAGGCTAATTCTTGAGTGTATAAGCTTCTGCCATATTTTCATTTTTGACCAATGTCCGAATGGTGTATTCATGGTTATGTTCTTTGGCACTGGCAAATTCACATTTCTGATCCCATACCATTGAGCAACCACTCAACAATGGACAACCTGCAAATAATTCGGCCACCCAATCAACAAAAACACGAACTTTAGGCGATAAATGACGGTTTTGTAGATAAACGACTGATATTGGCATTGGTGCTGGCAACCATTCAGTCAGCACTTCCTTGAGTGAGCCATCCTCCAGATGTTTCGCCACCATATAATATGGGCATTGAATTAAGCCAAAACCCTGTACAGCCAAATCAACATATGAATCACCATCGTTAACAGAAACGCGCCCTTTCACGCCAACGCTATGAATCTCACCATCAACCATAAAATCCCAATCGATATTACGTCCGGTACGACTATTAAAGTAATGCACGACCTGATGTTTTTGTAGATCATCAATGGTTTGCGGTTCACCATGTTCAGCCAAATAACTAGGTGCAGCAACAGTCACACACTGAATTGTTCCGATACGACGTGCAACCAAACTTGAATCTTTCAACTGACCAATACGAATGACACAGTCCACCGCATCTTGTACCAAATCGACTGGACGATCACTCATTCCAATCACCAAATCAATATCGGGATACTTGGCATGAAAATCACAAAGCATCGGAATCAGGATCAGCCGCCCAATCGAGGCTTTAACATCAATACGTAGTCGGCCTCGTGGCCCACGTTCCGAGTCATGAAAATTCGATTCGACATCTTCAACATCGGCTAAAATTCGCGAAGTACGTTCATAATAAACCGCACCATCCGGTGTCAAACTGAGTTTACGAGTGGTTCGGTTCAATAAGCGAACTTGTAAATGTTTCTCTAAACCCTGAATGGTTGTGGTCACAGAAGCACGCGGTAGGCCTAAACTGTCAGCCGCTAAACTGAAACTATTTGTTTCGACAACTTTGTTAAATACTTTCATGGCATGAAATAGATCCACACGCACACTCCTATCAATGCATTTTTTAATTCAAATACATCAATTGTTATAAAAATACGAATAGTGTTATCGAATTTAATATATTTATTCGTGATTGACAAACTTTTATGCTCCGTCCATCCCCCAAACCCTGTTTCTCCCATACGGACCATAATTAAAAGTCTGAAAACAGGTATCCAAATAAGTAGGAGCACCTCATGTCATTTTCCCGCAAACAGTTCGCACTGTCTGCCATCTTTGTTGCCCTTTTAGCAACAGGAGGCAGTTTTATATTTCTACATGAAAATGCCGATGCAAAAGCTGCACCGACCCAAGCCCAACAAGCTGCTACTGTTGATATTTCTAATGTCATCAGTAAAACCATTACCGATTGGCAAGAATATTCCGGTCGCTTAGAAGCCATTGATCAAGTTGATATTCGGCCTCAAGTTTCGGGCAAACTCATTGCCGTTCATTTTAAAGATGGGAGTCTGGTTAGAAAAGGCGAGTTACTTTTTACAATTGACCCTCGTCCATTTGAAGCAGAACTCAATCGTGCACAAGCACAACTTGCTTCAGCCGAAGCGCAAGTCACCTATACAGCAACCAATCTTTCCCGTATTCAACGTCTAATTCAAAGTAATGCTGTATCACGCCAAGAGCTTGATCTGGCAGAAAATGATGCACGCTCAGCCAGTGCCAACCTACAAGCAGCCAGAGCAGCCGTTCAATCTGCACGCTTAAATCTGGAATATACCCGTATTACTGCACCGGTTAGCGGTCGAATTTCGCGTGCCGAAGTAACCGTGGGTAATGTGGTTTCTGCGGGCAACGGAGCACAAGTTTTAACAAGTTTGGTGTCTGTATCGCATCTCTATGCATCTTTCGATGTTGATGAACAAACTTATCTCAAATACATCAGTAATCAGCGCAATTCAGCACAGGTTCCTGTCTATATGGGACTTGCCAATGAAACTGGTTTCTCGCGTGAAGGGACTATCAACTCAATCGACAATAACCTAGATACAACCTCAGGCACGATTCGTGTTCGTGCGACTTTCGACAATCCAAACGGAGTTTTATTACCGGGTTTATATGCTCGAATTCGTCTTGGTGGCGGCCAACCACGTTCAGCCATTCTCATTAGCCCAACAGCCATTGGGGTCGATCAAGATAAGCGTTTTGTCGTTGTTGTCGATGCTAAAAATCAGACTGCTTACCGCGAAATAAAAATCGGTGCACAACAAGATGGCTTGCAAATCGTGAATAGCGGATTACAAGCGGGTGACCGTATTGTGGTGAATGGTTTACAGCGTATTCGTCCGGGTGACCCTGTTACGCCGCACCTCGTCCCTATGCCGAATGCACAAATCACTGCAAGTACTAACACGCCTCAACCTCAGCCAACAGAAAAAACATCAACTCCGGCAAAAGGTTAATCACATATGAATATTTCTAAATTCTTTATTGATCGGCCAATCTTTGCTGGTGTTTTATCAGTACTGATTTTACTCGCTGGTCTACTTTCCGTATTTCAGTTACCGATTTCCGAATATCCAGAAGTTGTACCGCCATCTGTGGTTGTGCGTGCTCAATATCCAGGTGCAAACCCAAAAGTAATTGCTGAAACTGTTGCCTCTCCGCTTGAAGAATCAATCAACGGCGTAGAAGACATGCTGTATATGCAATCTCAAGCAAACAGCGACGGTAACTTAACCATTACAGTGAACTTCAAACTCGGTATTGACCCAGATAAAGCTCAACAATTGGTTCAAAACCGCGTGTCTCAGGCAATGCCTCGTTTACCTGAAGATGTACAGCGTTTAGGTGTCACCACCTTAAAAAGTTCTCCCACTTTAACCATGGTGGTACATCTGACCTCTCCAGATAACCGCTATGACATGACTTACTTACGTAACTATGCGGTACTGAACGTAAAAGATCGTTTGGCACGCTTACAAGGTGTAGGTGAAGTCGGTTTATTTGGTTCTGGTGACTACGCTATGAGGGTGTGGTTAGACCCACAAAAAGTAGCGCAACGTAACCTCACAGCCACTGAAATTGTGAATGCAATCCGTGAACAAAATATTCAGGTTGCGGCAGGTACAATTGGTGCATCACCAACTAATTCACCTGTACAACTTTCAGTGAATGCTCAAGGTCGTTTAACGACTGAGCAAGAATTTGCAGACATTATTTTAAAAACTGCACCCGATGGCGCAGTCACCCGATTGGGTGATGTTGCTCGTGTTGAACTTGCAGCCTCACAATATGGCTTGCGTTCATTGCTTGATAATAAACAAGCTGTAGCGATTCCAATTTTCCAAGCTCCGGGTGCCAATGCTTTGCAAGTATCCGATCAAGTGCGTAGCACAATGAAGGAGCTTTCAAAAGATTTCCCATCTTCAATTAAATACGACATTGTTTACGACCCAACTCAATTCGTACGTTCTAGTATTAAAGCAGTCGTTCATACCTTACTTGAAGCAATTGCACTGGTTGTTGTCGTTGTTATTTTATTCTTACAAACATGGCGTGCGTCGATTATTCCATTGCTTGCAGTACCGGTTTCTATTATTGGTACATTTGCACTTATGCTTGCCTTTGGGTATTCCATCAATGCGCTATCGCTGTTCGGGATGGTACTTGCCATCGGCATTGTGGTCGATGACGCGATTGTCGTCGTCGAAAATGTCGAGAGGAATATTGAAGCAGGTTTAAGCCCAAGAGATGCAACTTATCGCGCCATGCGAGAAGTGAGCGGTCCAATTATTGCGATTGCCTTAACCCTCGTTGCGGTCTTCGTACCTCTTGCCTTTATGACGGGTTTAACAGGGCAATTTTATAAACAATTTGCCATGACGATTGCCATTTCAACTGTCATTTCGGCATTTAACTCCCTTACGCTCTCTCCTGCTTTGGCAGCCATGTTACTGAAAGGACATGACGCTAAACCTGATGCATTAACACGCATTATGAACCGCATATTTGGACGTTTCTTTGCGCTGTTTAACCGCGTATTTACCCGTGCGTCAGACAACTATGGTAAAGGTGTGAGTCGTGTCATATCTCATAAAGCATCGGCAATGGGTGTCTATGCAACACTTCTAGGTTTAACCGTTGGTATTTCTTATATTGTTCCGGGTGGCTTTGTTCCCGCTCAAGACAAACAATATTTGATTAGCTTTGCTCAATTACCAAACGGCGCTTCATTAGATCGTACCGAAGCGGTTATCCGCAAAATGAGCGATACAGCACTTAAGCAACCTGGTGTAGAAAGTGCGGTTGCCTTCCCTGGTTTATCTATTAACGGTTTTACCAACAGCTCAAGTGCCGGTATTGTCTTTGTGACGTTAAAGCCATTCGATGAACGTAAGGCCAAAGACTTATCTGCAAATGCAATTGCAGGTGCTCTCAACCAGAAATATTCAGCCATTCAAGATGCCTATATTGCAGTTTTCCCACCACCACCAGTGATGGGCTTAGGTACGATGGGCGGCTTTAAACTCCAACTTGAAGACCGAGGTGCCTTAGGCTATTCAGCCTTGAATGATGCTGCACAAAACTTTATGAAAGCAGCTCAGTCAGCCCCTGAACTTGGTCCAATGTTCTCAAGTTATCAAATTAATGTACCTCAACTGAACGTAGATCTGGACCGTGTAAAAGCTAAACAGCAAGGTGTCGCTGTAACAGATGTTTTCAACACCATGCAGATTTATTTAGGCTCTCAATACGTCAATGACTTTAACCGCTTTGGTCGTGTTTATCAGGTTCGTGCTCAAGCCGATGCTCCTTTCCGTGCGAACCCTGAAGATATTTTGCAACTAAAAACCCGCAACAGTGCCGGACAAATGGTGCCGTTATCTTCCTTGGTGAATGTGACTCAAACCTATGGTCCAGAAATGGTGGTGCGTTATAACGGCTATACCTCCGCAGACATTAACGGCGGCCCGGCACCGGGTTATTCATCTAGCCAAGCGGAAGCTGCTGTTGAACGTATTGCTGCACAGACATTACCACGCGGCATTAAGTTTGAATGGACTGATTTAACCTACCAAAAAATCTTGGCTGGTAATGCCGGACTCTGGGTTTTCCCGATCAGTGTATTACTGGTGTTCTTGGTATTGGCAGCACAATACGAAAGCTTAACTCTGCCTTTAGCTGTAATTCTAATTGTGCCAATGGGTATCTTGGCGGCTCTGACAGGTGTTTGGCTTACGGGTGGAGATAACAACATCTTTACGCAAATTGGTCTGATGGTACTGGTCGGGCTGGCCTGTAAAAATGCCATTTTAATTGTCGAATTTGCAAGGGAACTTGAAATGCAAGGTGCAACTGCATTTAATGCCGCAGTTGAAGCGAGTCGTCTGCGTTTACGCCCAATTTTAATGACTTCTATTGCATTCATTATGGGTGTAGTCCCACTGGTCACCTCAACAGGTGCAGGTTCTGAAATGCGTCATGCCATGGGTATTGCAGTGTTCTTCGGCATGATCGGTGTAACGTTGTTTGGTTTATTCCTCACCCCTGCCTTTTATGTCCTGATTCGTACACTGAACAGCAAACATAAACTGCATTCGGCAGCTGTTCATGAAGCGCCATTAGCTAACCCACATGATCACTAAGGAGGACATTTGATGGCTACAGTAAAACAAAGCTTATTATTGTCCTCACTCATGGGAAGCCTGCTCCTTGCAGGCTGCTCTTTGGCTCCTGAATATCAACCTGCAAAGGTAATAGTTCCAGTCAAATTTAAAGAGTCAGACCCTAAACTTGAAGATAGCAACTGGAAAATTGCTCAACCTGCCGATGCACAATCACGTGGCGAATGGTGGCGTGTTTTTAATGACCCACTGTTAAACGAACTAGAGCAACAAGCAATTGCTGGTAACCAAAACCTTAAAGCTGCTGCTGCCAATATTCAGGCTTCACGTGCGTTACGTTCAGCAGTACAAGCTGAACGCTTACCAAGTGTTGGTGCTGGCTTTGGCCCAACTCGTCAAAAACCCTCTCCGGCTTCATTGGGTTTAGATGACAACGCTCATACATCTGCACAAACCTTATGGCGTGCTCAAGCGAATGTTTCATATGAGCTCGATTTATTTGGTCGTATCGCCAGTAGTGTCAATGCAGCAACAGCTGATGTACAGCAACAAGAAGCGCTATACCAGTCGGCACTTTTAGCGTTACAAGCAGATGTTGCTCAAGGCTATTTTCTAATTCGCCAGCTTGATGCTGAACAAGTAATTTATAATCGCACTATTAAGTTACTTGGTGAGACTCGAGATCTAGTTCAAACTCGATTTCGTAATGGTTTAGTCAGTGAATTAGATGTTTCTCGCGCGCAGACCGAACTGGCTACAGCCCAAACCAATGCACTAACGATTGCCCGTAACAGAGCAACTGCAGAACATGCACTTGCTGTTTTACTTGGAAAAACGCCAGCTGACTTCAATCTAGCAGCTCAACCCTTAGCAACAAACAGCATTCGCCTTCCGGCAGGTTTACCATCAACTTTGCTTGAAAGACGACCTGACATTGCTGCTGCTGAACGTGCTATGGCAGCAGATAATGCACGTATTGGAATTGCACGCGCTGCTTTCTTCCCAAAACTAGACCTGACAGGTGCGCTCGGTTATGAATCATCAACTTTAGGTGATTTAGGTAAATGGTCGAGCCGTACATTCTTGCTTGGACCAGTCGCGGGCACTATTTTATCTTTGCCCTTGTTTGATGGTGGGCAACGTAAGGCTGGAGTTGCTCAAGCGCGTGCAGCTTATGAAGAAAGCGCGGCGAATTATCGCCAAACAGTGCTGAATGCATTCCGCGAAGTTGAAAATGGTTTGTCTGATCAACGTATTCTCGATCAGCAAATTCAGGCTCAAAACCAAGCGCTCTCTTCTTCTCGTCATGCAAATCAGCTTTCTCATTTACGTTATCGAGAAGGTGCTATTAGCTATCTTGATGTAATTGATTCGGATCGGACTATTTTGCAACAAGAACAACTTTCTGCACAGCTTAACGGCAGCAGAATGATGGCTAGTGTAGATTTAATTCGGGCATTAGGTGGTGGATGGCATGATGCAGATTCATCGGTAAAAACTAAAAGTTAATTCTTACGTAATTAACTAGATATAAAAAAAGCGCCATATGGCGCTTTTTTTATATCTACAACTTATTGTGCGTATACAGGGAATTTTGCACAAACAGTTTCAACTTTCGCTTTTACGTCAGCAATAACTTTTTCGTCACCTTTGCTGTCAATCACATCAGCGATCCAACCAGCAAGTTCACGTACTTCAGCTTCACCGAAACCACGAGTTGTTACTGCTGGAGTACCGATACGGATACCAGAAGTCACAAATGGAGAGCGTGGATCATTTGGAACTGAGTTTTTGTTAACAGTAATGTGAGCAGCACCTAACCAAGCATCTGCCTCTTTACCAGTTACGTCTTGTTTAATTAAAGATAACAAGAACAAGTGGTTGTCAGTACCGCCAGAAACAACGTCATAACCACGAGCGATTAATACTTCAGCCATAGCTTGAGCATTTTTCACAACTTGTTGTTGGTAAGCTTTGAAGTCATCAGACATTGCTTCTTTGAAGCAGATTGCTTTAGCAGCAATCGCATGCATCAATGGACCACCTTGGTTACCAGGGAATACAGCTGATTGAAGTTTTTTCTCGATTTCTTCATTCGCTTTCGCAAGGATTAAACCAGAACGTGGACCACGAAGTGTTTTGTGAGTCGTAGTTGTGGTTACGTCAGCAATTTGAACTGGGTTTGGATATACACCCGCAGCTACAAGACCTGCAACGTGAGCCATATCAACAAAAAGATAAGCGCCAACTTTGTCCGCGATGTCACGGAAACGTTGCCAATCTACAACACGGCTATAAGCAGAGAAACCAGCAACGATCATACGTGGCTTGTGCTCTAATGCTAAACGTTCAACTTCTTCGTAATCTATCTCGCCAGTTTCAGAGTTTAGACCATACTGAACCGCGTTATAAGTTTTACCAGAGAAGCTTACTTTTGCACCGTGAGTCAAGTGACCACCGTGAGCCAAGCTCATACCTAAAACAGTATCGCCTGGATTAAGAAGCGCTAGATAAACAGCAGAGTTAGCTTGTGAGCCAGCGTGTGGTTGAACGTTTGCGTAATCTGCACCAAAAAGTTCTTTAGCACGATCAATCGCCATTTGCTCAATGATATCCACATATTCGCAACCGCCATAATAGCGTTTACCTGGATAACCTTCTGCATATTTATTCGTAAGTTTTGATCCTTGCGCTTCCATCACAGCAGGAGAGCAATAGTTTTCAGAAGCAATTAACTCGATATGTGCTTCTTGACGCTCACCTTCAGAAGCAATTGCTTGAGCTAATTCTGGATCAAATTCAGAAATGGAAATATTGGCAAACATTAGCGGGGGTCCTATAAAATTAGGGCTTTTAAGCCGTGCTAAGATTGCGACATATTGTAGCATGAACTTTATAATTAAACAGAATGAAGTTAGCTCAGTTTTAAATAAAAATGGCTCAAGTTTTATAAAAAATGAGCCATTGTTTATAAATCAATAAAAAAGCTGGTTTAAAGCTTATATTTTAAATTTTTTCATCGTTAACCCTAGATTAAAATAATGTTAAAAATACTTTAAATATCAATAACTCTATTGAGCTGTTAGCAAAGTCTGAACATTTCCAACAATGTTGTCCACATTACTAGTCATCGCTGTATTATGGTCCCAGTTACCAGTCACATAACTATTAATTTTAGTGCCTACGGTAGTAGCATTAAATATCAATAGATCAGTTGCTAATTTAGGAACTGTTGTATCTGCTAGCCCCTGATAAATGATGATTGGTGTAGATACTTTTGCTTGTAGCGGCTGCGAATCTTTATCTAAGAATGTTTTAACCAATGGTACTGCCATAAAGTTAGGTTGTGTACGTGTGTAACCATCAAGTGTCCCACCATTAGCTTTTTTATAATCATCCATAGCTTTTATAAAAGCATCCTCCAAAGGCCCAGCACAAATTGTTTCTGCTTGTGCGGCAGTACCTGAGATTTGTGAAGTAAATACTTGTCCATAATCAAAGCTCGGTTGTGTGTTGCGAATACCAGCTGCAACCAGAGCTGTATATGTATCAAGCTGTGCATAGGTTCCAATTTTAATGTCTATCGGTGCATTCGCAACTTGTGCCTCTCCAGCTACTAAAATATTCCCTAAATTAGAAGCAGGTGCTACCGCTACCGTACCTTTATAGTCTAGCTGCGCACGACTCGCATATTGTGCAGCACCTAACGCAGCATTCCCCCCTTGGGAATGTCCGACTGTAAGCCATTTTTTTGAAGTTAATAAATTACGCTGTAATAAATAATTACGTGTTGCAACTACAGCATCCGTAATTGAGAAAGCCTCACTTTTAACATTTAAAAATGGATGTATGCCTGGAGTACCTAAACCTTCATAGTCAGGTGCGACAACAACATAACCAGCTGCAAGTAACTTACTAATTAAATCTTTTGTACTGTCTGTTAAAGCTGCCTTACTTGGCGCACAGGCATCTGCCACACCCGTAGTGCCATGTGCCCAAACCACAATTGGCCAACCGCCTGCTGGTGGTGGTGTATTTGGTGTGAATACCAAACTGGTTGCCTGCACCTCTTGCCCACTTTGGCCCAACATTTTATAAGTCAAAATACTACTTTCTGCAGCAACTGATCCTAAGTTGGTACTGGTGTAAGCATCAACTTTAACAACTGGATTTTGTATGTTGTTGGCAGGAGTACCGGATGCATCAACAATCGGTGAGTCATCGTCACTACTCCCTCCTCCACAGGCGACTAAAAATAAACTCGTGCTGAAAACACTGGCCATGAACAGTTTCATTTTCATTGGTATATCTTCCCTTAAATTCCATTTTTGTTGTGCTTTAGTTTTTTTAATCAACATTTTCTAATGTCTTAAAAACAATTACGCCTAATCTTTATTTTTCGCAAGTTCTATTGGATGAAATTAATCTATGAAAACTTTATTTTTAATATAAATTGACGTTCTCGCTAATTTCTGGCTCTACTCCATGTTTTAAAGTGAATAGCCAACTGTTACCATTCATAGCTACTCGTAATTATTTAAAGGGCCAAATATGCAAGCCATTATTTTAGATACAGAAACACATACACTAAATGGTTTGCCTATTGAAATTGCGTATGCCCCGATCGAACTTAAAGAAGGCAAACTCACCTTAGATAAAAGCAAATTGTTTGATCAGTTATATCAAGTGGGTGCGCCTATCTCTTATGCTGCGATGGCAGTACACCACATATTAGAAACAGATTTAGAAAACCAGCCTCACTATAAAACCTTTAAATTGCCAGAGACTACAACTTATATTATTGGCCACAATATTGATTACGATATTGCCGCGATTGCTCGTTGCGGTGCGGATGTATCAAATATTAAACCGATTTGTACTTTGGCTTTGGCACGTAAAGTTTGGGCAGATGCAGAGGCTCATAATATCTCAGCACTCATCTATATGATTTCTCAAGGCAGCAGCAAAGCCCGGGAAATGCTTAAAGGTGCTCACCGTGCCGATGCCGATATTATTTTGACTGCTAATATTTTGATGCATATTGTCTATCATTTAAATATTCAAGATATTGAAGAGCTCTACCGAGTTTCTGAAGAAGCACGTATCCCCACGACTGTTAACTTTGGTAAGCATAAAGGCACAGCAATTGCTGAACTTCCTAAAGACTATATTCAATGGCTATTACGCCAAGATGAGCTTGATATCTATCTTCGCAAAGCATTAGAAAGTGCCTTTTAAGATTTTAACCAAATGATATTTATAGATTATTCATCATATTGTCATTTTTAAGTTTTATTATTAACCCCATTTATATTTTATTAAAAACAGTACTGTTCAACTCAGAAGATTGGACAGTCTGATTTATTTTTTATATTGGGGAAAAGCAATGGCTGGTTTTTATAGAACCAATTTGGGAAGAGTTGCGCTTCAACAACGCAATATTGTTTTAAATGCGAAACAAAGACGTTTATTACTCTTAATAGACCATGAAGATTTTCAGAACTTAAATGGTGAATTTAAAAAACGTATTGCTTCTCCAGAGCTGATTCAACAGCTTATCGACTTAGAACTTATTGCCCCAATTGCCTCTACCGAAACATCTACTAATGAAGAAATTATTTTAAAAACATCAGCCATAAATAAAGTAGAAGAAAATCAAAAAGAATCTGTTGTTAGCTCTATACCGCATTCTGCTCATCTTGTTGGAGAAATCCAGCTTTCCGAGCAAAAAACTTTAGATCAGTCCAATACTACATATTTTCAACCAGTAATATCTTCTGAGGCTCTTTCTTTCGAAGAAATACAACAGTTAATGATAAAAACACTTAACAGCTATTGCGGACTAATGACTAAACCGCTTGTTCAAAAAATAGAGAAAACTTCAACAATACAAGAGCTTAAATTATGTCAAATGCAATGGATTACTAATTTACAAGAATCACGCATTCCCCCTCAAGAACTTGCAAGTGCTTTACGTACAATTAACTATTCAATTCAGCTTCTTTCACAAAGCATATAAAATATTGAACAACTTGCTGTTTAATTAAGCATTAAAATCACTTGGCACGTATTTCGTGCTTTACCTGCAAGTGTTTTTTTCCTATGATGTGCCCCACACATGCGCTCGTAGCTCAGTTGGATAGAGTACAGGTTTCCGAAACCTGGGGTCGTGGGTTCGATCCCCGCCGGGCGCACCAGCTTTTATATAATAATTTCTCAATTTATCTTAATTTTATAAAATTCCGACTATTTTACTTGGTTTATTAATCATTATCGCTCAAAATATACCCCTCTTTCATAATGTGAGAATTTCATGACTGATGCTTTGGTTTTAAGAGATTTGTCCAAAACATATCGTAATGGTTTTCAGGCGTTAAAAGGTATTAACCTCACTGTGCCTGAAGGTGAATTTTATGCGTTGTTAGGCCCAAATGGTGCCGGCAAATCAACAACCATTGGTATTATCAGCTCCCTCACAAAAAAAACCTCAGGAACAGTTGAGATTTTTGGGCACAACCTCGATACCCATCCTTCTCTGGCAAAACAGCAGCTTGGCGTCGTTCCTCAAGAATTTAACTTCGGGCAGTTTGAAAAAACATTCGATATTTTAGTCACTCAAGCTGGCTACTACGGTATCCATAAAAAGATTGCAGAAAAACGTGCCGAACATTATTTAGAAAAACTCGGTTTGTGGGAAAAACGTAATATACAAGCACGTATGCTGTCTGGCGGTATGAAACGCCGTCTGATGATTGCCCGTGCCATGATGCATGAGCCTAAACTTCTTATTTTAGATGAACCTACTGCTGGTGTAGATATTGAATTACGCCGTTCTATGTGGGATTTTCTAACCGAAATGAACGAAAGCGGTACTTCTATTATTTTAACGACCCACTATTTAGAAGAAGCAGAAATGTTGTGTCGTCGCATTGCGATTATTGACCGTGGTGTAATTAAAGAAGATACCAGCATGAAGAGCTTCCTTAATCAGCTCAATGAAGAATCATTTATCTTTGATTTAGCCGAACCGATTGGGCCGCTCCAGTTAAACATTATTGGTGTCAAGTTCAACTTAATTGATAGCAATACTTTAGAAGTTACGATGGATAGAGCGCACACATTGAATGACCTATTCCAGTTATTAGAATCTCAAGGTATTCGTGTTCACAGCATGCGTAATAAATCGAACCGTTTAGAAGAGTTATTTGTCAAAATGGTCGAGAAAAATCTTGAAGGAGAGGCAAAATGAATTTTAGCCAACTGCAAATTGCTCTCTGGACCATCGTTCGTAAAGAAGTACGCCGTTTTCTACGTATTTGGCCACAAACCTTATTACCACCAGCAATTACAATGAGTTTGTACTTTGTCATTTTTGGTAATTTGGTTGGTTCACGCATTGGACAAATGGGTGGCGTGAGCTATATGCAATTTATTGTGCCTGGCTTAATTATGATGGCTGTCATTACTAATAGTTATGCCAACGTGTCTTCCAGTTTCTTTAGCGTAAAATTCCAAAAAAGCATTGAAGAACTCATCATGAGTCCTGTGCCACTACATATTATTTTGTGGGGCTATGTGATTGGTGGTATTTGCCGTGGTGTATTAGTTGGCACAATTGTAACTGCAATGAGCATGTTCTTTACTGACCTTTTCATACACAACTGGTTCGTAACTATATATACAGTCTTAATTACTTCGGTTCTTTTCTCATTAGGTGGTTTTATTAATGCAGTCTATGCAAAATCATTTGATGATATTTCTATTATTCCAACCTTTGTTCTTACACCCTTAACTTATTTAGGTGGTGTGTTTTATGCCATTAGTTCCCTTGGTCCTTTTTGGCAAAAACTTTCTTTAATTAACCCTATTGTTTATATGGTTAATGCTTTCCGTTTCGGCATTTTAGGTCATAGTGATGTGAATGTTTCATTCTCTTTAATCATTGTGACATCATGCTGTGTTGTACTTTACGGAATTGCTTACTATTTACTTGCTCGTGGTTCAGGAATGCGTGAATGAGTGTCGAACAGTCTTTATTGGGTAAAGAAACCCAATATCCAACTAATTATCAACCTGATGTTTTATTTCCAATTGCTCGTGCTCAGTCTCGTGAAGCCTACTCGCATATTGAAGGCATCACACAAGGTAAAGATTGGTGGCATGTTTTTGAAATTTCATGGTTAAACGCTCATGCTATTCCGCAAGTTGCTATTGGCAGAATTACACTGCCTGCATCTTCACCGAATTTGATTGAATCTAAGTCATTAAAACTTTACTTCAATAGTCTTAACTTCACTCAGTTTGAGTCTAAACAATCATTTATTGAAACTGTTGAAAAAGATCTCTCTGCTGCGGCTGGTGCAAAAGTTGAGTTAACCCTATTTCAAGTAGATGATTTAGAGATTTCTAAGCCTCAAGGTATTTGTGTTGATGACCTCACTCCAGAGCGTTTAGAGCAGCATCCTGATGCCACTCTTTTAAAACTCGATGATTCTGGTGAAGAAGTCGAAGTTGAATTGTATTCTCATCTTTTAAGAAGTAACTGCCCAGTCACCGGACAACCGGATTGGGGTACAGTTTTTATTCGTTTTAAAGGCAAAAAACCTTGTTATCGTAGTGTTTTAGCTTATATTATCTCGTACCGTCAGCATAACGGCTTTCACGAACAGTGTGTTGAGCAGATCTTTGCCGATATTTGGCAAAATCTACAGCCTGAAAAGCTGATGGTTTATGCAACTTATACTCGTCGCGGCGGACTTGATATTAACCCTTGCCGAGTATCGGATCTTTCATGGATGCCAAAACCGATTCGATTGGCACGACAATAAAACGAATAATTTGAGGATATACCATGCCGTTTTTTGGTTTTACCCCTTCTGAAGGCTTATTGAACGATATGCAGACTGGAATTGCGAATAAAAATTCTAGTGAACCTTTATATCCACTTCGCGATAAGATTGCTTTACAACTTAATGAAGAAATTATTGATAATGTCTTGATTCAGTTAGTTCAGCATTTTCCTACAAGTGAAAAGCGCGATACTGCCGAAAAACTAGCAGGTTATGTCAAATCAACCGTTGCTGTCCTTTTAAAGCAACTGTTAAGCAAAGCACCTAACGATGTAGTTAAACAATCAGTTGAGTTCTCTGAAAAAAGCTTATTTAAAGACCCACAAGGTCAATACAAAGTAGGCGTAAATTTAGATGCAGGTTTAGTGACTAACCTTAAGCATAACTTTACTGAGCTTGAAGCAGGAAATGACATTAATAAAGCTGCTTTAGCTGAATTATATAAACAGTTCGGCGATACGATGATCAAACACTTCATGTCTGATTTTAATAAAACATTAGACCTCGGTATGATCAAACGTAAAGCAGCAGATATTGGTGCAGCAGCCGTAACAAAAGCTGTTCACATTGCAATCGACAAACTGATTCCAAGCTTAAATCGCACTGAACTTAAAGCGATGGCTGAATACCATGATGGTCTATTCTTTAACTAATAAAAAATAGACTATCGGAAACCTAGCGTTAGCTAGGTTTTTTTATTGCAAAATATTGATATACATTGCCATTCACCACGTTTATGTTAGCATGCGCCAAGCACTGATTGACCTTAGTTAACGCCGCATGTCTCCTAGCCCACAATATAAATTTTTACGCCAAGCTCCTCGAGATGGTCTTAGCACCGCTATGCAACCATCAAAGTGGCAACAACTCCATGTTGACCCTTGGTTATGCCTATTTCTGCTCTTAAATGCTTTATTAGGTTTAACCGTACTATATAGTGCTTCTGCACAGGATGTGGGGTTAGTGAGTAAACAAGCCATGAGTTTTGGTATTGGCTTTATAGTTATGTTTGGTCTAGCCCAAATTCCGCCCAAGGTCTACCAAGCTTTTTCTCCATATTTTTATTTGTTTGGCTTATTTTCACTTGTGGCAGTCATGGTGTTTGGCGAAGTCCGAATGGGTGCTCAACGCTGGATTGATATTCCCGGTTTCGGAAGTGTCCAACCCAGTGAGTTCATGAAAATCGGCATGCCCATGATGGTTGCATGGTTTTTAGCACGTAAACCCCTTCCCCCTAGCTTTTCACAAGTTGTTTTATCCTTAATGTTAATTGGTATTCCTTTTTTACTAATTGCAGAACAACCCGATTTAGGGACATCAGTGTTAGTGCTAGCAAGTGGCATATTTGTTTTATTTTTAAGTGGACTATCATGGCGTATGATCGGTGCCGCAGGAGCGTGCGCTGCGGTCATCATTCCGATTGCGTGGGAATTTCTTTTACACGACTATCAACGTCAAAGGGTTTTAACGTTGCTTGACCCAGAGGCGGATGCACTCGGTACAGGTTGGAATATTATTCAATCTAAAACTGCGATTGGTTCTGGTGGTTTTTCGGGTAAAGGATTTCTTGAAGGTACCCAATCACATTTGCACTTTTTACCCGAAGGTCATACAGACTTTATTATTGCCGCGTATTCCGAAGAATTTGGGCTCATCGGTGTACTTATTTTAGTTATTCTTTATTTTGCTATTATTTTTAGAACATTCCAAATCGGCTTACAAAGCTTCCATAACTATGGACGTTTAGTTGCTGGCGCCTTTGGTTTGTCTTTTTTTGTTTATGTATTTGTAAATGCGGGAATGGTCAGTGGTATTTTACCTGTAGTAGGTGTTCCTTTACCTTTTATGAGTTATGGTGGAACAGCTATTATTACTTTAATGGCCACCTTTGGTTTAGTCATGTCCATTCATACACATCGATAATCTGGAATTTTAAAACGATATGTTGTCTCAACACTTAAATAAAACTTTAAAAATGCTCGCTTTGTGTACTGGTTTAATCAGTACAAGTCACTTCGCTCAGGCCAACGATTTTGCAACACATCCTGATTATGTAAATTTTAAACAAAAAACCATGAGCGCTTATGGGTTAAGTGGCGATCAAGTTGATGCAGCCATGAATGGTGCAAAAAATTTACCAAACATTCTAAATATTATGACTCGTCCAGGGGAAAGCAAACCTTGGTATGACTATCGTTCTATGTTTTTGGTTGAAGGGACAATTCAACGTGGCGTCCGTTTTAAAAACCAATATGCAGATGCTTTAAATCGCGCTGAACAACAATATGGTGTATCTCAAGCTGTCATTTTGGGCATTTTGGGTGTTGAGACAGGCTATGGCGCGAATAAAGGTTCTTTTATTACACGTGATGCCTTAGCCACACTTGCTTTTGGCTACCCTCGCCGTGCTGAATATTTTGGTGATGAGTTAGCAGCTCTTATTGCATGGACTTATAAAGAAGGTTACCCAACAAATAGTATTGTAGGTTCCTACGCAGGTGCAATTGGCTATCCACAGTTTATGCCGAGCAATATTAGTAAATATGGGGTCGATTATGACGGTAATGGGCATATCGACTTAAGAAACTCTGCAGAAGATGCAATCGGTTCAATCGCAAACTACTTAGCAAAACAAGGATGGCAACGCGATCAACCTATCGGCTTTATGGCGCGTTACACGGGATCAAATCCGGAAAGTATTATTGCTAAAGATTTAACTCAGCCTTTTCCATATGGTGCATTAAAGACACTAGGCATCTCACCATTAAATCCTTTAGTTAAAATTGATGATCTGGATATGGTAAATGTTATTCAATTACAAGACTATAATGGTCCGATTTACTATTTAACTTACCCAAATTTTCAAGTAATTACGACCTATAATAAGAGCCGTATGTATGCGACTGCTGTATGGTTATTAGGCACTGAAGTGGCTAGCCGATAGGCTAGCTTTTTTATGAGTTATGTAAAAGTCAATAAATATTTTTGTTAAATAGATCACAATACGCACAAATTTAATATTTTGTTACACTTTTGATTATTTTTTAACCCATAACTGTAAGTTTTTGCCCTTTTTGTAACGATTTCTCGTTAAAGACTAGACACTCTCCGTAAGCGATGAATATTATCCACCCCAATGTAGCAATTGCAAAAGTGAATAATCAGACATGTTCACTTTAAATTTCAGTCAATCGCTGAAAGAAAAAAGTACATGTTCTCAGGAGTTTATACAAATGCAGTTATCGCTGAAATACGTTCTTGCACTGACGGCTAGTTTAAGTATGGCCCCATTGCACGCTGAAATGGTGCAATCTTCATCATTAAATAATGATGTAGATGGCTCTAATTTAGCAGCTCGTGTATTGAGTAAAGATACTCAAAATTTTAATTCTCGTTTTTCTAACATTAACAGTCTTTCAATCACTGAACGTTCTGGCGACCAAATTCGTCGTCAAGCTATCGCAGCAAAAATTGAAATCCCTGAAGATGAGCCTTCAGTGATTGAAAAACTTAACACAGTAGCTTCAAACACTGTTCGTAAGTTTAGCCAAACTGGCATGGCTTCATGGTATGGTCGTCAATTCCATGGTCGTAAAACAGCAAATGGTGAAACATTCGATATGAATGCTCTCACTGCTGCTCACCGTAGCCTACCATTGAACTGTTACATCCGAGTAACCAACAAAGACAATGGTAAAAGTGTGGTTGTAAAAGTAAATGACCGTGGTCCTTTCCATGGCAATCGTGTACTTGACCTATCATACGGTGCAGCTAAACGTCTTGGCATTACCAATGCTGGAACTGCAAAAGTAAATATTGAACGTGTTGATGGTCCAACTTCATAAGTTATAGCCTCTAGAGTTCATGTAAAAAGCCGCAATTTTTTCTGCGGCTTTTTTATGTTTTAAACTATAAAAATAATTTCTAACTTAGGTTTAAAAAATTATCTTTTTTAGCCCTTCTCCACCCTTAAATTTGAATATTTTTTACACAAAAAAGTACGTTTATCTTATCCAAGCTTATTTTGCTTCTAAATTGCACTTAGAGCGACTTTATTAAATTTCCGCTACCCTAGTACCATTTTTATAAAATTAAGGCTAATTATGGCGTTTTTAGAGTAGATAAGTAGAGCTTTTTCATGCAATTTTCCCACCTATCTCAAAATCACACTTTTTTTGATGATTTCATCATCTAGCAACCTATAAAAAATATTCTGAAATATTGCATCATTCTCAAGGTTACATTGAGTACTTTTTCTATCACCCAGACATTACGTTTTTCTCATGTTCTTTTTAAATCTTTATTGCCAAGTTCCTATAGTTGAATAATACCGGTTTCTTGTCGCCCACCTTAAGAACAGGATAAAATATATTCAGAAAAATAAATCAAAGCTAAAACAAGGAGTGTGCCATTAATGAAATCCATTACAGAATGGTTTGATGAATATAGCGAAAGCCATCAAAACCCAACCAACAAACAAATTCACTGGCTCTGCGTTCCTGCCATTTTATTTTCTATTATTGGAATCATTGCCCATTTCAGCGCTTTACTCACAGCTCTATTACTTGTACTGACTCTCGTATTTTATGCACGTTTAGATCTTGTACTTGCTGTTGCAATGGCTGCTTTACTAGTGGTTATGGCGTGGCTTATTTACACCCTACCTGTAGGAGTAGGATTTTATATCGCTATTTTTGTAGTTGCTTGGGTCGGACAGTTTTATGGCCATAAAATCGAGGGCAAAAAGCCATCTTTCTTTAAAGATTTACAATTTCTACTGATTGGACCAGTTTGGTGCATGGATGCCTATCTAGGAAAAGTCTTACCTAAATGGAAAAGCAGACAAAAACACGCTCTTTCCTAATGATTAAATTAAAGCTGGATCATCTCGATTCAGCTTTTTACATTTTACTGATTTATTAGAAAATTTATAAAATAGAAAAAAACTAAACTAGCGATAACACTTAAAAGCACTCTTTTTAGATAAATGGAAATCACAATACAAAAGATTGCTGCATAAATATAAGAATTATCTAAAACTCCTTTTAAATTATCGCCATCAAAAAAAACAACCGGAATACAAATTGCTGTTAATAAACAGGGAGCAGAATAATTAAGCATCTTATTCATAATAAGAGGCAGTTTAATTTTAACGTTAGGCTCTAAAAAATAATAACGATTAAAAAAGACGATTGCTGCCAAGCCTAAAATCATGAACCAAGACATATTATCGCTCCTTCTCTATTTTTTCAGTTAACACAGCAACCAACATCCCTAGTAATCCTGAAAGTAAAATCGCCCCTTCAACTTGATAAAATTTAAAGAAAAATCCGCTAAAACAGGTCATTAGCACACCAGCAAGTACAGGCAACCCCTTACATAACGGTACGATCATGGCAACGAAAATAGCTACAATTGAAAAATCTAAATGATAATTTAATAAATCAGGAATCACTGTTGCTAAAAGTATTCCTACCAGGCTAAACACTACCCAGAATAAATAAAAAGATAGACCTGCACCCAACAGATATTCTGGCTGCCTTTTTTCACCAGATGCACACACCGCAAATAATTCATCTGTTAATAAAAAACCCAAACTTAATCGTTTCGAAAGAGGCAAAATAGAAATGTCATTTCTTAAAGTTAATGCATAAATAAAATGCTGAGCTGTTAAAAAGAAAATCGTCACATAAATTGTAAAAGTGGATGCACCTTCCATTACCATGCTTAAGCTAACTAATTGCGCTGCTCCAGCAAAGACAATTCCTGACATCGCAAGCGCCTTATAAAAAGATAAACCTGCATGAATTGCCATAGAGCCTGCTAAAATTGCCCATGGAATAACAGAAATTGACAACGGTAAAATATCCATTGCACCGCGCAAAAAAAGATAGGATGGCTTATTTTTTGGAAACTCAACCGACTGATTAAGCTGAATATTCATATATAGAATCCAATATAAGAAGCATCTCTATAAAATGCTTGATGAAGGCCGACTTATATTGAATAAAATTGCTGTAAATAAATTTTTAATAATTTAGTTATTTAGACTAGCTACATATTGAGTTGGTGTCACTCCCATTGCTTTTTTAAAGTGGCGATTAAAATGGCTTTGATCAGAAAAGCCACACTGCTGTGCCACCATCGCAATTTGGTCACCCTGTTTTAATAATTGTCTTGCTTTTTGTAAGCGCGCTTGAACAAGCCAAGCATGAGGTGGCAAGCCCACATATTTTTTAAATTGTCTTAAGAAATGCCATGCGCTCAAGCCCACCATGTCAGCCAGATCTTGCAAAGAAAAATTCGTTTCAGGCATTTCTACCAGTAATTCTTTAACTCTTAATATTTTGGAATTTGCCTCTGGCAACTCACAAAAAGTCTGATTTGATTTACCATGTCGCTTCATTAGACAGGCTAAAGTAGACAAATACATTGTTTCTTTGAGTAAGAAATTATCTTTTTGTTCTAATAAATCAAAGAGTAAACAAAGTTGTTGGGCCAAACCCAAGTCACGAATCACAGCTTGAGGAAACCATGGTGCACCATGCGGATTTTCAAAAAAATCTTGGCTAACTTCTGCCAACATTTCAGGTGTGGGATAAATCGCTCGATATCGCCAACCCGACTCAACAGCAGATGAGCCCGTATGAATTTCGTCAGCATTTACTAAAATAATATCGCCTTTGGGAGCTACATGTAGCTGGCCTGTCCTAAAAAAAGACTGTGCGCCCTCTTCAATCACGCCAATACAATACCCTTCATGAGTATGCTTCGAAAATTGCGTTTGGTGATAATGTGCTTTTAATAACTCTAAACCGCCCAGCTCTCGCACATGCAGATAATCGGCTTGCTCCCGCTGCATAAATACGTCTCATCCATTCAATAAAAAAACCATAGCATGTTTTAAGAAACTGAATAGAATAAAATTGCTCTATAAAAACAATCTCTTTATTAATTTATTCAGCTTTATTGATAGATTTGCCCATCATGTTTGAGCCAACCGCTTTCATGACGACTTTGTGGATCACGATGAGTCCAGTGTAATACACCACCTTTAGGGTTGTATTCATATTCACCATAAAACTCTACCACGTCACCTTTTTTTAAATTAGGAATTTTAGGTGCTAAATCGATATTATGTGCGACTAAAATTGAAAGGCCATTTTTTAATACAAGGATAAATTTCTGGTGTCTCGACCCATCATTATCATCTCTTAAAATTGCTTTTACTCGACCACTTCCCTGCACTTGAACATTACTTTGTCTCTGCTCATGAGCAGCTTTTATGTTGTCGACTCCATTACTTGGTAATCTAGTTTCTGTATGCTGGGCTTCAGATATAGTTGATGACGGTAATTGATTTTGCTTATGCCCAGATAAATCCAGACCAAAATATGCAGCAACCAATAAAATAATGACACTGCCAATACTAAGATTTTTTTTATTTACCATTCTAAGCCCTCATTTTAGTCGAGATAAAAAAAGCCCCAAAGGGGCTTTTTTTATCGTGATACGAATTACTTCGCAGCAGCTTGAGCAGCAGCAACTTCTTCAGCGAAGCTAAGTTCTACTTTTTTCTCGATACCTTCACCAACTTCGAAACGTACGAAGTTAGCAACAGTAGTACCAGTTGCTTTTAATACATCAGCAACTTTTTTGTCGTTGTCGATTACATACATTTGACGATCAAGAGCAACTTCGTTCAAATATTTATCAACAGAACCAGTTACCATTTTTTCAACGATATTAGCTGGTTTGCCAGATTCTAACGCTTTCGCTTCAGCAATTTCTTTTTCTTTAGCGATAAGGTCAGCAGGAACAGCTTCAGCATTTACAGCAACTGGGTTGAATGCAGCAACGTGCATTGCAATACCTTTACCAGTATCAGCATCACCTGTATAAGAAACTACAACACCGATTTTTAAACCGTGTTTGTAGATAGCCAAGCTTTCGCCTTCAACGATTTTCGCGCGACGAACTTGGATGTTTTCACCGATTTTTTGAACAAGAGCAATACGTGCTTCTTCAACAGTAGTACCATCTTCAAGTTTCAATTCAGCAATTTTAGTCGCATCAGTTTCATTTGCAGCAAGTGCAGCAGCAGCAACTTTAGCAGAGAAACCAGCAAAGTTTTCGTCTTTAGCAACGAAGTCAGTTTGACAGTTTACTTCTAAAAGAATCGCTTTATTGCCTTCTTGAACGATTGTGATTGCACCGTCAGCAGCAATGTTACCTGCTTTTTTAGCAGCTTTTGCTTGACCTGATTTACGAAGGTTATCAATCGCTAATTCAACATCACCATTAGATTCTGTTAATGCTTTTTTGCATTCCATCATTGCAAGACCAGTACGGTCACGTAATTCTTTTACCATGCTCGCAGTAACTGCAGTCATGTTGTTCTCCTAAATACGGTAGAAAAATAAATCTTTTCAACAAAAACGGCCCAAAGAAACTCTGGGCCGTTTGCACTCTCGACGCTTAATTTGCCACCATTACATGTCGCAAAAATGACAAGCCTGCGTCAAAACGCATTAAGCCTCTGGAGCTTCTTTAGCAGCTTCTTCGCCTTTAGCTTGTGCATTTGCTTGTGATTGAGCATATTCTTTACCAGCAAGAATCGCATCAGCCATAGCAGAAGCATAAAGTGTAACCGCACGGATTGCATCGTCATTACCAGGAATAACGTAGTCTACGTTGTCTGGGTTAGAGTTTGTATCAACGATACCGATTACTGGAATACCAAGGTTTTTAGCTTCTTTAATCGCAATTGATTCGTGATCCACGTCAATTACGAATAATGCGTCAGGTAAACCACCCATGTTTTTAACGCCGCCTAAAGCACGTTCAAGTTTTTCCATCTCACGAGTACGCTCTAAAGCTTCACGTTTAGTAAGCTTAGCAAAAGTACCATCTTGAGATTGAGTTTGAAGATCTTTTAAACGGTTGATAGATTGGCGAAGAGTTTTCCAGTTCGTCAACATACCACCTAACCAACGGTGATCAACATATGGTTGACCCGCACGTTGTGCTTGTTCACGGATGATGTTAGAAGCAGCACGTTTTGTACCAACGAACAAAACTTTGTTCTTTTTGCTTGCTAATTGGTTAGCGAAGTTCAAAGCATCATTTAACGCAGGAACTGTGTGCTCAAGGTTGATGATGTGAATTTTGTTGCGCGCGCCAAAAATGTATTGACGCATTTTTGGGTTCCAGAAACGAGTTTGGTGACCAAAGTGCGCGCCTGCTTGAAGAAGGTCGCGCATGCTTACGTTGTAATCTGCCATTTTCTTTACCTTAAATTTTGGGTTAGGCCTCCATATATCCGCATTCTCCACCCTTTTACAGGCACCCAGAGTAATGTGACGATATATGTGCGGATTTTTTACCCCATCTATCAAAATTGTTCGTAAAAGATATTCACGAAAAGCATTTGATAAAATGGGCGGCTATTTATACCATAGACACTTGTAAATTACCAAAAGTTTTTAGAGATCATGAACAGTACTTATACAGCTCCACGTCGATTAATCAAAACTCCAGATGAAATTGAAAAAATGCGCATTGCAGGACGACTGGCGGCTGAAGTTCTAGAGATGATCAAGCCCTATATTAAGGCAGGTGTAAGTACACTTGAACTTGATACCATTTGCCGTAACCACATTGAAAATGTACAGCATGCTATTCCTGCCTGTGTCGGCTATGGTGGCGCTCCTGGACGCCCTGCTTTTCAGCACTCTATTTGTACTTCGGTTAACCATGTTGTCTGTCATGGTATTCCCTCTGAAAATAAAATCTTAAAAAATGGTGACATCCTGAATATTGACGTAACTGTTATTAAAGATGGCTATCACGGTGATACCAATATGATGTATGTCATTGGTGGCGAAACTTCTATTTTAGCTAACCGTCTATGCAAGGTTGCTCAAGAAGCCATGTACCGAGGTATGGCAACTGTTAAAGATGGTTCATATTTAGGTGATATTGGCCATGCAATCCAGAAATATGTCGAATCAGAACGTTTTAGTGTAGTGCGTGAATATTGTGGTCACGGTATTGGAACTGTTTTCCATGATGAACCTCAAGTATTACATTATGGTCAAGCCGGTACCGGTATGCGTCTGGAAGCAGGTATGACTTTTACCATTGAACCTATGGTAAATGCAGGCGTATGGCAAACTAAACTCTTAGGCGACAAATGGACTGTGGTAACGAAAGACCATAAACTTTCAGCTCAATATGAACATACTATTTTAGTGACTCAAACGGGCATTGAAGTTTTAACTGCACGCCCTGAAGAAGACTTATCTCGCTTCAACCAATAATTTAACTACATTTAATAAAAGGCTACTTTATGTAGCCTTTTATTATTTATTATGTATTTTTAATTAATAAATATTGCTAAATATAAACAATTATTTCAAAAAAATTACAATTATTAATTTTTAATAAACAATCATTTTAATAAAACACGGTATGGTTGGCTCAATAAAAATCAGTAAACAAATGTCGGACATGGAGTCCTTTTATGATGAAAAAGTCATTATTTTGTATGACAGCTGCCTTTTTTGCTCTGCCTACAGTCACCTCTGCCGCTTCCCCATATTTTAGTTTAAAAGATGGTGATGGCTTCAAACGTTTTTCAGTCTCAGCTGGTCCCTTATATGTCAAGCCTACAGGAAAAGCTCAACCTTTCAGAATTAATACTTCTGTTAAAGAGAATGAGAAATCCAAGGTTGGAGATATTAAAATCAAAACCATTCAGGACAATATTTCAGACGATAATAGTAATATTGTGCTTGAAAAACTTATTGATACTCTTGGTGGATTAGGTGCCGATGAAATTCCATCTTGGTTAAGCGGAACAGCTGAAGTTCGAGGTTTGAGTCAATGGGAGGCCGAGAATACTGGCTTAGAGGCAGATGATGTTACGACTTTAGGACTCATGAGCAATTACTTTTTTACAGACAACATTTCCTTAGAAGTAAAAGCAGGTATTCCTCCTAAAGTTGATTTACAAGGTAAAGGTAAAATTTATGCTCCTTTTTCAGCTACCGCTACACCAGCGGGAGGAATTGCTGGTTCTATGGAGCTTAATAATAATCTTTTCATTACAGATCTTGAAGGACATGGAAGTGCCGCTTCAGCACGCGCTTGGACTCCAGCATTTGAGTTTCAATACCATTTTGGCAAAACTGGCGTAAATAAATTTAGACCTTATGTTGGTCTAGGTGTGATGTATGCCTATTTTAGCGAATTAGAAATGAACCCAGAAATTGAGAAAGATTTAGTCAATGCTGGCCATATGATTGTAAACATTAAAGACGGGAAAGCAGGAGCAGCTTTGGAAAGAAAAACTAGCTCTGGTGATCCAAAAGTTGACCTTGAAGCATCGGATGCTATTGCTCCAGTAGCAACTTTAGGATTTACCTATGACTTTAATGACAAATGGTACGCTGTAGGTTCTGTCTCTTATGCTCACTTAAAAACAGATACGACCATTACAGTGAGCGACGCCAAGTATGGTGAATTAATCAATGCAAAAGCGGATATCGAAATTAACCCGATTTTAGGTTATGCAGGGATCGGTTACCGCTTCTAACTTTTGCATCATAGAAAGCTATAAAAACTTACGCACGTTTTTATAGCTTTCTTTCAATCTATTCCGTCTAAAAATTGCTTCTTTTTAAATCAAAATGCTAAAAAAATGAGCATTTTTTATAAACACAACAGATAAAACTAACTCCCTATACTCTTATAACCCTCCTCTCGTTTCGATCTTCTTTTTTTAGTTATTTTTATATCTACAAACTAACTTAATAAAATTAGAAAGTAATTTTTCCTTTTTAGTAAAATTCATTTTTTGGCATGGCCTTTGCTTTATTCATTGCATGATGAATCAATGATGATTCAATGAATAAACCAAGACGGCCAACGATGTCCGCTCTGATCGGTCTGCAGATAGGCAACTTATTGCCATGCAAATTAAATTTCGTTCAGTTCAGGGGGACGGCGTATGTCTTCAAATGTAAATCTAGATGCAAAAAAAGCAACTGAGATTAAATTATTCAGTTTTTCAACTCCAGCAATGCGTGCCTTCCACATGACATGGCTCGCTTTCTTTGTATGTTTCTTCGCATGGTTTGCTTGTGCACCATTAATGCCCGTTATTAAAGGTGAGTTTGGATTAACAAAAGACCAAATTGCCAATATTAATATTGCTGCTGTTGCCATTACGATTTTAGTTCGACTTATTGTCGGGCCACTCTGCGATAAATATGGTCCACGCATTACGTACACCACCCTCCTATTAGTCGGCAGTATTCCAGTATTTGGTGTAGCTGCTGCCAATAGTTATGAATCTTTTCTGTTCTTTCGCTTACTCATTGGCGCAATTGGCGCAAGCTTCGTAATTACCCAATACCATACAAGCATTATGTTTGCTCCTAACATTGTAGGCACAGCAAATGCAGCGGCGGCTGGTTGGGGAAATGCTGGTGGGGGTGCAACTCAAGCCTTAATGCCTTTATTGCTCGGTGCAATTGTGATGTTTGGTGTTGAGCAAGCCATGGGATGGCGTGTGGCATTAATTGTACCTGGCGTAATGATGGTTATTGTTGGCATTCTTTACTGGAAATTAACTCAAGATTGTCCTCAAGGAAACTTTAAAGAAGTCCGTGCACAAGGTATTGAGGTTGGTAGTGGTAAAAAAGGTGGTACGGCAATTTTAATGCAAGCCGCTCGTAACTATCGTGTCTGGATTTTATTTTTAGCGTATGGCGCAAGTTTCGGTATTGAGATTTTTATTCATAACGTTGCAGCAATGTACTATGTTGATCAGTTCAAAATGGATTTGAAAACCGCAGGTTTAACTGCAGGAATCTTTGGTTTGCTGGCATTATTTGCTCGTGCACTTGGCGGGATCATCTCCGATAAAGTAGCGCTCAAAAAAGGATTAGATGGTCGTACAAAAGTGCTCGTACTCATGATCTTAGGTGAAGGTTTATTCTTAATACTCTTCTCACAAATGAATGCTGTTGCTCTCGCAATCATTTCGATGACCATTTTTGCACTGTTTACTCATATGGCTTGTGGTGCAACTTATGCACTTGTTCCGTTTATTGACCGTAATGCATTAGGCGGCGTTGCAGGAATTATTGGTGCAGGTGGCAATGTGGGTGCTGTCGCAGCTGGTTTCTTACTGAAAGGATTGCTTGATGTTCAAACTTGCCTGTTTATTTTAGGTGGTCTAGTTATGGTTGCAGGCTGTAGCGTAATTTTGATTCGCTTCACCACCGAACATAAAGAAAAAGAACAAGTTCTTTTTGAACAAGCATTACTTGAACGTAATTCCGCAGCTTAATTTTTATAAGAAGCAGAGATCAAATTGGCTCTGCTTCTTCTCTTTTTGCATAAAGCAATACAATCCCTACTAACTCTTTAGCCCGCCTTAAATATTCTCTCTAAATATATCGATATTACTCGATATATCTTCTACAATAAATCATCACATTATTATAATTTTCCATTAATCATGACTAAAACTGGCAATCAATTTTCTCAGCCCCTCATCTATATGTTGATTGGCAGTGCAATTATTCTAGCTCTTTCTCTAGGAGTCAGACATGGTTTCGGACTCTATCTAGTACCGATGAGTCATGAGTTTGGTTGGGGGCAACATGTTTTTAGCCTTGCTATTGCTATGCAAAACCTGATCTGGGGAGTCGTTCAACCTTTTACCGGTGCAATTGCCGATAAATATGGCAGTAAAATTGTAGTCGCTATTGGTGGGCTACTTTATACCCTCGGCCTACTCTTAATGGCTTTTAGTTCTAGTATTTTAATTTTAAATTTGAGTCTAGGGCTAATTATTGGCTTAGCTTTATCAGCAACCTCATTTACGGTTTTACTCAGTGCAGTAGGTCGAGCTGCACCTCCGGAAAAACGAAGTATGGCAATGGGGATTGCGAGTGCTGCCGGATCTTTCGGTCAGTTCATTATGTTGCCATCTACCCTGCTCTTACTTAAAACGGTGGGATGGTCAGCAGCCCTAATGGTGAGTGCGCTATTAATTGCTTTTATTATTCCGCTAGCGCTTATGTTAAAAGGGTCAAGCAATCAAACACCAAAAGCAATTGCTCAACCTCAACTCACATTTAAACAAGTGCTTAACATTGCCAGAAAACATAAGCCCTTCTGGTGGTTAGCTTTAGGCTTTTTAGTTTGTGGATTCCAAGTTGTCTTCTTAGGCGTTCATTTGCCAGGCTATTTAATCGACCATGGATTTGACGCGGCTACTGGTACTATATTTCTGGCATTGGTGGGGCTATTTAACGTAGTAGGAACTTACGGTGCAGGTTGGTTAGGAGATCGCTTCTCAAAGCCTAAATTATTAATGGCGCTTTACGGCAGCCGTGGCATCGCAATCATTGCCTTTTTACTATTACCTTTAAGCACTTATACGGTATATGCTTTTGGCGTCATTATGGGCCTTTTATGGCTCTCTACAGTTCCGCTCACAAATGGCATTGTGGCAAATATGTTTGGCGTTAAATATCTTTCGATGCTGAGTGGTATTGTGTTTTTCACCCATCAAGTCGGTTCTTTCTTTGGTGGATGGCTTGGCGGCGTTAACCATGACTTAACAGGTAATTACAATGCGATTTGGCTATGTTCTATAGCCTTAAGTATACTAGGGGTAATCGTACACTTCTTTGTTAATGAGGAGGCAGTTATTCATGACGCATAATGCCTTACTTTTGAAAACAATTATGACTTTTATCATAGCTGCGCTTTTGGTGCTTTCTATAATTTTATGGAAACAAACACCAGATTTATTTGAATATTTTAACCAAGCGTTTTGTGCCCACTAAAATATAAAGCACGTAAATCACTCCTCAGAACTGTCATAAAAATATAAAAATCGTATGATCTAATGCAAATAAAAAAGCCCGCAGATTTGCGGGCTTTTTTATTAAAAACTTATTTAAAATCAAAACAAGCGATTCATACCATTGAGCGCAGCTACGCGATATGCTTCAGCCATTGTTGGATAGTTAAATGTCGTTTCAACAAAATATTTCAAGGTATTATTTGGGCTGTGCATAACTGCTTGCCCAATGTGGATAATTTCAGCAGCGTTATTACCAAAACAGTGAATACCTAAAATTTCCATCGTGTCACGGTGGAAAAGAATCTTTAACTCACCCACTGTATCACCCGTAATTTGTGCACGAGCTAAATGACGGAAAGATGCTTGACCAACTTCATACGGAATTTTCTCTTCCGTTAATTCCTGTTCATTTTTACCAATTGATGAGATTTCCGGAATGGTATAAATACCTGTAGGAATATCACGTACTGGTTTAGCATCTTCACCACTCATGTTTGCGCCAGCACAGCGCCCTTGGTCATAAGCAGCCGAAGCTAATGAAGGCCAACCAATCACGTCACCAGCAGCATAGATGTTTTCAACTTCAGTTTGGTACTGATCATTTACTGAAAGTTGACCACGGTTGTTTGGTACTAATCCAACATTCTCAAGACCCAAACCTTCCGTATTACCTGAACGGCCATTACACCAAAGAATGGCATCGGCTTTAATCTTTTTACCACTTTGTAAGTGTAGAACAACGTGGTCATCAAACGTTTCAAGATGATCCATTTGTTCATTGTGACGAATCAAAACACCTTGTTCACGCAAGTGATAAGACAAAGCATCAGCAATTTCATCATCTAAATAGCTTAGTAGTTTTTGCTGTGTGTTAATCAAGTCAACTTTATGGTCTAGACCAATAAAGATTGAGGCATATTCACAGCCAATAACACCGGCGCCGTAAATAATGATCTTTTGAATTGAGTAATCAAGATCAAGAATTTTGTCTGAATCAAATACGCGAGGATGATCAAAGTCGAGACCTTGCGGATGATAAGGACGACTACCTGTAGCAATCACAACTTGTTTACAAATAATTGTTTCTTTAATGCCTTCATGGCTAAAAACTAAAACTGTATTTTTATCTTGAATATATGCACGCCCGTGGAATACACCGATCTTGTTACGGTCATAAAAGCGTGTATGTGTATCAACCTGTTGTTGAATCACTTTATGTGCATTACGCAAAACCTGTTTCATGGTGAACTGTTTCCATTCACCTACTTTTTGAAACATTGGATCACGCTGATAGCGAATAATACTAGAAACTGTTTGACGTAATGCTTTACTTGGAATGGTTCCTACATGTGCACAGTTACCACCGAGTTGATCACGCACATCTACAATTGCAACACGCTTACCAGCTTTTGCAAGCTTCATTGCCGCGCCTTCACCTGCAGGTCCAGAACCGAGAACTACCGCATCGTATTTAACGAAATTCCCACTAACGACCTCTTTTTTACGTGGCATTGAAAGCTCCTTCCTCTCTTGAATGACCATATTTTATAATAGATTATGACTAATATGCGGTGAATTTATGTATTTCTCAACCCTATATTTCTGAATAACCACATTTATTATATGAATAGTTATTTTCCGCTATTAACTGAAGAACTTCGCTATAATACAATGTCAATGTCTCTATAAACGAGTGGAAAAGTTAAATATGTCAGAACACCGTAAACCTGAACAGGGTGTAAAACTTCGTGGCGCAGAAAAAGTCGCAAGAATTCCTGTAAAAGTTGTACCTACGGTTGAAGTGCCGCGTAAACCTGACTGGATTCGTGTCAAGATGACGGCACCAGAAGAAGTTCAGCGTATTAAAACGACTTTACGTGCTCAAAAACTCCATACCGTTTGTGAAGAAGCAGCTTGTCCTAACCTCCCAGAATGTTTTGGTGGCGGTACGGCAACATTCATGATCATGGGTGATATTTGTACACGCCGTTGCCCTTTCTGTGATGTTGCACATGGTCGTCCAAATGCATTAGATGCTGACGAACCTCGTCACATGGCAGAAACCATTTCCAATCTGAAACTCAAGTACGCAGTAATTACTTCTGTTGACCGTGATGACTTGCTTGACGGCGGTGCACAACACTTTGTGGACTGTATTAAAGAAGCTCGTGCGCTTAGCCCAACTACATTGCTTGAGATTTTAGTACCTGACTTCCGTGGACGTATGGATATTGCTTTACGCATTATGACTGAATGTCCGCCAGACGTATTTAACCACAACATTGAAACGGTACCTCGCTTATATAAAGCAATGCGTCCAGGTTCAGACTATCAACATTCTTTAACCTTACTCAAAATGTTTAAAGAATATTGCCCAGATATCCCAACAAAATGTGGTTTGATGGTGGGTATTGGTGAAACTGAAGAAGAAGTCATTGCATTACTTGATGACTTACGCGCTCACGATGTTGACTATGTCACTATTGGTCAATATTTACAGCCTTCTAAACAACACGCACCAATTGACCGCTTTGTAACACCAGAAGAGTTTGAACGTTATGCAGAGCATGGCCGCAAACTTGGTTTTAGAAATATTTGGTCTGCACCAATGGTTCGTTCAAGTTACTTTGCTGATCGTCAATACCATGGTGAACCAGTACCAGAAGTTCGTCGTAAAGTAGACCCTGCCAAAAAAATTGCTGTTCAGGTCGTCGAAGCTTAATAAATTAAATATCTATAAAAAGCCCTCTGTATTAGAGGGTTTTTTATTTGTATAAGAAAATCAATAACATTTCTTGACAAATCAATAAAATAACCCCTTACACTTTCACTCAAAAATATCTTATACCTAAAAGTACGATATATCCCTGCTCTAGCATATACATCAATATTTGCGACATAAAAACTCAAATTTAAACAGCAACAAAATAGCTAGTTAAGCCTTAAATATCTCCTCGCTTTTGTAACTTCATCTACTTGAGGGCTTAGCTAGTAAGGAGCAAGTATGATTTTCCTACTCTTTATATTAAGTCTTATTATTCAGCTTATTGCAGTATGGGCAATTTTCTTTTTTAACTTAAATAAAGTTCTTGGTAGCGGTGTGGCCATTATTGTTGCCATACTTTCGGCGTTCTTGCTAACACCATGGTCTCTGCTTTTAGGTATTCCAATTATTGCACTCAGCATCATTATTTTAGTTGAGCCATTACGATTTAACCTGATTACCAAGCCAGCCTATAAGACTTTAGCGAATTCAATGCCGAGCATTAGTACCACAGAACAAGAGGCTTTAGAGGCTGGTACCAGTTGGTGGGAAAAAGAGTTATTCATGGGGGCACCTGATTGGTCTCAATTTGAAAAGTATCCCTACCCAACGTTGTCAGAAGAAGAGCAAAGCTTTATAGACAATGAAGTTGAGCTACTTTGTAGCATGCTCAATGAGTGGGAAATTCATCATCACTTAAAAGATCTTCCACCAGAGGTTTGGCAATTTATTAAAGATAAAGGTTTTCTAGGCCTCATTATTCCAAAGTCTTTTGGTGGTAAAGAATTTAGCTCATTCGCACAAAGTCGTATTATGAGCAAAATTGCTTCACGCTCACTCACCACCGCGGTGAGTTGTATGGTTCCAAACTCATTGGGGCCGGGTGAGCTGCTCATGCATTACGGTACCGATGCTCAAAAACAACAATATTTACCCGGTCTTGCTAAAGGTGAAGAGATTCCATGTTTTGGTTTAACCAGTCCAGAAGCGGGTTCAGATGCAGGTGCCATTCCAGATTCAGGGGTTGTTTGTTACGGCGAATATGAAGGTGCTCAAGTTCTTGGTCTACGCATGAATTTCTCTAAACGCTGGATTACGCTTGCTCCGATTGCCACTGTTGTCGGCCTCGCATTTAAACTGTATGACCCTGAGGGTCTACTCGGCGATAAAAATAAAACAGAATACGGTATTACCTGTGCACTCATTCCTGCAAGCCATGCGGGGATTAAAATAGGAGCACGTCATTTTCCAGGTTCTCCATTTATGAATGGAACCGTAGAAGGAGAAGATGTTTTTATTCCAATTGACTGGATTATTGGTGGGCAAGAAAATGCCGGTAAAGGCTGGCGCATGCTAATGGAGTGCTTAGGTGTTGGCCGTGGTATTTCCCTTCCAGCTTTAGCAACAGCAGCAGGTGAAATGAGCTATCTCACCGTAGGAGCTTTTGCAAAAATTCGCCAGCAATTTAATATCTCTGTTGGCAAATTTGAAGGTGTGCAAGAAGCTACCAGTGAAATTGCCAGCGATGCCTACATGCTTGAAGCATTCCGTTATTTAGTCACTTGCGGATTAAATCAAGGTGGAACACCCGCCGTGATGACTGCGATGGCAAAATATTATGCAACTGAAACGATGCGCAAAGTGGTCAATCACGGAATGGATATTGCCGGAGGACGTGCAATTCAACTTGGGCCACGTAACTTCCTTGCACTCACCTATCAAGCAATTCCAATTGCAATTACAGTCGAAGGTGCAAATATTTTGACACGTTCATTGATGATTTTTGGTCAAGGTTCAATGCGTTGTCACCCTTATCTTTTTGAAGAATTGCAACTTCTTCAGTCTGAAGATAAAAGCACTTCAGTCAAAAAATTCGATGATTTGTTATTCAAACATTTAGCCTATACCTTTAACCGCGGGGCAAAATCATTTGCCTATGGTTGGACAGGTGGCTCAAACGATGCGCCTCAATCAGTAGATCAATTTACTGCCAGTTACTATAAGACGATTAACCGTTTTAGTGCCAACTTTGCTTTAGTTGCAGATATGGCGCTTGGTTTACTGGCAGGAGACTTAAAACGCAAAGAGATGCTGTCAGGACGTTTGGCCGATATTCATGCTCATCTTTTTATTTCTACTGCAATTTTAAAGTTTTATGAAGCGGGTCAAAAAACTGAAGCTGAACAACTTCACGCTAAATTAGCTCTGCAAAAAGCTTTCTTGAATATTCAGGAAGCATTTTGGGGTTTATTTGAAAACTTCCCAGCTAAACTTCCAGCAGCATTTGTAAAATGGATCTGTTTCCCTTTTGGTCGTGTGATTTCAAAACCCGATGATGAGTTAAAACAGCAAGTCGCTGAACTCATGATGCAAGAACATCCTTTCAGGGAACAACTCAAACATCATGTATTTTATTCAACTAAAGCCGATGATGTGACTGGTCGTTTAGAACATACATTCCAAATTTTACGAACTCTTGAACCACTTTGGGATAAGTTTAAAAAGGCTGAATCTAAAGGGAAATTTAAAGGACTGACTTTCGAAGAGAACATCGAACACGCTACAAAAGAAGGTTTTATTTCTGAAAGCGAAGCTCAACAATTATTGCAATACAACGCAATTCGATTCGACAGCATGCTTACAGATATTTTTGATGAAAACTTAAATAAAGATCTTCCTTTATCGAACCCTCATCAAATTTAGTGACTGATGCCTCCACTAATTCACTATTGCAATCATTTTTGATTCGCATTAATTAATAAACAGCCATAAAAGCGTCAATCGACGCTTTTATTTTTAGGAGAAATTAATGTCTAAGCAAGATTACGAAAATGGATTAAAAGTTCGCACAGAAGTGATGGGAGAAGCTTTTGTAAAACGTGCGCAAGAGAATACCGTACCATTTACTCAGCCATTGCAAGACTGGATTAATGAACATGCATGGGGATCTACTTGGCAGCGTGAAGGTGTGCTACCGCGTAAATATCGTTCATTAATTACTTTGGCAATGTTAACTGCACTTAAGTCACCAACAGAACTCAAAGGCCATGTTCGCGGCGCGCTCAACAATGGTTGTACAGTTGAAGAAATTCAAGAAACGTTATTGCATAGTCTGCCATATTGCGGTGCACCTGCTACACAAGAGGCTTTTCGTGCTGCTTTAGAAGTGATTCAAGAATATCAACAAAAATAACTTTAATATGAGCCAGCACTCTACTGGCTCTTTTTTATCTAATTCAATTTGATTGAATGCATTTGAAAATTACGATCATCAATCACGATAGCCTGACAACAAATCCCTTCCACTTGACGTTGCTTTTCAAAGACTGCCGCTGACATCGGTTCAAAACTATCAAAAAAACAGATTTCATTTTGATCTATAGAATAAATGAGTGACTGATTTCCGATACCTTCTAAAGTGTCGTAATACACAATCGCCATTTTTCCATTTTGAATTGCAGCTTGAATATCCTGATAGCTTAACGCTGGGCTCGTGGGTATTTTCAATACATTTGCTTCTTTATAACTCATGCGTTCGCTTGGGCTAATATTTGGGTCTTTATCCGAATGAAATGACACATCAAACCCAAACTTCTTTAAAGCAACAGCCAAGGCAATTGTATAGGTCCCGTCTTCATCATATCGACAAATTTGAATCAGCTCGGAAATATCAATTTGAACCCCATGATGCCAAAGTACCATCCAAACCGCAAAAACACCGCTATTCGCTTCGAGGTTTGCCAAAGATTCGGGAATATTTAAGGCCATAATTTAAATCTAAAGTCGTAATTAAGCAGATAATAAACAAAACTGGATTGGCACTAAAAGCTTTTCCAAGTACAATGTTTCGCTAGTCGAGGGATGCTGCGACAAGTGATCGGCACTAAAGATCAATTTGCCAGGCTCGACAATCGGTTAAACGCTCGTTTTTAACCAACAACGGCATCCGCGAACAGAACGATCCATACTATTTTTTCCCTAGGAGATCCTGATGAACGCGGTTAATGCTTCATTTACAGATTATAAAGTTGCTGACATCTCACTTGCTGACTACGGTCGTAAAGAAATCAAACTTGCTGAAGCAGAAATGCCAGCTCTAATTGGTTTACGTAAACGTTATGCAGCTTCTAAACCACTTGCTGGCGCAAAAATTCTTGGTTGTATCCACATGACCATTCAAACAGCGGTTCTTATTGAAACGCTTATTGAATTAGGTGCTGAAGTTCGTTGGACTTCATGTAACATTTTCTCGACTCAAGACCATGCTGCTGCTGCTATTGCTGCTCGCGGTATTCCTGTTTTTGCTTGGAAAGGCGAAACTGAAGAAGAATATGTATGGTGTTTAGAACAACAAGTTAATGTTAATGGTCAACCTTGGGATGCCAACATGATCTTGGATGATGGCGGTGACTTAACTGCTCTTGTTCATGACAAATACCCTGCACTTTTAGAACGTATTCACGGTATTACTGAAGAAACCACAACAGGTGTTCAACGTCTTATCGAAATGTGGAAAGACGGTTCTTTGAAAGTACCTGCTATCAACGTAAATGACTCTGTTACTAAGTCTAAAAATGACAACAAATATGGTTGCCGTCACTCATTAAATGATGCAATCAAACGCGCAACTGACATGCTTTTGTCTGGCCGCCGTGCGCTTGTGATCGGTTATGGTGATGTTGGTAAAGGTTCTGCTCAATCTTTACGTCAAGAAGGCATGATCGTCCGTGTAACTGAAGTTGACCCAATTTGTGCAATGCAAGCATGTATGGACGGCTATGAAGTTGTATCTCCATACAAAAACGGCGTACAAACAGGCAAAAAAGAAGATATTAACCAAGACTTACTTGGCAACACTGACCTTGTTGTAACTACTACTGGTAACTACCACGTATGTGATGCTGCAATGTTAGATAGCTTAAAAGCTGGTGCAGTTGTATGTAACATCGGTCACTTCGACACAGAAATTGATACTGCTTATTTACGTGGTTACAAGTGGGTTGAAGTTAAGCCACAAGTTCACCAAGTTTATCGTTCTGAAGATGAAAATAACTACCTCATTCTTCTTTCTGAAGGTCGCCTTGTAAACCTTGGTAATGCAACTGGTCACCCATCACGCGTGATGGACGGTTCTTTTGCTAACCAAGTTTTAGGTCAAATTCACTTATTCCAAGAGAAATTTGCTGACCTTCCTGCAAACGAAAAAGCTGCAAAAATTCGTGTAGAAGTTCTTCCTAAGAAACTTGACGAAGAAGTTGCTGCGGCAATGGTTGCAGGTTTCGGTGGTGTACTTACTCAATTAACTCAAGAGCAAGCTGGCTATTTAGGTGTTGCTGTTGAGGGACCATTCAAGTCTGACGCTTACAAATACTAAGAACTTAAGGGCAGACGGTGAACCGACTGCCCTTTTTTCTAAAAATATTGTTTCGCTGTTTACAAGGATTTGACATGACTAAACGTATACCCATTTCTTTTGAATTTTTCCCACCGAAAACTGATGCCGGTGCTGAAAAACTTCGTATTGTTCATCAAGAATTACAACCATTAAATCCAGATTTCTTCTCGATTACTTATGGTGCTGGTGGTTCTACTCGCGAACGTACTCTTGCTGCTATTGACGATTTCAATGGCAAAGGTACACCAGTTGCTCCTCACCTTTCGTGTATTGGTGATGATAAAGCGCGTATTGCTGAGCTACTCGACCTCTATAAAGCTCAAGGCATTAACCGTATTGTCGCTTTACGTGGTGACTTACCTTCTGGCCAAGTCGGACTTGGCGAGCTTCCATATGCTCAAGATTTAGTACGTTTCATTCGTGAGCATTCAGGTGATCATTTTCATATTGAAGTTGCAGCTTATCCAGAAATGCACCCTCAAGCTGAAAACCTTGATTCAGATATCCAACGTTTTATTGAAAAAGTACAAGCTGGTGCTAATGCAGGAATTACTCAATTCTTCTTTAATCCAGACTCATACTTTTATTTTATTGAGCGCTTAGAAAAAGCTGGAGTTAATATTCCGGTAGCTCCTGGCATCATGCCTATTACCAATGCCAGCAACTTAATTCGCTTTGCTGATGGTACTGGTGCAGAAATTCCTCGCTGGATCCGTAAGCAATTACAAGCCTATGGCGATGACAGTGAGAGTATTAAAGCTTTTGGTCATGAAGTTGTTGTTAAACTATGTGAACGCTTGATCGCAGGTGGTGCACCAAGCTTACATTTTTATTCAATGAATCAAGTCGAACCAACTCGTCAACTCGTCGTTGATCTTGGTTTAAATTAATTTTGTAAGGCGTACCCAATGAATCGTTTTTTTATCGAAACTGAACTTACAGTTGGCTCAACAATTCAACTGACAGAAACAGTATTTCATCATTGGGTGCGTGTTTTACGTGCACAATTACAAGAACAAGCTACTCTCTTTAATGGTCAAGGTGGCGAATATCTCGCGACACTGACCGAAATTAATAAAAAAAATGCATTTGTCACGATTGAGAGTTTTAACCCTACTAACCGTAGTGCCCCTTTTAAAGCTGTCCTTGGGCAGGTCATGAGTAAAGGTGACCGAATGGATTACGCCATTCAGAAAGCAACTGAACTTGGAGTAAATCAAATTCAGTTGCTTACAAGTGAGCGCTGTGAGATGCGCTTAAAATATGATCGAGATCAAAAAAAATTAGATCACTGGCAAGCTGTTGCAATTGCTGCTTGTGAACAATGTGGTCTTAATATCGTTCCAGAAGTGTTAGCGCCCATTTCTCTAAGTGAATGGCTAAGCTCTACTCAGCTTCCCGCTTCAAAATTTGTTTTAGCACCAGAAAAAGAACAAAAAGATGTATTAGCAGGCATACAACCTGAACTTGCCTTATTAATTGGCCCAGAAGGCGGTTTAAGTGAAAATGAAATTACTCAAGCCAATCAAGCTGGTTTTATGAATTGGTGTATTGGTGACCGTGTCTTACGTACAGAAACTGCACCTGTCGTTGCCTTATCTATTTTAAATTATCGGTTTTTATCAACCTAAGTTCATTGAACATTGATTAAATCGTTATTTAAAGTTAATTTACTTTTATTGTATGAATAAAATTTCAAATTCTTTATCACTGATAAATCAGATTCTTTCTGTATATATGTAAAAAAAAATAGGATAGAAAAATCTTATGTCCGGGCTTCAGGAAGAATATTTACAGCATCAAACAAAAATTGAGCAGCTAAAACTTTCAATTCAATATATACGCTGGTATTTGATTAGCTTAATACTGTTATGTCTGATCTCATATGCTATTTTTTCTTATTATTTTTCATCTTCAATAACCATATTTAACTGGTCTATCGGCCTCACTATTGCATCTTTTACCTGTCTATTATTCGTTCCAAATATTTTAACCCACTATCGTACTATTAATTTTATTAAAAAAGCTGATCTTATATTACAGAGTATTTGTTTTATTTCAGGAATTTTATTAGGGATAACCGTTACAGTTATTCACTTCTATCTTCCTCAAGAGTTAGTTTCGTTACCAGATGCTCATATTTTAATTGCTTTGTTTATCACTTCTGCCCATATCATTGGCCTGACTTTTTTAACGCAACAACCTCGATACTTTTATCTTTTATTCATTCCCAGTACATTACCCCTATTAATCGCTCAATTTACACATACACCCATTACTCAGCTACCTTTTTATTTCGCCTATAATATAGCTTTCATGGCTACAGTACTCTGCGCATACGCAACTCAACGTAACTATCAAAAGATTTCTAAACTATTATTAAAAAATAAACAGCTTGTTCAAATTTCAGATCAACATACTCAGTGGGCTGAAGAATTATGTGTACAACTTCAACAAGAAGTGAATAAATCTAAAGATATTGAAGCCCAGCTCCAATTTAATAACCATTTACTTGAGCAAAAGGTACGTGAACGAACTTACGATCTCACCAAAATGAATGAGCAACTCGAAAGCCATCACTACAATTTAGCTTTTGCACATGAAACGGCTGGCATTCGGCCATGGGACTGGGATATTGAAAATCAAAAATTAGAAATTACGTTTTTCGATCAACAAAAACAAACTCAGACGACCGTTATTCATCTCAATACTATTTTAGATCGTTTACATCCCAGTGATAAAAAGCTTTTTGACGAACGTTTGAAACAACATTTGGACGGAATTACAGATCATTTTAATGTCAATTTTCGAATTTTACGTCGTGATGGTTCTTGGCGATGGATTCATGATGTAGGCCGTGTCATTACAAGAGATCCTAAAACACAAAAAGCGCTTCGTATGGTCGGTATGACCCGAGATATACATCAAGAGAAAAAAGATCAAGAACACTTAAGACTATCGGCAATTGTGCTTGAGCAAGCCGCGGAAGGCATATTTATTTTAGATGAACATCTGAACTATATTGATATTAATCCTTACTACGAAAAATTAACCGGATTTTCTAAATCAGAACTCCTAAATAAAGAATTATTTAGCATTACAATTAATCAAAAAGAACTACAACAACAATTTCATAGCTCAATTACCCAACAGCTCCTCGAAACCGGAGAATATATGGGCCAATTTGACGAAAAGTTTAGTTCTGGCAAAAGCGTATATTTGTGGTTACACATCAATGTGGTCAAAGATGAGTTCAATCAAATCACAAATTATATTGGCTTTGCACGTGACCTCACTGAGCAAAAACGTCAGGAACAGCATCTATCCTATTTAAAAAATTACGATAGTCTCACCCACTTGCCTAATCGCCTTTACTATTACAATCAACTACATCAATATCTTGTAAACCCTTCATATAACATTAAAAACTTAGCATTGATACGAGTAAATATTGACCGTTTTCGAGCTTTTAATGAATTTTTAAATAATGATAGTGGTGATGAACTTCTTAAACAGTTTGCACAACGATTACGCTTAATCAATATTAATGCAATTTTGGTTGCTTATTTAAATAGTGACGATTTTGCAATCATTTATGAAATTTCTCCAATTCATCCAAATATTGAGCAATATTGCCAAAACATCTTGCAAGCGCTCAACGCACCTTTTTATATTGATAATCACGAATATTTTATTACGGCATCTATCGGTGTGGCATGCTTTCCTGAGCATGGCCGACAAATTGATCATCTTAACAACCATGCAGAACAAGCACTTTCAGAAGCAAAACGCTTAGGAGGCAATACCATTTCTTACTATTGCAATAAAGCAGAGCATCCATATAAAACTGCTGACTTAGAACAAGAGTTACGTAAAGCCATTCAAAATGATGAATTTGTCATTTATTACCAGCCAAAAATTAATCTACAAGATCAATCAATTATAGGTTTTGAAGCATTAATTCGCTGGCAACATCCCGAAAAAGGATTAGTAATGCCAAATATGTTTATACCTTTTGCTGAGCGTAGTAGCCTGATTTCAGATATTGGCAAAGTCGTTTTAGATAAAGTTGGAAAACAATTACAAGAATGGAAGAGCCAAGGCTATACAAACATTCAAGTCTCTGTAAATATTGTTGCCCAGCAAATACATCGAGGCTTATTACTCAATGATATTGATGAAATTTTGCAGAAATATAATATACAAGGTTCAGATCTTGAACTTGAGATTACTGAGTCAGCCCTCTTGGACAATACCGATAACGTAAAAACGTTATTACATGCAATAAAACAACGAGATATTTCAATTGCTCTAGATGACTTTGGTACAGGCTATTCCTCTTTAGCTTATCTGACAGAATACCCAATTGATGTATTAAAAATTGACCGTGCTTTTATTTCTAAAATTGGTGATCACAAACAAGAAGCCATTGTAAATGCCATGATTGCGATGGGTAAAAGTATGGGTCTTAAACTGGTTGCCGAAGGTGTAGAAACAGAGGAACAAGTTGCCTATCTACAAAAACAGCAATGTGATTTTTTACAAGGCTATTTCTTTAGTCGTCCTATCCCGGCTGAGCAGATTATTCCTTATCTACAAACAGATTCGCCTATTTCTTAAGGGTTCTCACAGACTATTTTTACATATGCTGCTTTTTCCAAAAATGAGCGTTTTTGACTGTGAGAAATAAAGAAGTAGTGTTATATTCTTTAGCATTTAGCTCACTACAGGGCTATTGGCAATTCGTCTACTATTCTCTTAATTGATAAAAATTAAAGCATAGTAAAAGAACCGAGTTGCCTTCCCCTGAATGAGTGATTTGACTAGTTTGCTTTTTTGTATCAAATAGAGACTCAGATGGACGATCAATCTTTAAAACAGGCCGCTTTAAATTACCATGAATATCCAAACCCAGGGAAAATCAGCGTCACCCCAAGTAAGCAACTTGTCAACCAACGAGATTTGGCTCTAGCCTACTCACCCGGAGTTGCTGCGCCATGTTTAGAGATTGAACGTGATCCATCAACTGCTGCTAAATATACAGCACGCGGAAACTTGGTTGCTGTAGTCACTAACGGTACTGCTGTTCTTGGTTTAGGTAATATTGGCCCATTGGCTTCTAAACCTGTAATGGAAGGTAAAGGCGTTCTCTTCAAGAAGTTTGCTGGTGTTGACGTATTTGACATCGAAATTGCGGAAAACGATCCAGATAAAATCGTGGATATTGTTGCCTCTCTTGAGCCAACTTTCGGTGGTATCAACCTCGAAGACATTAAAGCGCCAGAATGTTTCTATATCGAAAAGAAACTTCGTGAACGCATGAAAATTCCTGTATTCCATGACGATCAACATGGTACAAGTATTATTGTAGGTTCAGCTTTGCTCAATGCATTGCAACTTGTAAATAAGAAAATTGATGAAATCAAAATCGTAGCTTCAGGTGCAGGTGCAGCAGCACTTTCATGTTTAGACTTGCTTTGTGCGCTTGGTGCTAAAAAAGAAAATATTATTGTTGCCGATTCTCGCGGTCTATTAACGACTTCTCGCGAAGGCTTAGACGAATCTAAAAAACGTTATGTTCAAGATATTACAGCATCTCAGCTTCATGAAGTAATGACTGGCGCTGATATGTTCTTGGGTCTTTCTGCTGCTGGTATTCTCACCAAAGAAATGGTGAAACAGATGGCTGAGAACCCTATTATTTTTGCTTTGGCAAACCCAGATCCAGAAATTTTACCTGAACATGCACATGAAGTACGCTCTGATGTCATTATGGCAACTGGTCGTTCTGACTATCCAAACCAAGTAAACAACGCATTATGTTTCCCATACATTTTCCGTGGTGCGCTTGATGTTGGTGCAACTACGATTAATGAAGACATGAAAATTGCATGTGTACATGCAATTGCGCGTATGGCTCATGTAGAAGCTGATGCAGCTACATATGGTGAAAAATCTGCTTCATTTGGTCGTGACTATTTAATTCCACGCCCACTTGATCAACGTTTAATTTTAGAAATTGCACCAGCTGTTGCTAAAGCTGCAATGGACTCAGGTGTAGCAACTCGTCCTATCGAAGATTTCGCTGTGTATCGTCAAAAATTGTCTGAGTTTGTATATAACTCTGCATTCTTGATGAAGCCAATTTTTGCTCAAGCAAAAGCTGATCCTAAACGCATTGCATATGCTGAAGGTGAAGACGAACGCGTATTACGTGCAGTACAAATTGCAGTTGATGAAGATTTAGCTAAACCTATTTTAGTAGGTCGTACGGCTGTAATTGAAGCAAATATCAAAAAATTAGGCCTACGTTTACAACATGGCGTAAATATTGAGATTGTTGATCAAGAACAAAACCCGATGTATGAAGAGTTTTGGAAAGATTACTATCAAACAATGCAACGCAAAGGCATCACTGTTGAATATGCTCAACGTGAAGTTCGCCGTCGTTCAACGTTAATTGCATCTCTACTGGTTAAATTCGGTAAAGCAGACGGTATGTTATGTGGTACTTACAGTAGCTATAACATTCACCTTGACTTTGTACGCAATGTTATCGGTCTTAAAGAAGGCATGAATAACTTCTTCACATTAAATGCATTAATGCTTGAAGATCGCAACTTGTTTATCGCAGATACCTATGTAAACACTAACCCGACTGCTGAACAACTTGCTGAAATGACTATTTTGGCAGCTGAAGAAGTACGTCGTTTTGGTATTACTCCACGTGTAGCACTGCTTTCTCATTCAAGTTTTGGTAGCGACCAAACTGATTCAAGCGCTCAAAAAATGCGTGAAGTTTATCGCATTTTATCTGAACAAGCTCCTGAACTTGAAGTTGAAGGTGAAATGCATGGTGATGCAGCATTAGACGAAAATATTCGTCAATTTGCATTCCCTGGTTCACGTTTTAAAGGTTCTGCAAACTTGCTCATTATGCCAAACCTAGATGCAGCAAATATTTCATTTAACTTGTTGAAAGCGACTTCTGGTAACAACGTTACTATTGGTCCAATTTTGCTTGGCGCAGCAAAACCTGTTCATATTTTGACACCGACAGCAACGACTCGTCGTCTTATCAATATGACTGCTTTAACTGTTGCGGAAATCCAACAACAAGAAAAGTAATTTAGAAAGAGCTTTTTACGAAAAGCCTGTCTAATGACTTGAGAAAACCTCTATTCTGTAGCATGATTGCTTGAAGAATAGAGGTTTTTTCATGCAAGTGTATTTAGTAGGCGGTGCCGTCCGAGATTCTCTACTTGGGCATCCCTATCAAGAAAAAGATTATGTTGTGGTCGGAGCAACGCCTGAACATATGCTCGCCCAAGGTTTTCAACCTGTAGGCAAAGATTTTCCTGTGTTTCTTCATCCTAAAACTAAAGAAGAATATGCACTTGCACGTACTGAGCGAAAGTCTGGTAAGGGCTATCACGGTTTTCAGTTTTTTACTGATACCACAGTAAGTTTAGAAGAAGATTTAATTCGCCGTGATTTAACCATCAATGCCATAGCAATGGATCAAGATGGCAAAATATATGACCCCTATGGTGGTCAGACTGATTTAGAAAATAAAACTTTACGACATGTTTCAGAAGCTTTTGCTGAAGATCCTTTACGTGTTTTACGTGTGGCACGCTTTGCAGCTCGATATTCTTCATATGGCTTTCATATTGCATCTGAAACCTTACAATTGATGCAAACGATGGCTGAATCAGGTGAACTCGATGCATTAACACCAGAACGTGTGTGGAAAGAGACTTCGCGTGCGCTTTTAGAAGACCATGCAGATATTTATTTTCAAACACTACGGGATTGCGGTGCCTTAAAACATCTTTTCCCTGAAATTGACGCATTGTTTGGTGTACCACAACGTCCTGAATATCACCCAGAAGTAGATTGCGGCATACATACCCTAATGTCTTTACAGCAAGCGTGTAAGTCAAACTATTCTCTTGATGTTCGGTTTGCTGTTTTAGTACATGATTTGGGTAAAGCATTAACGCCTGTTAACGAGCTTCCTCGCCATATCATGCATGAAGAGCGTGGCGTGAAACCCGTTACCGAGCTATGCGAACGTTTAAAAGTTCCGACACAAACTCGACAGTTGGCATTATCGGTGTGTAAAGAACATCTAAAATGTCATCAGATTATGTCTTTAAAACCAGGAACTGTATGGCGTCTATTACAACGCCTTGATGTATTACGCCGTCCTGAAAGAGTGGAGGCTTTTGTACAGGCATGTGAGTGCGATGCTAGAGGTCGACTAGGTCTAGAAGATCGCCCCTATCCTCAAGCTCAGTATATGTTAGATGCGATGCAAGTGGTTCGCTCTATTAAAGTTCAGGACTTACCCGAGAACATTAAGGGTGCTGAAATTGGTGAAATGTTAATTCAATGTCGCATTGATGCTTTAACTGAGTTCAAACATCAACATCAAACACCCACACATTCTTAATTTAAGCCAATAAAAAAGCCTCATTACGAGGCTTTTTTATTTTTACTGTTTAGGCAGTGGTATATATTGAGATTGAGTATTTTGGTTTTTTCTTTCCCCAACTGCTACCACAAAGTTTTCTTGCTTCCCAGCTCTCTCAACCACCACATTAATTTCGCTATTAGGCGCTTGTAATGCAACGTAATTAATCAAATGAGAAGCTGAAGTAATTGATTCATTATTAACCTGAATAATTTTATCACCAACTTTAATACCGGCTGAAGCTGCTGGCCCATTTTTCAGAACGTCAGCAACAACAACACCAATTTGTTGTTTCGGCGCCAATACATCGTCTTGTGTAGGCGGCACTAAACTAATGCCTAACCATCCACGTACAACGCGACCATCTTTCAAAATCGAGTTTAATACTTGTTGGCAAATTTTAGCTGGAATTGCGAAACCAATGCCTAAAGAGCCGCCCGACTGCGAGAAAATAGCGGTATTTACCCCAATTAGGTTACCAGCGACATCAATTAAAGCTCCACCTGAGTTACCTGGGTTAATTGCAGCATCTGTTTGAATAAAGTCTTCATAGGTATTGATGCCTAAATCAGAGCGCTCAGTAGCAGAAATAATACCTTGAGTTACCGTTTGCCCTACGCCAAATGGATTACCAATCGCTAAGACAACATCACCCACTTCATTACCACTGAGCTTAAATGGCAACACGGGTAATTTATCTAAATCGATTTTAATTACAGCTAAATCCGTATCAGGATCTGTTCCAACAATAGTTGCCTCTGCACGACGTCCGTCACGTAATGCAACTACAATTTGGTCGGCCTGAGCAATCACATGATTATTGGTAAGAATATAACCATCAGCACGAACAATAACCCCAGAGCCTAAACTATTTTCATTTTGCTGTTGTTGTTCAGGAACCTGATTTCCAAAAAATTCGCGGAATACTGGATCACTTAGCAATGGATGATTTTGTTTAACTTTCTGGGTCGTAAAAATATTAACAACTGCCGGCGCTGCAACTTTTACCGCAGCACTATAAGACACTACCCCGCCCGCTCGTGAAGTATCAACCAGTGGTTCAACTTTTTCGGCAGGCATTTGCACCCCATCAACTGCAACAGTTGGTTTCGGCTGATGGTATTTTTGCCATGCAATAAAACTGGCAATTACAATAATAAGTAACACCCAAGGTAACCATGTAAAGGTGCGGCGCACGTTCATATCCTCTACGCAAAGAAGCTTTTAATTAAATTAATATATTGAACAAAAAGAGTTTTCAGTTAAGCATTTTAAATTAAATATGTCGATATACATAAAAAACTCAAAAAAGATTTGTCTAGCTTTAGTTACACAACAAAATATGTTTCTATAGCTTTAGCAATTATTTACTACTCAATTCAGGAAATATCATGGCGAATTTGCATGAAATTATTCAGTGGTGCGACCAAACCTTAAAAGCAGCAGAATTTAAAGATTACGCACCAAATGGCCTGCAAATTGAAGGTTCAACTGAAGTAAAACGTATCGTTTGTGCCGTTACTGCTTCCGAAGATGCGATTGATGCAGCTATTGCTCAGGATGCCGATCTATTACTCGTACATCATGGTTATTTTTGGAAAGGCGAACCGTACCCAATTACAGGAATGCGCGGTAACCGAATTAAAAAATTAATTCAAAATAATATTTCACTCGTGGCTTACCACCTACCTTTAGATGCACATCCAAGTTTGGGTAACAATGTAGCCATTGCAGAAAAATTGGGCTTACACCATTTAGAACCACTCGATTTATCAGAGAAACACCCAATTGGTAATATTGGTTATTTAGAGCAAGCTGTTTCTGTTGAAGAGTTTAAAGCAAAATTACAAGATAGCTTTGATTTTAAAGTAGTTCACTTACCAGCCGAGAAGAAAAGCATTCAAAAAGTAGGCTTTTGTACAGGTGGTGCTCAAGATTTTATTGCTAAAGCGGCTTTGCAAAATTGCGATGCTTATATTTCAGGCGAAGTCAGTGAACGAACTTTCTATGAAGCAAAAGAATTAGGAGTTCACTATTTTGCGTGTGGTCATCATGCAACTGAACGTTATGGAGTTCAACGTTTAGCACAAGCAATTTCAAAGAAGTTTGCAATTGAAGCTGAATATTTTGAATTGAATAATCCGATTTAATTAAGTCTTTTTTTCAATCTGTGTTATGCGTATTAATTAGATCTTTATTGTGTATAGTTCTTTAAAACGATGCCCTATTGTGAACAGAATCATTTACAATAGAGCCACTTAATTGTATAACCCAGCAAATGCAAGGAATAGGAACATGACAACCATTACTTTACCTGCACTTCCATATGGCTATGATGATTTAGCGCCACATATTAGTAAAGAAACTTTAGAATACCATCACGATAAACACCACAATACCTATGTTGTTAACTTAAACAACTTAATCAAAGGGACTGACCTTGAAGGTAAAACTTTAGAAGAAATCATCAAAGCAACTGCTGGTGATGCATCTAAAGCTGGTATTTTCAATAACGCTGCTCAAGTTTGGAACCATACATTCTATTGGAATTCTATGAAGCCAAATGGTGGTGGTAAGCCTACTGGCGCAATCGCTGCTAAAATTGAAGAAGCTTTTGGTAGCTACGAAAAATTTGCAGAAGAATTTGCTGCTGCTGCAACAACTCAATTCGGTTCAGGCTGGGCTTGGTTAGTTGCTGATGAAGTAAACGGTAAATTATCTATTACTAAAACTTCTAATGCAGACACTCCACTTGCACATGGTCAAATTGCTGTATTAACAATTGACGTATGGGAACATGCTTACTACATCGATTTCCGTAACTTACGTCCTAAATACATCGCAACTTTCTTAGAAAGCCTTGTGAACTGGGACTATGCAAATGCAAAACTTGCAGGCCAACCAGCTGGTGTAGAGAAATAATTTTATTTCTTTATAAAAAACCACCCTATTTTGGGTGGTTTTTTTATTTTTAGCACCTTAAAAGCATATTAATCAAGCAAACGATTCATTTTCTTTAATATTCTTATTGACGCTTTTAGATTTCATCCATAAAATGCGCATCAGATTCTCCAATAGCTCAGTCGGTAGAGCGACGGACTGTTAATCCGCAGGTCCCTGGTTCGAGCCCAGGTTGGAGAGCCATCTACTAATCTCCCATAGCTCAGTCGGTAGAGCGACGGACTGTTAATCCGCAGGTCCCTGGTTCGAGCCCAGGTGGGAGAGCCAAGATTCTAAAAGCCCGCATTTATTGCGGGCTTTTTCTTATCCAATCATTTAATAATTTTCTATTATTGTTAATAAAATCAATGTTTCGAATATTTTTAAACCAAACGATTAGATATTCTCACTAATTCCGTTATTAAGACTTGACCCCGCCCCCTTTCCTGCCTAAAATCCTTTTCCAGATTCTCCAATAGCTCAGTCGGTAGAGCGACGGACTGTTAATCCGCAGGTCCCTGGTTCGAGCCCAGGTTGGAGAGCCAAGATTCTTAAAAACCCACTCATCATGAGTGGGTTTTTATTTGTATGATGCCTTCACATGTTCGAATCGAGTCACTTATTTTTTATTGTTTTAGGTTGCATCAGCACCTGCATCTTTCTTGCTGTTTGTTTACGCCCTTATTTATTTCCAAAACAAAAATTCTTTGCTCGTCCTGTTATTACCAACTTTGAAACTCAAATGTTTATCCGCTTAAAACAAAGTTTTCCAAGTTATCATGTTTTAGCACAAGTGGCTTTTAGCGCTTTAATTACCAGTAAGGACTATAAAATTCGTAGTCAGTTCAACCGTAAAGTTACCGACTTCGTTGTACTTAACGACAAGATGGAAGTAATTGCCATTATTGAACTAGATGACCCTTCTCACCTTGAAAAAGCGGAAGAAGATCGTATGCGTGATCAAATGCTCACAGAAGCAGGTTACATTGTAAGACGTTACACAAATATTCCGACGGTACGTCAACTACAAAAGGATATTCATTAAAAGCTGCTGTTATTTCTTTTCAGAATTTGCTGCTTCTTTCTCAGCTATTCTTTTTGCCATTTCTAGACGTTGCTGTTCATATTGTTTTTTAGTTTTAGCATCACTTTTTGCAGCCAAGAAAAGTATTCCAATAATCAGGAAAGGAATAAGCAAACCTAATCCCATTAATAACCAAGGGACAGATTTTTTTTCAACGGATTGCTGGCTCATAAATGCTTCAAACTCAAACAGTATCAATTTTAAGGTGTGTAACAATATAACAAAAAAGAGCCACTTTATAGTGGCTCTTTTTTTAAGCTAACTTGTAATTAAACAAATAAATCTTAGAACTTACCTGTGCAATGAGGACTTTGGCTAGCATCCTTCTGTGCATCAGTTAGAACAATACCTGTACCCGCTGTCATATTAGTTTGAATAAAATCTACAGCATTTGCATTTTGACATATGATTGCTTGTGTATGAGTTGCATTCGGTACAATAGTTAGCTTATAGCCTTTATCGTAGGCTGCTTGTGGGAAGTACTTCACAGCATTCGCTTTCATATTTGCGAATAAGCCTTGTGTTACTACAGGCAACACAGCTTGATCTTTTTCGCCTTGAACAATAAATACAGGCGTTTTAATGACTTTCTCGACCGTAGCATTAGTCGCAGGTTGGGTTGCTGTCAAGAAGCTTTGAACAACTTGATCCGTCTTGAATTTATTCAGATCAATACCATACTGTGCAATTTGATGTGTAGGATCAGCCAAGAAAGTTAAAATTCCCGCTTTAAACTTCGCTTGTAAGCCATTTGCACTATCAGGCGCAGGATAACTTAAACAAGCGCCATCATCACCTGTACGTCCATAAGCCAACTCTGCAATATCAGCCGCTCCTGATGTAAAAATTGCCTTAAAGTCATAGCTTGGTTGCTGTGCTTTAATCCCCGCACTTGCGAATGCTGCATATGCTAATAATTCAGCATAACCATCTGCAATTTGGTCAATCATTGCCTGACCTTGAGCCGCTGTAATCACATTATTAGCTACTGCATAACGGACTTGGAGTAGGTTCTCGTCCAGCTTATTTACTGCTTTAGGTTTTCCATTTGCATCAAGATTAAATTGTGGGTCAATATAAATTTGAATAATTGTCCCTAAGCTTGATGCAGGTGCTCCTGCTACAGCACCTTTATAACTTACATCTGTATTGGCAAATTCGGCAGTACCCAATGACGCATGTCCACCTTGTGACTGGCCAATCGACATCCAATCACCTTTTAACTGGGCACCATAATGTTCTTTTACTGCTTTTACTGCAGCTAGCGCTGATTTTGCTTCGCTAGATAAGTTTAAGTACGGATGTACCCCTGGTGTACCTAAACCCTCATAATCTGGTGCCACAATCACATAACCAGCCGCCAATAAAGTCTCAGCTAGGATTTTAAATCGTGGATTAATTGTATTCTTACTTGGCGCACAACCATCACCTACCCCAACAGTTCCATGCTCCCACACGACCACGCGATAACCATCTTTTGGTTGTGTTGCTTTGGGGAACAATACCATTGCTGTGGCAGTTGCTGTTTTTCCTTGAACATTTGCCATGTTATAAGTCATTACTTTAATCGTTGAAGCATTATCAACTTGATCTATAGCGTAATTACTTTCAGACAGATAGGTTTTATCAGGGTTCACACCAATATAGTCATCATTATCGTCATTACATGCTGCAAGAAATAATGTTGAAACCGATAATGTTATAGCTAAAGCAATTTTTGACCGTTTCATAAAATATCCTTTTTATGTTATGTGTTATTTATTCCGCATATTTTTATGCACAAATATTAAGGCATAAAAAAAGTGCTCTGCATAGAACACTTTTCAACCTTACGGTCATTTTTACTATATGAAATTTAAAAATATTCCCAGAAAAATGATTAATCCAACCCAGCGATTGTGACGGAATGCCCAAAAACATACTTGAGGGTTGCGGTCTTTGGTTTTAATTGTTTGATATATAAAATCGAATGCAACAACAATTAAAGCAATGATCGCCCATGGAAATAAGATATTTTCTAAATACAGTGCCGAACCAATCAAAACAAGACTGGTTGCTTGTAAAAGCGCAATAATCTGGATGTCATATCGACCAAAAAGAATAGCTGTAGATTTCACACCAATCTTTAAATCATATTCACGGTCAGTAATGGCGTATTGAGTGTCATAAGCGACTGTCCAAGCTAGATTACCAAAATAAAGAAGCCAGCAAGTTATATCTAACGGCTTACCCATCGCAGTAAATGACATTGGAATTCCCCAAGAAAATGCCATACCTAAAACCACTTGTGGTAAATGGGTATATCTTTTCATGAAGGGATATATAAATGCTAAAACTAATCCAGCTAGAGCACAATAGAATGTCGCTAGAGGTAAAAAGAACAACGTACAAGCGCTAGCAAATACTAGCGCTAAAAATACATATATTGCTTCTCTCGGACGAATTATCCCAGTTGCTAATGGACGTGTTTTAGTGCGTTCAACATGTGCATCTACTTTTCGATCAGCAAAGTCATTAATGGCACAACCAGCAGCACGCATAAAAATTGTGCCTAAGACCATTGCCAAAAGAATATGCAATGGCGGCGTTCCTTCTGCCGCAACCCAAAGTGCCCACATGGTTGGCCAAAAGACGAGTTCTGTTCCAACTGGCTTATCAAACCGACATAGATAATAGTATGCTTCTAAACGCTGACGCCATGTGGTATCTGTTGCAGTCGTCATAGTAGTTCCTTGTCGTTCTGCTGATGTAGAAAAGCTTCAAAAGCTGGTAAGAATGTTTCTTGGACTATAAATTTACACCCATGCCAAGTATAGCAACTTTGTCGCGTCCACCCTTCTGGCAAACGAATGACACGGCGGTCACAAAGTGGTGTCGTTCTTTGAAATAGAAAAAATCCAATCGGTGTAGAACCAATATGCTGAAATATGCGGGCTTTTTTTTGTAGGCTTAAAATAGGAAAAATACTTTTTGCTTTAACCCATGGCTCTGCTTCACTGCCATATAAATAAGTCTCACGCACCCATGAGGTGTGAGTATGAGGCATATTCATCCATTGGCTATCTGCAAAAGTTAAACGCTGAAAGTGTTCTTTAAAAGGTTTTACACTGAATTGACCACCTCCAAGATCAGTCAATTGTTGAGTCAGAGAACCAGACGCATACAACCATTTTTTCAACTCAGGATTTAAAGTCTTTTCCTGTTTAAGTACTGGTTGCCGTTTACGCATAATCTGCTCACATGAAAACTCGCACTTAGTTTAACCCAATTTTTTGATAAAAAACGTAGAGAATTCAATCAACATTCCAAGCAATAAAAAAGCCTGCATAAGCAGGCTTTTTTATGAAAATACGTATTACAAGCTGTAGTACATATCAAACTCAACTGGGTGAGTAGTCGTGTTAAGACGACGTACATCTTCAGTTTTAAGTTCGATGTATGCATCAAGCATTTCTTTAGTGAACACGCCGCCTTTTAACAAGAATTCGTGATCTGCTTGAAGTGCTTCAAGAGCCATATCTAAGCTATGAGCAACTGTTGGGATTTTTGCTTCTTCTTCTGGAGGAAGATCATACAAGTTCTTATCAGCAGCTTCGCCCGGATGGATCTTGTTTTGGATACCGTCGATACCAGCCATTAACAATGCAGCGAAACCTAAGTACGGGTTCATCATTGGATCTGGGAAACGAGCTTCGATACGCTTACCTTTAGGGCTAGAAACGTATGGAATACGGATAGACGCAGAGCGGTTACGCGCTGAGTAAGCAAGCATGATTGGCGCTTCGAAGTGAGGAACCAAACGCTTGTATGAGTTTGTAGATGGGTTTGTGATTGCATTCAATGCACGAGCGTGCTTGATAACACCACCGATGAAGTACAATGCCATTTCAGAAAGGCCTGCATATTCATCACCAGCAAACAAGTTCTTGCCATCTTTAGAGATAGACATATGAACATGCATACCTGAACCATTATCGCCTACCATTGGTTTAGGCATAAAGGTTGCAGTTTTTGCATATTGGTGCGCAACGTTCCAAACAGCATATTTGAACTGTTGAACTTCGTCAGCTTTACGTACAAGTGTATTGAAGCTCACACCAATTTCTAATTGGCAAGAAGCAACTTCGTGGTGGTGTACTTCTACACGACCAGGGCCCATGATGTCTTCGATTTTTGCACACATTTCTGCACGCATATCTTGTGAAGAATCAACTGGAGGAACTGGGAAGTAACCGCCTTTAACACGTGGACGATGACCAGAGTTACCAGACTCGTAATCTTTACCAGTAGACCAAGCAGCTTCTTCAGCGATCAATGTATGACGAGCGCCAGACATATCGATGTCCCACTTCACTTCATCAAATACAAAGAATTCTGGTTCTGGACCAAAGAATGCAGTATCACCGATACCTGTAGATTTTAAGTATTCTTCTGCACGGCGAGCAATCGAACGTGGGTCACGCTCATAACCTTGACCAGTTGAAGGTTCAATAACGTCACAAGTCACAACTACAGTTGGTTCAGCAAAGAACGGGTCAACAAAACCAGTTTCTGCATCTGGACGTAAAATCATGTCAGATGCTTCAATGCCTTTCCAACCAGCGATTGAAGAACCATCAAACATTTTACCGTCTTCAAAAGTATCTTCATCAATAGAATCAGCTGGGTAAGTTACGTGCTGTTCTTTACCCTTAGTATCAGTAAAGCGAAAATCGACCCATTTTGCGCCACTTTCTTGTATGAGTTGAAGGACCTTGTTCGCCATGCTCATTTTGCTCCAATGAAATTTTGTTGCACTTGTTAAGTGCGTGTTAATTGCTGGTATTTATAAAGCAAATCCCATACCAACTTTATAAGACTTACCTAAAACATTGAATTGCTTATAACTATCCATGATTTAGGCCCCTTGTCCTGAACCCATTATACTGTTTGCATAGTGAAATGCACCATATTCAGACATTTTCAAATTATGGCATACAAGAATAGCTCGCAACCGCCCTAATTTAGTGCAAAATTGTTGCGCTAATATGAATCATCGCATCAATATCTAACAGTAATTCATGATCATAATACTTTCTTATATAGCAAGCTGGCATTCTTATTACAATGAATAAAAAAATAATAAACGATGACTTATGAAATTTTAACCTTTAGATGAGAACTCAACATCTACTTATGCCTTTGCCAAAAAGGTTTTAATGTAAATATTGCCTTGAAAAGTAATTTTCAAAAAATTTAAATAGTCCTCTTTTGCGTTATACCTCACCCATTAAAATACTGAGGTTTTCTGAAATTATTTTTTTACAGCACTTCTATTTTAAGACTCGTTAAAAACAGCTTAATCCTTATTTTCCTTATAGAGTTCTCTGCTGTGACGCAAGTTTTGGTCAGATTTGGTGCGCTAAAATAATTTTTTCAACGGATAATTTTTTTACCATTTGTTATATACCTTTTTTATACATGACTAACTTGCTTTTCAATTTAAAAAAAACTAAAAAATAAAACATAACTTTTTTTTATAATTAAACAAACTAAAAGTTTGGTTTATTTAACTACAAATATGTTCAAAGGATTTGAAATGAAGCATGAACTCGAACAATGCGACACAGCTTTTTTCGGCCATCCAAAACCCTTAAAAACTTTATTTTTTACTGAACTGTGGGAACGGTTTTCTTACTATGGAATTCGTCCCTTATTGGTTCTTTACATGGTTGCGATGGTCAATGATGGTGGTTTAGGGCTTGATCGCCCTACCGCAGCTGCAATTGTAGGGTTATTTGCCGGCTCTATGTATTTAATGACCGTTTTAGGCGGTTGGATTGCCGATAACTGGTTAGGCCAAGCAAGATCTGTCTGGTATGGTTCCATCATTATTGCATTAGGTCATTTATCGATTGCACTTACTCCTATCTTTGATCAATTCTTTTTTTATTTCGGTTTAGTCCTTATTGTTATTGGTTCTGGGTTGTTTAAAACCTGTATTTCAGTGATTGTCGGAACATTATATAAAGCCCAAGATAATAGACGTGATGCCGGCTTCTCCATTTTTTATATGGGAATTAATATAGGTTCTTTTATTGCTCCTCTTCTTACAGGCTTATTAGCACGTGATCATAACTGGCACTTAGGTTTTGGTATAGGTGGCCTTGGGATGTTAGTTGCATTACTTATTTTTCGTGTATTCGCTATTCCACAGCTACAAGCTTTTAATCAGTTGCGTCAAGAAAATGACAATTGGAATAAACCAATTGTTGAAAATAAAAATGCGCCAAAAATTGCTTTCTCCTTTTTACTATCTGTCGCAGTCGTTATTGCCCTGACCTTCTTTGGTGTCATTCATATCAATCCGGTCGCGGTAGCAACTTATTTAACAGTTGGGATTGGTATTGGGATTATTGCTTATTTTGCATATTTACTACTTTTCCTGAATTTAGAGCAGCATGACAAATTTAAAATTATTATTTGCTTTGTTTTATTAGCAGCATCTGCACTATTTTGGTCTGCCTTTGAGCAAAAGCCCACAACTTTTACTTTATTTGCACAAGATTATACGGACCGTATTGTTTTCGGATTTGAGATCCCAACTGTATGGTTTGAATCAATCAATGCCCTATTTATTATTGTTTTTGCTCCAGTTGCAGCTTGGCTATGGGCGAAGCTAGGTAAGGCAAATAAAGACCCAAGCTATATCAGCAAATTCATTATTGCATTGTTATTCGCAGCAGGTGGCTTTTTGCTCATGTCTCTTGCCAGTCATTTTGCTATTAATGGCGGGGCAGTTTCACCATTTTGGTTAGTCGGTACTTTATTTCTTCTTACCATAGGTGAACTTTGCCTAAGCCCGATTGGCTTATCAACCATGACTAAACTTGCACCTGATGTCATCCGCAGTCAAATTATGGGTCTGTGGTTTACTGGTTCAGCTTTAGGTAATCTGATAGCAGGGTTGATTGGCGGACATGTATCGGCAGATGGCATTAATCACTTACCTACCCTCTTTATGAGATGTGTTTTAGCGTTAGTGATTGGCGCAATCGTGTTATTTTTATTAAAGAAACCTATTTATAGATTAATGAACAAAAGTACCAGTAAAGTTCAACCTGACTTGGAAACCATATGACCAATTTAACTGTTCAAAAAAAGCTAGAGAAACTTCGTGAACTCATGCTTAACCAGCATGTTGATGCGTTAGTCGTCATGAGTGCCGATCCACATATGTCAGAATATTTACCAGATTACTGGAAAGCAAGACAATGGCTTAGTGGCTTTAGCGGTTCTGTTGGAACACTTGTAGTCACTCAAAACTTTGCAGGACTATGGGCAGATGGACGCTATTGGGTACAAGCCGAGCAACACCTTGTCGGAACGGGATTTGAACTTCAAAAACTGACCAGTGATGAATCATCAACACATCTAGCTTGGATTGAAAAAAATCTAAATAAAGCCTCAGTAATTGCAGTAAATGGACATACCCTATCCATTCAACAATTCAAGGCACTCGAACATACCGCAAGACTTAACAACTATAAACTCGAAACTCAACAAGATTTAATTGGAGCCATCTGGTCTGATCGCCCAGAACTTCCATCAAATAAAATTCATTTAATGCCTGAAGGGTTAAACGCCCTCTCTCGTAAAGAAAAAATTCAGGCTATTCGTGAAACTTTACATAGCAAGAATATTAAGGGTCACTTCATTTCATCTTTAGATGATATTGCATGGATCTTAAATGCACGTGGACAAGATGTAGAATACAACCCTGTTTTTCTGTCTCATTTATATATTAGTGAAAAACAAGCTGTTCTTTTTATTAGTGCGGACAAAGTTGATATAGCCATTCAACAAGCTTTTAAAGCTGATGGTATTGAGATTCGTAACTATGAAGATACAGCAACTTTTTTAGCGAATATTTCTGATGTCTCTATACTTTTAGATTCAGCCAAAGTATCGATTTTTCATGAACAAGCCATAGCAAAAGATATTCAAGTTGTATACGACATCAACCCGAGTACGCTTTTTAAATCGCGTAAGCATGAAAGTGAAATAGCTCATATCCGTCATGCAATGGTTAAAGATGGTGTTGCCCTTTGCCACTTTTTCCACTGGCTAGAAAAAGCACTTCATCATCGTGAAAACATTTCAGAACTAACCATTGATGAAAAAATTACAGCTTTCCGTGCTCAGCAAGATGGGTTTATAGGGCCAAGTTTTTCAACTATTGCTGGCTTTAATGCCAATGGTGCTCTACCCCACTACCGTGCGACCGAGGAGCACTATTCATTTATTGAAGGCGATGGGTTATTGCTGATTGACTCAGGTGGGCAATATGTAAATGGAACAACAGATATTACTCGTGTAGTTCCAGTAGGCACGCCAACGCAACCACAAAAACGTGACTATACCTTGGTTTTAAAGTGTCATATTGCTTTGGCAAAAACGATTTATCCAGAAGGTTTAGCTGCACCGCTACTCGATTCAATTTGTCGCCATACCTTATGGCAACATGGTTTAGATTATCGCCACGGAACAGGACACGGCGTAGGCTTTGCGCTTAACGTACATGAAGGGCCACAAGTACTTTCTTATTACGCGCCAGTTCATGCTTACAGCAAACTACGCGCGGGAATGATTCTTTCTAACGAGCCGGGCTTATACCATGAGGGACAATACGGTATTCGCATTGAAAATCTGGTTGCAAACCGTCTTCACTCTGGGTTTGAAAAAACTTATGGTGAGTTTTTGGAGTTTGAAACACTTACGCTTTGCCCAATCCATTTAGACTGTATCGTTGTTGATATGCTTAACAATGAAGAGAAAGACTGGCTAAATACCTATCACCAAATGGTTCAAGAAAAACTAGCTGAACATTTGTCTGGAGAGGTTCTAGACTGGCTGATTTACAACACTCGTGCGATTTAATCTGCTTTTCTAACTAAGGCAGAATACTTTTTAGTTCTAATGAAAAAGCCGATTCTGCCGTAGTTGCACATATCTCTGTTTCTTAACAGGTCTAATATCAATTTAAAGCTGAATTTTTTAGCAAATTTCTAACGAATGAAATAGTTAAACTGGTCACTTCATTTTTTGTTATATTAGCCGCTTAGAAAGTGGCTTTTTATTTTTTAATCAAGAAGTTCTTTCTATAAAGTGAGTATTAATGTGAGTAACTACTCTAGTCACTTATTAAATATATATTAATTATTATGAGGTTAAGTTCATCATGCTTCTAATGATCGACAATTACGACTCTTTTACCTACAACATCGTCCAGTACTTTGGCGAGTTGGATCAGGAAGTAAAAGTTGTTCGCAATGATCAAGTCACATTAGAGGATATTGAACGATGGCAACCTAAATATCTGGTTATTGGTCCTGGCCCTTGCTCTCCAAGCGAAGCAGGTATTTCTATTCCGGCAATTAATCACTTTGCCGGAAAAATTCCTTTGCTTGGCGTGTGTTTAGGGCATCAAAGTATTGGGCAAGCTTTTGGCGGAAACATTGTAAGAGCCAAAACGGTGATGCACGGACGTTTATCTGATATGTACCACAGCAATAAAGGTATTTTCAGTAATCTTCCTAGCCCATTCTCGGCAACTCGTTATCATTCATTGGTGATCGATCAGGAAACACTGCCTGATTGCCTTGAAGTAACGTGCTGGACCAATGAAGCAGATGGCTCAATGGAAGAAATCATGGGTGTTAAACATAAGACATTGCCTGTTGAAGGTGTGCAGTTCCATCCTGAATCAATCTTGAGTCAACATGGCCATCAAATCTTTAAAAACTTTTTAGATATTTATGCATAAGTGATCCCTATGAATATTCAACAAGCACTTAACCATATTACAAAAAATATTCACCTGACTCAGCCGCAAATGGAAGACATTATGCGCAGCATCATGCAAGGTGAGGCAACCGAAGCACAAATTGGTGCTTTGATGATGGGCCTTCGCATGAAAGGTGAAAGTATTGACGAAATTACTGCTGCCGCACGTGTTATGCGTGAATTCGCTATTAAAATTGATGTTAGCGATATCAAATATTTAGTTGATATTGTCGGTACTGGTGGTGATGGACAAAACTTATTTAACGTCTCTACAGCCTCAAGCTTTGTGATTGCAGCAGCTGGTGCAACCATTGCAAAGCATGGTAATCGAGGCGTTTCAAGTAAATCAGGTTCATCTGACCTACTTGAACAAGCAGGTATTAACCTTGATTTAGATATGGAACAAACTGAGCGCTGCATTCGTGAGATGGGTGTAGGCTTTTTATTTGCTCCAAATCATCACAAAGCTATGAAATATGCAGTTGGCCCACGTCGTGAGCTTGGTGTTCGCAGCATTTTCAATTTACTTGGCCCGCTTACGAATCCGGCCGGCGTAAAACGCTTTGTCATTGGGGTATTTTCAGATGAACTTTGCCGCCCGATTGCCGAGGTTATGAAGCAACTGGGTGCAGAGCATGTCATGGTGGTTCATTCAAGAGATGGACTTGATGAAATTAGCCTTGCTGCTCCTACTGCTATTGCTGAACTTAAAGACGGCGAAATTACCGAATGGACGCTTAATCCAGAAGATGTCGGGATTGAATCACAAACCTTAAATGGTTTAGTGGTAGCAGATGCCGCAGCAAGCTTAAAGCTGATTAAAGATGCATTAGGTAAAAATAAATCTGACATTGGTGAAAAAGCAGCAAATATGATTGCGCTTAATGCAGGTGCAGGTATTTATGTCTCAGGCATTACCAAAACCTATGCTCAAGCTGTTACATTCGCTCAAGATATTATCTATGGCGGACAAGCATTAGAGAAAATGAGTGTTTTGGCTGAATTTACCAAAACATTAAAACAATGTCAGGCAGATTAAGGACTTCTCATGATTAATATTCAAAATACCATTTTAGGTAAAATTGTTGACCGTAAACATGAGGAACTTGCTGCACGTTTAAAACAACGTAATTTGCAAGATGTTGAAGAACTAGCGAAAGCTGCAACTCCGGTACGAGGCTTTGCAAAAGCTTTACAGCACAAACGCCCTGCCGTAATTGCTGAAATTAAAAAAGCGTCTCCGTCAAAAGGTATTATTCGTGCAGATTTTAATCCTGCTGAAATTGCCGAGCAGTACGAACAAGCTGGAGCAGCATGTTTATCCGTTTTAACTGATGTTGATTTTTTTCAAGGTGCGGATGAGAATATTGCCATTGCACGAAGCCACTGTGCTTTACCTGCTTTACGTAAAGACTTTCTGATTGATCCATATAATGTAGTTGAAGCACGTGCATTACATGCTGACTGTATTTTATTGATTGTTGCATCTTTGTCAGATCAACAACTTGAAGAAATGTCTAAAACTGCTTTTGAACATCAGCTTGATGTATTGGTTGAAGTTCACGACGAAGAAGAACTGGAACGTGCTTTAAAGTTGTCTGAGCAATGTGTATTAGGTGTGAATAACCGTAATTTAAAAACCTTTGATGTAGATTTAAATACCTCAATTCGTTTGAAAAACTTGCTTCCATCATCACGTTTACTTGTGACTGAAAGTGGTATTGCCACTCCAGATGATGTTCGTATGATGCAAGAAAATGATATTCACACCTTCTTGGTTGGCGAAAGTTTTATGAAACAACCAAGACCAGATCAAGCCTTTACAGCCCTTTTTGGACAACCCCAAACGGTTTAATAGAAGATATATGAGTAATAAAGATTCATCGCTTTCTAAAGAGCAACAAAAGTTACTGAAGCAATTTAAAAAGCAAATCTCCAATCCTCATTCAAGCAAAATCGCAAGTCAGTCTGAGGCCCCAAAACCTCAGGCTGAGTCTGAAGAATTGGAAGATGCAAACCTGTTTCAAAGTGCTCTAGCAGGTGTTAAGCCCATCAACAATAGTAATATTGCTGATGTAAGAACGCCTCGCACAAAAAAAATTGATGCTCAAACACTCGCTAAACGTGCAGCTGCCGAAGGTGGTCGTGAAACTGAACATGCCGAGTTATCAGACACTCAAGCCGCTCTAAACCCTGTAGCAAGTCAAGCAACGCTAAGCTATCGCATTGCCACACTTCAGCATAAAGTTTTCGAAGACTTAAAAGCTGGAAGAATGCGCTGGTTTGAAGCTGTAGATTTACACGGATGTACGATTGAGCAAGCACGTGACGCAGTTTTACAAGTTATCCAGATGGCAAAAGATGAAAATCAAAATGTTGTCAAGATTGTACATGGTAAAGGCCCTGAAGCTGTTTTAAAAACCTATGTCAACGGATGGCTACGTCAGCACCGCGATGTTTTAGCTTTTGTAAGTGCACCTGAAAATCAAGGCGGCACAGGTGCCGTTCTCGTACTGCTTAAACGTGCAGAAAAAAATCCAAAGTTCGAACAAAAGAAATGATCCCAAAAGATCATTTCTTCACATCAAACACCTGCAATAATTGAGCAACCACGGCAACGGCAATCGTTGCAGGTTGTTTCGATGAAATCCCTTCTATCCCGATCGGGCAAACCAAACGTTGTAATGCTTCTGGTGCATAACCGCGCGTCAACATACGTTTCTCAAAAATAGCCCTTTTACTTTTTGAACCAATCATTCCAACATAAGCAAATGGTTTTGGAGTAGGTTTCAAAGCTGCAAAGCACAGTTGCAGATCTAGTTGATGATCATGGGTCAAAATTAAAATTGCGCCTGAACGGTCAAAATGCTCGATCTCGGCTTCAAGCGTATCTGTCGTTAAACATTGCACCTGTTGTAGTAAATCCGATGGGAAAATATCATCACGCGGATCAATCCATTTCACACTAACACCAATAGGCAATAAACAACGGACAATTGCTTCACCCACATGCCCCGCGCCACAAATCAGCACTTGCATGACATAAGGTTGAATCTGCTGGTCAAATTGCCATTGGTCACTGCTGGCAGGCTGAACCTCGAAACATGGTTGCTGTTCCTTACTTATATCCATAGTCTGCCAAGTAGATGCATGTTGATGTGAGACTGTACGCCATATACGCTGTCCGGCTCGCCATGCTTGCAAACAATGGGATAAATCTGAGGTAATTACAGCGGGTGATATTTTTTCAAACAATAGCCACATCACTCCGCCACAACACTGTCCCAACCGAGCACTGAGGTTAAATCGCTCAACACGTCTCACACAAACTTCCGTTTCTCTTAACATTGCTTTCGCAATATCAATAGCCTGAAACTCTAGATGCCCCCCACCGATCGTATCCGACTGCTGCCATTGTTGTTGCAAATTAAGCCGCAATAACATTGTTGCACCCACTTCTCGTGGTGTTGAACCATCAGCGCGGACCACTGTGACCAATACCATAGACGCAGCATCGACTTGCCACGCCACAAAATCAGTCCACCATTGTAAATGTTGCATAATCTTCTACATTTTAGCTTGTGGGCGGTCAGCCAAAGCTTGTCCCCGTCCAATGGCAATTGCACGTAAAATTTCTTCGGCAGTTGCTGGCGCATTAAGTACGAGCGGTGCATTTTCTGGAATAGCCGCTTGTACCGCCTGACGAATTGCAGAGAAAACAGATAATGCCAACATAAATGGAGGTTCACCTACCGCTTTGGAGCGATAGATGGTGTCTGCCTGATTTTGGTTATTAAACAGTTTGACGTTAAAAATATGAGGAATATCAAAACTGGTCGGGATTTTGTAAGTTGAAGGTGCATGCGTAAACAAGCGTCCTACATGTGGGCCTTGTGGCTGCCAATACAACTCTTCTGTGGTGAGCCACCCCATCCCTTGAACAAAGCCACCTTCAATTTGCCCCATATCAATTGCAGGGTTAATCGATCGCCCGACGTCATGCAAAATGTCAGTACGTAATACTTTCATTTCCCCAGTTAAGGTATCTATTGCGACCTCACTGACTGATGCACCATAGGCATAATAGAAAAACGGACGCCCTAAATGGTTGACCTGATCGTAGTGAATTTCTGGTGTTTTATAAAAACCACTGTCCCATAGTTGCACACGTGCCATATATGCCCGTTGAACTAAGTCAGGAAATGTCCATAAATGTCCATTCGCTGTTGAAACCATACTATCTTCAAACTGGATTTGCTCAGCATCACTTTGACTTATTTCTGCTGCAAGTTTTGCCAGACGCTCACGAATTTTAATACAGGCATTTTGCACAGCTTTACCGTTCAGATCCGCTCCACTCGATGCCGCGGTTGCCGATGTATTTGGCACACGAGAAGTATCGGTTGCAATTAAGCGAACACTATCGATTGGTAAACCCAACTCATGTGCAGCAACCTGCCGTACTTTGGTATATAGCCCCTGTCCCATTTCTGTACCGCCATGCGTAATAGAGACAGTACCATCCATATACACATAGACCAATGCACCTGCCTGATTGTAATGCACGGCATTAAACGAAATACCGAACATTAATGGTGTTAACGCAATACCACGCTTAATGATGTCATTATTCTGATTAAAGGTATGTATGGTCTGTCTACGTTTCGCATAATCACTACTTTGCAACAATTCGGCCACCAGTCGAGGGGCAACATTATCACGGACTTCTGCCCCATAATGCATACGATCACGTCCAGCACCGGGCTGCTCGGCAAAGAAATTACGCTGCCGAATTTCAACCGGATCACACCGTAAATAACGAGCAATGTCATCAATAATATTTTCAATGACAAACATACCTTGCGGTCCACCAAAGCCACGATATGCAGTATTGGAAACAGTATTGGTTTTACAGCGTAAGTTACGCAACTGAACCGCATTTAAATAATAGGCATTGCCAATATGACAAATAGCGCGTTCATTCACTGGCCCAGAAAGATCTGCCGAAAAACCACAGTTTGAAGCCAGTTGCACCTTTAAGCCTTGCAGAACACCACTGTCATCAAAGGCTACAGACCATTCATAAGCAAAACCGTGACGTTTGCCTGTAGCACTCATGTCATCATCACGGTCTAAGCGTAACTTACATGGACGGCCTGTTTTTTGTGCTGCCAAAGATGCAATGCATGCCCATTGTGCCGACTGCGACTCTTTGCCACCAAAACCCCCACCCATACGGCGGCTTTCTACACTCACCTGATGCATATTCATGCCTAATGCATGACAAATCAGTAGCTGCATTTCTGTTGGATGTTGTGTCGAGCAATAGACTTTTAAAGCGTGATTTTCTTGTGGGATAGCATAGGAAATCTGTCCTTCAAGATAGAAATGCTCTTGACCACCTAGCTCAATAGCACCAGAAAGTTGGTGAGCTGCATTTTGAAATGCCTGTTCAACTTCACCATGGCTAAATTCAACAGGCGGTAACACCCACGATTCTTTTTCAATCGCATCTTGAATTGTTAAAATCGGGGTTTCTGGCACATACTCAATTTTTGCCAACCGAACTGCCTGACGGGCTTGCTGATAACTCTCGGCAACAACCACAAACAAGGCTTGTCCATAAAATTCGACCTGCTCCTCGGCAAAAATCGGGTCATCTTTAACAATTGGTCCCCAGTTATTTTCAACCTCAATATCTTTTGCTGAAAAAACTGCATGGACACCATTGGCCTGACGTACTGCAGCTAAATCAAATTTACTGATTTTACCTTTGGCACAACTCGAAAATCCGACCGCTAGGTGCATGGTATTTTCAAGTTCGGGTAAATCATCGATATAGGTTGCCTGCCCAGTCACATGTAAATGTGCACTTTCGTGTGGAATGGAGTCTCCTGCTTTAGCCGATTTTTTAGAAACACTTAAGTCAATGGTTTGATTCATGTTAGATCTCCACCATAGCAATCAAGTCATTCACACGAGTGATCGTTTGAGACAGGATTTTTTCTACATAAAACCGCTGTAAACAGTTTTTCGCGACTTGTAAACGATATGCTGAGCTAGCCCGTCCATCATCTAGAGGCTGATAGTCTTGCGACAACACGTACTGTGCCTGAACCATCAATTCCGCTGAAAGTTGCTGACCTTCCAATATGGCTTCTGCGTATTTTGCACGTTTGGGAATAGCAGCCATGCCACCAAAAGCAATTCTCACATTGTGAGCGACATAATGAGTATCTAACTCGCATGAAATAGCCGCACATACCGCAGAAATATCTTGCTCAAAACGTTTGGCAATTTTATAGCTGGCAAATTTAAAACGCGTATGCCCTTCACGAAGTGGAATAACAATCGCCTCAACAAACTCACCAAGCTGTAATGCTGTTTTTTGATAATCTAGATAAAAGTCTTCCAATGCGATTTCACGGGTCTGTTCACCTACACGTAAAATCAATCGTGTACCTAGCGTAATTAATGCCGGCATTGAGTCACCAATAGGTGAACCATTAGCAATATTTCCACCTAGGGTTCCCGCGTTTTTAATAGGCATGGAAGCAAAACGGCGTTGTAACTCTTGAAAGTCAGGATAAAAATCTGAAATTTTGATGAGTGCATCACTCAAACTTACATTTGCCCCAATCGTTAAAGCATGCTCGGTAACTACAATATTTTTCAGTTCTTCAACCTGACCGATATAAAGCATATCGCCTAAATTACGGCCCTGCTTGGTTACCCATAAACCGACATCCGTGCTACCAGCGACAATGCGCGCTTGTGGCAATTGCAAACGTAAAGCGGCAAAATCCTGTAAAGTCTTTGGTGCAAAAAATTGCTGACCATGATCATTCAAATGCAATGCAGGCAATGCTTTGATCTCTTTTAATACATCAAGTACCTTTTGGCGTTCTAATACAACACGTGGATAGTCATAAGCTTTTTGTGCTGCCTCTAAAATAGGTCGATAGCCTGTACAGCGACACAAATTTCCAGAAAGATAATCGCTGATTTGATCTTTGCTCGGAGAATGTTGTTCATTTTCATACATTGACCATAACGACATGATAAAACCGGGTGTACAAAAACCGCATTGTGAACCATGCAAATCGACCATTGCCTGTTGTACCGGATGAAGCGTTCCATCCTGAGTAGGCAATAACGTATGCAGATCTTCTACTGTAAATAGGGCTTTACCATCTAAAGTCGGTAAAAACTGAATACAGGCATTCACACTTCGCAATTGCAAGCTGTCATTGACCAACTCACCAATCACGACTGTACATGCACCACAATCGCCCTCAGCACAGCCCTCTTTTGTACCGGTCTGCCTAGTCTTACCAGTTTGGGTATATTCTCGCAGAAATTGTAAAACCGTCATGGTAGGTAATACATTTTCCACTTGCTGCTGACCACCACGGAAAAAAAAGGTGATTGGACGTTCTGACATGTTTTATCCTTATGCTCTATAACACTGCATCTGTGCAAATATGATGCCACTAGGCGATCATTTAGAACTTACCAACATTAAATGCATATTTCATGTTCAAACTCTTGACTATTAACGATAAAAACATGAAATTTATTCATCTTTTATTAAACGCGCGCAAAACCAAAATAAATATAGTGCGTCGAGTTATGAACATCTGGTTATGTTTCTGATACAATGCCGAGCTTGTCTAATAGAGTAAATTTATACGTCTTATGTCAATGCAGCAATCGTACGCAAATATTCTGACTGCCGTCGGTGAAGATCTTAATCGTCCCGGCCTTAAAGATACGCCTGTGCGTGCGGCTAAAGCTTTTTCATATTTAACTTCTGGCTATAGTAAAACTTTAGAAGAAGTCACCAATAATGCTGTTTTCCCATCAGATAACCATGAAATGGTATTGGTGAAGAATATTGAATTCTATTCGCTTTGCGAACATCATCTCCTCCCGTTCTATGGCCGTGTTCATATTGCCTATCTACCGGAAGGCAAGGTTCTTGGCTTATCTAAATTTGCACGTATTACTGAAATGTTTGCACGCCGTTTGCAAATTCAGGAAAACTTGACTCAGCAAATCGCTGAAGCTGTGGCTGAAGTGACTGGGGCTCGAGGTGTTGCTGTCGTCATCGATTCAGCACATATGTGCATGATGATGCGTGGTGTAGGCAAACAAGAGTCAACCACTCGTACAGTTTCATTTATCGGAGACTTTAAAACCGATAAAGAATCACGACGTGAGTTCTTGAGTGCAGTACCAGAAAGTTACTAAATTCTTTTTAGTGATAAATTTAAAAGCCCAACTTAGTTGGGTTTTTTTATATCTAAATACAGCGTTTATTCTATAAAACATAACAATTAAATTATGTGATTTTTGTTATAAAAGTACGTCCCTTCACTTTAAAATGTTTGATGAGTTGATAATGCGATTCAAAAAAATTTCTTACTTAATTCTACCTTCTCTTTTTATTTTTAATACCTCAATTTATGCAGGTAACACATCAAAAGAACAAGATATCAAGAAGGTTGTTGATCAGAACTTTAAACCATTATTAGAAAAATACAATGTTCCCGGTATGGCGGTTGGTGTCATCCAAAACAATAAAAAGTACGAAATGTATTATGGCCTACAATCGGTTCAAGATAAAAAATCCGTAAATAGCAATACCATTTTTGAGCTAGGTTCAGTCAGTAAATTATTTACTGCCACGGCAGGTGGATATGCCAAAACGAAAGGAAAAATCTCTTTTGACGACACTCCAGGAAAATACTGGAAAGAGCTAAAAAATACACCGATTGACCAAGTTAACCTACTTCAACTTGCGACCTATACGAGTGGCAATCTTGCCTTACAGTTTCCAGATGAAGTTCAAACAGACCAACAAGTTTTAACTTTTTTCAAAGACTGGAAACCTAAAAACCAAATTGGTGAATATAGACAATATTCAAACCCAAGTATTGGCCTATTTGGAAAAGTTGTAGGCCTATCGATGAACCAACCTTTTAGTCAGGTCTTAGAAAAGACAATTTTTCCGTCTATTCACTTAAAACATAGCTATGTAAATGTGCCTAAAACTCAGATGCAAAACTATGCATTTGGCTATAATCAAGAAAATCAGCCTATTCGTGTGACCCCAGGCCCACTAGATGCGCCTGCCTACGGCGTTAAATCTACATTACCAGACATGCTTAGCTTTATTGATGCCAATCTAAATCCACAAAAATATCCGGCAGATATTCGACGCGCAATTGATGAGACTCATAAAGGTTTTTATCAAGTAGGTACGATGTATCAGGCGCTTGGTTGGGAGAAGTTTTCTTATCCAGCACCTTTACAAACTTTATTAGAGAGTAATTCTGAACAAATTGTGATGAAACCTAATAAAGTGACTGCCATTTCCAAAGAACCTTCGGTTAAGATGTTCCATAAAACTGGTTCAACTAACGGATTTGGAACTTATGTCGTGTTTATTCCCAAAGAAAATATTGGTTTAGTCATGTTAACCAATAAACGTATTCCAAATGAAGAACGTATTAAGGCAGCTTATGCTGTACTAAATGCGATTAAGAAATAATTCTTTTTCACAACAAAAAAGAGAGAAATAAGTTATTTCTCTCTTTGCTTTACTCATTATAAAAGTTAAAAGAACCAAACGTAGCCTAAACTAGATTTCATCCAGTCTTGATGATTTTGTTGTTCATAGTCCCAATTTAATCGAACGGCATTATTACTATTAATCACATATTGCCATTGAGTATTTACTCTCAAATTCCATTGATTTTGGTCTTCCCAATATGGCAATTCAATCTGTACGACAGAGTTAAATCGATCAAACCATTGGTTCATACAACCTAAAGTCGGGCCCATTCCCACACGCCACCCTTTATCTAGATTTGAGCCTGTTTGAACATAGGTTTGTAGTTGCCCATAGCAAATATGTTTGCGCTCATAGTCTGCAAGACTGTAACCAACCTGAGCATTAAAATTCGCTACGCCATGCTGTTTTTCTTCACTAAAGTTTCCATCATGAATTGCTTCTTGACGCCAGCCTAAGTTAAATCCCCAACTCAGCGGTGTTTTAAAAGGTTGAATCGGGTTATAGGAATTTACTTCTAATAAATCAAGATTTTCTAGTTTTAAATGATCGTCTCGCCACTGTGCATTACCATTTAAAAATAGTAATTGAGTACCTGCGCGGTATCCCCCTTGAGGATCTATTAAGTCGTGATAGGCTTGCCGATGACCAATTTCGATAAACTTATCACCTTGGACTTCACCGGCTTTCACTGAAAGATTACGTGCATTATGGCCTTGAGTTGGCTCTTTTTCTGGTCGTTTAGGTTCATGACGCTGTTTGTCCAAATCGATCTGACTTCTTAAAGCCAAAAGCTGACGTAACTGCGGCTGTGCAACGCTTTCTTCTATTTGACGGCTCGTAAATTGGAGATATAAATCATCATAGGCCATCTCTAGAATTTTGGCCTGATCTTGCTCACTAAAGGATTTTAAAACCTCAGAAGACTGCTTAACGGGCATCATCGTAATTTGATGTGCAACCTTCGCTAAAGAAGCACCATGCTGATGAGCTTGGGCTAATAGCTGGGTTTCTAAAGCAGGCCGATATACAGGCGCTTTAGTTAACCCTTGCTGTTGCATCGATTTAATGGTTTCCATCGGAATAGATGCATAAGTAAACTTTTCTTGTAAGTTAGACTCAGGTTTTACTAAATCGACCAAGCCTAATAACCTATAGGCACAGTTATCACTGACAAAATAATAAGGAAAACTCACATGCTGCATTTCCCAAATATGGCTTACTAAAAACCGCGTTTCTTCAGGGGAAAGTTTCAGCTCATATTCCCATAAATCACGACTTTCGAAATCACCGTACTCTTTTACCTTACGATAATAAGGCATAAGTGAATATTCACCCGGATATTGCCCTGTTAAACCTTTCCATGCATATGACCAGTTGTCATTCCCCGCCACAGTTGCTGCATAATTTACAGCATAGGAAACTAAATTTAATTGCTGCTGATCTTTAGGATCTAAGCGCAGTAAAGTATGACCAAACATCGAGCTAGGGTTGCCCATAAAATCTGTCGCATAAATTAATGTGGCTTTATAAGGCTTAATCTGTCCAATCCAGTTTTCAAATTCTGAACATTTTATTTGAGGCAATTCATTTTCTTGAATACCTACTTTTTGCATGAGCCATTGGCTTCGAGCCGGAAATTTACAGCGAATCGACTGATTATCTTGAGCAGGCATAAATAATGCCGAGATGTCAGCTTTCAGTTCTTCTTTTAAATTATTTTTCCCATTTTCTGACATGAAATAACCAGAATAAGTGACGTCACTTTTATGGTTTTTATTTGCATACATGAGCCTTTGCCATGTAATGTCTTGATCTAGATTTTGTTGTTCTGCAAAGGACCAATATTTTTGAATAGATGGATTTATTTCTGCTGAATACGCAATATTAACTGCCAAAGAGGCAAAAACCAAAACAACTGACTTCATTAAGCTCATCAATTTTTATCATTAAATATAAGAAAAACCCTGCCATACGACAGGGTTTTCAATTTCAAACTTATACGTAAGCTTTTAAAACGTCGTCTTTAGCCATTACAGTTTGTAATGATGCTAAAACTTGAAGGGTATTTTGATTATTTGCTGAATAGATTTCACCAAAGTTTGCTTTTGAAACTTTAAAGAAACGGTCTTTATCTTGAGGTTTAATTTGCATTAACTCAGCAAGTACGTTCAGGCTTTCACCTTGGCCTACTGCCATATCACGTGCTAAAGCTTCTGCATTTTCATTTGTGAATGTTACAACTTGCGCTGTTACTGTCCCGCCTTGACGGCAGCCTAAAGTACCGAAAGTGATCCCTAATAATTGGTTAGTAAAAATACCGTTTGTTGTTGCAGCAAGAATTTTAGGCGCTACTCCTTTTTTGCCAGCCCATACTTGTGTACCCGCACCACAACCCACATCGTTGTCAGCCATTGCAACACTTGAACCAGCTGCTAACAATGCAGCTAAAGCTATTTTTTTTAACATAGATGTATATCTCCAAAAATCATTATTGATTGTTTCTTATGTCTTGTATTGTTATGTGTAATTTTTATTACACGATATTAAAGATAGCGAGAAGGCTACGATTTAGCAATTAAAAAATAAACAATATGATGAAAAGTGCTAAAGAAAAATTTACCTTAAATTCCAGTTACCTTGATTATCTCGATTGCCTAATATTTTAAGCACAAGTACTAGACTTAAAATTAATAATAAATACCACGATCCTAGCTTGCCCCATCCCACCATATGCCAAGCATCGACCTGACTTGGATAGAGCCAAATTTTATAAAATGTACTTATATTTTCAGCAACCCAGATGATAAACGCGAGCGTTAATAATATCGGTAACATCGGGATTTTAAATTTATGTTCATTTATTTGAAAATAAAGTTTCGTTTTCCAGAAAATAAAAATACTAATCGCAAATAAAATATAGCGAATATCAGGAACAAAAAATTTACTCATAAAATTTATATATGAGAAAAATGCCAGTAAAAGCATAGTTCCAAAACTTGGAAGCTTTTCAAAAGAAACCTGAAACAGTCGTATTGACCGTGCAAAGAAACTACCTACAGCCGAATACATGAAGCCTGCAAATAGAGGCACTGTTAAAATTTTAAATACGGCGGGCTGCGGATATTGCCATGAAGCAATTGCAGGATGCGTTAGGAATATTTCCATGACCATCGCCATGACGTGAAATAAAGCAATGACTTTAGCCTCTGCCCATGACTCCAGTTTTAAATAGAGTAAACAGATCTGGATCAGCACAGCATAGATGAGTAAATAATCATAACGATAAAAACCCATATATTCATGGCTTCCCATCGGTGCTGTTAAAGCAAAAGCAATTAAAAGCAAAATACCAAACAAGGCTGCCGAAACAGCCTTGCCGATAAATTGAAACGGTAAAGTTAGATATTGCACAAAAACTATCCTAGATATTTAGCACTATACTCATGCACTGTATCTACAAAGATTTTTGGTTGTGCAGGGTCCACCCACTGGGTAATCCCATGGCCTAAATTAGCGATGTAACCCGTCTTTTCACCATTTGCGTAGGCATCATCCAACATGGCTTTCACTGCTTTTTCAATTGAAGCAGCCGAACCATATAAAACAGCCGGATCAAGATTTCCTTGTAAAGCTACGCGTCCAGCCACCGTAGTTCGAGCTGTATCTAATCGCGTAGTCCAATCTAAACCTAATGCATCTGCACCTGTGCTAATCATTGGTTCCAACCATTGGCCACCACCTTTAGTGAACACAATGATAGGAATACGTCGACCGTCTTTTTCACGTTGCAAACCAGCAATGATTTTATTCATGTAGTTTAAAGAAAATTCGACATATTCACGATGTGCCAATGCCCCGCCCCAGCTATCAAAAATCTGGATCGCCTGAGCACCTGCATCAATTTGAGCATTTAAATAGTCAATTACAGAGTCTGCTAAATGATCAAGCAAAGCATGCAAAACTTCTGGTTGGGCATACATCATTTGCTTGGTAAAACGGAATTCTTTACTTGAACCACCTTCAACCATATAAGTTGCTAAAGTCCAAGGGCTACCCGAAAAACCAATCAGTGGAACTTGACCACCCAAAGCAGAGCGAATGGTGCTTACAGCGTTCATGACATAATCAAGGTCTGATTTTGCATTCAGCTTTGGTAAATTCGCCACATCTTGTTCAGTACGCACTGTTTTATGGAACTTTGGTCCTTCACCTGTTTCAAAATAAAGACCTAAACCCAGTGCATCTGGAATTGTTAAAATATCTGAAAATAAAATTGCTGCATCTAAATCATAGCGACGCAAAGGTTGTAAAGTCACTTCACAGGCAAAATCTGTATTTTTACATAAGGATAGAAAGTCACCTGCTTTTGAACGTGTTTCACGATATTCAGGCAAATAACGCCCTGCTTGACGCATCATCCATACCGGAGTGGTATCTACAGGTTCGCGTAACAAAGCACGGAGGAAACGATCATTTTTCAAAGTCGTCATTACCAATCTCTATCTTCTTTATGTGGCAGCATCATATCAAAAACAGAGACATTTTTATAATTTCAATTTCACACAAAAAACTCGTCAATCTACTAAAAAATGCATATTTACACAAAACTCTACTGCAAGCTGTGGGGTTTTCTGCAATACTTGCAACATGTTACATTGGGTTTATTGATATTCTTTTAATCACTAAATTGCCAATCTTGGGCTCATAGAAATGAGTTATTGGTAATTTTATGCACTTTAAGATCACATCAATCCTCCTATTGCTTATATGAAAATTCTTAAGGTTGAATTACATGTTTGTTCGCTCATTACTCGCTATGAGTTTAAGTTGTATTATTGCTAATGTTGCTTTTGCTGCTTCAACAACTGAGCAACCCCTGAACCCTAAAAAGGTATCAGCTCCTGTAGAAGATCCGATTGATCCTTTAGCAGTAGATGCAGCTTCAACTGTACAAGCTCAAGCTCCAACACAAATTACTGCTCAAGAACAAAATGACTTAAATCGAGCGTCAACAACATTACAAAACTTGCAGAAAACAGAAGACCCAAATGCTGAGTCTGGTATTGCTGCATCTACACCAGCAGTAGCTAAAAGCACAACAGCGTCTAAGGCTGCACCAGTGTCAGCTGCTTCATGGACATTAGATGGCTTAAATTCGGCAGAATGGTCTGAAAATATTGGTAAGGGTCAACTTCCAGTTTATGCACGTGCCCATGTGATGCTTAATAATGCACATGCATCACCAGGTGCAATTGACGGCATGAGCGGTAAAAATACCTTAAAAGCAATTTCTTCATTCCAGCAAATGAATGGTTTATCGCCTACTGGTGAACTTACCAAAGAAACTTGGGATGCATTGGTTGCGAAACAAAACAAGCCAGCATTTATTGAATACACCATTTCTGATGCTGATTTAAAAGGCCCATATGCTGAGTCGATTCCTTCTGACTACGCATTACAAGCCAAAATGAAAGGTTTGTACTACACTCGTGTGACCGAAATGTTGGGCGAGAAGTTTCATATTGATGAAGGTTTCTTAAAGAAATTAAACCCAACTGCGACATTCAAAAAAGCGGGTGAAAAAATCATTGTTCCAAACGTGCGCAATGATTTACCAGAAGATATTCATTTGATTATTGCCCATAAAGGCGCAAAACAATTGTATCTCTTCAATAGCCGGAACCAAATGATTGCCTCATTTCCTGCAACAATTGGCAGTACTGATACGCCTTCTCCGGCCGGTACTTACAAGGTAGTTGGTGTGGCTCGTAACCCATGGTACAGCTATTCACCTTCGAACTTCGTACAAGGTAAAAACTTAAAACCTCTTTCTTTACCACCTGGCCCAAATGCCCCTGTTGGTAATATCTGGATTGGTTTAAGTAAAAAATCTTTTGGTATTCATGGAACACCAAATCCATCTTTAATTTCTAAAACAGCATCGCACGGTTGTATCCGTTTGACTAACTGGGATGCAAACGATTTAGGAAGTAAAGTACGCTCTGGCGTAACTGTTAAGTTCCTCGAATAATTAAATATTTTCATAAAAAAACCTGTCTTTATGGCAGGTTTTTTATTGCAAAAAAATGCAACAAAAAGACAAAAAACTCAACATCATATCAATTATGAAACGACATGTTGCAGTTATTCTATTTTTTCACTCCCGATATAGCATTAATATATTTCTCAATAGATAAATAAAAATTTGGGAGATTAGATCATGAATGCTTACGTACATCGTGGTGAAGATCGTGGACACGTTAAAGCGGGTTGGTTAGAGTCATATCATAGCTTCTCATTTGGTAGCTGGTACAACCCTAAATATATGGGTGTCAGTGCTTTACGAGTCATTAATGACGACAGAATTGATGCGCATAATGGTTTCGGTACGCACTCGCATGACAATATGGAAATCTTAACCTGTGTGTTAGATGGTGCAATTTCGCACCGTGACACGATGGGAAATGAAGGCCAAATTAAAGCAGGCGAATGGCAGTTAATGAGCGCTGGTACAGGTGTTGCCCACAGTGAAGTTAACAACACTGATACGCCTGTACATTTATTACAGATCTGGATTATTCCAGATGTAAGAGATGCAGAGCCAAATTACCAGCAAATTAGTCTTGACCCACGTAATGATCCAAACAAATGGCATTTAATTGCAGGACCTGATGCAAATGCACCGATGCATATTCGTCAAAATGCAGAGATAAAATCTGCCGTATTGGAAAAAGGACATGAGCTAAGTGTTGATCCGGTTAAAAAAGTGAATTATATCCACGTTATTTCAGGCGTAATTCGTATCGGTGATCAAGAAGTTAAAGCAGGTGATGCTTTCGTGTTTGAGGATAAAGCGACGATTCAGGCAAATGAAGATAGTCAATTTATCTGGTTCGATTTACCTTAAGTTAATCAAAAGCCCTTTGAACAAAAGGGCTTTTTTAATCTCCACCACCACCGCCCCCATCACATCCTCCTGAATCTGAAGATGATGATGAACAGTCATTTGAATAACTAGAACTATGATGACTAGGGCTATTATCGTGAAAATGATGGGTTGAAGAAGATGAATGATCATGCTCGCCAGATGACGAAGATTTTTTTAAATTTCTAAGCAGTGCAATTAAACAAATCAGACCAATACTGGAAAAAATTGCAATAAATACAATAATAAATAACTTCAAATAACGACCTCCTTGATCAAGCTAAATACACATTAAAATAAACTATTTTAAGTTTCTTTCACATACAAATAGGCACTCGCTCTTGATATACCTAAATGTTGTGCAACCGTCTCTACAGCCTTTTTAATGTCTAATAAACCATTATTCTTTAACTCGTGTATTAATTGTTTTCGCTCATTGAGTTTTAACATACGCGGCGTAGTCGCATGTTTTGAGGCAAATTGATCGATATATCTTCGAATTGCTTCAGACCCATTCGGTTCCAAATTTTCAATAATGTTGTCAGTTTCAATTTTAGTAAACTGGTCTAAAGCGCTTTGCATGCCCCTAAATAGGGTTAAATCAATATTCATACATAAAGCGGCCACATACTGGCCCTCTTCATCTTTAATACCAATAGAAGTACTTTTTGCGGGGCGGCCATCTGCAAACTGGTTTGCATAGTTTGAAATAAGATTTGGAAATTCTGGAGACATAATTCTTGCCAGCCCTAACTCTGTTGCTGGATCTCCAATTTTTCGACCAGATAAATTATTGTGTATTGAGAGTATGGCATGTTCAGGATTTGTTAAGTCATGGACAACAACTTCGCAAAATGGAAATAGCGTTTCACTTAACCCTTTCGCGATTGTATCTAGTTGAGTGAGTAAATGTTTATCACGATTTCCCAATGTATTTCCTCCAAATGACTTGCTTACTATTTCAAACCCTAGCGTGAAGTATGTAATAGTAATTTAGACTTTTTATCTAATTTTAAACTTAATGTAAATCAAAATCTTATATCTCATTGTTATCCAATTAGAAAATAAAATTAGACATTTTATCTAAATATATATATTTTATCTAAACAAGGTCAATATATTGCGCGTTGCTTGAGCAATACGAAATCTTGCATCCGAAAACATTGAATAGAATTAGGTTTAATTATGAAAAATTTAACCCTTCCAACTTATGAAGATGTCGCAGCCGCTGCTGAACACATAAAAGGTTTTGCAAATAAAACCCCTGTTTTAACTTCACGTACTGTTAACAATGAATTTGAAGCAGAAGTATTCTTTAAATGTGAGAATTTTCAGCGTGTTGGCGCTTTCAAATTTCGTGGTGCAATGAATGCGCTTGCACAGTTCGATGATGCTCAAAAAAAAGCTGGTGTGGTTGCTTTCTCTTCAGGAAATCATGCTCAAGCGATTGCGCTGTCAGCAAAGATCCTTGGTATTCCTGCAACAATCATCATGCCTAAAGATGCTCCTGCTGCAAAAATGGCAGCGACGCGAGAATACGGAGGCAATATTGTTGAATATGATCGTTATACAGAAGATCGGGAACAAATTGGAAAAGAGATTGCCGAAAAAAATGGTCTAACCTTAATTCCATCTTATGATCATCCGCATGTTATTGCAGGTCAAGGAACGGCTGCAAAAGAACTATTTGAAGAAGTTGGTGACTTGGATTACCTCTTTGTATGTTTAGGTGGGGGTGGTTTATTGGCGGGGTCTTCCTTATCTGCGCGTCAACTCTCTCCGAACTGTAAAATATATGGTGTTGAACCTGCCCTAGGAAATGATGGACAAATGTCCTTTAGAAAAGGAGAAATTGTTCATATTGATACGCCCCAAACCATTGCCGACGGTGCTCAAACTCAATATTTAGGCAAATTAACATTTCTTATTATTCAACAGAACGTAGATGACATTTTGACTGTAACAGACGAAGAACTCGTTACCTCTATGAAGTTCTTTGCTGAAAGAATGAAGATGGTGGTTGAACCGACAGGATGTCTCGGATTTGCGGCTGCCCGTAATTTGAAACATGAGTTAAAAGGCAAACGTATAGGCATCATTATTAGTGGTGGGAATGTCGATATTTCTAAATATGTAGAGTTTTTATCAGCTTAATAAAAGTTGGTGTCTATCTATGATTTCTTTTAAAGCGTCATGGATAGACAATACATGCTACTAGTCTCTCGAACTGTTCACGTCTTAATTTAAATATTCACTTTTGGAGATGGCTATGAGATTTATTTCTGAGTCTGAATCTTCTACTCTCATCAATCATGAACTGGCTTACGATGCCATTTATCAAGCTTTAATTGCTGCAACTCAAACGGACACTCAAAGTTTTCCTGTGGTTCATGGTCAAGCGTCTGATACAAAAAATACGTTTAGTATTAAATCATCTGCTACCCAGCAATTAGCTGGTCTTAAAGTCGGTTCTTTTTGGGAAGACAATCCTAAAAATGGTTTGCCTCGCCATAACGCGCTCATTTTATTATTTAATCAAGCGAATGGAAAAATGGCGGCAGCCATCGAAGCAGGCAAAGTGAATGCATTCCGTACAGCAGCTTCTAATGCTGTTGCGACCAATATATTGGCGAGAAAAAATTCAAAAGTATTAGCCATATTTGGTACAGGAAATCAGGCCAAATATGAATGTGAGGCATTAGCGAGAATTAGAGACTTCGATCAGATTTTGATAGTAGGACGCGACCAAAATAAAGCTGAAACAATGGCAGAAGACCTAAAACAATTAGGGATTAAGCTTAAAATTGCTGGTGCAAAAGAAGCCTGTGAACAAGCGGATATTATTGTGACAGCAACTTCGTCTCAAACCCCTCTTTTTAAAGCAGAATGGGTCAAAGTCGGCACTCATATTTCATCTATGGGTTCCGATAAACAAGGCAAACAAGAACTTCCACCAGAATTATTTTCACAGAGTGGTTTATTCTGTGATCTTAATACTCAGTCTAAAGTTATTGGTGAATTCCAGCATGCACCTGAGTCTGCAATTTTAATGAATATCGGTGATGTGCTTTTAGCAAACACTCAAGGAAGGCAATCTCAGGAACAAATCACAATTTATGATAGTTCAGGGTTATCTATACAAGATTTATATATCGCCCAAAAAATTTTAGAAATTTCTTAAAATTTATCATTTAACTGCATCATTCAAGCTGATGCAGTTAAATGATAAGGTATTTCTTTTTATTTGCATTAAATAAACTGCATTAAAAAATAATCCAACAACCGTTCCCTTTCCCCTGCCTTATTTGGGTCTAAAAGTTGAACCATCGCCCCATCAATCACAAACAAGAACATGTGTGCATCTTGCTTTGAAGCATTTGCATTGGTTGTTAAAAGCAAATTATAGATTTCATTAATAAGCCAGCTTCGATAGTCAATTACCACCTGATATGCCTTGGGATGTGTTTTTGAAATCTCAAAAATGGCTTTAAAGGGCAAATGATAAAGGCCATCTAAGTTCGCATGTAAGAAATAAATTTTACGAAGCTTTTCAAGTAGAGTTAAGTCTTTTTGAACATAAATAATTGAAATCACCTCTTGTTTAAGTCCATCTTTTTGAAAAGTTAGGCTCATTTCAATAAGACGTTCTTTTGAGTGGAAGTAATTATAAAAAGTTGCTTTTGGAGTCTTTGACGATTCAATAATGCGGTCCACCCCGACTTTATGAAAGCCATATTTATTAAAAAGATATCGAGAGGTATGAAGCACGCTTAAAGCACGAAATGGAAGATCTGAATGTGGCATATTTTTACCGTTATAAATTAAATTTTTTTTGTATATAAATGAGATACAAAAGCCGCTGCCCTTTTTGGGAGAAAAAAGGCATAGCAAAGCCATAAAGACTGTGCTTGGCACATCTCAAGTTTTATTGTTAATGCAAGTTTTTTGAGTCGTAATGACTTAAAGCCTGAGAACCTTAAAGGTCATCAAGCTGCTTTAAATTTTTAAGTTGTATCGTTATAGCTTTTGGCAAAGGCTGCCAAGAAATTAAGAATGTGCAAAGCCAACTCCTTTTTATTGGGAGTCCTGCCAGACATTAATAGAATTATGGTGGCAGAACGGAAGAAGGTTGACAGACTAGTATTATCTCAAACTAGCACACCCGAAAGTGTCCCTCTCCCGTCCTACCGCTACGGGAGGGAACGAGTGGTACACCACACAAGGCTATTCCTCAGAAGAAATAACTCTGATGCGGGAGATAATATTCAGCCTGTCAAAGCCGACTGGCAATGTGGCCAGCAGGCAAAGGATAAGCTTCACATTTGTTGCAGTCAAGCACACAAAATGACATTTGTTTTAAATTAGATCATTAAAAAGTAATGTTAAATAATGAATAAGTTATTGTTAAATTGGGGTTTATAAAGTTGCGGAATTTTGAGATATAGGGGTTTAGGAAACTAGAAATGCGCTAGTGCGGCTTCCGCCACCTGCGCTTTATTATTAAAGTTATTGTTTAATTGAGTATTTGCAATGTGCCCTAAGGCTATGAGGTTTTCTATTTTTAAAAGAACTCTATCCTGCAACGTTAAATGTATTGCGTTGATAGATTAATTTATTTTATCAATTTTAAAAATTTTACCACTTAGAGTACTTTGAAAAAACATTTCAAAACCCGGTCGTATATCTTCACCTTCAACTGTAATGTATTTTAAATTAGAAAAACATTGAGTATTGGCGAAATAATTATCTACTGTTGCCTGAATGACGTATTTAATTCCAAACTGGTCTTTGACACTAATATTTTGTTTAAGCATGACGATATCCTAATAAAATTATGGCAGAAATAATGGATCCGCCTAAATATCCAATAGCAAACTGAGTTTTAACTAACTCTATAATCTAATTTAAATAGTTGATTTATAGACGCATAAAAGGTGCGACCATCTAAATTTAAATCAACTTCAATTCCAGAGGAAAGAAGAACTCTTTTACCAACTTCAACAGTTTTAAAACCTTCACGTGTATTTTGTATTCTATTTAGAGGAATTAAAGACACTAAAATTTCTGTACCATTTTTAGATTTTGCAATTAAATCATTTATTTTTAACAATTTATATCCTAAATTAAAATTTACTTATAATCTTAAAATAATTTTAAAATTAATTTAAAGTGAAAAGCACTCATTAGTGCTTTTCATTTATGACTGCTTATAATTATTTATAGAGCAACAATATTTACAGCATTTGGGCCTTTTTGGCCTTGTGCAACACTGAATTCAACACGTTGACCTTCAGCAAGAGTTCTGAAACCTGAGTTAGCGATTTCGCTAAAATGAGCAAAAACGTCTGGTCCTGATTCTGGTTGGATAAAACCGAAACCTTTAGCTTCGTTAAACCACTTAACAGTACCTTTCATGATATTTGAATTAGACATAATACATCCTAGTTTTTTTAAAAATTTAAACCATTTTATTGGTTATGAGTAACATCGAAATAATAAAGAATGGAGCTGAAAATCTGAAAAAAACGAAGGATTATGACTAATACTGCGGTACTTAGAGAAGATTTACCAAACATGACTTTTTCTAGTTATGTTCATTGTATACGAAAAATAAAATTAATCAAGTTTTCTAATATATATATTTATTTTATTTATAAAAAAGGTGATGTTTTGGATTCTAAGTGTTTATAAATCTTGGAGGCACCTAATGCCAAAAAACAATAAAATATTAATAAATATACATTTAACAAGATAAAAATTATCGATAATACAACAAGTAGTGATACAAAAATATTTTTACTGTCTTTGCTTGGGAAATACATCAATAGCTATAACCTTCTATTACACATCAACCATTTCTTAAATCATTAGCAATAGGTTATCCAACATAAACTTGAACTAGCAGGCCGCTTATTTATGTAATAAGCAGGGAGTAACAAAGCTGCTCTATCCATTAAGACTTAAGAACATATCTGGATATCTTGCACATATAAAATCAACAAACGCCCGTACTTTAGGAGCTGCAAGTCGTCTAGAAGTATGTAAAACCCATAATGATCTCTCTACTCCTGACAATGCCCCCCACTGAACTAATTCGCCACGGGCAATCTGGTTCCATGCTATGGAGTGCGGAATGAGTGCAGCGCCACCACCAGCAATTGCAGCTTCACGGACCATAAGTAGTGACGAGAATCGTAGTTTCGGAATTGGTTCCAAAATCAACTCCCCTTCATCCAGTTTCCAATGTGTGGGCTGGAAGCTTGTCGTTACAATACTGGGAACTTGTCTGATTGCACCAGATTGAGGTTTGGTAATTTCTGGAGCTGCTACAACAACGAGTTTATCTTTTGCGAAACATCGCCCCACTAAATTACTATCAGGACTTGGGTTTATTCTAATAGCTACATCAAATTGTTCTTCAATAATATCTACCAAGCGATCTTCTGCAACAACTTCAATTTCAATCTCTGGATAAGCTGCACAGAATTCGGCACCAATGCGTCCCATTGTGAGTTGAGAGAATAAAACTGGTGCTGCTATTCGTAAACGCCCACGAGGTGTTGAAATTCCATCACTAACAGAAGTCATGGCTTCTGCTACCTCAAGCATCAATATTTCAGTGCGGGACATCAATTGCTGACCTGCTTCTGTAAGCTTCAATCCTCGAGCACTACGTTCAATCAATCTGACTCCTAGTTGTTCCTCGAGATCGGCAATTCTTCTAGATAACGTGGCTTTTGGAATACCACTCACACGACTAGCCCTCCCCAAACCTTCATGTGTTGCCACAAGTATGAAATCTGATAGCGCATTCAAGTTCATGGTGTTCCATTTTTAAAACAAGGTGTCTATTTTTTATAATCTTTGTTTATTAAATGCAATGGAATAATGTCTTGTTATGGAAACTTGATATTAGGAATTGCAATGAGCAACGTTCAACGTGCGGTATTAATCCGTGATTATGGTGGTTCGGAAATTACTGAAATTGCCACTATTGAGAAACCAATACCAGAATCTGGTCAGGTTCTGGTTCGGGTGCAGGCTGCTGGAATTAATGGGATTGATTGGAAGGTCCGTGAAGGGAATGTAAAAAGAGCTTTCCCACTTCCATTACCAATCATCTTAGGGGCCGAAATGGCGGGAGTCATCGAAGCTGTTGGCCCCAATACATCCCGCTTCCGTGTAGGTGACCGTGTTATGGGTGCTATGGGAAGACTGGGAGCATTTGCTGAATTTGTAGTCATTGGCGAATCCAGCCTTTCTCCTACACCTGAAGGTTTAAACGATGTACATGCTGCCGCTCTACCAGTAGCAGCAGTCGCAGCTTGGAACAGCCTACATTACGCAGGACCTCTTTACCCAGATCAAAAAATCCTTATTCACGGCGCTGCTGGTGGTTTGGGCTCTTATGCAGTTCAGTATGCGAAACAAGCAGGTGCCAAGGTTTTTGCTACTGCAGGTAAAGCTGATCTGGGTTTTGTGCAAAGTCTTGGTGCTGATGAAGTTATTAATTACCACACTCAACGTTTCGAAGACATTGTACAGGACATCGACTTAGTACTTGATTATGTCGGGGGAGAAGTTCTAGACCGCTCATGGCAAGTCTTGGCAACTGATGGAACAGTGATTAGCACTGCATCTCCCGACATTCTAGTCCGTATGCCTCCGAACCGTCGAGGGCTCTGGTTCATGAACCAACCTAATCCCGAACTGCTAGAAAAATTAGCTCTAGAGGTATCAAACGGCACACTTCAATTCAGGATTGGTGACGTAGTCAATTTTACTGATATTCCCAATGCAATTGAACGCAATCGTACCGTTTCAGGAACCGGTAAGGTCATTGCAGATTTTTCAATTTAAATAATTACGTATCAATTCTAGGAGATCAATATGAGTATTCTTGTTACAGGTGCTACAGGCACTATTGGTTCACTCATCATTCAAGGACTGGCAAATGCAGGTGCCGAAATTAAAGCACTTGTACGCAAAACGGGTAAGCGAAAACTTCCTGAGGGCGTGACTGAAGTAGTGGGAGACCTTACTGATGTCTCTTCCATGCGTACAGCACTGTCATCTGTACGTACCCTATTTTTGCTAAATGCAGTTACACCAGATGAGGTGACCCAAGCCCTAATTACATTAAACCTTGCACGTGAAGCTGGCATTGAACGCATCGTATACCTTTCGGTCATACATGCTGACAAGTTTACGAATGTTCCTCATTTTACAGGGAAGCATACGGTCGAACGTATGATTGAAAGTCATGACATCCCTGCCACTATTCTTCGTCCAGCTTACTTCATGCAAAATGATTTAATGGTTCAACAGACCGTTCAAAATTATTCAGTTTATCCAATGCCAATTGGTTCTGCTGGCGTTTCTATGATCGATGCACGAGATATTGCAGATGTGGCCGTCGCTGAATTACTAAGACGCGACCGATCCTCTTCTGTACTTGATCGTATTACACTCGAATTAGTAGGCCGTCAGCCACTTACGGGAGATTCGGTTGCACAAATTTGGAGTGAAGCTTTAGGTCAAAAAATCACTTATGGCGGGGATGATGTCGCTGCCTTTGAAGGGCAATTATCTTCATTTAGCCCTAGCTGGATGGCTTATGATATGCGTCTTATGATGGCTGGAATCCAAACATTTGGGATGCAAGCTGCTGCTGGCACAGTAGAAAATTTAGAGATGATGATAGGACATCCCCTACGTACCTATGAAGATTTAGTCCGTGAGTCTATTGCTTCTGTTTAAAAGAGCGATTGCTAGGACCACATAAGAATCGATCTGCTATATGAGTTTATAGAAAGCAATAAAAAAAGCCCTAAACCATTATAGTTTAGGGCTTTTTAAGTCATGTATAGCTATTCTAGGTTGTATGACTTTTTCTTATTAGAGCAAAGTTTTGAGGGTGTAACCTTTTTAGAAAGTACAAAGGTTACAAAATTCTGAGGTTACACCGCCCAATTAAGTTATAAATAGAAATTAGACTTAATCTATTTTCATAAAATATAAATCGGTGCCTTTTGCAATGACCTGCTCTTGAAACGGAACCATCACAATACAGTTCGCTTTAAAAAACGGTTCAATTCGATATGGCTGCTGTTGCTCAATAATTTCTAATAAATATTCACCATTTTCTTGAGCCTTATAATTTCCCCATAACAATTTTCTGTTTGTCGTATCAGGAACAATCTCTATGTCAGCTTTACCTTTAAAGTAAGCATGATCAAAAAAGTCTGAGATGTGCTTATTCAAAATATATTTCACAAAAGCATGCATCAGAATTGCAATATCTTGAATATCACCCGGTAAATTAATAATAGTCGCTTTATCTTCTGTAACAACTACTCGCATACCTTTATGATTACCGCTTTCATCATATATCTGCACTGTCTCACGACTAGGTGGAGTCCTATCTTTGCCTTTTAGAATTTTAATTTCATTCGCTGGTATACAACGTGTATTCAAGGCCGATGACATGCTGCTTTGATCAAAGATTGGAAGTTTTTCAAGCTGAAATAAAGAAGAACGGTTATTTTGATATGTGCAGCAAAGAATGACATCAAAATTCGAGGTTTGTTCTTCAAAGAACTTTATATAATCGTCCCTGCTTGTCGTTAATGAGTCATCTAAAGCTGGGTCATTATCTTTTTTAAGATTATTAAATGCTGCATCGAAACGTTCAGGTTTAAGTAATTTTATTTCTACGTGTTCATATCCCCATGTTTTCAAGACATCTTTAACATAGAGACTTTCCTCGCTCATTTCATCTTCATCAAAAGAATGCATACTTACAATGAGAATTTTTGGATTCTTATATATAGATAATTCTTTGACTCCTGCTCGTCTTAAGGCAATTAATTTTTCAGGAGTTATTTTCTCATCTTGTTTTAAAATCACTTCGCCTTGTTTAAATATACCGCCCTTCGGAATAACACCATGCATGGCTGGAATGGAGCCAGTAATTTTTTTAGCATCGGTATCAGAAATATCTAATCTTTCATCTTGTTTAGCAATGACTGCGTCTAAACACTCTGGTAATTTTGTATAGGCAGGAATTTCTAACAAACTTGGAGCTTTTAAATCTAATTTATACGGATTAATAGACCGATAAAGTTGTTGTCCCCAATAGTACCAATGAGTAATGAGTAATGGACTTTCTTTAGTTGCACTTTGAGTTATTTCTGAATTAATAGCCCATCCTGCATATCCTGATAAATTATGTAGAGGATAGTCCTGTAAAGCATACACATCACTTGCATTAACTTGATTTATTGCGTCATCTAGCTTTACAGTTTCTTTTAAATCGCCTTTTGGCAAATTTATATTGATGTGATAAAAAATGTCCGTTAAATGATTTGGTAAGTTATCTGGTACTGGAAGTTTTTTTTGCATAAATATAATTCCTGGAAGTACCTCAAATAGGAGGTACTTCGCTAATTTTAATTATTAATCAACATTAATAAAGAACTTATCACCGTCTAAAACGCGTTCAGCATTGAAGAAAGATCCTAAAAAACTACCTGCTCTACGGTTGTCAGAAGCATCAATTTTTTTCACCGAAGCCCCTGTACCACCTTGGTGGGTAGCTGCAAATGGAAATTCATCACAATCACAGTCAGTCGCGACTTCATCTGAATCGCCAGTAAAGAAGCATTTTGAACCAACAGTTGGACCATATTTAACTTTGCACATTTTCACAGATTCAGCTCGATTATCTTTACGAGTTTGAGCATCTCGTAAACGAGTTAAAGGACTTGCACTTGAACTAGGAAAAACTGAGTTAGGTGCTCCAGCTATAAACTTACCAGGTTGTCCAGCTGCAAATGCTTCTTTAATGTGCTTTGCAGATTCATCTACATCGGGATTAGTGACTTTAATTGTAGTAAGGACAGGTGGTACATCTGAATATACACATCCTTTCGTATTTGCCTTAGCTTTACCTATATCACAACGTACACCAGGACTATAAATACCTGGATCATAACTTGCAGCATCATTAAATGACGCGTTTGCTTTAACGACTTGAAAAGACACACTAGGAGATAATGATAACGGGTTTGAAGAAGCTAACTCTGTATTAGACGGCGTGAAAGTTGTTGTAGATTCTAAAGATAACCCATTTACTAAATTAATTGGATTGCCATAGACAGTCTTTGCTGTGCAGTTATAACAGTACAACTCAGGTCGTACTTTTAGAGAATCGCCAAGTTGCCCTATAATTTGTGTGCGCAGTTTATATTTAAAAGTCCAAGTTAATGCATTTTTTGGATTATCAGAATAAACATATGCAACCACTTTCGCAGTACCTACATTTAATCCTTTTGCATCAGTCAATGGAATTTCAAATGGTTCGGACTCTAAACAATGCGCCCCTCTGTTTATATAGCTATCTAGATCTTTTCCAACTTTTTTACAAATTGGTGATACATCCAAAGCACTAGCAGCATGGCTAGTTGTTACTATGAATACTGAAGCTAAAGCTATTATATATTTAGTTATATTTAACATGAAGTTTCCAATTTTATAAATTTAAAAAATCACTCTAATAAGCCATTTTGGCTTACCAAAATGAGGGCGCATAATATCACAATTAAAAAATAAGTAAATTTATTGATTAAAATTGATATGTTACATTTACCAATTGGTATTTTTAAAATTTTAGAGCAGAAAAAAACAAAACACTATTCACGTAATTATTATTCACAAACTTATCTAAACATCTTTTGTTTAAACTATTTTATTAAGCTTTATTTCAATGTATTCAAATAAAAATTATATCCAAACGCTTAGACATCATTGTTTTGAGCTGCTCCTATCTTGGTCTTCAAAAGAAATTTTTAATTATTTTTTGCTTAAGGATTAATCAGCTGTATGAATTTATGTAAAGCAATAAAAAAAGCCCTAAACCATTATAGTTTAGGGCTTTTTAAGTCATGTAAAGCTATTCGAGCTTATATGGCTTTAATATCTTGGTAGGATATCCAAATACCAAACAAATTAACAAGCTATTGATAATCAATTATTTAATAAAACAAGTTATATTGGTGATACAAGCCATGATACAAAAATACTCCTACTGTCTTTGCTAAGAATTTGTATCACCACCACTCTTCTCATTTTAATTTAAGAAACAGTTAAATTTTAGAAGTTACAAAGGTTACTTGGGTTACAGCCTTATGGAACAAGCCTTTCAGGGTGTAACCTTTTAGAAAAGTGGAAAGGTTACAGATTTCTGAGGTTACAACTTTACCTTTAACATTTTGAGTCAAGTACCTAATTAGTCTTGTAAAATAAAATTATTCTCTATGAAATAGCTATTAGAAAACCTTTCATACATTTATATAAAAGGATCAGGTAAATTCATCTTTTTTACATATAGGCAATCTCTTATAGGAATGCTTATATTCCCTCAAATGGAGTTAAAACTATAATCATAGAGGAAGTAAAAGATGCCTATTCATACGGAACATGATCCACGTCTGAAATCTACACTCAAAACCCGCCACATTAGCATGTTAGCCCTTGGTGGAGTAATTGGAGCTGGCTTGTTTGTCGGTTCTAGCTCAGTAATAGCTGCAGCAGGTCCGGCTGCCTTTATCTGCTACGCCATTACAGGAATCATGGTAGGTTTAATCATGAGAATGTTAGGAGAAATGGCGGCAGCTCGTCCTACCAATGGTTCATTTGTAGATTTTTCTAGATTAGCCTTTGGTAATCTCGCAGGCTTTTCAACTGGATGGCTTTATTGGTATTTCTGGGTAGTTGTCGTTGGTTTTGAGGCAGTTGTTGGTGGACAAATTATTAATCAGTGGTTACCAGATATTCCTGTTTGGATTATCTCACTTGGCTTACTAATTCTGATGACCTCTCTCAACTTATTATCAGTCAGTTCTTTTGGCGAAGCAGAATATTGGTTTGCTGGAATTAAAGTAGCAGCTATTGTTGTATTCTTGCTTATTGTCGGAGCATATGTATTTAAAGTATGGCCAAATTCAACAGCTTCTTTTGCTAATTTAACTCAGCATGGCGGTTTCTTGCCCCACGGCACATTAGCTCTATTCTCTGGTGTGGTTTCAGTAATCTTCTCAATGAGTGGAGTAGAGGTTGCTACTATCGCTGCTGCAGAATCAGATAATCCTTCACAAAACATCCGCCGTGCTGTAAACACTGTAATGGCACGTATTCTAGTATTTTTCGTTTTATCTACACTGTTCATTGTTGTTGCACAACCTTGGACTAATATAATTCCAGGCAAATCACCTTTCGTGGCAACACTTGAAAAAATTGGCATTCCTGGTGCAGGTACAATGCTAACAGTAGTAATTCTTGTTGCTGTTTTATCTGTACTTAATGCAGGTTTATATACTGCATCTCGTTTATTACATGTATTAAGTTCAAATAATGAAGCTCCAAGTTGGTTGGCTAGAAAAAATAAGCGTGGTGTACCAGTTTGGGGGGTACTCACCTCTACTTTAGTTGGATATGGATGTGTTGTAATTGCGGCATTATGGCCAGACACTGCATTCCAGTTTTTACTTGATTCCTCTGGTGCTCTATTCTTATTTATCTATTTAATGATTTGCTTATCACAGTTAAAGTTACGTAAAAAATGGGTACAGGAAGGAACTCTAACATTTAAGATGTGGTTGCATCCTTGGTTACCGTTATTTGTAACTCTATCCATCATCACTGTTTTAATTAGTATGGGGATCAATCCGGCTACACGACTTAGCTTATTACAATCATTAATTGCAATCTTTGTTATCGTAATTGCATACGGCGCTATGAAAATTTTTAGATCTAATAAGACACCACATGCTCCACAAGTTAACCCATTAAGACACAGTAAATAGCCATAATCATCTTCTATTTTTGATTTAACAAATCTCGGTATATCAATACCGAGATTTTTATATCCAAATCAATAATTAAAACAATAGTCAGATAGAAAAGCTGTAGGGTCCCATTATCTACTTCCCCTAAACTGAGCCATTCATATGTGCTTAAACAATCCCCTAAATCTGAATTCTGGAAGAGCTTTAGTTGTATATATTGTCAAAGTTATGACTGTAATCATAATCTGGGTTATCGGAAGTACTGTCTAATGGGCTTAAATTTGCCTAACCTCTAGAAGCGGGAATTATCAAAGCTTATTAAACACCTGCAATAAATGGCTGCATTAGTAAACTATCAATAGACTTTAGATTCTATGAGTGACAGCCTATATGCTGGTAAATGCTTCAGTAATCTGAATATTGGCGATGAAAGTATTCACGAATACTAAACCTCGAAATAGACACATTTTTGCTGGTTGAACGTCTAGTTAAGGACTTGAGCTACTTAAACAGCAATGCGGCCTTACCAAGGTAGCTTCGTATTGATAATAATCTTGAGTTGAACTCATCCAAATTGCTTTAGTTGTGCGAAGATAAAAAGAAATATTACATATAATCATGCAAGCTAAAAAAAATGCTTTTATTGAATAATTCCATGGTTCATTCAGGAAGGAGTTTTTCAATACTTATTTATTTGAAAACCTGACATAGGTTAGAGAAATAGTGTGGTTATAGGCGTTTGCATAATAAGCAATGACATATAAGAGTTAAGACAATTTACCCACTACGGTTTACGGGAACGAACTGGAAAGCTCTAGTTTAGAACTGTCTTAATAATGGAAAAGCGGTCAATCTTTATTTAATTTAATAAAAATGACTTAAACCTCAAAAGATTTAAGTCATTTAACTATCTTTTTTAATTATTCAAACTATAAGGTAGGCATTGAAAATTGAGCACCCTCTCGGATTTGTGCAGTTGGCCAACGCTGAGTGATAGTCTTACGGCGAGTGAAGAAGCGTACACCGTCTGGACCATACATAAATAAATCACCAAATAATGAACGCTTCCAGCCACCGAAACTTTGATAAGCTACTGGCACAGGCAGTGGAATATTAATACCAACCATACCAACTTGAATGTTATCTGCAAAATAACGAGCAGCTTCTCCATCTCTAGTATAAATACAGGTACCATTCCCATACTCATGTTCATTGATTAGTTCCATTGCTTCCTGCATGGTCTTAACACGCATAACCTGAAGTACAGGACCGAAAATCTCTGCCTGATAACTACTCATGTCTTTGGTAACCCCATCGATCAATGTAGCCCCGACATAAAAACCATTTTCATAATCTCCATGGACGAGATTTGAGCCATCTACACAAATAGTAGCTCCTTGCTGTTCTGCACTTTTGATATATCCAATAACTTTGGTTTTATGTTCTGCAGTGATTACAGGTCCAAAATCATTTTGTTTATCTGAATGAATACCTACTTTTAAATTCGCCATTGCATCTTTTAAAGCTGCAATCATTCTGTCAGCAATTTCATCACCAACAGCAACTGCAACTGATAGAGCCATACATCGCTCTCCAGAAGAACCAAAAGCAGCTCCTAATAAGGAATTAACTACATTGTCTAAATCTGCATCAGGTAGAACAATTGCGTGGTTCTTCGCACCGCCAAGAGCTTGGCAACGCTTACCATTGGCCGTAGCAGTTCTGTAGATATATTCAGCGATTGGAGTAGATCCCACAAAACTGACTGCTTGGATATCTTTATTAACCAAAATAGCATCTACAGCTTCTTTGCCACCATTTACTACGTTAAGTACACCATCAGGTAAACCAGCTTTTTTTAACAACTGAGCAATATATAAAGTGGCGCTAGGATCACGTTCAGATGGTTTTAGGACAAAAGTATTTCCACATACAATTGCCATTGGGAACATCCATAATGGAACCATTACAGGAAAGTTGAATGGTGTAATTCCAGCAACTACACCTAGTGGATGAAACTCACTCCAAGAATCAATATTAGGACCAACATTACGACTATGCTCGCCTTTCAATAACTCAGGTGCACCACATGCATATTCGACATTCTCAATACCACGCTGTAATTCCCCTGCTGCATCATGAATAATTTTCCCATGTTCTTCGCCAATTAAACGACAAATTTCAGTAGTATTTTGCTCTAATAACTCTTTAAATTTAAACATGATGCGAGCACGTTTTAGTGGAGGAGTTTTACTCCATGATGGAAACGCTGCTTTAGCTGAGGCGACTGCTTCATCAATTGTTTTAGCTCCACCTAAACTTACTTGCTTACTAATCTCACCTGTTGATGGATTGAATACCGATTGAGTATTGCTTTCATCTACAACTACTTTACCATTGATAAAATGTCCAACGATCTGGCTCATTTGATTCTCCTTAACTTTAGATATATTCCTTACTTTTCCTTAAGGAAATGATTGAATTAATAAATTGTGAATATCTTTCGAACTGTTTCAGTTACATCCCAACGACCTGTCCAGCCAACAGGCAGAATTATTAAATCGCCTTCACTTACAGAAATGGCTTCACCTGTCTTGTCATCAGTTAGAGTTGCTTTACCAGAAATGATGTAGCAAAACTCGGTATCCTTTCTGTCGATAACAGGCCATCCTCCTGGTTGACATTCCCAAATCCCTAAATTCCCTTGAGCATTAGGTGCAAGAGTTTGAACTCCTAATTGAGGGTTTCCACTATCAGCGCCAGCACGTAAACCTGCAGCAGGTAAATTACCGTTTTCAATTTCATCGCGCTTAACAATAGTCATAGTTGTCATATAGTTACTCCTTTAAAATTAATGAGCGCCAGTCAATGCTTCTAGTGCAGATGCAACTGTAGAAGGACGGTTAGTCATGTTTTCTTCTTTATCGGCAAACGCCGTTGCAGATAAACCAAAATTAATTCCCATCCATCGTAAAGGCTCAGGTTCCCATAAAGGAGAAGCATGATTTACGATTGGTAGCTTATTAATTGGTTCTTGAATATTTAGAATTAAATTTTTGAGAATTCGTCCCGAAAGGTTACTCATCGCGACACCATCACCTACATAATGACCACCCCAAGCAATGCCTGTATTCGGATCAAAACCTACAGATGGAGACCAATCACGGGCAACTCCAAGGGCTCCACCCCATCGATGAGTTATTTTTAAACCGCTTAACGTTGGGAAAAAATCATTAATAGTGCTACGGATGCTTTCATGAACGTTATCAACAAGATCAAATTCAGGTGAAATTGTTGAACCATAATGATAAGGAGCACCACGTCCACCAAAAATCAATCGTCCATCAGCAGCCATTTGTGCATATACACGTAAATGCCTCATATCATTAAAAGCTAACCTATGGTTTAACTTCAGGTCATTTCTTACAGATGCAGGAATTGGTTCTGTGGCCAGTACTAATGAATACAAAGGAATAATTGATCGTTTATATCCATCTAATTGGCATGAATAACTTTCTGTAGCTTTTACAATAATAGGTGCTTTAACTTTGCCTGTTAGAGTCGTAACTTGCCCAGAATTTATATGTGTTACGGCACTTTTCTCATAAATTTTGGCTCCTAATTTTTCTACAGTTTTAGCCAAACCTCTAACAAGCTTACCTGGATGAATTACAGCGCAATGTGGTGTATAAATTGCCCCTAATGCATTAGAAACATTGATCTTTGATTTAGTTGCTTTAGCATCAAGGAAATACCATTGGTCAGATAAACCAAAATCTTTCGAAGCGTTAACTGAAGATTTTGCACGCTGTAGTTGTGCCTGTGTTCGAGCTATTGATAAAAAGCCATCTTTAGAATAATTTGCATCAATATCTTCCAATTGAAGAACTTGACCAATTTCATCTACTGTCTCATTCATTACTTGCTGTAAAAACAGTGCACTTTGATGAGATGAATTTTTTGCTACTTTAGATAATGAAATTGGAAATATGGCAGAAGCCCAACCGCCATTACGACCTGATGCTCCAAATCCAGCATATTCACGCTCTAGAATCACAACTCTAAGAGAAGGTGATGTTTTAAGTAAGTAGTACGCAGTCCACAATCCTGTGTAACCAGCTCCGATAATGACTACATCAGCATCAATCTCAGTATTTAACGATGGTCTTTCATCAGTTTTTTCATACCAATATGGAATATTTGGTAATTTGATGAGCTCATCCCTAAGTGCTTCATTCATTTATTATTCCTCAAACATTTTTAGTATTGATTGAGGATGTTAAGCCCATGTTAAACACGATTCTATTGGTAAGATAAGCATAAAAACTGCTATCTTTTATACAAATGTATGATGAAAAAAGCAGGATGCTTATGATTACCGTTGATGAATTGGTGAAAAACAACAATTTAGGCCTAACTTTTAAATCTGGTAGATCAGGTGGCAAACATATAGTTAAATGGGCCCATGCTGTAGATTTACCAGATCCTTGGCATTGGATATCACCTGGTACCCTCGTAATGACTACTGGTGGCGGTTTACCAACAGAACCGATTGAACAGATAGAATGGTTACGTCAGCTTGCTGAAGCTCAAGCTAGTGCCCTTGTTATTGCCCCTAGAGATTTTGCACCTTCTATTACTCAAGAGATGCTAGATGAAGCAACTGATTTAGGATTTCCAATATTAGGGGCTAGTTTTGATTTAGAGTTTTTAAGATTAGCCCGTTTGGTAATTGAGAGCGTTTTGCAAGCTCAAAGAGACCGTTTTGACGCAGGAAATAAGCTATTTCAAGTCTATACTGATGCGTTATGGGAAAGTTCACAATTAGATGAACGATTACAGATTATCGGGCAAAAGTTATCTTTAAATTTACAAATCTTAGATAATGAAACACTCACTCCTATTTTTAATTTTAGTACTCCGGTACAAAAAGATAATGTTCCCTATAGTGTGAAAATACCGGGTAGAACCCAAACTACTCTAAATATTATTAATAAAGAGTCACGTTTTTTTGATGAGACATTTTTACCCCGCATATTAGCTGGCTTACTTAGTATTGAGCTAGAACGTGAAATGATAGACCGTGATGGAATTCGAGAAGAAGGTGAGGCTTTATTCGATGACTTGTTAAATGGGGAAATTGAATTTGGCGCTGCAAAAATTATGTTAGAAAGACGTGGCTTACTAGGTAAATTAGTCACTATAGCCATTGATCCCTCAAACAAAGGATCTCGTCAATACATAGATATTCACCACATACCTGAATTTTATAAAATTTATCCATTATTTTCTCTTGATGAAAATAGAATATTTGCGGTACTTCCTGACGATAGTAATTTATTAAATGCGCTTATTAATTATTTTGGAAAAGGAACAAAAATAGGTATAAGTAGTCCAATTACAGCAATGCTTGGTTTCAAAGAAAGTATTTTTCAGTCATGTTTAGCTTTAGGAAGAATCAAAGAAAGCCAAACCGACTTAATTCACTACAACCATCTAGATCTAGAACTAGCCTTAGGTCCTAAGACTGTTGCAGAAGCAAGAACTGTTGTTGGTCATTATTTTGGCCGTATTTTAGAATATGAACAAACTAACTCCCTACCATTGCTCAAAACTCTAGCTGTATTTTTAAAATATGATGGCAATTGGAAGGTCACCGCTTCAAAATTAGATATTCATAGGCAGACACTAGTCTATAGATTGAAAGTTATTGAAGAATTAACCGGTATAAAGCCCACAACAAGCTTAGGTATTACACGGTTTTGGATAGCTTTAGAAGCAGCAAAAACCATAGGATTGTTGCAGGATTCTTAATTAAAACCCTTATATTGAGATTGTTTTTTTATAAGATTATTCTCTCCACAGAGCGTAATCTTATTAACCAGTAAAGTAATGATTTCACATAAAAATTAATTTTTTGTTCTATGAACGCAACAATAAAGAGAACATTTTAATGTCTATATATCATGGTTTAGAACCACTTCCCCTCTCTAGGATTGTAAAACAAAATTATTCCCCTTCAACTCTAAACTTTTGTTTGACATAGTTTGACAAACTCAAGGTTTCAAAACTCACTCTAAGCCTTTCTATATCTAGCTTTCAGATAAATCAAAATATAAGCTCTGTCCAACAAAATTAGTTTTTGCTTTACGTAGCTTTACGAGATGAATAATTGAAAAATACTAAAATCCTTATGGTACATAGCTTACAGCGTATTTTATATAAATCGCCGTAAAGCAAAATTTACTTGGACCTACTTGGACAGATTTGGATAAACATAGTTCCTAGAAATCCACCGTATCCATTGATATACATAGCTTATAGATGATTTTAAATCAAAATTCAGAGCTGAGCCGTCCAAGTAATTACTTAGATGTACTTAGATAGAATTGAATAAAAATCATGTTTTTTATTGTACGTAGCTGTACGAAATGAAAATTATAAAAAGGCTGAAACCATTGCACTGCCTAGCATAGAAGCTATTTTCAAAAATATTGCTGTACAGCTAAATGTTCTTACTATTACTAGATAAATAATTGAATATAAAACTTTGACATGTAATTTAAATTTAGGTTGACATAGGTTGACGAAACTCAGTTTCTCAAAATCAATTAAAACCATATAAGGCATTAATATATAAATAATTTAAAGAAAATTTAATATGTTTTCAGGAGACATGCTGTCAACCTAAATTGCAATCCTCTCATATACGCAAAAAATAGAAGTTTCCTTGACGTACCTTGACGAAATTCAATTTTTTAAAAACTCACACAAATAACCGGTAACCATTGGTATATAAGGGATTTAAAAGCAAATCTAGTCAGCTTTTTGAGAGTGGTCTGTCAAGGTAAATTGCAAACACTTCGTATAAGTAAAAAGTAGAAGTTTCCTTGATGTCCCTTGATGAAATTTCAATTATCAAAAAGAGATGAGATATATTATTCGTGGGCTTTTGAAAGCAATTGATTAATCATTCTATAAGTTGGTCAGCAAGGAAATGAGAAGTGATTTCGAGTTAAAGTTGTCTCTTTTTGTTATACGTAGTCATACAAAATCAAAAAATGAATGGAAAAATTTAGTCAGCCTTTAATGAGGAATTTAAAGATATTTACTCTTACGTAGCCTTACGAAACAGTATTTGTCAAAATAGACGTAAAGCTTACTCTATATAAGTTAGAACCTATTTCAATACTATTCAAAGATATAGATCCGTAAGACTAATTTTTGCTAGACGTAGCTAGACGAAACTCTTTTTTGAGAAAACTTGAAGTAAGGGTTACGCTATAAAGATTTGAGAGCTATGTAAATTGTGTTTTAGATGACAATTGTCTGGCGAGATTCTATAATTTTTAATAAATTTATAGTTCAAAAACAAAACAACAAAGAATGTTAATTTTCAAAGAATTCATAAGGTTGGTGGATATATTGAGATGAGGTATTATTATAAAAGATATGTTGACATCCAAAATTTAATAAGAACAACTCAATGCAGATAGTTTTAGTATTTTACGATTTAAATCTCGAGGTTTGATATGACAAAAAATGATTTTTCTAAACTATGGGAACAGAATTTTAAAAGTGAATCACCACTAATATCCATATATAACATATATTTAAAATATATTGATAATGATGATCTAGCATACTTTTTTGCTGAAATCCACAATAGTGAGAAAGTAAATATCTTCAAAGAATTAGCAAATTTTGAGTCTTATGAAAATAAAATAGATACATATATATTATTTGATTTTATTAATAAATCTTCCAAGTACATTAAAAATTACTCTATTGCCGATCTAGTCTCAACCATTGAAAAATTAGTATTAAAAAATAATATTGAATACTCTCATCTTATAGGTATATATGAAAAAACAATTGGACAAGATTTGGAACAGGCGATTTTAGCTTTAGATTATATTCTAAAAATTAATATAGATATTTCTATCAATCTAATCACTCCTACTCTATATGCACTTTCTAGAAACAGTGAAGAAATTTGCTTAGATAGAATCATGAATTTATTAAAATCTGAAAAAAATCACATAGTGGCAAATACATTATTAGCCTTAGGAAATATTAAAAACATTCCTATCAATGGTGAAGTCTCAAAATTAATTATTGAAAAAAGTATTAGTAACTCTAATGAAAATATTCTTTGTGGTCTCACATATACATTACTTAAATTTTACATTAGGGAAAAAGATCTAAAGCCCCAAATTTTTAAAAAACTTAATGATGTAGTCAATCTAGATCCTTCAAATCAAATTGTTTTACATTCATTAGCCGTAGAGTTGCAAAGCAATGGAAAAGAATTTGATATTGAAATGATTCAATTTTTATTAGATAAATTAGAAAATGTCGAATTAGATTCAATCAATACATTACGAAAAATAGATCACATTTTATACAATATTTCTTCCCAACATTTTGAAATGGTAATAAAATTTCTAGAAAGAATTTTCATACAATCCGAGTATAAAATTTCCATTAAAAATTTTAATTTTTTCTTATCTTACTACTTGTTAAGTGAAGAAAATAAAGAAGATTTATCATTTTTAATTACCAGATGGTTTTTAAGTAAAGATGGTTTTTTATGTAGATCAGCAGGAAATCTTATTTTAGAAAAAGAAATAATTATTTATTTTGACTTAAATCAATTAGAAGAAAATCATGATAATGATCTTTACTATTTAGCGAGAAAAGCATGTGGCTGGTATTTTACAAATCCCATAACAGCAATTAGTTTAATTTTTTCTACATTAGAAACTTGTACAGATCAAGAAATAATAAAAAAGATTTTTAATTTAATTTTCAACCCCCTTCTTATAAGTTATTCAGGAAAAGTTCATGATTACATAATAGAACAAAGAAAAAAAGTAGATAAAAAAATTAAAAAACATATTGATGAATGTTTAAAACATTTAGATGAATATCATAAAAACCTTAATGAAGCTTATAAAATTAAGGAATTGAGGCCATCTCAATTAGAGAGCTATACTTATAGAAAATATCAACAAGACTTAATGCAAAAAAGATTTGAAGAACCAAATGAGAACTCTCTAATAGCAAGTTTTTCAACAAGTACACTATTATATGGTAATAGTTCAGCTTTCCTTGTACATACGCCACAAGGAAGTTTTCGTCAAACAGTCCAAATGCAAAAATTTAGTCATAGTATAGAATTTCCTTCAATGGAAATATTGGATCCTCTTACTCTTTATAACTTTTTAATACATTGCAGAGGTGAGGCATTAAAATGAAATTAATTATTAAAGAATACTTAGCCTCTTTAAAAGAAAGAAATGAACTAGATGCACTTTTACCAGACTTACTTTCACAGATGGGATTACAAGTTTTATCTGCACCAAGTATAGGAAATCGACAATATGGAGTTGATATTTCCGCATTTGGTTCAATAGAAGATGGTCCCCAAAAAATATACTTATTTTCTATCAAATCTGGTCATCTCGGAAGACAAGATTGGGATAGCGGTAATTCTCAAGATTTACGCCCGTCATTAAATGAAATTAGAGATGTGTATATTCCAACCCATATCCCAGTTGAGTTTAAAAATTTTCCAATCGAGATATGCCTCACATTTGGTGGCGATCTAAAACAAGAATTGGAACTAAACATTGCGCAATATGAAAAATTAAACTCAACAGATACAATTAGCTTCACTAGATGGGGCGGTGATCGTATTGCAGGTTATTTAGAAAAATATCTTTTTAATGAACAATTATTTTTAAATGAAGAGGTAAAATCTTTACTTAGAAAATCTCTAGCATTAGTCGATCAACCGGAGGTTTCTTTCGCAAATTTTAAAAGTTTATTATCTTTTATATTTACTGGACTAGAATCGAAAGATGTAAAAGAACATCTCACTTCTCTTAGACAATGTTATCTAGCTTTAGGTATCCTTAATTCATGGTGCAAAGGCGAAAACAATCTTGAATCAGCTTTCTTATCATCTGAAAGGTTAATTCTATTAAGTTGGACTATATTTAAATTACATGCGACATCAAAAAACCAAAATTCAAAAAAAATTAAAAATATTTTTAATTCAATATTAATGCTTTATTTCTCTATTAATCAAAACTATCTTGATAAAATATTGAAGCATTGCGATAAATTACATGCATTATCTGCTGCGGTACATCCTAACTCTGAGGTAGACGTAAATTTAAAACTATTTGATATTTTAGGTAAAACAGCATTATTTGGTTTATGGTCAAATTGGTTTTATAGTCGTTTATACTCTTACAAACAGGAAGAGGTTTTTCAAGAAAAAGCTTTAGAGCAATATGAAGAATTATCAAAATCGATCAAGCAATTAATTTTAAATAATCCTATTTTATTTCAACCATACAAAGATGAGCAAGCTATAGAAATTTCCCTTGCTATTTTATTCCTTTTAGAAAATGAACAGAATGATAAAGATATAAATAGCTGGTTAACAGATATGACTCATATTATCTATGAATCATTTAGATCAAATAGAAGATATCCTTCTACTCTTAATGAATATCTTAGCCTTATTCAACATCCAAGTAGTAGCTCTGAAACGTATAGAAAGTCTGTAACGAAAGGTTCAATTCTTTATCCATTATTAGCTTTTTTTTCTTATTACTTTCAAAACACAGAATCATTAAACATCTTAAAAAGTATAGTAAAAGAGTATATTTCTGAATGTACAATGCAGATATGGAATCCAGACGAATACTCAGAAGAACATTTCTATAAAAATACTGATATTCATGGTACTGCTTTAACTGGTATTTCCTTTGAAGAATTAGATACCGCATTCAAACAAATCAAAAGTGAATGTAAAGAAAATCAGAAAATAAATGACTTGTCAGCTATAAAGTATGAGTTTTCTCCTTTAATTCTCACAGCATGCAGGCACTATAGACTTCCTGTTCCTTTTCATTATTTTTTGAGCATGCTTTCAATTCCACTTGATAATTAACTCATTTATTATTTAATTCTGAGTTTTTATATTTTTTATTTGCCAATCAGTCACTCCCATACCAATAAGGATTTCCTCATCCCCTTTCAGGAACTCCTTATTGGTGTGATAGAAATATCCTTCTTCATCTTTACCTATGGTAATAATAGATTGGCCATATGGTGGAATCTCTTTCTTAAGAGACTTCCAATCATTCACGGCGTACCCTTCTTGCTGTTCAAGCATTATTAAAAATTCTTTCTTATTCATTGCCATTTTATTGCTCACGTATTAGTAAATTAGATAAATCTGTGTAACCTCAGCAATCTGTAACCTTTTCACTTTTTTAAAAGGTTACGCCCTAAAAGCCTTGCCCTATAAGGCTGTAACCTCAGTAACCTTTGTAACCTCAGTTTTTTCGCCATTCCTAGAGTTCATCCAGATCATCTGTGAGTACCTTTTCATTAAATACATACATAGGAATTGCTTTAGGCATACCATCAATACCTCGAGTGAGCTTTGTAGACTTGCCATTATTAAGATGATCCAGCCATCCACGTTGTATAAGTAACTTACCGACACGTTTAGGATTCAGCCCTTTGCAAAGCTCTTTTTTGAACTGTTCCGGATAGACCAGATATTTCTTTTCGCCGTTCTCAATCTTCCAGTAACCTACTCGATTAATAACTTTATCTAGATGTTCCGCATCTGGTGTCATACATTCAAAACGACTATTACCATGTGCTTCAAAAAAAGCTTTAATTTGAGCCAGAATTTCCAAATCTTCATAATTCCCAACTCGATCAAAACTACCTAACCATTGTTCAAACACAGCCCGTATAGCATTAAATGCAGTGCCGCTTTTCCAACCCGTTATTCCAGCTTGTGTTGCCAGTTCACCAGCTGTAGCAATCAAGGCGAATGTATTCGCTACACGAATAATATGTCCTTCTGAATGACCAGCAATCAATGGTTCTCGATATTGTTCCCATAACTGTCGTGCTTGTTTAATAATTTCATTTTTATCGCTACAGAGATATTCAAGCCACGCTATACCTGCTTCGCCGTAATACATGTTCGAATGCTCTACTAACATTCTAGATTGCATTGCACCATCGGAAGCAAAATCAATACTGTCAAACACACCATACTCTGACTGATCTACATCAATATCGATTAAGCGAATCTCTTGTCCTAGTTTGGCCTTTTGACCATGCTTGGCCATAATATCCTTTAGCCCTTCTTCCCCACTTGAAAGAAAGATAAGCTTCCAGTTAAAAGCAGGCTTAGCCGTAATTTGCTTATTTAAACGTGCCTTACCTAAACCATTGGCCAGCATATACACAATGTTGCCTAACTCTTTAGGATTAGCAATTTCCCCAATCTCATCTAAAGCTAAAAAGCTATCATTGTGCATATAGGCCGTATGTTCCAAAGCATTACCAGTTGCTCTCCATGTACGATAAAAACGGCTCGGTTTACCCCATACACTACAACCTAAAAATAATGCTGTTGATTTACCTTTAGATGATTTCCCAACAAAGTGAACACCAGCTCCATTCTGTTGTTCAAGTGGGCCTAAAAGCTGGCCAGCAAACGCCGTGCTAATGGCACACACTAACTTGTTATGGTTCTGTGCGGGCTTAGATACCTCTTCTCTCCATTGAATTAATGTGCCGTTGCGTTGATAGCGATTATCTAAACCGTGAATAGCCTGATAGACAATTAAATCGTTCTCTTTACTTTGGCCAACTTCACAATGAGGTAATACATACACCTCATCATGCCAGCCCACACGATCGACACATAACGCCCTTTGCTCGACTGGATAACTCATCAGATAGCTTTGTAATAGACTTCTTGCTTTAGCATCCGGTGCTATGGTCATTCCTTGATAAGAAAGTGCTTTACGTAGTTCTACGCCGTCAGACTGGAAGAACTCCATAGAAACAGCTTGTAGATGCTTAATACCATCTGGATCGTACCATTCAAGCAACCGCCCCCATGAGGTACTAGAATTATCTCGGGTCAGAGCAACAACTTTAATAGGACTAGAGATATAACGCTTATAGTCATCTCCTTTGTTATTCGTTTCTAAAAAGTACAATCCAGATTCTAAAAGATGAAAGCGTCCATCACCCCATTTGAATGGCTTGGCCATATGGCCTTTTGGTAAAGGTTCAGTATGAGGAAGTCTAGCAATGGCTTCTTTTAAAAATGCAGAAACTTCTTCTGGATCTTCATCTTTAGTGAGTTCGATTAGAAATTCACTCTCATCAATTTTCTGGTACTGATTAATTAAGCGAACACAAGTATTCTGCTCGAGCTTCTGGAAAGCATCATTTTTGAAATATTCAGGTCGTACAGGCAGGTAAAGCTTTTTAAATCCAGCTTGCGCCAATTGATTGATGACAAACTGGATCTGCTCAAAATCGAAAGCCTTAAGCGATTTTGCTAAGCGCGAAGCACATAAGTTATTTAGTACAACTAAAACTACGGATAACCCACTAGAAGCGACCTTAAAGAAAGACTCGAGGCTATAAGTAATAATTACAGGCTTATCAGGCTGGAGTTCACCATAATAGGTAAACCCTCTTGCTAATCCATCAGGAAAGATAGAAATAGTTTTTCCACTTTCTATAACGGCGCATTGGACAATACTCAATTCGCCGTTATAGATCGGTAAAACTATGGGGTTAGAGTATTCAACGTTATCTATCTCAACTCTATTTTGATCAATATAAATAGCCTGATTTGGTCCACCAAAACGCTGGATAATTTTATGCTGCAGATATTCAGTTTGATCAGGTGTATATAACTGACAATGAGTCAAAACTTCACTTGGCTTCATGTTTGAGGTGTCACGTTTAGTCATGCTTGTGACTCCTCATATTCTTTTTGAAACTGGTCTTCTTGTGCTTTGGAAAACTCCAGATTTTCATCAATCATGCTATCCGTAATACTCAAAAGACGTTTTAAATCCTTAAATACACTTTCTGGCACGCTATAGACTTGTTGTAAGTACTCTGCTGTTTTTTCATATTTACTACGAATCGAATCAAGCATTACGGCGAGGTCAGCAACCTGTTCATATGCCAGCGCATAACCTTCAGACACATCACTGGCGTCATAAGTTTTTATAGCAATTTCTATATGAGAATTTTTTAAAGATGAGTTGTTATTAGGCATGATTAATGCGCTCCTAGCGATTCATTAGAAGCTTCACCATTCACGGCCAAATGAGGGTGGCGAAGCTGAAAAGGGTTGGCCGACAGGCTCACTAGGTCACCTGCACACCCGAAGGTGTCCCTCTCCAGCCCCGCCATAACATGCAGGTGCATAGAGATTTCACGCACAAAAAAAGTCCTATGAGCGGACTGTGCGCCTAGTGAAAACTTGTAACCGGCCAAGGTTAGCTCATCTGCTTTTTGATGAACGTCCTTAGCATAACTAGGCACATGACAGCTTGCAAGAAGTATTGTTAAAAATATGGGTAACAGATTCTTATGCTTTTCCATAAGGTGGTTCCCCCATAATGCTGGTGAGTAATACCTGAAGGCTGCCAGCGTGCAGGACTAAAACGTCCTGTACAGAAGGCTTTTTCAATAATAATTCTCGGGTATCTTTAACATCTTGAAGCTCGCCATTTATGGCGAGGGTTTCAATAAACTTCATGGCTTGGTCATTCACAACCAAATCTGCTTTATCATCGTCTTCAGTAAGTGGAGCATATGAAGCTAAAACAAAACTCTTCATTTTAAGCCCCCTTACCAAAATGTTTAGCCAGAACGTTCATACCCTTAGGAAGGATGAAGAACTCTATTTTGGTAAAGGTGTAAGGATCTCCATTAGGACGGACCCGAGCAACTTCTTCATACTTGGTTTCGCAATAACCGCGCTCCTGACTGTAGTAAGTTGAAGCACGTACTCCGTTAAGCTTGCGATCCCAACCATGTTTACGTAGCCAGTTGGCCAATACTTCTCTTTTAATATTTAATATTTTGCAGGCTTGCTGAAACTTTACACCTGCAGGAGTTTGAGTAATGGTATCGATTGTTCGTTCTAAAGACTGGTTCTGAGTTTCAAGTTGAATTACTTGCTCTGTATAGTCCAAAAGAGCACGGCGTAAAGCATGAGGATTAGAGATATCTACCACCACTTCATCCTTAACTTTATATTCAAGTTCTTGCCAGCGATCGACTAAAATCGCCGTGAACTCAGGGCAAAGCTGAGCAACAACAATAATGCTGTCTCGTTTGCCTTGCTCACCTTCAAAAACATATACACCAACTTTTGAAATAAACCCTAAATTATTGATTCTTTCGAAATTCGTCATTGGAGTATTTCGAATAACACCTTTTTGCATAAGTCTCTCAATTGAGACTTTTACATTTCTATGCTCAGATTGAACCAACTCAGAAATTTCTAAACTAGTCATCTTAAGAATTGATGGATTAACTAATTGATTCATGAGTTAAGCCTCCAATTCTGCATTGGTTTGGCTTTTGATTTGGTTGTTATGCCACTCAATTAGTTGTGCATAATCAAAATAGACTGGTGCCTGGCGAGTTGTACCAGCTTTATAAGCTTTAGGGAAAGTTGGATCATTTATGGTGAGCTCACGCAAAGCATTGCGCTTAATACTCAATAATTTGCATGCTTGGTTATATGTAACTCGGATTGGTTGCATTTATTTGACTCCATACAGTTGTGTTTGATGGAGCAATAAAATCAAATTAGGTATTACCTCAGGTAAGATAGGTAACGTAAAAAAATACCCTACCTTAAGTAGGTAGGGTATATATAAATCAACAACTTAAAGTAAAATTATTTTTTATAACTTCTATCTCTATGCGTTGACCAGTTGACTAAAGGGTTGGTTATTTCTCTTAATTTTGTAGCAGATGGCCTAGTTAATTCATAATCTGTATTCATACAAATCCAATTATTAGCTTTATTACTATGGCTATCATTTTTCGGATTATCTATATAGATCGCTTTCCATAACTTTATGGAAAGTACTAAATCTGGCGCGTATCTGTCTGTAGCTGATTCATCAAAAATTAAAGATAAAAGTTCGCTTTCATCTGATTTTTCTAAGGTTTGCTCGCTTTCTAGTTGTTTAATGTGTTCCTGTAATTTAGCAACCTCTTTTTCCGCTTCATTTTTATCAGTCCATGATGAAAGAGAAATCGCCCTTTCGTTCGCTATATCTTTTTTTAATTGTTCAATCTCTAGTTTTTGTTTAGCCACAAGTCCACTTAAATTTGCTATCTCTACATTAATTTTTTCATCACTTAGCTCTACTTGCTGAAGTATTAGTTGCTCTTTCTCTATAAAATTATCTGGCTTAAAATTATTATTAAACCCTTCAATAATAATATTTTCTGAAGCTAAAAATGATTTTAAATCATCACGCTTAATATGCTCTATAACCGAGCCTTCAGTTTCTAACAGCCCCTCTTTTATACATGTTTTTATATAATCTAAGGCCCCTCCCCAATTTGGATATTCAATTTTTGCTTCAAACTCATCATTGAATGCTAGGACTAAGTACAAACCAATTCCCGATATGATACATGCTGCTTCATACTGAGTAAGTAACGGTTTTTTAAAAATTATTTTATTATAGTCAAATAAATCCGGTTTATCTGCTGATATTACTCTTTGTAATGGCGGCTCACTTGGCTTAATAGGATCGAAACTAAAGTTTTTATCAATAGCTTGCAAGACAGCTAAAAGCTCAGACTTTTTAAAAGCTAATGTCTCAGAATGGTAATTCATCATCTAACTCCTTTTGTCTTCTTGTACTTATCTCTAAATCAATTGCGCCCCGAATAGTATTAGTCTTCTTAACTTCTGTAATATATTGATCTTGTGCAAACCAATGAATATCAACTGATCCATATTGTTGAGTAATGGTTACCTTTTCCCATCCACTAAAATCATATCTTTTGTATATATTAGGTTTGTTTGGTGCTTTACCAATTGCAAGATTCAAAACTTGTATAGCTTTATTAATATCTTGCTCTAACCCAATATGCTTATGAATAGCATCAATAGCATCCCCAATACTGATATATTCAGAATCGATACTATTTAGAAAGTCCAGTAAGTTGGTATGAGGTTGAGTTGTAATAGATGCTGTCTCTATTTGCTCTATTCTATTTTTCCACTCATTAAATGAGCTTTTATTGATTAAAAGTATCCCACGCCCTTGAAGATCTATAACTGGGTCATCAAAGGTTTTACCATCACTTCTTGTATACGCTATTTCACCATTCTCACAAGCCCCAAGAATAGCAAGTTGCTTGACTTCTCGGCATGTTCTATCTGCTTTACACCATTCATTTAGAATATCAGATAACCTTAACCATTCAGCATATTCTGAATAGCCAGAACAATTATTATGTTCGTTATACATCATGCCTCCCACAGCACAAAATTCCCATTTAGAAATAGCTAAGCCAATCAGATTGGGTATCTGACTTTCGGGAGCTAACCTAGGCTTAGCGAAACAAATATAAGTGATAAAAAACTAAATAAGAACATATAAAGCCAAGTAATACGTCTAATCGTGTCGCGCACTAGTTTTAGATCTATAGAAATTAAATATTGATGAGTTCAAGCAAAAGACGAATGATATTCAAAATTAAATTTAGCGCGTCTAACAGCGTTTTATGATGTGGCTTTACTGAACCTGAAATGATTTTTCTGGTTTGATTAATTTTATTCGACATCTAGATACATCCTTTCAAAATTAACAGGGATGTACTTAATTATTCACATAGAAATATAGATTAATATCTCCAAAGCAGCTTTGGGGGATTATTTATTTTTTGCCCTTGTGTTTAAAGTATTGGTTATAATTTTCAATCTGACCTTTAACTAAACTAAAGTCCTTTTCAATAGATTTCAATGAGCGAGAAATTTCATGTTTTCTTACCTCTTCTTGCGCATAAATATAAAATTGGCTTCGACTATCCCAAACCCGTGTAATCAGCAATTCTTCAATTATTTTTTGAGATTTAATACTATCTATTTGTCCCTTTTTTCGACCATCGTCAATACGCTGTAACTTTTGTATTTTAATTTCATTTTTTGATGTATTTACACCATTAAAAAAATGAAAAGAATTAAGGTGCCTTATAACCTTTGTTAAATTACTTCTTTCAAGATAAAATTCACAAAAAGAAAGTGAAATCATCATTCTATAGTAAAAATATTCAGTAGATTCATCATGTTTCTTTTCAAAAACTCGATATAGAAACTTGTGTCCAATACTATTAATTTCTACTTCATCTTTTACCCCATCTTCAATGATATTTTCCTTTATTACATCTATTATTTCGGACGGAAAGTGAAAAACTTCTACTCCTTTTGACTCGTAAAATTCTTGTACTGTGAGATCAAGATCAAACTTCAATGCAGACAGTTGATCTTCTAAATAGCTTTTAACATTATTCATATTTTATTTAATGATCCTATCAATCTCATCTGCCCACCACTGCATCATCCCTATACGCTCTTCAAAGTGGGCTCCTTTGTCATAGACACCTTTAACACCTTTCTTTAAATGTGCCAGTGTGGCTTCTACTACCTGCTCTTTATCACTAAATCTATTGTTTAGCTGAGTACTAGCAATGTGTCTAAAGCCATGAGGATTTTGTCTATCTTTATATCCCAATCGATTTAATGCAGTATTAAACGTATTATCAGATACCGGCTCGCTTAAGCTTCCTCTGCCAGGGAACAGAAAATTAGACTCAGTTTTATAAGTTAATAATTCTTTTAAAAGAACTATAGCCTGAGGAGGCAAAGGTACAGCATGAGAAATATCTTTTTTCATGATTACAGCTGGCTTAATCCACACAGCTTTATCAAGATCAAATTGATCCCAAGTCGCATATCTTAATTCGACAGGACGTGGAAACAATAAAGCAAATAATTCCAAACCAATTGCTTTATCCCGTTTAGGATAACTTCTGATAGCTCTAATCAAAGCAGGAAATTCATCAATATCGACAAACTTCATATTCCCGCCCTGATTTTTATCAAGATGTTTTGTTATACCTTCTAACGGATTAAATTTTATTTTCTCTTGGAACTTTGCCCAATCATATGCATTACGACAATAAGACGTCAGCTTTTCAGTTTGAGTATAAATACCTAAATCACGCTGTAGACTTTGGAAGAAATCAAACCATTCTTTAGGTGAAATACTAGTAAAGTCTCTATTTCCAAAAGCAGGAATAATGTGCCTTTCAATAGATTTCTTCGCCTTATCAAAAGTATCAAATCCCCAATTTGGCTCTTTAGTATTTAGCCAGTCATACATGAGATGTTTGAATAGCAGTTCTTCTTGCTCAATTGCTTGTTTTCTTATATCTGCTTTAGTTTGTATCATCTCACCATTAGAGAGCTTAGTTAAGATTTCATTAGCCTTCTTTCTAGCTAATGAACCACTAATAGCTGGATAAGCTCCTAGCCCCATCCATGACCACTTACCATCAGGTTTTTTATATCTTAATTGCCATGATTTATTTCCTTTCTTTTGTACAAGGAAATACAGACCATTACTATCCAGTTCTCTATAGTCTTTATCTTCTGGCTCAAGACTGGCCAAAGTCGTATCAGATAAGGGTCTTTTCTTAATTGCGGTTCTTTTCATACAAATTATGGCAAACAAGCTTGTATCATGAGTTCAGTAATTGAATCATGATACACACGATGATACAAGGATCGATCTGCTATATGAGTTTATGTTAGTTTATATAAAGCAATAAAAAAGCCCTAAATCATTATAATTTAGGGCTTTTTCAAGTCATATAAAGCTATTCGAGTTTATATGATTTTAATATCTTGGTAGGTATATCCAGACTCGAACTGGAGACCTCTACGATGTCAACGTAGCGCTCTAACCAACTGAGCTATACACCTAGAATGGAAAGCATCATATTCATTTTTCAAAAGCAAAACAAGTGATTTTCAATTGAAAAAAATACAAATGAGCAGACTTTAAGCAAACTTTTTTCATTTCCCAAAAAAGAAAAACGGTACATGGTTTAACCACATACCGTTTTGTTTAGCTGAATTTAACTCTCAACTTAACAAGGACATTTCTTTAAAGTACCGCCAGCCGATGGATAACGCGCATCGACACAATAGCGATAGAAAGTTTTAGCATCCATTGGTGTTAAATCAGAATGATGAAGCTTCATGTGTTCCAGATAAGTTTGATAATCTGGCACTCCAACCATCAAGCGAAAGCTTTGCTGCAAACGCTGCCACAGTGTTGCAATGCGTGACCAGTTCTTTGGAGAGAGCAATAGCTCTTTTTGTGAGAGCACCGTCATTTTGATGATTTTCGCAATAATGACAGTTCCATTTTTTGCAAATTTAAAATTCATCATTACTCTCCTCGTGGAGTTACCACTTCCGAATCGGCATATACAGCTGGGGATTCATTTACAGTCGGTGTTGGGCTTGCTAAAGCACGACGCACAATACCAATTGAAGCAATAATCATGACAATCGATACAATCATAAAGAAGCCACAAAGCGCAGCATTAATCTGATTCGACATCACAATGTTTTGCATCTCAGCAATAGTTTTGGCTGGTTTAAGAATTTCACCACGAGCGATTGCATCTGAAAATCTATTTGCTTGCGCTAAGAAACCAATCTTTGGATTTTCGTGGAAAATCTTTTGCCAACCCGCAGTCATACAGGTCACGAATAAGAAAATTGTTGGGATGATCGTCACCCATACATATTTTTCTTTTTTCATTTTAAACAGAATAACTGTACCCAAAATGAGTGCCATTGAAGCCAGCATCTGGTTACCAACACCAAACAGAGGCCATAAGGAGTTAACACCACCCAGTGGATCAATCACACCTTGATAGACGAAGAATCCCCATCCACCTACTGCAACTGCTGTACCCACTAAGTTACCCACGAATGAACCAGAAGATTTAACCGCAGGAATTACAATACCCACTGTGTCTTGCACCATAAAACGACAAGCACGAGTTCCGGCATCTACAGCAGTTAAAATGAATAACGCTTCAAATAAAATCGCAAAGTGATACCAAAATGCCATCATTGAACGGCTATTGAAAATTTCCGAAATGATATGTGCCATACCAATTGCAAAGGTAGGCGCACCACCTGTACGTGAAAGAATCGAAGTTTCTCCGACTTCCTGTGCCAACAGCGTTAACATTTCAGGGGTAACAACAAATCCTAAATTACGAACCGCTTCTGCCGCAGTTTCTACAGTTGTACCCAGTACAGCCGCAGGTGCATTAATTGCAAAGTACACGCCTGGGTCTAAGACAGTTGCACAGATCATCGCCATAATACCGACGAAAGACTCCATGAGCATACCGCCATAACCAATCACGCGAATATCTGCTTCGTTATCAATGAGCTTTGGTGTTGTACCACTTGATACAAGTGCATGGAAACCAGAAATAGCACCACAAGCAATGGTAATAAATAGGAATGGGAATAAGCTACCTGAGAAAACAGGGCCAGTACCGTCAATAAAATGAGTCACTGCTGGCATTTTCAGTTCAGGTAATGCAATGATAATACCGACTGCTAAACCGAGAATGACACCAATTTTAAGGAATGTTGATAGATAATCACGTGGTGCTAACAATAACCAGACAGGTAAAACTGATGCGATAAATCCATAAATGATTAAGCACCATGTAAGCTGTGTTCCTGTTAAGGTGAAAAATTCACCCCAGTAAGGATCTGCTGCAACATGTCCACCGTAAACAATGGCAAGCATCATTAAGACGAAGCCAATAATAGAAACTTCAGCAATACGTCCTGGGCGAATAAATCGCATGTAAACGCCCATAAATAATGCAATGGGAATAGTTGCTGCAATAGTAAAAACACCCCATGGACTATGGGCAAGTGCTTTAACCACAACTAAGGCCAATACCGCAAGGATAATAATCATTACCCCTAGCGCGCCAAGCATTACAACGATACCAGCAAAAGAACCCAGTTCCTGTTTTGCCATTTCACCAAGCGAACGACCGTCTCGACGCGTTGAAATAAATAAAACTAAGAAGTCTTGTACTGCACCCGCGACAACCACACCGACCAGTAGCCAGATTGTCCCTGGTAAAAAACCCATTTGTGCAGCCAAAATTGGCCCGACTAATGGTCCCGCTCCGGCAATTGCCGCAAAGTGATGACCAAAAAGTACGTATTTATTGGTGGGAACATAATCCAGACCATCGGCTAAACGATGTGCTGGGGTTAAACGTCTTGGGTTTAATTCAAATACTTTAGTTGCAATAAATAGACTATAAAATCGATATGCGATGCTATATACACATGCTGCAGCAAGTACAAGCCAAACCGCATTGACATGTTCACCACGACTGAGTGCCAGCATCCCAAAAGAAATTGCACCTATAATTGCCACTAGGCTCCAGACCAGCTTGGAGGGAAGCGTAGATTTCGCTTGCATTGTGTCCATTCTTAACCTCTCAATAAATAACTACAGCATTTTTATATTGTTATGTACTGTTCTATCAAATCCTTGTGACTGTACTCCTCCTTTAATTTTTTTCCTCTTATACTTTCGCATAAAAAAAGGGATGATTTACATCATCCCTTCGATAATAGTTTATTTTTTAACTATTATGCACGCTCTAAATAATCGCCAGTACGAGTATCTACACGAACGCTATCTTCTTGCTGAACAAATAACGGAACACGAACAACCGCACCTGTTTCAAGCTTAGCTGGTTTACCGCCACCGCCAGATGTATCACCGCGTACACCTGGATCAGTTTCAACAATTTTTAATACTACGAAGTTCGGTGCACTTACAGTTAAAGGCACGCCGTTGAACAACATAATAGTACATTTTTCATTTGAATCGTCTTTTAACCATTTAGCTGCATCGCCCATTGCAGTTTTGTCTGCAGCGATTTGCTCAAAAGTTACAGGATCCATGAAGTTCCAAAGTTCGCCATCATTGTATAAGTAGTCCATTTCTACTTCTACGATGTCAGCCGCTTCTACAGTATCGCCAGACTTAAAAGTTTTTTCTAAAACTTTACCAGTTCTAAGGTTACGTAATTTTACGCGGTTGAACGCTTGACCTTTACCTGGTTTTACGTATTCATTTTCCATGATTGAACATGGGTTACTGTCAAGCATGACCTTAAGGCCCGGCTTGAAATCATTTGTAGAATAATTGGCCATGACTGGCACACTCCAAACTTAACAAGTCAACTATGCGATATAATGCGTTGTTGCATTATCTTAATCGTGTCAAATGATAAACTATTTATACCAAGAGCAAAACTGGCAATCGCAACTGAGTGACCTTATTACAGATCCTTTGGAGTTGCTAAACCTACTCGAGTTATCCACCGATCAGCTATTATCAGGTGCGATTCTGGCTTCTGAACAGTTTAAATTACGGGTTCCTCGTGCGTTCGTCGGAAAAATGAACGCTAAAAACCCTTTTGACCCGCTTTTGCTACAGGTTTTACCTCATCATTTAGAACTTGAGGAACATCCTGAATTTGTAACTGACCCTTTAGGCGAAGAAGCAGCAAATCAATTACCGGGTGTATTACATAAATATCAATCACGTTTTTTACTGACTTTGACGGGTGCATGTGCCGTACATTGCCGTTATTGTTTCCGTCGTCATTTTCCCTATCAAGAAAATTTACCGAAAAATGATGATTGGCCAAATATAAAAAACTATATTGAAGCGAATCCGCACATTAATGAAATCATTTTGAGTGGTGGAGACCCCCTTACGCTTTCTAATCGTAAAATAGCACTTTGGCTAGAACGTTTATCATCTCTCAAACAAATTAAGATTCTGAGAATTCATTCACGAGTTCCAATTGTTATTCCAAACCGTATCGACGAAGAGCTTATTTCTTTATTAAAAAACAGTAGGCTGCGTATTATTCTGGTGGTACACTCAAACCACGCTTCTGAACTCGATGACTTTACCTGTTCAAAATTGTTGCAGTTATCTGCCGAGCACATTACTGTACTTAATCAGGCAGTTTTGCTTAAAGGTGTTAATGATTCTGCGCAAACATTAATTGATTTAAGTTATCGTTTATTTGAAGCTCGCGTTATGCCTTATTACTTACATGTTTTAGATAAAGTAAAAGGTGCACAACATTTTGATTTAATACCATCTGAGATAGATGATATATATCGTGATGTGTTAGCGAACCTACCGGGGTATTTGGTTCCTAAACTCGTCAGGGAAATTGCGGGCGAAAAGAATAAAACACCGCTTTTTGGGGCTACAACATTTTGAGTTATATAATAAGTGATGATGAATAATGCACTATCGGACATTTTTCACAATCAAACCGCACTCACTCGTGAACGGTTAAGCTTTTGTGAAGCCAATATTAAAGATCTTAATGAATGGGTCACTACCCTTTCTATTATGCAACTCGGCGATACGTCAAAAGCATTATTCACAGCTATTTTAGAGCTAAATGAATTAAAATGTAGTGAAACCTTACGTTTTGATCTCATACAAACCCTTCATCCCACCATTAATAACGTTCTTGCGAGTCTAGAAAAAAACTTTTTTAACCAAGGCGTTATTAGCACAGACCGTAATGAACACATTATTGAGTTAGCGATGTTGCTCCGTTGCTATTTCGCCAGTATTTATTTAAATATTGCCAAAAATAGCCATGAGCAATTACAGCATCAAAAATTTTCACTGTTTGCCTATAAACAAAAAAAGAATTTGCAAACGGCACGTACTTTATCTACTTTCCATGCGTTGCAACAATTAACCAGTCTCTTATATCAGCAGCATATGCTCTATAGTGAGCCCGTCAAAGGACAATGGTTAATTGCACATCAACTCTATGAAACTGCTGTTCAGCATAAATATCATCTGGTAAATATTAACCATATTCAGGGTGTACATCACCCTCTAGCAAATATTACTCAAGCTTATGCTCAGCTTATTTTGCTCGATATTTTAAATACAAATCAGATTCGCCAATCAGAAATTCAGGCATTATTTCAATGTAGCTTTGACTGGGCAAGAATGATTCATATTTTGCCGAAAGACACAGCATTAACGAAATATGTGGTCGACCCAAATAAAGATCATCCGCCAGTTTATAACACCAAACGCAGCTCTAACTTTAGCCCAAACATTTTTATAGGCACACAAGCTTTACTTGAGCATGTCACTGCAACCATGCATAAAAATGCGCAATATATTTCCAAAAATGAAAAGTTTTATTTAAGCCCAGCTTTAAAGTTTCATGTTCAAACTATTTTAGGTACTACGGCTCAACGTCGTCATGAACGTTATGAATATAATGCCGAGCTACAAATTTGTTTCGGTTTAAGTACGGCTCATTTCTATCTCTCGAAAGCAAAAAACTTTGAAGAAACGCTACAACTTAACAATAACTACAACTTGCAAAGTGAATCTAAAGTTCTATCCAATTTAGAGAAAAAAGAACAACAAACGACATCCTATCAACGCTTAAGTCGTGAAAGCAAAACCATTTATCAAACCACTGTTCTCGATATTAGTGTCAATGGATATCGTATTAAATGGTCTGGGGAAGCACCGAAAAATCTAAGAACCGGTGAATATATTTTAGTTAAAGAAACCTTGCATGGACAATGGCGTGGTGGAGTAATCCGCTGGATTAAACAGTCGACAGAAAAAAGCCTAGAGTTAGGTTTAGAGATTTTGTCACAGGCCATGTTCCCTTGTGCAGTCCATATTCAAGCTGAGCGTCATACTCGCAATTATCATCCTGCACTATTACTACAAACACAAAACCTAGAAGAAATACAAAATACGCTGATTTTACCGGGGTCACAAATTTTTAGAGAGCAACAAACAATTCATTTACGATTGGGGACAGAAGAAATCAAAGTGTATCTACTCAAAGCACAACTCATTACTCAAAGTTTTATTCAATTTCATTTCGAACTTCTGAATGAGCAGCAACAAAATCTGCTTGATCAGTTCATGATGAAAAAGAATAGCAACTCTAGCAGTCAAGATTTATGGGAAGCACTAAAGTGAGAAACTCTTTATTATCTAAAAAGTTAAAACGTACTGAAACACGTTTACTCATTATTGATGACAACCAGCTACGTTATAACCAGATTTTAAATTTATTATTGGGGAATGATTATCAAGTTCAGGCATTATTGCTTGACGACCTAAAAAGCTTTGAAAAACAGTTAAATACGCCTTGGGATGCTATTATTTTCGGTCGTGCTTATGACCTAAAAATTGAACAAACCCTCTCCCTTATTCAAGCATCTGAGCAGCCACATTTACCTGTTTTGTTATTGCAACCTGAAGACTATCAACCTCAGCAATATCAGGCTTATATTCATAAAGGTATTTATGATGTAGTTCCATTAGAACCATTAGATTATTTTTATATCACGCTTATTCGAACCTTGTCGTATAGCCATTTATTGCAAACTGAGCAACGCCTGACGAGTGAACTAGAGACTATTCACTCTCATACACAAACATTGGTCAATAACAGCCATAAAGCAGTTGCCCTTTTTCAAGAAGGCATGCACGTTAAAGCAAATACAGAATACCTCAACCTTTTTGGCTTTAAGCAAGAAGAAGAGATTATTGGCCTGCCGATATTAGATGTTTTACAACCCAATGATTTAAATATTTTTAAACAAAGATTTAAGAAGATTTCATTAGGTCAATTTGATCAGGCGCGTTTTGAAATCCAGAGTCAACATGCCGCAATTTCAGGCAATAATGCTTTAAAACTTGAATTTATTCCCAGTCAGGAAGAAGACGCCGTACAGTTAACCATTGACTATCAACTGGATTTACAAACACCCGCAAATACAGTTTTTTCTGAAAAGAGTTATGGGTTAATTACGCCTTGGCAACAGATTAATCGACAGCTATCAACCCACCCTGCTCAAGCGAATGCATTGGTTTTATTTAGATTAAGTCAGTGCCCAGAACGTATATTTCAACTCGATTGGCAAACTCCTGGACAATATTTTAATCAGCTGCAAAGTTTTCTGAAAGAACAAGCACAAATGCCGATTTTCAATCTTGAACTTGGGGCATATCTTGGCGTTTTGCAAGCCGAAAACAGTACAGTCCTTAACTCCCAATTGGCTAGTCTGCAAAGTTTGCAAAAAGAGCATTTATTACCGATTAATGATCTTAATTACTCGATCCAGTTTAAGCTGAGTTATACGCAAATTACTGAACCTTTAGATGAAGCTAGTTTTGCAAAGCTGCTCGATCAAACAAGTCAGCAAGAGCTACCTAAGGCGAAGTCAGAAATTGAGTTAGCGCCAACTATCGATATTATCTCTCCTGAGACTACTAGTTCTTCTATCTCACTTGATCTAAGCCTTCAGAATGTTGATGCTCCTGTGCAATCCTCTCTATTGCAACAATTAAAGCAACAGCTAGCACGGGGTGAAATCCATTTAAAATATCAGCAGATTTATGATAAGCATGATCAAGAAACCCATAACTATGAAGTTACTAGCGGTTTTATTGCAGATGAACAGTGGCACGACTTAAACGATTTAGCCACATTAAGAGATGATAGCGAACTTTCTATTCAATTAGACCGTTGGATCTTGGTTGAGGCTAGCAAGCAGCTACATAATTTTATTACGCAGTATCCGAAAGCTAAACTGATTATTAACTTAAATATTGATATCTTACTCAAAGATAAATCATTCCCTGAGCTGATTTCAAAATTACTCACCATTATTGGTAGTAAGCAAGAAAGCCCATTGGTTTTACAATTTTCAGAACAAGCGATTCAGCCACATCTTGCAATTGTACAGCAACACATAGCTCGCCTACGTCAACACGGCGCAGAAATTTCAATTCGGGATTTCACATCTTCTATTTATAGTGAATCGATATTGCAACAACTTGATGTTCAATATTTAAAATTGCAATCGAAGAAGACAGAGTTATTAAACTCAGATGCTGGTTTAGCGCAATTACAAGAAAAGGTTCTGAACTATTTGACTGTAAAACCAGTAGGGATTTTACTTGCCGATCTTGATGATATGAACTTATTTGCAAACGCTTGGAATGTAGAAGCACGTTTCTTACAAGGTCGTTATTTCCAGAAAAAACTTGATCGATTAACAGACGTACAAGACCAATAATGGTCTTGTCGTCCATAAACAAAAAACGGGCATAAAGCCCGTTTTTTGTTTCGTTTTGCAGTATTAACGCTTGATAGAGCGAGACATACCAGAAAAACGTTGTTTGAATTTGTCGATACGACCACCAGTGTCTACATTCTTTTGCTTACCAGTATAGAATGGGTGGCAAGCTGAACATACGTCAAGGTAGATAGTGTCTTTACCTAAAGCAGAACGAGTTTCGATTACGTTACCGCAAGAACAAGTTGCTACTAATGTTGCATATTTTGGGTGAATATCGGCGCGCATCGTCGATTACTCCTAATTTAGAAAGGCTTAAGCTGCCATCGCAATTGATCACTCTCAACTAAGTTGAGGACAGGCTCAAATGAGCAGATCAACACCACAACAGACCATTCTTTTGGCCCACCGAAACCTCTAGGGTTAGAGCTAAGCACAACAAGTGGACAAGATTATACGTCAAATAATTTTTATTTGCGAATTAATCTTTAGATTTAGCCCAGTAATTTGCAATTACCCCACAAACCATTAATTGGATTTGGTGAAAGATCATAATAGGTAACACAATCATGCCTAAGGGTTGACCAATAAATAAGATTTGCGCCATCGGCACACCACTTGCCAGTGTCTTTTTTGAGCTACAAAAGAAAACCGTGACTTGATCTGCTCGGTTAAATCCAAAAGCACGTGGTAGATAAAGTGCTAATAGCATAATGATGGTTAAAAGAACTGAACAAGCAACCGTTAGAATAAGTAAGGTTTTCCAACTCACCTGATGCCAGAGCCCTGCGACCACTGCCCCACTAAATGCACCATACACCACCATCAAAATTGAGCCTTGATCGAAAGCTTTAACAATACTTGGAACTTTTGCCATATAGGGAAAAATATAAGGACGTAATATTTGTCCTAAAATAAATGGCACTAACAGTAACAATGTAATTTGTATAATTGAAGCAGTCGGATCGAACCCATGTTGGCTTTGGCCTAAAATAAAAAAGCTAACCAACACTGGTGTAATAAACATACCAATCAAATTTGAAAAAGATGCACTACAGACCGCTCCCGCCACATTCCCTTTTGCAACTGATGTAAATGCAATAGAAGATTGAACCGTAGAGGGTAAAAAGCACATAAACAGAAAACCCCAGTACAGCTGCTGACCTAATAGAGGTAACAGAATCGGCTTAGCCAACAAACCAATCACTGGGAAAACAAAAAAAGTAAATGCGAATACAAGTAAATGCATTTTCCAATGCAAAATGCCTTCAATTACAGCCTCACGAGACAGCTTCGCACCATGCAAAAAAAATAATATTGCAATCGCGACCGTGGTGAGTGTATTGAAATATTGCGCTGCTTGACCACTGACTGGAAAAAATGTTGCTAGTAGTACCATTCCAACCAACAAAATTGTAAATCGATCAAGTGCCAATAACTTCAACATAGCCACATCCTATGATTATTTTAGATAAATAAAAAACCCAGTTGATAAATTGACCATTCGGTCGGATATTCATCATACTGGGCTCTAAAAATAAAGCTAGACTTTTAAGACCTAAATCTTAAATCGCCTAAGTCATTTATTTAGTTGTTTCTGGCATCAGCATCTTGTTGAATCAACTCGATTTTATAACCATCTGGATCTTCAACAAATGCAATAACCGTTACGCCGCCTTTCATTGGGCCGGCTTCACGCACGACTTTACCACCACGTGCTTTAATTTCTTCACATGCTTTATAAGCATCATCGACACCAATAGCGATATGGCCGTATGCATTGCCTAAATCATAACTTGAAGTATCCCAGTTATGAGTGAGTTCAAGCACAGTATTGGTTTCTTCATCACCATAACCAACAAATGCCAGTGTAAAGCGCCCTTCTTCATAATCACGCTTACGAAGTAACTTCATTCCTAATACTTCGGTATAGAACTTTAAAGATTGTTCTAAATTGCCTACTCGCAACATTGTATGAAGCATTCGCATGTTTATTCACCTGCCTTTTCTGATTCATGTGTTTGATGATCTTTTAGCAGTTTTCCAACCCAAACCACTAAAATCAAGATTGGAATACCAATAAGAGTGGTCATCAAAAAGAATTTTGGATATCCAATATTACTGACAATGGTACCTGAATATCCACCCAAAAGTTTTGGTGTGAGTGTCATGAGTGAACTAAAGATCGCATATTGAACAGCTGTGAACGACACACTCGTTAAACTTGAAAGGAATGCAATAAAGGCTGCACCAGCCAAGCCAGAAGCCAAGTTGTCGACAATAATGGCAAAATAAAGCCATAAAGAACTATACGGTTTAATCACCTTACCGCTGATTTCAACTGATTGACCTGAAAGCGGGTCAACGTAAGCTAAAGGTTCAATATTTACATCTAATTCACTTGCTGCTTTTAGATTTGAGCTAACAGCATATAGATGAGATGCAGAAAGTATTTTCCGTTCACCGTCTACTACAGCTACATTGAGCTCTTTACTTGTCGATGAAGCTAATTTTTTCGCATCAATTGCTGCACTAAAAATACCTTTTTCATCTGACATTTTTGCATCAAAATTTTGTCCATCAAGACTAATTATGATTTTTTGTGTAGGGGTTAAAGCTTGCCCGAAGTATTGCCCTCGAATCACAATACTCCTTTCTCCCTCTTTCAAATAGATTTGATCATTACCCATGATCGGTAAAATTTGTAGAGGTGATTTGGCTAATTCAGTCGTGAGTAATGGCTGAGTACGAGTCACAGGTGCTACACCATTTTGTGTGGCATAAGCAGCTTTCACCTCAATTTGTTTCACTCCATTAAAGCTAGAACTTGGTACCGCTAGCTTCCACAAACCTACTTCATCGGGCTGAACTTTATAGTTTTGCTCACCAACTTTTACATCAACTACATCTAATGGCTGTCCAGATTTTACCAGTCCAATAAAAATTAGATTGGTAGAACTTGCCAAAACTGCACCGACAAACATAAGCTTCATAATGTTTATACGCTGTGCTAAAAGGCCACCTAAGAAGCCACCTATTAAACTAAATATCACCCCATAGATTTTGACTGCTTCGGCAATTTGTTCTTTGCTAAAGTTGAGATCCTGATAAAAAACATTGGAAATAACACCCGCAATAATGTCTGAAATACGGAAGAAACCAATGAGGAGTAATAAGACTAATGCAAGTTTGACACCATAACGTTTAAAGAAATCTAAGATTGGTGCAATCCATGTCTCTTTAGCCATTTGTTGGTTCACTACACCAAATTTAACCAGTAAATAGCCCACAAAAATGGCACAAGCTGTCGCCGTTAAAAATCTTAAAGCTTCTAAACCAAATAATGCTGCGTTGTCTTTTATACTTCCAGCTTGCGAGATTGCTTCTGTTATCTGTCCAGAATAAATATAGGTGACTACAAATGAAATAACGGCAACAAAAAACACGAACACCAAACGGTAATAATCACTACTCTTATAGTTTTTATAAACACGATTTACCTGAGGTTCACGAACGAGCAAAGTCGTTACAATGCCGACCAACATAACCGCTGCCATGGTTAAGTAAGTCATTTTCCAAGCTTCGTAAATGTAATTACCTTTAGCAGTTCCCAAATATGCAGCTAGAAATAATGCCCCCGCTCCAGCCACAATCATTCCGATTCGATAACCAGCATTATAAGTAGATGCCAACACTGTTTGCATTTCTGTTTCTGCTAATTCAATACGGTAGGCATCAATCACAATATCTTGTGTTGCTGCTGAAAAACCAAGCAACACCGCACCTACTGCCATTTGAACAAGATAACTCGGACCTAAAGCAGGATCAGAAAAAGCCATAATACAAATAGCAAGGACAATCAAACACTGTGCAATTAACAACCAAGCACGTCTTCGGCCTAACATTTTGGTTAAAACAGGTACAGGTAACTCATCAATGAGAGGAGCCCAAACAAACTTAAAAGAGTAACCTAGAGCCGCCCAACTAAAAAAAGTGACTGCACTTTTATCAATGCCTGCCTCTCCAAGCCACAAAGAGAGACTAGAGAAAATTAATAAAATTGGAATTCCGGCAGAAAAACCAAGGAACAGCATAATTAATGCACGGCGATCTAAAAATGCTTTAAAAGCCGAGACCCAACCCGAAGCTTGTGTGGTCATTCGTTTTTTATTTTCCATAAATTATAAATGTGCCTATTCAAACCCTTCTTACAATTGCTTTCAAGATTCTTTATGCAAACATTTTGGATTTGGCGATAAAAACCGCAAGTTTGCTTGATATTTTATGCTAAACCTGTATACCTTTAGCCTTCAACCTTCGTTTTCTTTTGCTGGATATCAACAGTGACACAAAAACTTGATCAAGTGACTATTTCAACTTTATCACTCGCTAAAACAACCACCACAAACGTCACAGTAAATGCATTTCCTTCAGCTTTTGAGCAACCTGATATAAAAATGACCTTAGACAAGACCGTTTTAAAACCTGAACAACTTACACATATCCCAGATTTTGAAAAAATTCCAGCTTCAACCAAACGCATCAAACCGCTTAATAACTTTTTGGGTCAAGATCGTGCCAAAGCATCTGTAGAGGCGGGAATTTCTTTACCCTACTCAGGCTATAATATTTTTGCCGTAGGAACTGCTGGTTTAGGCAAACGTACCATGATCAAACGTTTGTTACAGCAGCACGCCAAAACAATGCCAACGCCTGATGACTGGGTGTATGTCTATAATTTCAAACAAGCACGTCAACCTATTGCCCTACGTTTCCCAGCAGGTCAAGGCACTAAGTTTCAACAGGCACATGAACAAACTTGGCAAATAATTTTAAAACAACTTGAACGCCGTTTTAGTGCAGAGACTTATCATAACCGTATTGAACGCATCCGTCAGGAAACAGGCGATGTACAACAGCAAGCACTTGTTGAACTGACCAAAGAAGGTGAAGAACTCGACTTAAAACTCATTTCTCGTAATGAGAAACATGGTTTTGTACCAGTACAAGTTAAAGATGATCAAGTTCAAGAACTTACCCAAAACGATATTGATGCTTTAAATAGTAAACAACGCGCTGAAATTGCGGCCAATATTCGCTATATGGATAAAAAGCTGGATCGCCTTGGTTTACATTTAGGTGATTTAGAAGATGATGCACGTGACAAAGTGTCTGTGTTAAATCGAGATATTGCAACGCAAGTCGTTATGCCAAGAATGGACCTTATTTTAAATAAATATGGTCAGGTTAAAGGACTTGAAGATTACTTAAAACAATATGCGCAAGATATTATTGATAATGTAGAACTGATTTTAGAACAAGATGAAGATGATTATGCTCCATCAATGTTCAACCGTGTTCCCGCACGTTATCAAGCTAATGTTATTGTGGCTAACAAACCAAATAGCGGTGCTCCTGTTATTTTTGAAGACTTTCCAACACACTATAATTTACTTGGTCACGTTGAACAGCTCACCCATAACGGCACAATTATCACAGATTTCACCTTAATTCGTCCGGGTTCATTGCATCAAGCCAATGGCGGCTTTTTAATGCTTGAAGCTGAGCAGTTACTAGAACAACCATATGCTTGGCAAGGCTTAAAACGCGCGCTTAAATCTGGGCAGCTTAAATTGTCTTCACTTGAACACATGCTGACTTTAACTGGCAGCATTTCGATTGAACCTGCTGCAATTCCGCTCGATATTAAAGTGATCTTAATGGCTGAGCCTGAAATTTATTATGAAATTTTAGAGATTGAACCAGAACTTGGCAGCGTCTTTAAAATTCGTGCAGATTTTACCGATACTCTGCAACGTAATGAAACGAATGAACAGGCTTATATGCAGTTGATTGCTGACTATGTACAAGCCGATAAATTACTACCATTTGATCGTAGCGCTTTAGCAGCTTTATTAACTGATTCGAGCCGCCAAGCAGAAGATCAAAGCTCGTTATCATTACATGCGTCGACTTTAGGTGACCTCATTCGGGAAGCGCATCACCATGCGTTTAAAGCCGAAGATAAGATCGTCACTGAACAGCATATCAACCTAGCCCTACAACATCGACAATACCGTTTAGGCTATTTAAGAGAGCTTTACTGGCAAGATCTTTCACGTGGTACACAATTAATCGAAACATCGGGATACCGTTTAGGTCAGATCAATGCCCTTTCCGTTATTCATTATGCAGATGTTGAGTTTGGTTTGCCTTCACGTTTGACAGCATCTGTTTATCAAGGTGGCGGTGATATTCTTGATATTGAACGTAGTGTAGAACTTGGTGGTTCACTTCATGCTAAAGGCGTGTTGCTGATGTCTAGCTTCTTGAAAGCTCACTTTGGTCGCGAACAGATTTTACATTTCTCCGCTGCGCTTGCATTTGAACAGAGCTATGGTCAAGTCGATGGCGATAGTGCCACTGTTGCTGAGCTTTCAGCATTAATTTCTGCTATTAGCCAAATACCAATTGATCAATCATGGGCAATTACTGGCTCTATGAACCAATTAGGACAAGTCCAGCCAATTGGTGGCGTAAATGCAAAAATTGAAGGCTTTTATGATGCATGTAAATTACAAGGTTTCACAGGTAAGCAAGGTGTCATTATTCCTCGTCAAAACATGCAGCATTTAATGTTACGTCAAGATGTTATTGATGCTGTTCGCAGCGGTCAATTCCATATTCATGCGATTGATACGATTGATCAGGCACTTGAAATTTTAATGGCTCGTCCGGTCGGTGCACTCGATAAAAAGGGTAAATACAGCAAAAATTCAATTTATGCAGCAGTGATGGAACAACTTGAATATTGGCAAGCCATTGAAGATGGTGCTGAAATTGAAGAAGAGCCAAAAAAGAAAAAGAAAAATAAGAAAAAAATTAAGAAGCATGAAGAACTTACTGCTAACGATCTGCCACAAGAAAATGCAGAAGAAGTTGCCACATTAAAACAGAAGTAATAAAAAAAGGGCCTGTAAAATACAGGCCCTTTTCTATTGTTTAGACTAAAAGTGCTTAAACTTACAGGATTAGCGGACGATCTGAATCGCTCGTCCTCCTGCTAACTGGCTAAAATATTGTTTAAGTGCTTCAACACAACGTTGAATTTTCATTGGTTGTTGATCATGTTTGGCAACCTCTGCATACAATGTAAAAGTTGGTAATTTCCAATCTGGCATGAGTTCAATCAAAGAACCATTTTTTAATTCTTTTTGAGCGTCCAAATATAAAATTCGTGCAATACCATGTCCTTGCTGACATAACGCTTTTGCAACTTGTAAATTATTGCTCTGCAAACGGCTTTGCATTTCAATATTAAGCGTTTCACCTGTTTTTACATGTTGAAAATTGAAATGGCGCGAGTCATTCATGACATTAATCGACAACAATTCATGATCTCTTAAATCATTAGGATGCACAATTGGACTAGATTGGTTCAGATAACTGGGAGAAGCTACCAAAATTTGATCTACAAAAGCCATCGGAATGATAGAGCTACTCTCTTCTACCGGAGTGGAACTCATGCGTACTGCGATATCAATTCGCTCTTCAATTAAATCGATATAGCGATGCCCAACTTCGAAATGCACAGATAAACCGCGATGAGCTGACATCCAGTGAGATAATGCAGGAATGAGGTGTTGAACTGCTAAATCAGGAGTTGTTGCAATACGCAAATCCCCGATTAAATCATCCCTCAATTCATTAATTCTGATTTTTCCCCTTTCAGCAGCCGCCAACATCTCTTGACAGCTTGAAAAAAAAGCCTGTCCGGCTTCTGTTAAACTAAGTTTACGAGTGGAGCGATGTAATAAAATTACATCCATTTCATTCTCAAGGGAGCGAATCTGTTGGCTCACCGCACTTGTTGTAATCCCTAATTCACGTGCCGCACCACTAAATGAACTTTTTTCGACCACACAAGCAAAAACACCCATCGCACGAAGCTGATCTAACATAGGTTTCCTCAAATCTAATTTTAAATTTATAAAAAATGCTTATTGTTGTAATGAAAGCAACCAATTACATTATACGAGGAAACCTAAGTTTTTTGCATTAGCTATTTTGGTAAAAGATTTATAGGATTAATCGGTTTTCCATCCAAACGAATCTGGAACTCGAGCATGACCTGAGATGCTCCCGTAGATCCCATTTCGGCAATTTTTTGTCCAGCAGTTATATTATCACCGCTTTTCACCAACATCTTGCTATTGTGGGCATACGCACTGATGTAACCGTCAATATGCTTAACTAAAACCAGATTTCCGTATTCTTTTAAGCCATCGGCTGCATAGACAACTTGACCATCGGCTGCGGCATAAATAGGGTCACCCTGATTTCCACCATAACGGATTCCCTTGACATTATTTGCCAAATTAAACCCTTGAATTACTGGGCCATTGGTCGGTTTTATCCAACGTAAGCTCGAATTTGGTGCAACCGAAGCTACTGTCGTATTTGTTGATGGTACGCTAGTTGCTGGCTGAGTTACTGGTGTAACAGGCTGTGTTGTTGGTAAAGCAATGGTTTGACGTTTGATTTGCTCAGGTTGCGCCATGACTTGTGTAGATACCATTCTTGGTGAAGAACCTTTCTTCAAACGCAAAGACTGATTAACATAAATGCGATATGGTGCGGGAATATCATTCATTTCGGCAATACTGACATAGTCGAGACCATAACGCATTGCAATACCACTTAAAGTATCACCTGAACGAACTGTGTAATAGTTAGGAGCCATTGCATAGCGTGAACTATTATTAATTTGCGGTTTAGAAGCACATCCAGCCATAGCCACAGTAAAACCTACAGCTACAGACAACAGCATAATTTTCATTATTTTGTCTTTTTGGATATTCACTCTGCTTTGTTGCCCAATTAAATGCATTGATCTCCCTCACTAAATGCTACAAATCATTTCGGCTAAGAGTACCAAAAAAGTAAGAGGAAACACGTTCCTCTTTTTCTTTATTCACAAAGTTATAACATTCGAGGCAAATTATTGACTCAAACTTAGCTGTAGGTCTTCTAAAACAGCATAATTTGTTGCGTCCATCTGAATTGGGGTAACACTTACATATCCATTGGCTACTGCAAAAAAGTCAGACTGAATTTGGCTTAGATCACGCTGCGGATCTGTAACAGCCTCACCTGCTAGTCCAATCCAGTAAACTTGACGCCCTCGTGGGTCGACATGGCTGGTAATTGGCTTAGATTGAGCACGGCGTCCCTGATAAGTAATTTGTGCTCCTTTTAATTGTGGCACGTCTGGAATATTAATATTCAAGATATGTCTTGGAGGCAAAGATGGCAGTCCACTTGCAATAAAATCATGAACCCACTGAGCAGCCTGAGCATAATCTTCTTTATTGTTATAAGCGCGTACATCAGAGCCAGCTAAAGAAACAGCAATTGCGGGTTGCTTCATCAAACGGCCTTCAAATGCTGCGCCTACTGTTCCAGAATATAAAACATCATCACCTAAGTTTGCTCCGCTATTGATTCCACTCACGACCAAGTCAAATTCAAAATCGAACAAACCATTCATTGATAAATAAACACAATCTGCTGGCGTACCATTCACTGCCCAAACATCTTCGGCAATTTGAATTGGGCGTAATGGTCTATCTAATGTTAATGCACTTGAAAAACCACTTCTTTCGCTTTCTGGTGCAACCACAACCACGCGTCCAAGTGGTCTTAATGCTTCAGCTAAAGCCTGTATACCTGGTGCAAAAACACCGTCATCATTCGCTATCAAAATATTCACTAAAATCTTTCTCGACAAATAAACCTAAAGGTTTTCACAATTGAATTATTTGTTGAATTATATATATTTATGCCTCCATAGCATTATAAAATTGTGAAAAAATGAAAACTTTCGCTCCTTTTTTTCAAGTATTGGGGATCAGTATCACATTGTGTACGCAAGCAGTTTTTGCAGATGAGGATATCTCAACACAAGAGGCTGATAGCTTAATTAAAGATGACATTGCCGCAGCGCAAGTTTTGCAGGAAATCTGCCCAGCTTTTGTGGGAACAAATAAAAAACTTGAGTCAAATACTCAAAAAATTATTGTGATGTATCTAAACGGTTATTCAAATAAATCAATGTCCTTAGCAAATCTGCAAAATGACACAGAATTTAAAACTTTATTAAATGAAGCACGTCAGGCTGCAAAACAAATGGACCATCATGAACAACATGAGCTCTGTGAAGAGATGGTTAATTATAAGGAATAGGTCTTAATCTTTTTAGAATAGAGATTTATTAATTTTTGGTTTTCTGTTTGGCATTAAGCAGAAAACCAACATAACAATACATTTTTTCCATTTTCTTAATCTACAAATTGGTTAAGCTATCGAGATATTTAAAAATTTTATTTCGGGTTATCGATGTTTATGAAGAAAAGCTTAGTTCAATCGCTCTCTTTGGTTTTACTTATGAGCATGGCAACAGTTGGTTTTGCAGCTGATAAGAAGAAAACAACTGAAAAGAAAACCGAAAATGAAAATGTTGTTGAAGTCACTCCACAACAAGGTATAACCCCTGAAGAATTAGCTGCGATTCAAGTACTTTCTGAAATTTGCCCAGATCTTATTGGCAAAAAAGATGCTGATTTTGCTCAAGGTTACGAACGTTTAGTTAAAGACTATCTACCAAATGAAACTGATGCTGTCTCTGCGTTAGAAAAACGTAGCAAAGACAAAGGCTTCAAAAAATACTTAAAAGAAGCACGTAAAGATGCGAAAGCAGCAGGCGATGAGCAAAACACATTAGTTTGCCAAGACGTGAAAGCATATCAATCGCAAAACTAAATTAGCAAAAAACTCTTGAGTTACAATACTGTTTGAAAAAGCCGACTTCCCCCATAGAAGTCGGCTTTGCTTTATCCTAAAATGCTAGGTTCTTCTGCTTCATACAAGATATTGGAATTACCTAGAATGACTCGAAAAAGCGCTATTGCTGCACTACTCCTCTTGCCAAGCTTTTCTTATGCAGCAACTGTCTTATCAGCTCCGCCAGAATTAAATAATAAGTCTTATGTATTAATGGATTACGAGACAGGACAAATTCTTGCTTCTAAAAATGAAAACGAAAAGCTTGCACCTGCTTCTATGACTAAAATGATGACTAGTTACATCATTGAACAAAAATTATTAAAAGGTGATCTGACTGAAAATGAGCAGGTTCGTATGAACGAGTCTGCATGGTGTAAAGGAAGTAGCTCTGAATCATGTATGTATGTCCCTTTAAATGGTACAGCCACTGTTCTAGAAATGCTTCGCGGTATTATTATCCAGTCAGGTAATGATGCGTCAAAAGCAATGGCTGAACATATTGCCGGAAATGAAGGCACTTTTGCTCATATGATGAATCAGGAAGCAAAACGTATCGGCATGGTAAATACCCAGTTTGTTAACTCGACTGGTATGCCAGCTGAAGGCCACTATTCAACTGCAAAAGATATGGCAGTTTTAGCACAACATATTATTAAAGATAGCTCAAAATATTACCCAATCTACTCTGAAAAAGAATTTACCTTTAATGGTATTAAACAAGGCAACCGTAATGCCTTGCTTTACACAGACCCAAGTGTAGATGGTTTAAAAACAGGCCATACAGATGAAGCTGGTTACTGCTTAACAACTTCAAGTAAACGCGGTCCAATGCGTTTAGTTTCGGTGATTTTTGGTACTCCAAGCATGTCTGAACGTGCAGACCAAACTCGTACATTATTGGCTTGGGGCTTTGCAAACTTTGAAACAGCAAATGTTCAGCCAGCCAATCAAGTTCTTGCAAAAGCGAAAGTCTGGTTTGGTAAAGAAGATGAAGTTCAAGTGGGTTTAGCTGAAAACTTTAGTGTGACTATGCCTAAAGGTAAAGCTGACGGCATTAAAACTCAGTTAGTGGTTCAACCTAACTTAAATGCGCCACTTCAAAAGGGCCAAGTCGTAGGTAAACTCGTTGCAAGCTTAGACGGCAAAGTAATTGCTGAAAAGCCATTAGTTGCATTAAAGCCAGTTGAAGAAGCAGGATTCTTTGCACGCTTAATCGACCATGTTAAACAGTTCTTCAGCAACTTATTCTAATTTTTGAATAGTTGAATTAAGCACTCATGCTATTTAGCCTGAGTGCTTTTTTATTTTATAATTCGTCTAAATTCTATGTTGATACCTCTCATGGCAAAGAACATCCGTCCTTATCTTGAACACCGCCCTCAAGTTGATACAACATGCTATATCGATGACATGGCTGTTGTAGTCGGTGAAGTGAGCTTAGCTGAAAATGTTTCTGTCTGGCCTTTTGCAGTGATTCGCGGCGACGTAAATAGTATTCAAATTGGTAAAAATAGTAACGTACAAGACCATTGTATGTTGCACGTTAGCCACAAAAATGATGCAAAACCTAATGGCTCACCTCTTATTATTGGTGAAGATGTGACTGTTGGACATCATGTCACTTTGCATGGCTGCACCATCGGTAACCGTGTTTTAATCGGGATCAATACCGTTGTTCTAGATGACGTGATTATTGAGGATGATGTGATGATTGGCGCGGGAAGTCTGGTTCCACCGCGTAAAGTCTTAAAAAGTGGTTATCTATATGTAGGAAGCCCCGTACAGCAAGTACGACCACTGACCGAAAAGGAATTAGCATTTCTTCCCTATTCGGCAAGACATTATGTAAAAGTACAAAATAATCATAAAGCTGCACAAGCGAATCAAGATTAATTATCTATCTTGTTTGTGAGTAATAAAATTCTGATTTTTAAACGATATGGTTTTGTAGATATTGCTCATATCGTTTAGCAGATCACCGTAGCCAAAAACCCCTAAATTTCGTATTATACGTCTTTTAAATCATGGTGCTTTTTTATGGCCGCATGGACTCCTCATGTCACTGTTGCTACAGTCGTAGAAAAAGACGGACGCTATCTATTTGTTGAAGAGCATAGCGAAGGTTTTGTACACACCGTATTTAACCAACCTGCTGGTCATGTGGAATGTGGTGAGTCATTAACACAAGCAGCCATTCGTGAAACACTTGAAGAAACGGGTCATCATGTTGAAATTGATGCCTTGCTCGGTATTTATACTTATACCCCGCCCATGTTTCCGGATCGTACCTATTACCGCTTCTGTTTTCTAGCGCATGTGACTCAGGTTGAAAGCAATCCTCAACTCGATACAGATATTGTAGCTGCTGTGTGGATGACACCAGATGAGCTCAAAGAATCTGCTCGTGCTCGTAGTCCGCTCGTACTAAAAGCAGTTGAAGATGCTATGAAAGGCCACCATTATCCTTTATCGCTTATTTATGAGCACCCTTTCTCTCCCTCATTAACTTCTCATTTGGATGCCTAGTCCTATGCAACAACGTGTCATCGTCGGTATGTCTGGTGGTGTAGACTCTTCTGTTTCTGCAGCACTTTTACTTCAACAAGGATATCAAGTTGAAGGTCTTTTCATGAAGAACTGGGAGGAAGACGACGGCACGGAATACTGTACGGCAATGGAAGATTTAGCCGATGCTCAAGCAGTAGCCGATAAAATAGGCATTAAGCTACACACAGCAAACTTTGCTATGGAATATTGGGATCGGGTCTTTGAACTTTTCTTAGCTGAATATGCAGCTGGACGCACGCCAAACCCAGATATTTTATGTAATAAAGAAATTAAGTTCCGTGCATTTTTAGATCATGCCATGACTTTAGGTGCAGACTTTATCGCGACTGGTCATTATGCACGTCGTGGCGAAACTACATATAACTCAAAAGGCGAAGCATACGCACCGTTATTACGTGGTGTAGACAATAACAAAGACCAGACTTATTTCTTACATGCTGTTCATGGTAAGGAAATTAACAAAACCCTATTTCCCGTAGGTGAGATCGAAAAACCAGAAGTCCGCAGAATTGCTGAAGAACTTGATCTCGCTACAGCCAAGAAAAAAGACTCTACTGGGATCTGTTTTATTGGCGAACGTCGATTTAATGACTTCCTTAAACAATATTTGCCCGCTCAACCTGGAAAAATTGTACTTGATACAGGTAAAGAAGTTGGTGAACATCACGGTCTGATGTACTATACGCTCGGTCAACGTGGCGGAATTGGTCTAGGTGGTTTGAAAGGTGCAGCTGAAGGTGCATGGTTCGTACTACACAAAGATATTGCCAATAACCGCCTAGTTATTGGTCAGGGACATGAACACCCACTCATGCAAAGCACACAGCTTTGGAGTGAGTCAATCGACTGGGTGGCAGGCGAACAGAATATTCCAGCTGAAGGTTTACGCTGTACAGCTAAAACACGCTATCGCCAACCTGATCAGGCATGTACAGTTTTTAATGATGAAAATAGTGAACACGGTGTACGAGTTGAGTTTGATGAACCTCAGCGCGCTGTTACACCGGGTCAAAGCGTTGTATTTTATTCAGATGAAGTTTGCTTAGGCGGGGGTGTCATTCACCATACAAATGCCCCTACACCAAATTTTATTTAAGGGAATGAATGGCATGGTGGAGTTACCATTTCAACAATCACAAGCCTTGAATGTTCGCCAAAACCGTGCCCTTGCCTTGGCTGGGGTATTTCAGGCCACCCAGCTCACGCATATGACAGCCCTAACGGGTCAGCAGAGTATTGGTGAAAGTGGTAACTTCTATTTTGAGCTGTTAATCAAAGCGAGTTTAAATATTCGCCCTACAGTCAACAATGGTGTCCAAACATTAGATTTTTTTAATCAGTTGGCAGATATTTCTTTAGGGCTTAAAACACTCGAAAATTGTATTACCCAACCCTTTACAAATATGCCTAAATCTCGCCTTCCAAAAATGGGCACTGCCAAGCTTCCGATGTCATACGCTATGTCCCTTTTACAATTAGAAAAAAAGGTCTATAGCAACCCAGAATACGTCGCAATCATTGAAAAAGCTCAGCAAAAGATTTTAAAACAGCTTTCTTTTTTTGATAATAACTATTTACACCCAAGCATTTTAGCCAATTTGGCTCAAACTTATGTCGATACTGCTGGGCAGATTAATCCCCGCATTCTCGTTCGTGGTAATGCAGAAGCATTTAAAGATACCAACCACACTAACCGCATTCGTGCTTGTCTATTTACTGGCTTGCAAATGGCCCATTTATGGCGACAACTCGGTGGTAGTTCGTGGAACATGATTTTTAGCAAGCGTAAATTGCTACAAGATATTCAAGCACTTGCTCGTTTACAGTACCAAGTCATCTAAGACTGTAAAGAGATTATTTTTGGTTTTATGTTTATTCCAACATTAAGGAATCGTTATGAACGCTTTAACCGCACTATCACCATTAGATGGACGTTATGCCAGCAAATGTGATGCGCTACGCCCTTTTCTTTCTGAGTTTGGTTTAATTCATGCTCGTGTCACTGTAGAAGTGCGTTGGTTACAAGCGCTTTCTAACCGTCCAGAAATTGTTGAAGTTGCTCCTTTTTCAAATGAAACAAATGCAGCTTTAGATGCCATTGTTAGCAACTTTTCTGAAGAAGATGCAAACCGCATTAAAGAAATTGAACGCACAACGAACCATGATGTAAAAGCTGTTGAGTATTTCTTAAAAGAGAAAATTGCAGGTATTACTGAATTACAAAATGCGGGTGAGTTCATTCACTTTGCTTGTACATCAGAAGACATTAACAACTTGTCTCATGCACTGATGCTTAAAAACGGCCGCGAAGTTTTAGTATCAAGCATGAAGCAAATTTTAAATGCGATCTCTGCTTTAGCAACGACTCATGCTGAACAACCAATGTTGTCACGTACTCACGGTCAAACTGCAAGCCCAACAACTTTGGGTAAAGAAATGGCAAACGTTGCATACCGTTTAGCTCGCCAAATCAAACAATTTGAAAATGTTGAGCTACTAGGCAAAATCAACGGCGCTGTAGGTAACTACAATGCTCACCTTTCTGCTTATCCAGATGTTGACTGGGCTGCGCATGCTCAAGCTTTTGTTGAATCTTTAGGTTTAGCATTCAACCCGTACACGACACAAATCGAGCCACATGACTACATGGCAGAGTTGTTTGATGCGTTACGTCGCTTCAACACGATTTTAATCGACTTTAACCGTGACGTATGGGGTTACATCTCTTTAGGTTACTTCAAACAAAGATTAAAAGATGGTGAAGTTGGTTCTTCAACTATGCCACACAAAGTTAACCCAATTGACTTTGAAAACTCTGAAGGTAACTTAGGTATTGCGAATGCGGTATTAGCGCACTTAGGCGAAAAATTACCAATTTCTCGCTGGCAGCGTGACTTAACTGACTCGACTGTACTTCGTAATATGGGTGTTGGTTTTGCGCAAAGTTTAATTGCTTTTGATGCGTGTTTAAAAGGTGTTGGTAAACTTGAGCTTAATGCAGCTCGTTTACTTGAAGATCTTGACCAAGCTCAAGAAGTTTTAGCAGAGCCAATCCAAACTGTTATGCGCCGTTATAACGTTGAAAAACCATATGAAAAGTTAAAAGCATTAACTCGTGGTCAAGCAATGACTCGCGACATGATGGTTGATTTCGTAAATGGTGAGGAACTTCTTCAAGTGCCAAGCGAAGAGCGTGCACGTTTAGCAGAGCTTACTCCTGCAACTTACACAGGTAATGCTGCTGAACAAGCAAAACAGATCAATGACTTAATTAGCAAAATCTAATTGAAAAGTTAAAAAAAGCGAAGCTTCGGCTTCGCTTTTTTATTACACTGATACAAAGCACAATAAAGTCCTATTTATAAAATGATCGAAAAACAATTCAAACTTAAACACTATATTGCTCTTGGCCTTATTTTTATTTCTATCATATTGTCTGGCATCCAGCCCCTTGAATTTGAAGCTTATTTACTTCATCAGGTGGGTACAGTTTTTATGTTAGTCCTCTTATTTATTATTTTTAAAAAGATTGGTCTCGATTTTTTAAGTTTTACTCTCTACTTACTATTTTTACTGATTCACATTATCGGTGCACATTACCTATATTCATATGTTCCTTACAATGACTGGATTCAACAGGTGTTCCATTTTAATCTAGATCAATCCATGGGATGGTCTCGTAACATGTATGATCGTTTAGTTCATCTTGCTTATGGGGTTTTACTCTACCCTCTTATTTATCGAGTTTTTCAAGTTTGGTTGCCTACAGCACGGCCTTTTACTCTGTTTTTACTTGTGATCCAGTTCGTGATGGCATCTAGCATTTTTTATGAACTCATTGAATGGGCGATTGCAATTGGTTTATCTCCTGAAGAAGCTGAGAATTATAATGGTCAACAAGGCGACATGTGGGATGCCCATAAAGATATGCTATTAGCGACTATTGGGGCAATAATTTATGGACTTGCAGCTCTTATAAAAGCACCTAAAATAAATAATTCATAAATAAAAAAAGCGCTTAATAAGCGCTTTTTTTTAAGAATATTTAGACTACTGGATAAGTTTGATCTAAAAGATTTTGTAAAACTGAAGAAGCTGTATTTGGTAAAAGTTGATCAAGACTGGTTGTAACATCACTAGCTGTGTTATTTACATCACTCTGCTCATTCACTACTGGTTTAGACTCTGTTGCAGATAAAAGTTTTGCGATCGGGTCTGATTCATTAGTTGAAGAACTTTTTAACAACTCATCTAATTGCACAGATTTTTGCTGCTGACTATCTGTTTCATTCGTTGTGCTTTGTACTAACTTTAATGTATTTAACCCAACACTATCAGCAACAGATGCAGTTTCTATATGAGCAGTATCAACTGCTGTATCACTTATACTCGCCGTTTTTGGCGCGACGACATAAAAGGTAAATGATGTACTCTCTTCACTGATAAAACCTGCTGCATCTCTTTGAGTTAAAGTAATCGTATGTTTCCCAACAGCTAAATTTTTATCAAGTGTAAATGACCAATAGCTATTTGCATCTACTTGACCAACTTTAAGAGCCGAAATTGCGACTCCATTATCATAAATAGTCAAAGTCGCATTGTGTTCAACTTTAACAGTAAATTTTGGAGTTGAATCATCAGTTTCGGAGTTAGGAGTAATTTGTTTTACAGTAGTACCATTATCATTATCCACTCTATTAAATGTAGGTTTATCAGGAGGTGTTGTATCCTTGGTACCGGTTACCTCAAATGCTATAGAGCTATTACCTGCGCCATCTATTGCGGTAACTTTCGCAGTCTTATTATCAGTTAAAGCAGGAGAAATCGTAATTGTAAATTTTCCATTTGCATCTGCCGTTCCAGTACCAATGACCTTATCTGCTGAGTTTTTGATTTCTATTTTTGCATTGGCTTCAGCTGTACCAGTTACTGTTGTTCCATCAGCATTAATTTGAGCTGTAGGTTTATCCGGTGCAATAGTGTCATAGCCAAATTTAATTTCTAAAGGCTTAGAAGTATTACCCGCCGCATCTTCAACAGTGATTGTCGCCTTTTGTGAATCATTTAATGCCGAAGAAAGCGTAATTTGGAATTCACCTTGAGCATTGGCCGTACCAGTTCCAATGACTTTACCATCTGCATCTTTTATCTGAATTTTTGTATTAGCTTCTGCCGTTCCTTCAATTACTGTTCCTTCTTTATTTACTTCCAGTAAGGGGACTTTTGGAGGGATAGTATCTTTGCCAGCAAAGATAAGCGTTGCTTCTGATTCATTTCCAGCAGTATCTACTACAACAACTTTACCACCCGCTTCACTCGTCAAAGGCGGAGTAAATTTATAAGAAAACTTCCCTTCTAGACTTGCAGTTATAGTATCTATTAATTTACCACTGGCATCATAGATTTTGACAGTAGCATTCGCTTCAGTTTTACCATCTAAGATCGAACCATCTTCATTTAATTGAGCTTCTGGTGCATCTGGAGCAATTGTATCCTTATTACCAATAATCTCCCCTGATTTAGAAATATTACCAGCAGCATCCTCAGCCACAACTTTTAGTTTATTTCCATTTGCTAAAGGCTTATCAAGTTTAATGGTAAAATTTCCGCTTGCATCTGCAACACCCGTTGCGACTGTATTATCAGCAGCATCTTTAATATAAATTTTTGCATTCGCTTCGGATTTTCCTGTCACAGTAACAGTATCATCTCCCACAGTGGCAGTCGGGGCAACAGGAGCCACGTTATCTACAGGTGAATCATCTTTGTCATCTTTATCAAAAGCCCAAAGGTATAAACCTTCAGCAGCTAAAACTGCTAAGCCTGCTTTTAGCACATTACCCATCGAAAAAGTTGGAGAATCATCAACCGCCATTGTTGAGGCTGGCTGGCTAGAACTCGTATAGGCTAAATCTGTGACATGGTTTAGACCGGTATAATCTATAACCTTACCTTGTGCATCAAATTGTGCTTCAACAAATTTTCCATGTTCAGTTGGAAAAACAAGTGAATGGTCTGTTGTATTCGTTGCTTCATTAAAGAAATTTTCTAAGACAATGGTCTCTCCATTTTTTAAATGGATGACGAGACTTTCCCCCTGCTTTTCCATCGATGCTATATCTTTTTGACTTACACCAATTTGAATAATAGTAGGTTTGCTTAAAACTACCTTATTGAACTGACCATCTTGCAGAACGTCCAAACCCTCTTTGGATGCCACAATTATTCTTGTCATTATTTCCTACCCTGAGTTTCAGTTATATTTTTTAAATGTTTAACTTTTTAAATGATTCATCTAAAAGCTATTTTATTGCTGTTTAAAATATCAAAACCATGTGTTTATCACAATTCAAAAAGTATATTTATCAATAATTATTTTTGACTTTTAATTAAAATATATATTTCTCATAAAATTCATATAAACCTTAAATACTACCTGTTCTCGTATTTACTAAATTTCATATATATTAAGGCCGTTATCTTACATTTTTAAGTAAAAAAAGCTAAAAGTGCCTATCAGAATCAAAATACACAAAGCGGCAAATTTAGTTATTTTCGCATCTGACAGGGTCATTTTTAGCATACTCCAGCCCTGAAAACGTTTTGCAAAAATACTATTTAGAATAAGAGTTGAAACATGCAACAAAACTAAAGCTAAAAACAAATTTGCAAAAAATTCGTGTAGGTCTTTCAAAGAAAAATTAACATGCTCAGTTGCATACCCTAGTCCTACCACAATGGGAATCACGAGAAAAATAAGTACAATTGAAATTTGAAAAAGTGCAACACTGATTGAATGAATTGAATTTTTAGAAAAAATACTCTTTAAATTTGCATGACTCAAAGATTTTTTGATTGCATTCGTTGCCACATTACTCCGCTTTTTAATACCAAACGGTGTGGTACTTGAAATACGTGGGCTTACAAAATGCCAGATCACTCGCGCGGTAATACTAATCAGAAGTATGTAACCAAACATCATGTGAACTTGGTGTAGATCTTCATTGTCTCCTGTAAAATAAGCACCAATAAAGCCAAGCATAATAATTATATGTAAAATGCGTATTAGAATATCAATGTGTGACCATGTTTTTAACATCACAAAAGCTCAAAAGTGAAAAGTTAACTATAACTTTTACAATTGAAACTTAAACAAATATTAATCAAATTTCTTTCATCACTCACATAAAAAAAAGAGCACCCATGCAGGTACTCTCTATTTCAAAAAATTTAGCTTAATTAAAATCTACTATCGCGTAGTTGAACTAAAGTTGAATTAGCTTTCGCCAAGCTATCTACCACTTTATTCATTACAGCTGGAATCAAACTATCTGCCATTTGTGCCGCTTGCAAACCCAACTTTTCACCTAAGGTCGCTTTTCTACGAGTGTTAATCACATAGACATCATGCTGTGCTAATAAAGCTAATAGATACTCATCAGATGTTTGTAATTTATCAACAAGGTTAAGATTAAGCGCATCTTCACCATACCAATGTTCACCTGTAGCAACTTTATCAACATTAAGCTGTGGTCGATACTTTTCTACAAAGTGCTTAAATAACACATGAGTCTGTTGAAGCTCTTCTTCAAACTTTGCTTTACCTTCTGGGGTGTTTTCGCCAAACATAGTCACAGTACGCTTATATTGCCCTGCTGTATAAAGCTCAAAATCAACATTATGTTCTTTTAAAAGGCGATTAAAATTTGGAACTTGAGCAACTACGCCAATTGAACCGACAATAGCAAAAGGTGCAGTAATAATTTCATTTGCGATACATGCCATCATATAGCCGCCACTCGCTGCCACTTTGTCTACACAGATGGTCAGATGGAACCCTGCATCGCGTAAGCGCACCAATTGAGCTGCTGCTAGACCATAACCATGTACCATGCCTCCTGGACTTTCAAGGCGAACTACAACGCGGTCACGCCCTGCTTTAGCAGTTGCTAAAATGAGAGTAATTTCTTCTCGTATGTTTTCAACTGCTGAAGCTTGAATATCACCTTTAAAATCCAATACAAAGATTTTCTGATTATTCTTACGGCGAATTTTAGCTTCTTTAGCAAGTTGTTGAGCCAATTGTAAAAGTTCTAAACGGCTTGCAGTAGTTTGTGCAATTTTTTTTCTCTGTTCATTTACACGTGCATTTAAATGACTAACACGTATTTCTGCAGGGAGTTTAGGCAAATGGAATAACATAAAATTCTAAGCTCATAAGTTATCTTTTATAGCCTTAAGATGTGGTCCTTTTGATTAAAATTCAATAGCGATTTTGCAAAATAGAGTCATTTTCATTTATAAAATAAAAAAAAGAGCGCATGGCTCTTTTTTTTATATCAATTACTAATTAACCGAAGCGTCCAGTAATATAGGCTTCCGTCAACTGATGGTCAGGTTGAGTAAAGACTTTTTCAGTTGAGTTGACTTCAATCAAATCACCTAAATGGAAATAGGCAGTACGATCTGAAACACGTGCTGCTTGTTGCATAGAGTGAGTCACAATTACAATTGTATATTGATTCGACAATTCAGAAATCAATTCTTCAATTTTTGCTGTGGCAATTGGATCAAGCGCAGAACATGGCTCATCCATTAAAATGACTTCTGGACTTACTGCAATCGTACGTGCAATACATAAACGTTGCTGCTGACCACCTGACAAACCAGTACCCGGTTGATTCAAACGATCTTTTACTTCGTCCCATAAACCCGCTTTACGCAAGCTATTTTCAACAATTTCTTCAAGATCATATTTATCACGTGCTAGACCATGAAGTTTAGGACCATAAGCCACGTTATCAAAAATAGTTTTAGGGAATGGATTTGGCTTCTGGAACACCATACCAACCTGAGCACGCAATAATACGACATCAAGGTTCGGGTCATAAATATTGTGGTTATCAAGTGTAATCTTACCGGTTACACGACAACCATCAATGGTGTCATTCATGCGGTTTATCGTACGAAGAAAGGTAGATTTACCACAACCTGACGGTCCAATAAAGGCAATAACTTCGTTTTGGTAAATATCAAGGTCAATACCCTTAATCGCTTCAAAATCACCATAATAAACATGGGCATCTTGTGCACTAATTTTGATTTCGGTTGAGTTCTGCTTTTTTGAAGTATGTGGTTCAAAATGCGAAACATACGAAGTGCCATGATTTTGCGATTTATCTGTAAATTGAGATTGTTCAGTGTTCACTAACTTATCCTTTTCTAAGGAATTCGTAATATCAATAGTATTCATGATTTATCCTCTATTACCAACGCACTTCGAACTTTTTACGTAACCAAATTGCAAGACTGTTTAAACCAATCATTAATGCAAGGAGTACGATAATCGCAGCGGCAGTACGGCCTTCGAAGAAGTTACGCAACTCATTACCTTGCCATAAGTAAACTTGGACAGGTAACGCTGTTGCTTGATCAAATGGGGTTGTTGGAATACTTGCAACGAATGCACTCATTCCGATTAAAAGTAAAGGTGCTGTTTCACCAAGTGCGTGAGCAACGCCAATAATTGCGCCGGTCATAATGCCTGGCAAAGCTAATGGTAAAACGTGGTGGAAAATGGTCTGAAATTTAGAAGCTCCCAAACCAAGTGCAGCTTGTCTAATAGAAGGTGGTACTGCTTTTAATGAAGCACGAGTAGTAATAATGACTGTTGGTAATGTCATTAAACTGAGAACTAAACCACCCACTAACGGAGCAGATAAAGGCAAATGCATCCAGCCAATAAAAATTGCTGCACCGAGTAAACCAAACACAATCGAAGGAACAGCAGCAAGGTTATTGATGTTGACTTCAATAATGTCTGTAATAAAATTCTTTGGAGCAAATTCTTCAAGATAGATTGCGCTGGCAACGCCAATTGGAATTGCAATAATGATCACAATCAGCATCATGAATAATGAACCCATGAATGCACCTGCAAGACCACTAATTGCTGGTGAACTACGCGAGTCTGGATTCTTAAACAAGTTCAAATTGAACGTATTTTCAAGAACACCTTTTGCTTTTAGCTCATCTGCAAGTTTACGCACTTCCGGATCAAGCTGTTGCTGATCATCTGGTAATGAACGATCAATATTACCTTTTAACCAGACATCGACATTGGCATCGCCCAAGAAATTAAGATTTTCTTTTTTACCAATGAGTGATGGGTCCGCAAAAACCATATCACGTAAACGATAAGCCTCTGAACTTGCATAAAGACTACTTAAGTAATCACGCTGGCTAGCTAGTGCAGGGTCTTTGGCAATCATTCCATTTACAATAATGCCATCCCAATCGACCATACCCATTTTGGTTTGCCAGTCGATATAACGCTCTTGATAATGTGCAGGTGTTTCCCCCTGTCCACGAACAGGTACCGGACCTGCATCAATCACTTTCGGATCAAAGTAAATTGGAACAGTCATACTCGTTTGCCAAAAAGCAGGTAAACCTTTTGCCAAAATACTGCTAAACAATAGTGCAACGAATGCAAGTCCAATTACGACTGCCGAGAACCCAGCATAACGAAAAGCTTTTTCTTTACGATGACGTTTAGCCAAAGATTTTTCGATGACTTGTTTACGTCGTTCACTTAATTCAGCAGCAACTTTTGGATCAAATACGTTCTGATCCATAGGAGACGATGTATTTGATGTACTCATTCGTATTGCTCACGGTATTTACGCACAATGTACAGTGCAACAATGTTTAAACATAAGGTAATCACAAAGAGTGTTAGACCTAACGCGAATGCAACCAAAGCTTGTGGGCTGGCAAAGTCAGTATCACCTGTTAACTGTTTTACGATCGTAACGGTCACTGTCGAAACAGCTTCAAATGGATTTGCATGTAAAAGTGGACTATTCCCTGCGGCCAAAACCACGATCATGGTTTCCCCTACGGCACGAGAGACAGCTAATAAAAAGGCGCCCGTAATACCTGGTAACGCAGCGGGTAAAACGACTTGACGAATTGTTTCAGACTTAGTTGCTCCAAGTCCTAAAGAACCGTCACGTAATGCACGAGGTACTTGGGTAATAATGTCGTCTGATAAAGAAGAAACAAACGGGATAATCATAATCCCCATCACGAAACCAGCAGTTAAAGCACTGGTCGCGTTAATTTCAAGACCTACATAAGCACCAGCTGTCTTGAAAAATGGTCCAATAACCATCATGGCAAAAACACCATAAACAATTGTTGGAATACCGGCTAAAACTTCAATCGTTGGTTTTGCCCATGAACGTAACCATGGCGAAGCATATTCAGCTAAATAAATAGCAATCATGAGTCCTACAGGTACAGCAACCAATAAGGCGATGCCGCTGACCATGAGTGTGCCCCAAAGTAATGGCAGTAAACCATAACTACCTTCAACATTACCTGAAGTACTAAAGCCTGGGTTCCACTCTGTCCCAAAGAAGAAATCAAGTGGGCTTACAAAACGGAAGAAGTGCATTGCTTCGCCAAACATCGACATCACAATACCGATGGTTGTTAAAATCGCAACGCCAGAACATAAAATCAAAGCAACATTAATGGCGCGTTCAACTTGGTTACGTGCACGATATTGTTGATTAATTTTTTTCTTTGCCCAAACTAAGCCCAATAAAGCTGCACAAACGACAACAGCAAATTTGGCAAAAGAGCCAATGGTTTGAAATTTTGCGAACTGTTGAGCAGCCGCTAATTCATAGGCTGCCGGTTTATCACTTACCCCAAAACCTGAAGCAATCGCTTGAACACGGTCAACTAATACACTTCTGCCAGCTTCATCAAGTGAAGCACTTATAGACGCAGGAATATTATTAAAAATAATATGATTTAAAATACTTGGTTCAACCAAGCTCCAAATGATCAGAATTAAAAAAGCAGGGATACCGCACCAAAGTCCAACCAGTGCACCATAATAACCAGGACGAGAATGTAACGTCGCCGAGTTGCTTCCCTTACCTGCTAGGCTACGGCTCTTTCTTAGCCCAAGTTGATATGCGATTGCCACAAGGGCTAACAACACACCGATAAGTAGCAGATTCATGTACTCTCCACTGTTTTCTCAATTGTCATAATTTGGAAAAAACAAGTTAGACAAAAAGGCTGATGAACTCTCAAGATCACCAGCCCTCATTCAAACTAACTTATTTAACAGTTTTACCTGCTTTAAAGTCAGCCAAAACTTTTGCACGTTCAGCATCAGACATTGCGATTAAGCCATCACGCTCAGCTTTAGAACCTTTACCTGTTGCTTTTTTGCTTACGAAATATTCTACATATTGCGGTAAGCCTTTAACTGATTTTAAATGTTCGCCTTTCACGTAGAAGAACAATGGGCGAGATACAGGGTATGTACCATTCAAAACTGTTTTCTCAGATGGAAGAACATTGTTTACTGTTGCTACGCGTAACTTGTCACGGTTCATATCATAGAAACTTAAACCAAACACGCCTACTGCACTTGGAGAAGTCTTTAAGCGAGCCAATGTTTCTGTGTAGTCACCAGCAATTTCAATTACACGACCATCTTTACGGAAAGTAGAACATGCTTTCTTCTGAGCATCTTTATCTAGATTCTTGAAGTATTCATAAGATTCACAGCCAGCTTCAACCATTTTCTCTTGGAAAACTTCACGAGTACCGTGGTTAGATGCAGGAATTACAAGTGTAATTGGTTCATTTGGAAGAGATTTATCAATCTGGTTCCAGTTTGTATATGGGTTTGGAACCAATTTACCTTTTGAAGGTAACTGTGCAGCTAAAGCAGCAAACACATGGTAAGGTTTTAATTTATAAGCTGCTTTGTTTGAGTTAGACGCGAATACAATACCGTCATAACCAATTTTGATTTCTTGAATTTGTTTTACACCAGCTTTGTTACAAGCTTCGATTTCAGTGCTTTTAATTTTACGAGAAGCATTTGCAACGTCGATTGTGTTATCGCCAACACCTTGACAGAATTGTTTCAAACCAGCAGAAGAACCGCCAGAACCAACTACAGGAGTTTTAAATTGAGGGAAAGTATTACCAAACTCTTCAGCTACAACGCTGGCAAATGGTAATACAGTTGAAGAACCAGCAATTTGAATCGTATCACGAGCTGCATTTGCAGTCGTTGTTACAGCTGCCCCAGTTACTGCTAACGCAATTGCGATTTGACGTGGATTTAAGCGCATTCTGTTCTCTCTCATTAATGCAATAGGTTGTACGTCACTTTTTGTTGAGTGCTTGTACGCTCTTCGATAGCTGCATTGTGAATAGAAAATATGACAATTAAGTTACAGTATGATGACGCTTTAATGATTTCGATATTGTTAATTGTCACATTATTATTTTTTATCTATTATCAAATATTTAATTCAATCCTAGTAGGTATTTTACCTTGTATATTAGTCTGTATTATTACACTCGTTAAAAATATAAGATTTTTGTATTTATAAAATATAAAAAACAAAGATGTTATAAATGTATTAAAAAACGATAATTTAGTTATCTCTAGTTTAATGATTAAAATATTTTTGATTAAGGAAGTTTTTATTAAAATATTTCTAAAAATAATAATTTCTTTGTAACATTAAAATAATATGACAAAAGATAAAGGGTTACCTACTCTAAGTCAGGTAACCGCAATATCATTGTCAATTTAAACGATCAACTCGATTGTACTTCTGGCATCGCAACCATTTTTTTACGATATTTTAAGAAATACGTAAGTGCTAAAACAGCCAACCAGATTGGGCCTAAAATAACGGCTAGTCTCATATCTGGTGTCATTGCCATAATAATAAGAATAAAGCATACAAAGCTAATGGTTAAATAATTACTCCATGGGCTAAGAATGCTTTGGAATTTGGTTTGACGTTTTTGTAATTTCATTGCTTTAGTGAATTTCAAATGAGTCACTGAAATCATAAGCCAGTTAATGACAAGTGCAGCCACAACCAGCATCATAAAGAGCTGAAAAGCTTGACCTGGAATTAGGTAATTTACGACCACACATATTGCTGTAATCGATGCAGATACTACTGCTGCTGGAACTGGAATGCCTCGACTGTTTACTTTCTTCAAGATAGCTGGGGCATTACCCTGCTCTGCTAAACCATGCAACATACGGCTATTACAATAAATACAGCTGTTATAAACCGAAATGGCAGCAATCAAGACCACAAAGTTTAAAACGTTCGCAACGCCATTACTATTTAATGATTGGAAAATCATTACAAATGGGCTACCGCCTTCTGCAACCATATTCCAAGGGTAAAGGCACAGTAAGATTCCAATCGCACCAATATAGAAAATTAAAATACGGTAAACAATCTGGTTCACTGCTTTTGGAATAGTCGTTTCAGGTTTTTTAGTTTCAGCCGCAGCAATACCAATTAATTCTAAGCCACCAAATGCAAACATAATGACGGCCAAAGCCATGACAAAACCGTGAATTCCGTGCGGGAAGAAACCACCGTGTTGCCATAAATTTGCAATACCTGCTTGCGGACCAGCAGAACCTGTAAATAAGAGATAGGTACCAAAACCAATCATGCTTAAAATTGCAACAATCTTAATGCAGGAAAATAAGAATTCGGATTCCCCAAAAAAGCGGACATTTACCAAGTTAATGCCATTAATTAAAATAAAGAAAAATAAAGCAGTCAGCCAAGTGGGAATTTCAGGCCACCAAAACTGAATGAAGGTGCCAATTGCACTGAGTTCAGCCATGCTTACCAGTACATACAACACCCAATAGTTCCAGCCAGACATAAAACCAGCCATTTTGCCCCAGTACTTGTTTGCAAAATAACTGAATGAACCGCTTACTGGCTCTTCAACAACCATTTCACCTAAATGACGCATAATTAAGAAAGCGATAATTCCGGCAATTGCATATCCCAATAAAATTGAAGGACCTGCCAGTTTAATTGTTTGAGAAAGACCTAAGAATAACCCTGTTCCGATCGCCCCTCCGAGTGCGATGAGTTGAATATGCCGATTGGATAAGCCTTGTTTTAACTCGTGCTTATTGTTTGCATCCATAACATTATCTCCAATGTTGGTGTCACTTCCTGTACACCTTTATTCAGCACCATATCCGAAGGTCAGAAACCGACCTTCGGACATAAGTTTGCTTTAATATGAGTCCATTTAATTTTTGAGAAGACTTGTCCTGTCTTCTATTTAAAACGAGCTTGCATCCTTACATTTAATAGGCTGGGAACGCTCCTTTAAAATTTCGTAACCGCGATCACCGTAGTCAAAACGAGCAATCACAGAAGCAAATTTTTTCAAACTCACCGGCGCATCCATTGCTGGTAGTTTTAATTCAATAAACGTTAATTGATCATTCTGATGAACATTGTCTAAAACACTCTTAAGCTGTCCGGCAGTTTCAACCACATAGGTGGTATGGCCTTTTTTACCGTTAAATACAGCTGGAATTTCAGTATATTTCCAATTTTGTACATCGTTATAGGCAGCGTTTTCGCCCATGATTAATCGCTCAATGGTGTAACCGCCATTGTTCAGCAAGAAAATGATTGGTTTTAAACCATGGCGAATAATTGTAGAGAGCTCTTGTACCGTAAGCTGGAATGAGCCATCACCAATAAATAGAATTTGACGGCGTTCAGGAGCAGCCAGCAAACTACCAAGTAAAGCCGGTAAGGTATAACCGATTGAACCCCAAAGTGGCTGAGCAATATATTTAGCTGTAGCAGGAAGTTTTAAACCAGACAAAGCTGAGTTTGAAGTTCCCACCTCTCCAATAATCACATCATCTTCTTTTAAGAAACCTGCAATATAGTTCCAAAGTACATCTTGGCTTAGCTTTTGTTGTGCTGGGGCTTCAAAGGCTTTTTGAGGTTGTTTTTCAAGAACAGGTTTAGTTGCTTTACGTGGTGCAACTTTTTTATTTAACTCAACAAGTAATTGTCCAATCTCAATGCCTGGAAAATCTTGGCCAAAAATATTCAGACCATAAGATTTAATTTCGATATAGTTCTTAGTCGCAATTTGATGAGTAAATACAGCCGAACCTACGTCGGTAAAACGTGCGCCAATACCAATTAGGCAGTCAGATTGTTCAATGATATTTTTAACATGTGGCTGGCTTGCCCCACCCACATAAGTACCGATGTAACGCGGTGAACCCTCATCCATAATATTTTTTGCAGTATTCATACCGGCAAATGGAATTGAGCATTTTTGAGATAAATCATTTAAAAGTGAAGTTACACCAAAAACTGAAGCTTCATTATCAATAAGAAGCGCTGGGCTTTGAGCATTCGCAATAATGTCACAGAGTTTGCTCACCACAGTTTGCAATAATTCAGGTTCAACAGCTGGATAACTTAGGTCGAGCGGACGCTCAGACACTTCAATTTTAACGTGAGTAATATCTCCAGGTAATTGAATGTGTACAGGGCGGCGATCAAGAAAACACTGACGTAATACACGATCAATTTCAAAGGCTGCATTTGCTGGAGTTAAACGAGTTTGGGCAACTGTGAACTCTTTCATGCAGTTCATAATATTGTCGTAGTTACCATCAACCAACGTATGGTGAATCAAAGTACCTTTTTGCACTGCATGTAAAGGCGGAATACCAGAAATATGGATAAGAGGTACATTTTCTGCATATGCACCTGCAATGCCATTAATGGCACTTAAGTCACCTACACCATATGTGGTTGCCAGGGCAGAAAAACCGTTAATTCGTGCATAACCATCTGCTGCATAGGCAGCATTTAATTCATTACAATTTCCAATAAATTCGAGTTCTGGATCTGCTTCAACTTGTTCGAGATATGAGAGGTTAAAATCACCAGGTACACCAAAGAGATGCTGGATACCCATTTGTTTTAGACGAAGATTTAAAAAGTCACCGATTTCTATGAACATTGCTCTATATCCTTTGAGACCAATTTTTATTCCATAGAAAAATAATATTTCATCTACCTTTTAGATTTCGTGCATAATGAAAACGCATTTTAATAAAAATACATGATTTGTGTATCATAAAAGGATTTTATGCAATGGATAAGTTCGACTGGCAAATCATTCAGGCATTACAAAAGAATGGACGGCTCACCAATCAGGAAGTTGGAGATTTAATCGGTTTATCTGCGTCCCAATGTTCTAGAAGAAGACAGCTACTTGAGCAAAAAGGCATAATTTTAGGCTACACTGCCCGCATCCAGCAACAAGCGCTAGGACTGGAAGTCACAGCGATGATTCATATTAATTTAAGAACACACGAGGCAAAATCGCAGCAGGCTTTTCAAGAGTTAATTGAAGCTGAAGACAACATTCAGGATGCATTTTCAATTAGTGGCGATGCTGATTTTATTTTAAAAGTAGTTGCAGAGAATTTAGAACAGCTTTCTCAATTTGTGACGGAAAGATTGCTTTCTTATAATTTTATTGGCCACATAAAGTCTTACATTGTTCTCAAAAAAATCAAAGAACAGAATCATTTTTTGATCAAACCTAAAAGTCACGGCTACCATCACACGACTTAAGCAAGTTAGGCTTTTAATAAAATAATTTACAATAAAAAGGCGGATCTATCATCCGCCTTAAAATTAATATTTAAACTTTACTAATATGTAGTGTTTGACCAATCGTGTTTTCAAGCAAGCCTTCCAAACCGAACTCAGCACCTAAGCCTGACATTTTCCAGCCACCAAAAGGTGCATGAGGAAGAACCTCTGCATGTGTATTGACCCAAACCGTACCACATTGAAGCTGAGTAGCGTAAAACTGAGCAGCTTTAATGTCAGAAGACCAAATTGATCCACCTAAACCAAATTCACTATCATTGGCACGGGCAATCGCATCGTTGATATCTGTATATTTTAAGATAGGTAACACTGGACCAAATTGCTCTTCTTGGACCACACGGCAAGATTCAGAAACTTCAGTCAAAATAGTAGGCGCAATAAAGTAGCCCTGCTCTGGTAATTGCTGTTGACCAGAAAGTGCTTTTGCACCTTGTTCAATTGCTTCTGCAATAAGAGCTTTCACCTTGTTATATTGCATTTGGTTTTGTACTGGACCAAACGTTGTAGAAGACTCCATTCCATCGCCCACAACTTGGGCATTGGCAATGTCAGCTAACTTTTGCGACAAAGCATCGTATTGACTTTCATGCACATATAAACGTTTTAACGCGGCGCACGTTTGACCCGCATTTAAAAATGCAGTATTGAAAATCTTAGCTGCAATTTCATCTATATTTGCATCAGGTAATACAATACCCGCATCATTACCACCCAGCTCTAAAGTTAAATGTTTTAGTTGTTGAGCTGCCCCCGTCATGATGTGTTGTCCAGTTCGAGTTGAACCCGTAAACACAACTTTTTGTACATCTGGATGGGAAGATAATGCTTCGCCAATCTCGCCAGCACCCACCACAATTGAAATAACACCAGCCGGAACTTCTTGCTGAATGATTTCACATAAACGCAAAGTTGATAGTGGTGTGTATTCAGAAGGTTTGCTAATGACAACGTTACCGGCACGTAATGCAGGCATGATATGCCAGACCGCAATCATGAGTGGCCAGTTCCAAGGGGTAATTGAAGCCACTACACCTAATGGTTGACGATGACGTTCAATACGCTTGGCTTCACTGTCTTCGATAATTTCAACAGGTAAATCCATAGCAGCTGCATAACGAGTCCAACCAATTGCGCCCTGCACTTCCATTTGCGCGAGTGCCAATGGCTTACCCTGTTCAAGCACAACCAGCTCTGCGAGCATTTCAGCGTGCTTCTCAATACTGTCAGCTATCTTGTTTAAAATTGATTTACGTTCATCGTGCGACACCATTTGCCATGCTTTAGATGCCTGTTTAGCCGCACTCACTGCTTGATTCACTTGCTCAACCGATGCTTTTGCACAATGTGCAGCCGTTAAGCCAGTAGCAGGGTTAATAATTTCTAGTTCACCTTGCTCACCTGAACAAAGTTGACCGCCAATAATGAGCTTAAATTCATTGAGCATATTTGCTTGTTGCATTTCTTCTTCCTTGTCTTAATTGTAATTACAGCCACTTACTTTATTTTCAGTTAAAGCAGGATTATTTAAAGTAAGTACGATATAGATATATCAATGCGACCAAAATATCGGGAACATACCAATACAATAAGAAATTTGCTCCCCATAAATCATGCATAATTATTTTTGTTTTTTGAAAATATGCATGGTTTGTGCATATATAACTCTTCTGATACACAATTTTAATAAAAATAATATGTAATAAAAAAGCCCGGCAATAAACCGGGCTTTTTTTGTTATCAACTCAATTAGTCGATTGGTGGTACATAGTTACCAGAAGCAATCGCATCTTTAATGCGGTCAGCTTCAGCCAATACTTGACCTAAAAGGTTTTTAACGTTTTCGAATGTTACAACCGGGCTTAATGTTGTCATTTTCAATGACTGTACATTACCAACTTTTGTTACACCGATATTTGCTTCACCACGAGCAAACAATTCATCTGCTACGTTTTGGTTTAAGCTATCGATCAACTCAGCTGGATAGCCTTGTGGTACAACACGGAACAATACCGAAGCAAATTGTGGTTCAACTAAAAGCTGTAAGCCTTCAGTTGCCTTGATGTAATCTGCAACTTCACGAGTAAGTTTTACACCATGGTCAATCATTGAACCATATAGATCTTCACCAAGTGATTCGATTGTCATCCACAATTTCAATGCATCAAAACGACGAGTCGTTTGTAATGACTTAGAAACAAGGTTTGGTACACCATGTTCTTCGTCATAAGCAGAGTTCAAATATTCAGCTTCGTAGTGCATAAAGCGATAGTTCGCTTCGTCTTTTAACAAGAACGCGCCACAGCTAATGCTTTGGAAGTAATGCTTATGAAAGTCGAGGGTAATCGAGTCAGATAACTCAATACCATCAAGCATTGCACGATAGTCATTTGACAGAATTAGTGCACCGCCCCATGCCGCATCGATATGCATCCATGAACCATATTTATTGGTAATTTCACGGATTTTCTTCAATGGATCAATTGCACCAGCATCAGTTGTACCTGCTGTCGCAACGACACAAGCAACTACTTTGCCTCCTGATTGCAAATGCGCCATCGTTTTTTCAAGCGCATCTACATCCATCTGTGCATTTTCATTCACAGGAACAGTAACAACTGACTGGAAGCCCATGCCCATCATTGCCATGTTCTTTTGCACAGAGAAATGCGCATTTTCAGAACAAATGACTTTGACGTTTTTCATTGCATCAGCTGGAATACCATCGCGCTGTACAGACCACGGATTACCGTTTTCGTCTTTCCAGTTTTTCGAAATGCACCAGTCACGAGCAAGCAATACACCCATTAAGTTAGATTGAGTACCGCCAGAGGTGAAAACACCCGCCTGACCAGAACCATAACCTACTTTTTGGCGTAACCAATCAATGAGCTGAACTTCCATTAATGAACCGGCTGGGCTTTGATCCCATGAGTCCATAGACTGGTTAGTTGCATTGATAAGTACTTCCGCAATCTGGCTCATTACCATCGTTGGACAGTGTAAATGTGCTAATGAATGCGGATGATGTACTTTTAAGCTTTTATTTAAGAAAAGCTCAATCATACGTTGAAGTGATTCTTGTACACCCATACCTTCTTTTGAAGGTTGGAAAGAAATTGCTGAACGCAATTCTTTAATGCTACCGCCTGTGTACATTTTTTCGTTTTGCAACCATGCTGAAACGGCTTTTACCGCTTCGCCCATTGCTGACTCATAGTCAGCAATGGATTGTGCATCATTGCAGAGTAACGCTTTACGATGTTCTGCAAAATCCACCATACTTATGCGCCTCGTACTGCAACCAATGCTTCTGCAATTGCTTTCTTAAAGCGAGCAATTACCTCAACACACTCTTCTTGAGTGATGATAAGCGGGCAAAGTAAACGAATTACTGTACCGTTACGACCACCTTTTTCAAGCAATAGTTTATTGTTGAAACAAGCAGTTTGAATTGCAGCAGCTAATTGTGAATCCGCAGGAAGCGAACCAATACGGTCAGCTTGTTTACGCTCGTCAACAATCTCAACACCGATCATTAAACCGCGACCACGTACGTTACCGATACATGGGAATTCTTGAGCTAATTTTTTAAATTCAGCTTGTAGATAGTCACCACGTTCTTGCGCATTTTGAGCAAGATTTTGTTCAGTAATCGTTTTTAATACGACAAGGCCTGTACCCATAGCAAGTTGGTTACCACGGAAAGTACCCGTGTGACCTGCAGGCTGCCAAGCATCAAATTTACGTTTAATACCTAATACTGCAAGTGGTAAACCACCACCTACTGCTTTAGACATTACAACAACATCAGGTTCAATACCTGCATGTTCAAATGCAAACATTTTGCCTGAACGTGCAAAGCCAGCTTGAACTTCGTCTAAAATCAAAACGATGTTGTGCTTTTCAGTCACTTCACGGATTTTTTGCAACCATTTTACTGGAGCTGTAACTACGCCGCCTTCACCTTGAATCGCTTCAAGAATAACAGCAGCCGGTTTTGTTACACCGCTTTCAACATCTTCAATAAAGTTTTCGAAGTAGTAAGTTAAAGCGTCAACACCAGCTTCACCACCTAAACCAAGTGGGCAGCGGTATTCATGCGGATATGGCATGAATTGTACGCCTGGCATTAAACCGTTAACTGCATTTTTTGCACTTAAATTACCAGTCATAGCGAGTGCACCATGGGTCATACCATGATAACCGCCAGAGAAACTGATCACTGAACTACGGCCAGTGTAAGTCTTAGCAAGTTTAATTGCTGCTTCAGTTGCGTCTGCACCAGCAGGACCACAGAACTGCAAGCAATATTCTTCTTTACCACCAGGTAAATATGCTAACAATGCTTCAGTGAATGCATCTTTTAAAGGTGTGGTTAAGTCTAAAGTATGCAATGGCAAACCACTTGCCAATGTATCTTGAATACTTTGAATCACCGCAGGATGATTATGACCTAAAGCCAATGTACCTGCCCCAGCTAAACAATCAAGGTACTGTGTACCTTCAACATCAGTAACCCAGCATCCTTGTGCTTTCGCTATCGCTAACGGTAATTTACGTGGATAGCTACGAACATTTGATTCCATTTGACTTTGGCGAGTCAAATAATATTCGTTAGTAGCATTAGTGGCAGGGTTAACGGAAGTAACGCTCATATCGGATTACCATCTCTGATAGGGGTAGAAAGAAATAAGTCTGGTGACGATGGGTCCTTTGACTCGGTGCTTTATAGAACTAGTAAAGACACTTATTTTATATCTTGTAACTAGGAGCGCGATGATACCTAATTTTACAAGAAAAAAAACGTCTTTTATGTACTTTACTCATCTAATCTTATTGAAAAAATGTATCATCCCAATAGTTAAGATGAATTATCATCATACTATGTGACAACCTAAAGAAAATATTCTTTTTTTATATTACTTTGATTTTTTAAGTTACATTGAAACACTTTAATTTTAAGTGGTTATTTTTAGAAGAATTTATATTTACCAAAATTTAAAAAACCTGATCTGAATATTACAAATACGCCACAAAATCTGCAAAAGTTATGCACAAGTTATGTTTAACATTTCTTAATGAAAAAAATTAAATTCATATTAATTTTTAAAGGAAAAATTTATGCGTACTTTAGCTGTCTCAACCCTTCTTTTAGGTTCCCTCCTTAGCCCTTTGGTTTTTGCTCAGGATGATAATGCTCTGAACTATAATATTGTAAATGTACAAGCTGAAGCTTCTCGTCAAGTTTCTAATGATGAAATGCATGCAACTTTATATATTGAAAAAAGTAACAAACAACCAGCCGAGCTTTCAAATCAAATTAATCAATTGATGAATCAGGCACTTGCCGTTTCTCGTAAATATCCGCAAGTAAAAGTGGAAACTGGTGCTCAAAGCACTTACCCAATTTACGATAACGATAGTAATAAGCTAAAAGAATGGCGTGGCCGCGCTGAAATTCGTCTTGAAAGTAAAGACTTTAAAGCAGCAAGCCAGTTAATCAATGAATTGCAGCAAAGCTTCCAAACTCAATCCATTAATTTTACGGTTTCAGATGAACAACGTAAAAAAGTTGAAAATGATTTGATGGTCGAAGCGTCTAAAAACTTTCAACAACGTGCTCAAATGTTGACTCAAGCATGGAATAAAAGCCAATACACGCTCGTTAACTTAAACTTAAATACTAACAACTATTTCCCGCAACCTGTAATGCGTGCAAGCATGGCTAAGTTTGCTATGGCCGAAGCTGCACCAGCTCAAGACATGGCAGCGGGTGAGTCTAAAATTACTGTAAATGCAAACGGTTCAATTCAATTTAAATAATTTCTTGATCTAAAAAAGCCGCATGAAATATGCGGCTTTTTTTATTACTGATCAAGATATTCAACTCAAATTTTGCAAAGAATCCCAAGCAGCTTTCGCCAAAATATCTTTATAAACTTTAGGGTTGGAAGGAACACGTTGTGATAACCATGCACGGCAGTAATTTTCTGTAGATCCAATCACTAATGAGAGTAATAGCTCATGAGGTATAGATTTTAAAAACTCAGAATCTGCATAATTTGAAATTTCATTAAAGATCTTTTGATTTCTTAATTTATTTTTCTGAACAAGACGTTCTTGGTCTTCACCTTGCATCACACTAAAACGAGCAGATATTAAAAATTTAGCAAACTCTGGCTGTTCACTTACCCAATCAATGTAACTATGAATAAAAGCATATAAAACCTCTTGAAGGGATTCTGTGCCTTCCAAATAGTCATCTCTTCTTGCCGCTTGGTCATCTAAAGCTGCAAAGAATAGAGTCGCAACAATCCCTTCTTTATTTTTAAAGTGGTGATAAATAGCCCCTACACTGCTGTCAGATTTCGAACGAATCATTTCAATGCTTGTGGTTTCAATTCCATTTTCCAAGAAACAAGACAAGGCATCTAATAAAATTTGTCTTTTTAAAGCAGCCCTTCTGCTTGGATATAACCGTTCTAATAACTCTTGTGCAGATTGCATCGTTTGTTCCCTAACCAGTTATCGGAGATATTCTGAATGACTTGACTCGCTTTTGTAAACAGAATTATATTCTTTAACAGAACAAAATTCTGTTTTTTATTAATATGGAGCTTTAAACCATGGCAACTACTTTAGAACTTTGGAACAAAGTGTCTGCTTTTCCTAAAGGAAAATGGACTTTCTCACGCATGCTATGTTTAAAAGCACCTTATTTCGGCAGTATTTCACCGCTCTTTATCGAGTTAAAACCTAATTATTGTGAAATAGCGATTAAGAAAAAGCGTTCTGTTCTCAACCATATTGGAACAGTTCATGCGATTGCGATGTGTAATATGGCTGAACTTGCAGGTGGCACAATGACAGAAGTTACGGTGCCTTCCACACATCGCTGGATTCCCAAAGGTATGACTGTCGAATATTTAAAAAAGGCAGAAACAGACTTAATTGCAGTTGCAACGCCTGTAGAAAAAAATTATGACTGGGATAAAGCTGGAGAATATTTAGTGAATGTAGAAGTCTTTGATTCTCAGAAAGAGAAAGTCTTCCAAGCTACGATTACCATGTGGATTTCTAAAAAGAAGTAATAAAAAAGCCCTGAACTGATCAGGGCTTTTTTTATTTATTTTTTAAATGGTAAGGCATATTTCAAGATACGGCCAACCACCTGACCAAACTGTTTGGTCAAACTTGCGCTGTTATAGTTCAGACCATATTTTTTACATACAGCTTCAACTTTTGGAGCCATTTGGCGATAACGGCGTGCCGGAACATCAGGATATAAATGATGCTCAATTTGATGGCTCAAATGTCCACTTAAGATATGTAGTGCTTCTGAACCTTTTAAGTTTGAAGAACCACGAATCTGGCGCATATACCAATGGCCGCGGCTTTCGTCCTGTAAAACGGACTTTGGAAATACTTCTGCATCTTTAGTAAAGTGACCACAGAAAATAATCGTAAATGTCCAAATATTACGAAGGCCATTCGCAACCAGATTTCCCGTAAATACAGGTAAAGCTGCTGGGCCTGCAATTAATGGGAAAAAAACGTAATCTTTGAAGAGCTGAGTACCAATCTTTTTATTAACAGGTTTTAACTCTTCTAAAAATTTTGCCATGCTCTTGCGTTTATAAAGGACACGTCCAATTTCAAGGTTCTGAATGGCTACGCCCCATTGGAACAATAAGCAAAATGGAATGCTATAAACCGGTTGAAGCAAGAAACCTGGTTTCCAACGTTGCTCTGGGAATAAGCGAAGCAAACCATAACCAATGTCATCATCTATACCTTTAATGTTGGTATAAGTGTGATGTTTATAGTTATGAGTTTGACGCCAGTTATCAGAAGTACCAACGGTATCCCATTCGTAAGTTTGACCATTAAATTTAGGATCGTTCATCCAGTCGTATTGGCCATGCATAACGTTATGACCAAGTTCCATGTTTTCCATAATTTTAGAAAAGCCTAACAGACCTGTTCCTAAAACCCATGCTGGTGGGAACCAACCTGCAAACAAACATGCTCGGCCTAAAAAGCTACTGTAACGAATTGCAGCATAGACACGGCGGATATATTTAGCATCTTTCTCACCTAAATCATCCAATACTTCTTGTTTGATCTGATCGAGCTCTTTTGCAAATGCGTCAAGTTCTGCAGGCGTCAAATCTCGATTTTTAGGATTTTTAAAATATTCGACTTTCACTGGCATATTCATAAAAGTTCTCTCTTAAAGATCAATAACTAGATCGGATTGTGCTGAGTTCACACAAATTTTGAGTAATTGGCTTGGCTCTGTATTTTCACTACCATTGAGTAAGTTACGAGTAAAACCTTGAGCTTTGCTACAAACACACTTATTACAAATTCCCATACGGCAGCCATGTGTTGGCTTAAGGCCTTCATGTTCAAGACTGACCAAAATTGATTGGCCTTTTGGAATTGCAATGACCTTATTAGACTGGGTTAATGTGACATTTACATAACCAACTTCAGCCGTACTATCTTGAGTTAAGCTAAAAGCTTCTGTTAATACAGCGGGCGCTTTTTCAAAAAGTTGTTCCACTGTCGAAACAAAACCTGAAGGCCCACAAGCATATACGGTGCTGTTTTCTAAATCGTCTACTAATGCCAAATGCTCTGCATTTAAACGCTCATCATTTGGTGTTTCTTGTGTATAAAAAATCTGATAACTAAAATTTGGAAATTGCTGTGCAACTTGTTCAAAATATTCAATAAAAGCTGCATCTGAGCGTTGCTTTACCCAATATAAAAGTTGTACTTGAACTTTCTCTAACTGCTGACTCTGTTTAATTGCAGTGATTAAGCTCAACATTGGGGTAATACCACTACCCGCAGCCAGCATAATTAATTTTGGCGTATTGATATTTTGTTGCATGTCGCCATAAGGTTGACCAAGCTCAAAAACATCGCCAATTTGGCTTTCAGTCATAAACCAGTTACTGACGATACCATCAGCCACTTTTTTAATCGTTAAACGTAAATGTTGTTCGTCAATTTGCGTCAAGCTATACGTACGTTCATAACGACGACCAGCAATTTCAACAATGACAGGATGATGCTGACCAGCAACACCTATTTTCACTAAACGGTTACATTTTAGTGTAAGACTCACCATGTCATGAGCGACAAATTCTTTTTTTACAATTTGAACAAGCCCATGTTTTACAGACCATAAAGGATTAACTTTTTGTAGCCAGAAGTTAGCCGTATCTCTATCAAAGATGGCTTGTGTCAATGAATTGAATAGAGAATTTCTCTTTTCGATTACTTGCATAGCTGGAGGCTCTGTCGCTCTTTTTTAATTATTATACACATGTATATATATTTGTATATACACCTGTACTTTTAATTACAATTTCACAAGTTCAGCTTCTAAGGCTATAATCCTGACAGTTTACAAATATATTGAACAGCATGACCCAATCTTCACTTTCTCAGAACCTGAATGACACGCCTCGACAACAAGATGTCATTGAAATTAAAACAGCTACGCGTTCTGTGGGAAGAAAAGCGACAATTACTAAAGAAGAACTTTTTCAGGCTGCTCTAAATCTGATTGGCCCACAAAAGAGTATTGCTTCATTAAGTTTACGTGAAGTAGCAAGAGAAGCTGGTATTGCGCCAAACAGTTTCTATCGACATTTTAAAGATATTGATGAGTTAGCGATTTCTTTAATTGACCGTGCTGGTATTGTCTTACGTAAAATTATTCGCCACGCTCGCCTACGCGCATCCTTACAAGAAAGTATTATTCGTAGTTCTGTCGATATTTTTCTTCAGCAGCTCGATGCTGATGAGGGTAACTTAAGTTTATTACTACGTGAAGGCTTTACAGGATCTGCCTCTTATAAAGCCGCAGTTGAACGTCAATTAAACTTCTTTCAACAAGAGCTACAAGAAGATTTAATTCGGCTGGAGCGCTTAAATAACAATCACCTCTACCACCCTGAACTTGTTGCAAAAGCAATTACTCAACTTGTGTTTCACATGGGGGCAAAAGCGATTGACCTTCCTATTGAGCAAAGGTCAGAACTTGCTGAGCAAACCATGATCATGATTCGAATGATTTTAGAGGGTGCACGTCATTTGGATGAAGCAAAAATTCGTTAAAATTATCTAAAGAATGGCTTGTTGATGAACAGGCCATTTTTACATCTAACTCCTCTATTTTCCAATAAAAATATAATTCATCGATTGAAGCGAATAGCTTGCGAGAGTATAAATAATTATTCCATTTGCTCTTTCTCCTATATTCCCAACGATCTCAGGGATCAACATGCAAAATTTGAATAATCGTCAAAGTCTGATTGCAAGCTACATTCTTATGGGCATCTTTTTGCTTTCGGTTATCCCATTACACCTATTAGCAAGTTTTTTTGCAGGCTTTCTTATTTATGAAATTATTATTAGCTTAAGCTCGGTTGTAGAACGTTATATTGATGGTCAAAGAGCCCGTATTTTTATTAGTATTTTATTAAGTATTGTCACTATTTCACTTATTGGTTTTTTCATTACGAGTTTGATTAGCTTTGTAGTTCATGATTTAAAAGGTGTAGGCATCCATAATATCAACAGCAAAGTCGATCAAACCCTACTACATTTACAAGCTGAAATTAGCAAATATCTTCCGGGCTATATTCCCGATAGCGTGACAGAACTAAAAGACGAAATCTTTGCGTTTATGAAAGATAACGTGACCATATTAAAAAATACCAGTTCCGATATTTTGCATAACTTCGTGACTATGGTTATGGGCCTCATTATTGGTATTTTGGTCGCTATACATGGTTTTCACCACCGTAGGCCGCAGCCTGTTTTTAAATCTCTTCTGATTCAACGTATTCAAAAATTATCAATTTCATTTAAAAATGTTGTTTTTGCACAAATAAAAATTTCAGCAATTAATACCCTGCTCTTTATTTTATTTGCGTTTATTTTACTACCGCTTTGGGGAGTCCACCTTCCTTTTGCCAAAACTCTCACTATTTTGACCTTCATGTTTGGACTGATTCCAATTTTAGGTAATCTTATTTCCAACACATTAACGTTCATTGCCGCTCTTACTGTTTCACTCGGACTAGCAGGAGCAGCATTACTTTATCTCGTTCTGGTTCATAAACTTGAATATTTTGTTAACGCTAAAATTATTGGCCATAAAATCAATGCAAATGCATGGGAGATTTTATTAGCAATGCTAGTATTTGAGTCAATTTTTGGCTTAGGCGGTTTAATCGCGGCTCCAATTTTTTATGCATATTTAAAATTAGAACTAAAAGATGCTGGTCTCATCTAATTCAAAATCGATCTATAAAAAAAGCGCCCTCTAGGCGCTTTTTTATTTAGAATTAATTATGGCTTAACCACAACTAATACTTGAATTGCTTCTGGTGTAACAGTTAATCCATCAAGCAAGCTCAAGCCTTCTTTTTGCAACTTTTGTAAGCGTTCAATTTCATCTTGACGAATACTTGGGTTGAACTGTTTTAGATAAGTTAAACGGTCAATTTCATATTGCCATTTATTACCATAGTGTTCTTTTGCTTGCTGCTGAAGCTGTGGCAAATCAACTTTCGCGATATCTAACGCTTGTTTATAACGTTCCTCAATGATATCACGGCGAGCTTTAACCACCTGACGACAGCTATTGCCATCTAAATGGTGTAAATATGGTTTTAAGATAGTCGGATCAATTTTCTCAGACAAATCTTGACCATTTTCACTTAATAGCACACGAATTAATTGCTTAGGTAAGCTCGATGGTAGATTCAACGCCTTAGGTGCAACCACATCAACTTTAAACCACACTTCAATTAATACTGAACCCTGCTTTAACGCATTAGATTTGAGTACAGCAACATTGGTACTACCAAATGATTGTGTACGGATCATTTCCATTACACTTTCAATGAATGGATGCTCTAAAGTTAAATATTGGGCATCTTCACGAAGCTGGGCCTGATCGCGATAGAAAGTTGCCGTCATGCCCTCTTCGTCTAACGCCAAACCTTGCACTTGCATCTGGTCTGTTGGACGAATAATCACAGTACCGTTACTTTGCTCATCAAAGTCGATATTAGTTGATGACATGAAACGCTTCACAAACATTGGGAGTGTTGTGTTGTCATCATAATCTTCTAAGGCCTGAACAATCTCTTGCGCCACGATTGGACGACATGAGTTATATTCAAGTAAACGATCTCGGCCTGCTTGAAGTTCAGCTTCTAAAGCTTGACGTTGAACATTCACTTCTTCAAGCAAATCTTCAAATGTTTGACCTTGGTCTGCAAGCAAACAGTCTTTTAATTCAACAATAAAATTCTCTTGCAGCGTTTGTGCTGTTGGCGAAATATTGCTGAAAATATTAAGTGCTTCATTGTACCAACGGAACATACGTTCTTGAGCTGTTCCCACAAGATATGGCACATGAATCTGGATTCGGTTTTCTTGACCAATACGGTCTAGACGCCCGATACGTTGCTCTAAAACATCAGGGTTAGCTGGTAGATCAAATAAAATTAGATCACTGGCAAATTGAAAATTACGGCCTTCAGAGCCAATTTCCGAACACAGTAGAATTTGTGCACCATAGCTTTCTTCAGCAAAATAAGCTGCCGCTTGGTCACGTTCAAGTAAGCTCATGCCTTCATGGAACATGGCAGTACGGATGCCTGCATGCAAACGCAACACATTTTCTAAAGCTTCAACAACTGGCCCACTACGCGCAATTAAAAGCACTTTTTTATGCTTGAGATCTTTGCGCAGAACTTCCATTACCCATAACACACGTGGGTCATTTTGCATCCATGAACCATCAAGGTGTGCTTCTTCAGGCCACATCTGCTCACGCAGTTTTCCATCTTTTGACCAATCTTCTGGTGCTGGTAATGGTGCTGGCTGACAATCACGCCCTGGGAAACCTTGAATTGCTTCACGCGTATTACGGAATAAAATACGTCCAGTACCGTGACGGTCTAATAATTCGTGAATTGCTCTAAAACGTTGGTCCGGCTGGTCTTCAATACTATGCCCTAACAAGCCCTCTAAAGCAGATAAATGCTCAGGAGCTAAAGGTTGATCAGACATCAGCACTTCAGCAATTTTTGCAGTCTGCTGGTACTGAGTTTCTTCATCTAAGAAGCGCTCTAAACTGCTAAAACGCTGCGGATCAAGTAAACGTAAACGTGCGAAATGACTTTCCACACCAAGCTGTTCAGGTGTTGCAGTAAGCAACAATACCCCAGCCGTATTTTCAGCGAGCTCTTCAATTAAATCGTAGCGATCATTACCGCCTTCTTCTTCGCTCCACATCAAATGATGTGCTTCATCGACCACGAGCAAATCAAACCCAGCTTCGATGGCTTGCTCGCGCAAATCATCATGGTCAACCATTAAGTCAACGCTGGCAATAATGCATTGCTCAGTCAAGAACGGATTAAGTTCTGGGTCATGTTCTTTAATAGATGCGGTACGTGTTAAATCAAACAGAGAGAATTGCAAGTTAAAACGACGGCGCATTTCAATCATCCACTGATACTGTAGAGAATCAGGGACTAAAATAAGAATTCGTTCTGAGCGACCGGTTTTAAGCTGTTGGTGGATAATTAAGCCAGCTTCAATTGTTTTACCCAAGCCCACTTCATCGGCAAGTAAAACACGAGGTGCAAAACGTTTACCAACTTCGTGTGCGATATAAAGCTGATGTGGAATTAAACCAACACGCGCTCCAACCATGCCACGTAGAGGGCTATTTTGCATTTGTGCTTGCATAAGCATCGCTTCAATACGCAGGTCATACCACTCTTTATAATCAACCTGACTTGCAAGCAAACGATCTAGAGGTTTCGACAACTGAATTTGCGCACCGATACGTGTTTCATTCAGCGCTTTACGATCTTGTTCACCATTTTCTAATGTACGAACAACGTTGTAACGCAAAACGCCATGTCGGTCTTCAACAGATTCAACAATCCACTTCTTGCCTTCTTGATCTTGAACTTCATCATTTGTATTAAAGATGATACGAGATAGTGGAGCGTTATTACGTGCATATACACGTGTCTCATCACTTTTGGGGAATAAAATGCTGACAGATCTTTCATCTACATCAATAAGTACACCTAAACCGAGCTCAGTCTCTGTGTCTGATAGCCAACGTTGACCAATAGCATACTGCTGCAATTTTTCCACCTTTCTCTCAAGTTCGCACTACATATTGTACGATGCAAATTAGCTTATTTTTGCATCTTTTTATGTAGTCTTTAAAGCAAAATTTTGAAGCAAAAACCAATTAAATGACTTTGCTACAAAAAATCACGCATTAAAATTTTTACATTAAAACGGTACAGGACAGTCAAAAGTTAATGTTTCTGCTGTGACAGGATGATTAAAACTTAACTGTTTGGCATGCAAACACAAACGCGGAACAAGTTGCTGCTCCGGTGTTGCATACAGCGTGTCACCTACAATTGGATGCCCAAGATATTGCATGTGTACACGGAGTTGATGGGATCGACCCGTAATTGGTGTTAATTTCACACGCGTTACAGGTTGTCCCTGAATCTGAAAATTTTCTAGAACCTGCCAATGGGTTAAAGCAGGCTTATTGTGAGAAGCATCGACAATATGTAAAGGTGGTCGACTTGGATCATAGATAACGGGAATATCTACAGTCCCCTCACCCTCTAAATGACCAGCAACTAGTGCTTCATATATTTTTGAAGTTTGACGGTCTTGGAATTGGCGTGCAATCGCACTTTGACCACGTTTGGATAAACCAAATACCAAAATACCTGAAGTGTCTCGATCTAGACGGTGAATGAGCAAAGTTTTAGGCTCAATCGCAACCAACCTTGTCAGAACGCTATCATGTAAATCACCCTTACCCGGAACACTCAAGATGTCCGAAGGTTTATGAATCACCATAAAATCATCATCACGATAGATCAGATGTTCACTTAGAAAATCACTCAAAGTTGTATTCCCAAGGTAAGATGAAAAACAAGCGGGCAATAATAAAAAGCTTACGTCCGAATTACAATGCCGTTCGGGTAAATTAACAGCATAATTTGCAAATATTATGGCGCACGTTGGGTCTATGGTGAGTCAATGCTTCAATAACTGCATAATATGTTGCAAGGTAGGTGCTTGCATCACCTCTTCAGCGCTCAGGCTTGCACCGTTCGCACGCCATAGATCGACTAGATAATTCACAGCAGATTGATTTAATCCGTAGTTTCTTAGATCAATTTCAGGGTGAACTTCCATAGGATGTCGCCCAACCTGTTCAGCAATGGCCAATAAAATTCCTTTATCCGACAGAATATATTCAGACGGTGTACTTAAAGACCATAAGCGCATTAAGCTCTGTGTATTTAAATGTTTTATATGGTCAAAACTGATCTTTTCAACCCATTGGATATGCTGCTCTAGATTAGCCGCCAAGATTGCATCATTTACAATAGCTACATAATCTGTAATGGACAAAACGAGCTGCATGACTTGTTTAAATAAAGGTGACAAATGCCCAGCCATCACAACTTGGGCTTTAGTATTTGATGACAGCCGCTGACCAAGCTGCAACATGGTTTGCTGCAGCTGAGATGTCTCAATAAAAATAACTGGAATTTCGAGCGCCTGTGCTCTTTTACTTAGAAATTCTAAATGATCAGCTAATGGCTGCCCTGCCCAATCCGGTAAAACTTTAAGCTCATTTAGCCCAACTAATAGCAATATACTTTGCGCAGACTCAATTGACCAATTTGAAGTATTTGCTGCTAATTGGATTTTTCGAGGTAATGGATAAAACATCGTTCTCTACAAATATAAAAATGGTCCAAATTAAAAAGCCCGTTTTAAACGGGCTTTTTGCTTACTTCATTTCGGCGAATGTTTCTTTTGCAGCCTGAATCGTATATTCGATATCTTCATCAGAATGAGCAGATGAAATAAAGCCTGCTTCAAATGCTGACGGTGCCAAGTTTACCCCACGCTTTAGCATGCCATGGAAGAACTTTTTGAAAGCTTCAATATCACATGCCAGCATAGAGTCGAAACTTGTAATGTCTTCTTGATCGGTAAAGTAAAGACCGAACATTGCACCAGCTTGCTGAGTTTTAAATGGAATACCCGCTTCATCAGCTGCTGCTTGTAAACCTGCAAGTAACTTTTCAAGTTGAGCTGATAAGTTGCTGTAAAAGTCTGGTTGACGTAAATGTTTGAACATCTCAATACCAGCACGCATAGCGAGTGGATTCCCAGATAAAGTACCTGCTTGGTATACGCCACCTAAAGGTGCGATACATTCCATGATTTCGCGTTTACCGCCAAATGCACCTACCGGTAAGCCAGCACCAATAATTTTACCTAAGGTCGTTAAGTCTGGCTTAACGTTATAAACTGATTGAGCGCCACCTAATGCAACACGGAAACCTGTCATGACTTCATCAATAATAAAGACAGATTTATATTCATCACACACATCACGAATGGCTTGTAAGAAACCGTCAATTGGTTTCACCATATTCATGTTACCTGCGACAGGTTCAATGATTACACCCGCAATCTCATGACCGAACTTGGCAAAGCACTCTTTTAATGCGGCAATATCGTTGTAAGGCAGCGTTAAAGTGTGTTTAGCAAAGTCAACTGGAACACCTTTTGAAGTCGGTTCACCTTCACCTAAAGTGAGTAAGCCCGAACCTGCTTTTACTAACAGCGAGTCAGAGTGTCCATGGTAGCAACCTTCAAACTTCACAATTTTGTCACGGCCAGTATAACCACGCGCTAAACGAATAGCGGTCATGGTCGCTTCTGTACCAGAGTTCGTCATACGTACCAATTCAATTGATGGCATGATTTCACAGATAATATCTGCCAACGTTGTTTCGTGTACGGTCGGCGCACCAAAACTTAAACCATCTTCTGCGGCTGTTTGAACTGCCTTAATAATTTCTGGATGAGCATGGCCCAAAATCATTGGTCCCCAAGAACCAACATAGTCAACATAACGCTTACCATCCACATCCCATAAATAAGCACCTTTGGCTTTCTCGATGAAAACAGGTGTTCCTCCAACGCCATTAAAGGCACGTACCGGAGAGTTCACACCACCTGGAATGTGTTTGCTGGCTTGTTTAAATAACTGTTCTTGCTTTGGAGATAAACTCATGGAAATGCTCGTCTTAAATATCTAAAAAATAATTTTGAAAGCTTAAGAAAATAATTGTGCCCACGCCTGTACACGGGCAGGAATTTCAGCAGTTGATCGGCCTAATATATCACTAATGACTGCACACAGGTCAGCCCCAGCCTCAATCACAGGTTTTGAGTTTTCAACAGTTAAGCCGCCAATAGCACAAATCGGTAGATCATATTGAGCTGCTGCATGCTTAATCACTTCAATACCCACATTACCTGCTTCAGGTTTTGTAGAGGTCGCATAGACAGCACCAAATGCAATATAAGTTGCACCATCTGCAATCGCCTTTTGGGCAAGCTCTAGAGAGTTCAAGCAAGTACGACCAATGATGACATTTTGTGGTAACTGAGATTTGGCATCGGTAATTTCACCGTCACTTTGCCCTAAATGCACACCTAAACCAAACTGAGCAGCCAGTTCTAGGTCATCATTAATCACAAAAGGAACTTGGTATTTTTCACACAATAGTTTGATTTGCTCAACTTCAGCAGGTTGGTTGGCTTTTTCTATTTTTTTACGGCGGTACTGTAAAATTGCGACCTGTTTAGTTGCGAGCGCGACATCTAGTTTTTCTAATAATAATTGGATTGGGTCATCATTGGTAATCAGATATAAACCGCGCATACTCTACTCTTGCTTTAAAAAACTTCGCTAGTATAACGGATTTATACGTCACCATAAGTACCGATTGATGTAGGCTTACCAGTACCAATCGGTCTATTAAAAATAGAAATAAAAAATTAACTCGGGATCTTATCGTGTTTGCGATCAGTCAAACTCAAACGACCACGTGCAACATCAGATAACATTCGCCAATCAGAAATAAAGCTATAAAAAGGTTGCTTAAAACTCGCAGGTTTATTTTTTTCAAATACAAAATGTCCAACCCAAGCGTTTGCGTAACCCGCTACCAAACCATAGAGTACATATTTGGCTTGTTTTTTACGAATGGCTTTTGAAAAAAAGTATATGCCAATACTGCTACCCACCACATGTAAGCGTCTGCTCATAATATTACGGTGTTCAGTTAAGTAAAAACGATAAAATTCCTGATAGTTTTTAATCGGCAATTCAAACTCTGGCTGAGCTTCATGATTAAAGTTTATGGGTGCATTCACGATCATCTTCCTGATTTTTATTTGATCAAAACGTCACCTGATTGTACACCGAAATAAAAGCATAGCGTCATATGTTTGATTGTAACTTTCTCTATCAAAACCATTACTTTTAGTACTAAGCTATTATACTCATTCAAGATAGTTTAAATAACTGATTCAGGGAGATACATTATGGTTGAAGTTGAGCTTAAGTTTCAGTTACCTGAATCGAAGAAAAAATCTGTTCAACAATACTTAAAAAAGCATAAAGCACAGCAGATTCATCTACAGGCAAAATATTACGACACCCCCGATCGATTACTCGCAAAAAATGGCATGGCGCTACGTTTGCGTAAAGAAAATGATCTTTGGGTCCAAACCTTTAAAGCTGCTGGTCAAAGCCATTTACACCGCGTTGAAGAAGAAGTTTTTTTAGGCAAATGTGTCCAAGAACCTGATTTAAACCTTGAGTTATATCAAGACAATAAAGTAGTGACTGATTTACTTAATACAGCCCTAGGCAAAGAAGCTAAAAAATTAAGTTTGCAATTTGAAACGGATGTACAGCGTACTTATCATGTGTTTGAAGCAGACAATACAGCGATTGAAGTTTGCCTTGATGACGGTGTCGTAAAAACTGCAACTGCTCAAAGCATAATTTGCGAAGTTGAATTTGAACTTAAACAAGGCGCAGTTAAAACACTTATTCAGTTTGCACAGCAATGGATTAATCGTTATACCCTTTGGCTCGATGTAAGAAGTAAAGCCGAGCGTGGTAATTTATTAGCGCTGGGGCAAGCGGCTTCACCCGCTGTTCATGCCAAAGCGCTAACATTAAATAAAGATATTACTGCTGAACAGGCCCTCAAAAAGATTGTAGAAAACTGTTTAGGACAATTTTTACCAAATATGGCTGCAATTGCCGATGGCATTGCCGAAGCTGAACATATTCATCAGGCACGTGTAAGTTTGCGCCGTTTACGTAGCGCACTTAAACATTTTTCTAGCTGGTCAAACGAGGTAAATCCTCTTTGGGAAGAACAAATTGCTGAGCTTTTCCGCCAGCTTGGAGACACTCGTGATGAAGATGCTATTCGCACCGAGGTGTTACCAATCATTAAGCAACATGGCTCACCTGAGCTTTTACTACCCGTTTCGGCACAGCCATTAAAAGAGCTCTCAATACTCTTTACATCTTCGGACACGATTAAACTATTACTCGATTTATTAGCATTTGCGTATTCAGAAGAAGATTCAAAGAACAAAAGAGGTGGGTTAAAAAAACATATTAAAAAGAGTTTAGATAAGCTACATCATAAAGTGATCAGCAATGCTGAACATTTCTCTGAGCTTGAAGTCACCCAGCAGCATAAAATACGCAAGACAGCTAAGCAGTTACGTTATTGTGTTGAGTTTATTTCAAGTCTTTATTCTGACCAAAAAGTACAGCAATATTTAAAACAGCTACAACCTGTACAAAATACTTTAGGTCAATATAACGATTTGTTTATTGCTGAAGGTATTTTCAATAAAGCTGTAGAAAATGACTCGTCTTTCTGGTTTGCACTAGGATGGGTAAAAGCCAAACAGCCTCACTTACAAAAGCGGTCCGCCAAAGCTTTACAAACTTTTAGTCAGGCTGAAACGTTCTGGTAATTTATAAAAAGTCGCTGTAAACGTGCAGCGACTTTTTATCGGTACTTACCAAATACTTTCCATACACCGTTATCTGCTAACGGGTCATTATAGCTATCACTACGTTGCTTTCTTGGCTTATCACGGGCATCGACTAATTTAAAATGCGGCTCAACCCCTAACACAATACCATTGGTATAAAAACGTGAACGGGTATATTCACTTTGGCCATGTTGGAATACATAGGTTCTTAAGTCGATAAATTCACGATGAGCCACCAGTGCAGCAGTATCGTCACTCTGCAACCATTCTTGCATTGTAAAAATCTGATCTGTTTCGAACTGCCCACATTTTTCAATAAGACTTGCAACGCCGCGGAAAGTTTTAGACTCTTTCGCACGTGTTTTATTAATCCGAATTCGGTCTACATGAAAAAAGAACAAGGGTAAATTTAAATGACTTGGCAAATGAATGGCATCTGGTAATTCATCTTCCATAAAAGGCTGAAAAAGTTCTTGTGCCCTTTCAATTAAACTTTGCCATTGTTGGTAATAGATTTCGACTTCTTGTTGTAAACCATAATAGATCGGCAGCCCTTCCACATGTTCTAAATATTGAGGCGGGAAAATATGCTGTCGTAATAAAGCGATATCCGTTTTTAAACTTTGAATAGCAATTGCATCTTGCATATTAAACCTCCCGATACTTAGGCTATTTACAGACTAAGGCAAAGGTTTTGTTTCCGCAAGGCTTTGCCTATAATAAGCAGCTCTATTTTTGCGGGAATAAGTCATGTCTCAAAAGATCAATGCAACAGATGTTACTGAAGAAGAAGCTTTAAATGCGGTTTTCTTTGAGCGTGCGGATGAATTTATCAAACAAGCGAATGATTTTTGTCGCCCGCCAAAAGGTGAAAAACCAGATCCAGCCGAGCTGCGTGGTCAAGTGAGTGCAGCAATGTTATTTGCTAGTGCCCGTTTTAACACATGGGTAGCAGCAAATAATTTTAAAGATGGCGATGAAATGCGTGATGCTAAAGATCAAGTCATGTCTTATCTTGTGCAACAATTTCAAATGATGCTTGAAGATAACTTTGATGAGTACTGTGAACAGTTCGAAAATTATTTACGTTTCCGTAAAAATGAAGATTTTCACGCGCATAAACATGATCATTAAAATGATTTAACAACCCAAATAAAAAGCCACAATTGAGTGGCTTTTTATTTAAAAGAAGACTTTATTTTTTTGCTGCCTGACCATATTGATCAGCCATTACCTCAACTAAATGTTCAGGTTTAATATATTTTTTAATTGCTGCATTTACATCAGCAACAGTCAGTTTAGTCAGATTTTGATCGTGTTTTACACGGTCCATTAATGTTTTACCTGACTCAAGCTGGAGATTTAACATCCCATGAATATTACGTTCATCTTCTAATGCCGTAACACGTTTTTTCATGATATCTGCTTTTGCAGCTTCAAGCTCTTGCTCTGTCACACCATTTTTCAACAAGTCATTCAACACTTTATGTATTGATGCAGAAACCTGCGCTGAGCGGCCCGAAGTATAATTAGCGCTAATACTTAAAGCACCTACGTTAGTATCACGATCAAGCTGTAATCCACTTCCAAAACCATACACTAATGCATTTTTCTCACGAAGCTCTTGAGCCAAACGTGATGAAATTTGAGACTCACCTAAAATATAGTTAAGCAAAATGAGAGCAGATGCATCTGGATGGTTTTTCCCAACGGGCAGTGAAAGCACGCTTTGGTAGCTACCAAATTCGCGCTGCTCAGATAAAACATGCACTTGCTGTGCTGGAAAATCGACATGATTAATCAAGATTTTTTGATAAGGCTGTTTACCATTCCAACGACCAAATTCCTGATTAAGTAATTTCTGCATTTTTTTCGCATCAAACTTGCCCGTAATCGCGATTTGAGCATGGTTCATTGCAAAGAAATGCTCGTACAATTCTTTCACTTGTTCTTGAGTGGCATTTTTCAATTGCTGTTTTGCCAACTCTGGTTCAAAGTGGTAACGCAAATCTCCCGGTTGATATTCTTCGAGTAAACGGGAAAGTGTTAAACCTGCTACAACATCCGGTTCAGTATACGGACGATCTAAACTAGATAAGCTCTGCGATTTAATCAAATCAAATTGAGATTGCTCAAATTTCGGATTTTTCATCACATCAAGAACAAACTCGAAAAATTCATCAAATTTTTCTGATTTAGACTGAATATTAATGGTCATGCCATTGCCGTCAGCACTTGCATAAGCCGCGCCGCCCGCATCAATCGATTTATCAGCAATATCTTGCAAACTGTATTTATCGGAACCACGTAGTAATAAATATGAGGTTAAATCGACTACCGTACCTTTATTAAATAAAGATTTCTCTGTTCCGAAATCCATCGTAATTGTGGCATAAGTACGATCATCACGTGTTTCAACTGGGAATAAAGCATACTTCATTCCATTTTTCAGCTTTCCACGAATAATCTTTTTCTCATTACTTTCTACATACTGTTTTGAAGTTTTTAAAAACTCAGTAACTTCTTGTTGATAGGCTTTCGGGTCTTTTAAAGGTTCTGCCTTTGCTTCCACCTGATCTAAGGTTTTAGGCGCATCTTTTGAGTTTTGTTGTTGAGCTTTTTTCTGATCTTCAGGTGTTGGCAAAATATCACCGTCAATACGATGCTCAGCAACAAGGAACTGTTTTAAAGTTTGATTTACTTCATCTAGCTTAACGTTTTCTACTGAATCTAAGTCTTTAAAATATTGATCCCATTGCCCACCAGCGACCGTGTAATCACTCAAACGTGAACCAAGTGCTACCGCATCTTTAGTGATTAAGTCGCCTTGAGTTTTCATTAAACTCTTAACACGATTTAATTCCACTTCAGTAAAAGGCTTTCCTTTTTCAATACCCGCTAGCAAAGAGCTTTCAACTTTTTTAGGGTCATTACTTGGTGCATAAATAGCGCCTAGAAATACCACATTAAAATCTTGGTCTAACCACGTACTCGCATCAACATTTGTGGTAATACCAGTTTCAACCATGTTCTGATATAGATGACCACTTGGTTGCATGGTATATAACAAAGGAGCTAAAGCGAGTGTCGGCTGAATTTTGGTGTTTTTTCCATTCATATAGATATGGAACTTCGCCAGATCGCTCCCCTTTTTCACCACAAACTGACGATTTTTTATTTTTGTAGAATCGAGTACAGGAATCTGTACAGCTTTAGGAACATCACGCGCCGCGATTGGACTAAAATATTGATCAATTGTTTTTAAGACATCTGTTTTATCGAATTTACCCGAAACAACCATGACGGCATTATTCGGTGCATACCAACTACGATAAAAACGGTCTAGCTCAGGCATTTTAATAGATTTAAGCTCAGGTAAATCACCAATCGGTAAACGACCTAAATATTGATTGCCATAAGCCGATTTCCACATTTGATCCATCAGGACAGCAAAAGGCTGATCCATACGAACTTCACGTTCACGCTTTACGATTTCAATTTCGGAAGGAACAAATTTTTCTTGTAGAACCAATTTATCCATACGTTCAGATTCAAGATACAACACTTCATTGAGTGCAGTCTTTTCTGGACGAACGATATTGGTATACTTGGTCGAATAATAATCCGTACTCGCATTCGTCATTAACGTATATTGATCTAAACGGCGCTGGAATTCTTCCCCTTTAACATTTTTTGTCCCCTTAAAAGCCAAGTGCTCAAGCAAATGAGCTAAGCCGCTTTTGCCTTGCGGATCATTTAATGAACCTGTTAAATAAATGGTATTAATAAAGATTTTATTTTCTTTGTCATTCGGTGCAAGTACAACCCGAAAACCGTTATCTAATTTATATTCCTCAATATTTTGCTTGCTTTTTACTAGTGTGGTTTGTGCCCAAGACGCAGCACTTAAACTAAGGATACATAGGGAGAGAGTCAGTTGTTTAAACTGCATAAACATATAAATACCAATTAATTTGAATAATAAAAAATCAATAGTTGTGGGACTATAGTAGGAAATTTAAGCTGACATTAATAGTAAAGTTTTGAAAAAAAAGCCGTTTATTTAAACGGCCTTATATTTTAAAGAAAAATTTCAGCTTGCATATAAAGTTTCCCATATCCTGAAATTTCAATACGTTCTTCAGACAGAATATTGCAATATAAAATGCCTCCGCGGCTAGAAGCCTGATAAGCCACAATATTATTTTTCCCAAGCTTTTCTGCCCATAACGGTGCTATAGCAGTATGAATTGAACCTGTTACGGGGTCTTCATCAATACCCGCGACAGGTGCAAAATAGCGAGAGACACAATCATATTGCTGGTCGGCTTTTGATGTTATTGCAACATCCACATCATTTGCTGTAACAGCAGTACGTAACTTACCTAATTTTTTTAGCAAATTCATGTCTGGTTTTTCATCCAATACATCTTGAACTGACTCATATTCAACGACGTAGGCATAAGGATTTTGATAAACCGCTTTAAAAGGTTTGCTTAAAGCTTGACGTAAAATAGCCGGATAATCTTCAACTTGATGAGCTTTACAAATTGGAAAATTCATTCTAATTTTGCCGTCTTCATCTTGATGAACCACAAAAAGTCCTAAGTTTCGTACATGAAAATTAATCGTCTTTTTCTTAGTAAAATCTTTAAATATTACAAAAGCACTGGCAAGGGTGGCATGCCCACAAAAATCAGCTTCAACTGTTGGAGTAAACCAACGGATTTCATAATTTTCAGAGTCTATGATTTTTACAAAAGCAGTTTCAGACAAGTTATTTTCAAATGCTATCTTCTGCATTAAATCTGCATCTAGCCATTCTTTTTCAACAACAACAGCGGCGGGATTTCCACGAAATAACTCTTTTGTAAAAGCATCGACTTGATACATTTTCATGATATTCAACTCTTTTAAATTAACTCATTGTCTTCAATTTTTTTAAATATAAACAGACACAGATTTTTAAAAATTAGCATTACAGCAATCATTCACACATAAAAAAACGACCCAATCCAATGAGATTGAGTCGTCTCTTACAGTTTATTAGTGATGTGTTAGTTCAATTTCATCTTCACTGTTTAATATTTCTTTATCTGTCTGGCCCATAAATTGACTAGTAACAACACCCGCAGTCATTGAACCATTTACGTTTAACGCAGTACGTCCCATATCAATTAATGGTTCAATTGAAATAAGAAGCGCAACCAAAGTTACAGGTAAGCCCATTGCAGGAAGTACGATCAGTGCAGCGAAAGTTGCACCACCGCCAACACCAGCCACACCAATTGAACTTAAGGTCACAATACCGACTAACGATGCAATCCACATTGGATCTAGCGTGTTAATTCCCATCGTTGGCGCAACCATTACCGCTAGCATTGCTGGATATAAACCAGCACAACCATTTTGGCCAATTGTCGCACCAAAAGAAGCAGAGAAACTTGCAATAGATTCAGGAATACCTAAACGACGAGTTTGCGCTTCGATACTTAGTGGAATGCTGGCAGCACTTGAACGGCTGGTAAATGCAAACGTTAAAACTGGAGCAACTTTCTTAAAGAATTTAAGTGGAGAAACACCGGTAAGCGTCAAAATAATCGCATGTACGACAAACATAATCGCCAAGCCTAAATAAGACGCCACCAAGAAACCGCCTAAGTTTAAGATATCTGCTACGTTAGAACTTGCCACAACTTTGGTCATGAGTGCAAAAACACCATAGGGTGTAAGCGTCATCACTAAACGAACAAGCTTCATTACCCAAGACTGTAAAGTCTGGATTGCAGTTAAAATACGCTGACCTTTTTCTTCATCATCTTTCATTAGGTTGAGCGCTGCTATACCTAAGAAGACGGCAAAGATAACCACACTAATAATTGAAGTTGGGTTGGCACCAGTTAATTCAGCAAATGGATTACTTGGAATAAAGGAAAGAATAAATTGCGGCACACTTAAATCGGTAACTTTGCCTACATAATCTGTATTAATGGCAGTTAAGCGTGCAGTTTCAGCAGCACCTTGCACCAAGCCTTTTGCAGTTAAGCCAAACAGGTTAGTAACAAATACCCCTACGAGTGCAGCAATCAGCGTTGTAAATAGTAAAGTACCAATCGTGTAAAAACTGATTTTGCCTAAAGACGATGCTTGGTGTAATTTTGCAACCGCTCCCAAAATAGACACAAATACCAAAGGCATGACGACCATTTGTAAAAGTTTTACATAGCCATTTCCAACGATATTAAACCAGCTAATAGATTCAGCAAGAATCGGATGGCCACCGCCATAAATCAAATGTAGTCCTAAGCCAAACACCACACCTAGAATTAAGCCAGCCAGAACTTTTTTTGATAAGCTCCAGTCCGTTTTACGTGTTTGGGCGAGTAAAAATATTAACCCGACAAAAACCACAATATTGATGATTAAGGGTATATTCATTCCCAAACTCCAAATTATTGCTTGTGTCATCTTTCAAGAGGGCATATTTGACCATAGCCGGCCTATATAAACTACCCTTTTCAACAATTTTATAGCATCAAGATGATTACAAACCTGCGTGAGAATATAAAATGACTTTTAAATACATATATATCACTTTTAATTTATAAATTACGTAAGATATTTATGTATAAAAATCAGCCTCCACCTAAGCAACCTTTAATTCAAATTGTTGCTCAATAAAATAAATAAATTGCTTTAAATTGGTTCCCCATGTTTCGGGTAACTGGGCAACTAAATATGTAGTGAAAAAAGCAGATTCCGTATTTAGTCCAAAACAATTGACGGACACTTTATCTGCAACTTTTGCCAGATAAGACTTAGGTAATAAAGCAAAACCAACACCCAATTCTACACAACTCACAATACCGTCCAGACTTCCCATTTCCATAATTTGCGAAGGTGGAATACTAAAGTCATTCAAGAAAAGCTCTATTGCATGTCGATATGAACAACCTTGCCGAAATGCTATAAACCTTGTTTTTGCAAGGGTTGCCATATCTGGAAAGCTCTCTTGTTGCTTAGGGCAAACCAGAACCAGCTCTTCATGCCACACTGGAAAACTATATAACTCAGGGATGGAATATTTAGATGCCACAAAAGCACAATCCAATTCCCCCTGATGTACAGCATTTAATAAATAACGTGTCGGATGAGTTTGGAGCTCAATAGGCAAAGTAGGATATTGCTGCATACATTGATTGAGTAACTGTGGCAAACGTATTGCAGCAGTGGTCTCCATACTTCCAAGTCGGATTGATTCAGCAGGATCAATTCCACCGTCTTGAAAGATTTTTTTAGCTTTATGGTGTAGTGCAAGCATTTGAACAGCATAACTATGTAGCTGTTGTCCTGCATTGGTTAGCGTCACTGGGTTATGGCGATTTAATAAAATCACCCCCAACTCTTCTTCAAGTTTTTTTATATGGCTCGTGATATTCGATTGAACGGTATACATTTTTTGTGCAGCCAATGAAAAACTTCCACTCTCTGCGACCGCCAAGAAAAACTCTAGTGACTTTAATAACATTTCACTATCTCAAAATAAGATAACTATCATCTTATTAAATCATTTTTAATGATCACAAAACTAGCTTTTAATAATAAAAAAATTGAGAGCCTTCTCATGTCTACGTTTTATCGAATGAGCTTACTTGTCTTTTTGGCAACTTGTTTGGGTATTGGAGTGTTCAGATTTTCCTATACTGCGCTCATGCCCATCCTGATTGAGCAATATCACTGGACCCATGATTTTGCCAGCTTCTTAGGAAGTGCAAATTTATTGGGATATCTCATTGGTGCCTTATTGGCGTTATTGGGTATTAAAGAAAAGTACATCCCATCCATGATCGTACTCTCAACTATTGCCGGTAGCCTCAGCCTACTATGCTGCTCATTCATGGATATGCCTCTGGCATGGTTCATTTTCTGGCGTACGATTTCTGGTATTGCTGGCGGCTTACTTATGATTTTAGCCCCAAGCTTTGCCATGAAATACATTCCCACCACGCAAAGATTAAAAGTTAATTTTTTAGGATTTAGCGGGATTGGCGTGGGTGTGTTATCTGCCACCATTATTATTCCTGTACTTAAAAATATACCTGTGCATTATGTTTGGGATATTTTTGCGGGCATCTCCATATTAGGAAGCGTACTGCTTTATCAATTATTAAGTCGTAATACGGCTCAGATGATTAAGCCGTATTCTACAAACCTGCAAGCCTCACAAAAATCACGTTTAGGTCTTGTCATTATTATTGCCTATATGTGCAGTGCATTTGCTTATATTCCTCACTCTCTATTCTGGATGGATTATTTATCTGGAACTTTGCATTTTTCATTAGAGCAAAGGAATTTATTTTGGGTTCTCTATGGAGCAGGAAGCTGCATTGGTGCATTTGTCGCTTATTGCTTAAGCAGAATAATGGGATATTTACAAACCATTAAATGGTTATATGCCATTTACTGTCTAGCTGTTGTTTTACCTTTCTTTTCCCAGACCACTTCTTTGCTCGCTTTATCTTCCGTTCTTACAGGATTACTTACTCCCGCAACGGTGTTTATTAGCTCTTATAGTCTGCTACAGATTTATGAACAGCGTTATCAAAAGCTATGGAGTCTGGCCACGATTGGGTTTGCTAGCACTCAGCTTTTAGGTGGTGTCGTCATTAGTACTTTGCATCATTTGCATTGGTCTTATGCACATCTCTTTCTTCTGGGTGGAATCATTCTACTCTTTGCAGTTTGCCTTTTACTTCCTGTACGTCCTACTTACATCTCAACTCTCGGAGAAACCGAATCATGAAATCTCTGTTCTTCCCGCTATTTTTAATTGCCTTTGTTCTTTTTATTCAGGCCCTAGATCAGAGTTATCAAAAGAAAGTCGGCATCACGAATACCACTAAACACCCTGAATTTTTGCAATAAAAAAAGCCCTCAACAGGGCCTTTCTAAACTTGTTTACTAAGGATTAGTTTTCTTTTAAATCATAACCAGCACGGCTTTTATCATAACTAGAACCACAAGGATCACCATTTGAGTTTTTACAAGTAGGTTCTGTATATGTTTTTGTTCCCATGCAGAATGCATAATCTTTAGGTTTGCCTTTCAAATCTGCACATATTTCTTCGCGTGTTGGTGGGTTTTTAAATGTGAAATTGAATTGTATTTTATCTTTTGGATCAACAATAGATTTAGAAGCCTCATCAATCTTTAAAGAATTAGATATTTCTTCAAATTCTTTTCGTTTTTCTCCACTAGAATAATGTGCTTTCTCAATAATTTTACTAGTTACACACATACGGAGAGAAGAAAAATTATCACCTGATTTTGAATGAAAAAATTCAATTCTATAACCTTCAGAATTAAACATCCTTCCACCGTCGTTGTTAGGGTAATAACCATGTGACATTGCACAAGATTCGACTAAACGATCTATATTGGCTGAAGATGTTGTACTAAATGCTAGGCATAAGGTGCTCAGGAGAATGCTAAATATTACCTTCATTAATTATCCTTAATAAGTTTTAAAAATATATTGTTATTGAAACTTTGCCGAAACATAAAATAAGCGACCTAGGTTAACTAAAGGTGCCCCTTTCTATATACAGAAAGTTCTGTATGGAGAATAGTGAGCTAAGAAATTGCAATCAAGGCAAAAAGTGACAAATTGAACACCCGCTAGTTAATGAAATTAATACCCCATATCAGCTCAAAATAACCTTTAGACTAGGCGTTATTCCAGAAGCTGGATTGCCAGATAGTTTTTTTAATAAGTAAGTCATAAAAAATACTAAGCCCTCTTTAAGAGGGCTTTTTTAATAGAGGAATTATTTAATCTTCCATGTGCTTAATAATCGCATCACCAAATTCAGAACAACGTAATAAGGTTGCGCCCGGCATTAAACGCTCAAAATCGTAAGTTACGGTTTTAGCGGCAATCGCTCCTGAAATTCCTTTAATAATCAGATCAGCAGCTTCTGTCCAGCCCATATCACGTAGCATCATTTCCGCAGACAAAATAATAGAACCTGGGTTTACTTTATCTTGACCAGCATATTTAGGCGCAGTGCCGTGAGTTGCTTCATAAACTGCAATTGCACCACCAATATTTGCACCCGGTGCAATACCAATGCCGCCTACTTCTGCTGCGAGCGCATCGGAAATATAGTCACCATTTAAATTAAGCGTTGCAATAACAGAGTAATCAGCTGGGCGCATTAAAATTTGTTGTAAGAAAGCATCTGCAATCACATCTTTAATGATGATATCTTTACCAGTTCTTGGGTTTTTAATTTTAACCCATGGACCACCATCAATCAGTTCTCCACCAAAACGATCTAGAGCCAGCTCATAGCCCCACTCTTTGAACGCCCCTTCGGTATATTTCATGATATTACCCTTGTGAACAAGCGTCACCGAAGGTTTATCATTTTCGATTGCAAACTGAATGGCTTTGCGTACTAAACGCTGTGAACCTTCTTTCGATACAGGTTTAATTCCAATACCACAGCCTTCTGGGAAACGGATTTTTGTCACACCCATTTCTTCTTGAAGGAATCTAATGACTTTCTTAGCCTCTTCAGAATCGGCTTTCCATTCAATCCCTGCATAGATATCTTCAGAATTCTCACGGAAAATGACCATGTCTGTTAATTCAGGATGTTGAACTGGTGAAGGTACGCCTTCAAACCAACGCACTGGGCGTACGCAAACATATAAATCTAATTCTTGGCGTAAGGCAACGTTAAGTGAACGAATACCACCACCCACTGGTGTCGTTAAAGGACCTTTGATTGAGACAACGAACTCACGAAGTGCTTCAAAAGTTTCTTCCGGCATATAGCTGCCATAAATTTTATTGGCTTTTTCACCGCAATAGACTTCCATCCATTCGATTGAGCGCTTGCCACCATAAGCTTTTAAAATAGCAGCATCTACGACTGCTTTCATGGTTGGTGTAATATCCACACCAATACCATCACCTTCAATGAAAGGAATAATTGGATGATTTGGTACATTCAGTGACAGGTCTGCATTTACTTTAATTTTGTCGCCATCTGCAGGAACCACGATCTTCTGATAACCCATTATGTGAATTCTCCCTTTTATAATACTTAATTAACTAAAAATAATTATCGATACACAATACTTTCAACTCTTCTTAACGCATAATAGCTTAATTGAAATTAATCATTTTTGGGATTTATATGAGAAATAATAAGATTTCTCACTTAAATAAACCTCAATGTTTTCTCTAGTTATTTGAAAGAAGAAGTCATTTTTTATGAAAATTGTCATTCTCAACAAACCATATGACGTTCTCTCCCAGTTTCGTAAAGACGAAGCGCATATGACCGTCTCTGACTTTGTTGATGACCCGACTTTGCGTTTGGCAGGCCGTCTTGATATGGACTCTGAGGGTTTAGTTTTTTTAACTGATCATGGTGGTCTGAATCAGTTCATTACTAACCCTGCAAATAAAAAATACAAAACGTATTTAGTTCAAGTTGATGGCGATGTAACTGAAGAAGCGCTTGAGCAACTTCGTAAAGGTGTAGAACTTAATGATGGCATGACGCTTCCTGCCACAGCCATTAAAGTTAGTGAACCTGAATGGTTATGGGAACGTAACCCGCCTGTACGTTTTCGTGCAAATATTCCAACATCTTGGATCGAAATTTCAATTTGCGAAGGCCGTAACCGCCAAGTTCGTCGTATGACTTCTGCGGTAGGTTTTCCAACTTTACGTTTAATTCGTACGAAAATTGGTTCAATTGATTTAGTTCAACTCGGTTTAAAACCTGGTGATGTTAAAGAAATTGAGCCTTTGCTTTACCCTGACTTTAAAGATGTTCCAGCTGAAGAACCTTATCGTTCACGTTCATATGTGAAAAAACCAGGTGGTACTGGCGGTAAACCAATGGTTCGTAAGAATAAAGACGGTTCTACGAAAAAGTCTGGTACAAAACGTATTTGGCAAATGGATGAAGGTGAAAAACCTCGTCGTAAAACTAATGGTACAACTCGTCCAAATGCTAAAGCACCACGTGGTCGTGGTCGCAATGATCGATAAGATGTAAATTTTCAAAGCTCACCTAGGTGGGCTTTTTTAATGCCTTTTATTTTTCTAAAAATAAAAAAACCGGTGCATATGCACCGGCCCTTAAGCTATTTACTAACGAGTTAGTAATTAAGCCTCAACAGTTGCAAGAGCTGCATTGAATGTAGCACTTGGACGCATTACAGCATCTACTTTTGCTTTATCAATTGCATAGTAACCACCGATGTCAGCTGGTTTACCTTGCACTTGAGCAAGTTCAGCAACAATCTTCGGTTCTTCTTCAGCTAAAGTTTTTGCAAGAGGAGCAAATTTAGCTTTCAACTCAGCATCTTCGTCCTGTGCAGCAAGCGCTTGAGCCCAGTAAAGTGATAAGTAGAAATGGCTACCACGGTTGTCAATCTCACCCGTACGGCGTGATGGTGACTTACCATTGTCAAGTAACTTGTCAGTCGCTTCATCAAGAGTCTTCGCAAGTAACTTAGCACGAGCATTATTTTCTTTAATACCCATCTCTTCTAAAGAAGCTGCTAAAGCAAGGAACTCACCAAGCGAATCCCAACGCAAGTGGTTTTCTTCAACAAGTTGCTGTACGTGTTTTGGCGCTGAACCACCCGCACCAGTTTCGTACATACCACCACCCGCCATAAGCGGAACGATAGACAACATTTTCGCAGAAGTACCAAGTTCCATAATTGGGAACAAGTCTGTTAAGTAGTCACGTAAGATGTTACCAGTCACAGAAATAGTATCTAGACCACGTACTACACGCTCAAGTGTGTAACGCATTGCACGAACTTGAGACATGATCTCAATATCCAAACCATTCGTGTCATGATCTTTTAAGTACTTTTGTACTTTCTTGATCAATTCATTTTCGTGTGGACGGTATGGGTCAAGCCAGAAGATCGCAGGCATGCCTGAGTTACGTGCACGAGTTACTGCAAGTTTTACCCAGTCACGAATCGGAGCATCTTTAACCTGACACATACGCCAGATATCGCCTTCTTCAACATTTTGAGTCAATAACACTTCGCCAGTGTCAAGATCGGTAATGTTTGCAATACCAGCTTCTGAAATTTCAAAAGTCTTGTCGTGAGAACCGTATTCTTCAGCTTTTTGAGCCATCAAACCAACGTTCGGTACAGTACCCATAGTCTTCGGATCGAAGTTACCATGCCACTTACAGAAGTTGATCATTTCTTGGTAAATACGAGCAAATGTTGATTCTGGCATAACAGCTTTAGCATCATATTGCTTACCATCAGCACCCCACATTTTACCACCAGCACGGATCATAGCTGGCATAGAAGCATCAACGATGATGTCGTTTGGTGAATGGAAGTTTGTGATGCCTTTTGCCGAGTCAACCATTGCAAGTGCAGGACGGTGTTCTTGACAAGCATGTAAATCTTCAATGATTTCTTCACGTAATGATGTTGGAAGAGTTTCGATTTTCTCGTATAACCCAGCCATACCGTTATTGACGTTAATACCTAATTCGTCAAATAACTTACCGTGTTTTTCGAAAGCTTCTTTGTAATAGATTTTCACACAGTGACCGAAAACGATCGGGTGTGAAACTTTCATCATTGTCGCTTTTACGTGTAGCGAGAACAAAATACCCGCTTCTTTACAATCATCAAGTTCTTTTTCATAGAAATCACAAAGTGCTTTCTTGCTCATGAACATTGAATCAATAATTTCGCCGTCTTGTAGCGCAACTTTTGGCTTAAGAACAATGCTCTTACCACTGTTCGTGATAAGTTCCATTTTCACGTTACGTGCGCGATCAAGTGTCATTGATTTTTCACCATGGTAGAAGTCACCTTCTTCCATATGTGAAACATGAGTTTGTGACCACTGTTTCCACTCGCTCATTGAATGAGGGTGTTTTTTTGCGTAATTTTTAACTGCTGCTGGAGCACGACGGTCAGAGTTACCTTCACGAAGGACAGGGTTTACTGCTGAACCAAGGCACTTGCCATAACGAGCTTTGATTGATTTTTCTTCTTCGGTTGCAGGATTTTCCGGATAATCAGGAATTGCATAACCTTTTGATTGAAGCTCTTTGATACATGCAGTTAATTGCGCAACAGACGCACTGATATTCGGGAGTTTGATAATGTTAGTATCTGGATCTTGTGTAAGACGACCTAGCTCTGCAAGGTTGTCGGATACCTTTTGCTCTTCACTTAGGTATTCAGCGAATTCTGCGAGCACACGTGCAGCTACAGAGATGTCACTTTTAATAATCTCGATGCCAGCTGGCTTAGTAAAGGTCTCAATGATCGGCAGTAGCGAATAGGTCGCCAATAGTGGCGCCTCGTCAGTCAGTGTGTAAATAATAGTTGACTTTTCACCAGCCATATATAGCCCCTTCCGTTTGATTGAGTGTTGAGGACCGAGCTTTTGGCCCAGTGCCTACGAACCGATATGCTTAAATAAAACCCTGAGAGTATCGGCTCTCATTGCCTTCCAGTCAACGAAATATCCAGTGATAACGACATTTCGTAGCGAAATAATACATAATTCAAATATATAGATAATTTTCTGATATCTAAGTCATTGTAATACGCATATTCAGATCACTTTTCAGGCATTAAACATTATTAAATTACATGAGATATCTTTCAGTGTTCTGACAATTATTATACTTTTCATTCAAAATAAACTCAAAGGTAAAACGGATTTCACCATTTGGACGTACTTAAAAGTAAAAACCGATGTGCAAAACATCGGTTTTTTATAAACTATTTAGCTTTAATCTATGCTTTTAACCATTTTTCAGTTTTAGCTTGATCTTCAACGACAAGTTCAACTTCGGTTAAATCAGATGTAGCACAATCGACTGTAAAAGATATTAACTCATCACGACGGAAAGCAAATACAGTATAAGTACCACCCTGTTTTGCATACTTCTCGATAAGCTTAGTGGATGCTTTTAAACCATCAATTGCAATAATCACATCATTGGCAGAAATACCGGCTTTTGCTCCAGCGCTCTCACGGCGAGCACTTTGCACGAGCACACCTTCTGGCTTATCGACAAGTTTCAAGCCTAATGGCAAAGATTTGTCAGTTTTAACTCTATAGCTTAAGCCAAATTCAGGAAGCAATTGATCAAGTGGTAATTCATCAGTCGTGTTAATCAAATGATTAATCTGTTCAATCCAGTTATCACCCGTCAGTTCTTTACATAAATCAAAAATGGTTCGCTCATTTACTTGCATACCATTTTGAGTATTTTCATATAACCGACGCATTAAAGCATCAAGACTAGAACCACGTAGGCGTAAACCTAAATCTAGGCACAATGCAACCAAAGCACCTTTATTGTAATAACTGGTACCCGCATTATTTGAGTTTTCATCTTGACGATAAAATTTGATCCAAGCATCAAAACTTGATTCGGCAACTGTTTGAACAAAACGGCCTGGGTTTTGCAAATAGCGATCAATTTGTGCTTTGAGTAAATCAAGATAAGACTTCTGAGAAATTACACCACTACGCAATAAAATCAGGTCATCGTAATATGAAGTAAAACCTTCAAATATCCAAAGTAAAGAGGTGTAGCCTTCTTGGTGCAAATTATAATTTGCAAAGTTTTCAGGACGGATAAACTTTACTAACCATGAATGAAAATATTCATGACTACATAAGCCTAAAAAGCGTTGATAATCTTTAGAAGGTTCAGTTGGTTCATTCGATTTTGGTAAATCGTCGCGTGGTGTAATCAGACTTGTACTATTGCAATGTTCTAATCCACCATAACTATTCCCTGTTGCCATCGTCATAAAGGTATAGTTTTTAAATGGCGCTGAACCAAACATATTTATTTCAGCTGCACAAATCTTTTCAATATCGGCTTTTAAGCGATCAACATTGGCATTATGTGGGCCAGAAATTACAAACTCATGTTCAATGCCATGTGTTTCGAAGCCAAAGCGCGTTTGATCAGCCAATTCAAATGGACTATCAATCAATTGATCATAATGGTCGGCTTTTAAAGTAAAGCGCCCTTTGACTAAACTTTTTGAAGCTAAGCCGGTTGCTAACTGAAAATGCTTTAACTCATCTGGCAAGAAAACTTCGACTTCACAAGCAGACTGTTCTTGACCTTCCAAAGCTAAACATACACACGCTGGATTAATATATAGACGCGTCTGGTCTACGTATGCGCCACGTACAGACAAATCATATGCATAGACATCATATTCAATCGTCATTAATTCGTGATCTGTATTAAATAAACGCCAGCGATTCTTGCTCGTTTTTTTAATGTCCAGCATACGTCCAGCTTCATCATAAGCTTTAACGGATTCAATATGTTTTGAGAACTCTCGAATTAGATAACTACCCGGAATCCACGTTGGTAGCCAAAGTTCCTGATTCGGATTGGCTAAAAAACGAATTGTCACGTGAACAAGGTGTTGTTTGTAATCATCGAACTCAATTTGATAATGCAACATAAATTCTTCAATTTAAAAATAAGAACGGCTTCACATTAGATTATCACTTTTTTGTATCGTCTTGCGTACATGTATTTTTTGGCAACAATTTCCACTAGCCTTCAATTAAAAAAAGGCATAGCATGCTGTGCATCTGTGTCCCGTATTTGCCAGTAAAAGTTAAGGTCATCCGTGAAATTTTTTCTATCTCTTTTTACCCTCTTCAGTATTTTCTGCACTACCCTAACCAATGCTGCGTTACTCAATATTGCACCTGAAAGTGTTGAGGCCGCCGCATGGACTATCGTAGATACTCAATCGGGTCAAATTATTGCTGAGCACAATAGCCATGTGCAGCGCGCACCAGCATCTTTAACCAAAATGATGGTTGCTTATATTGCCTTAAAAGAGATTAAAGCTGGAAAGCTGAAAAAAGAAGAAATCATTACTGCAACACCGGTAGTAAGTGTCGTGCAGTGGGATGAATCACAAATGTATCTTAAAGCTGGTGAACAAATTTCAGTTGATCAGTTATTGGCAGGTTTAATTGTGATGTCTGCGAATGATGCAGCCGTGACTTTAGCTGAAAAAATTTCTGGTGATGTGCCTCACTTTGTACAACGTATGAATCAGGAAGCTCAAGCTTTGGGCATGAAAGATACTCACTTTAGTAATCCTCCCGGAATTACGATGCCTGATCATTACACTACGGCTCATGATTTAAGCTTATTAGGTCAGGCTTTAATTAAACAAACTCCTGAATATTTACATTATTCAAAAATGCCAAGCTTTAGCTACAACCAACGCTTCCATCATGCAACAAACCTTGCACTGAAATATGACCCATCTGTTGACGGTCTAAAAACTGGTTATACTAAAGCCGCTGGTTATAATTTGGCATTAACGGCATCTCGCCCTTCATTTTCATCTGACTTAGCTCAAAGACGTTTATTGGTCATTGTTTTAGGTACACCAAGTGCGGTAAAACGAGCTGAGATTGCAGATAAGTTAATGAACCTTGCTTATGCTTATACACGCGATGAAGTCATTATTCCTGAGCACAAATTAATTGCCGAACTGCCTGTTGTAAAATCGACTCTAAAAATGTTTAAGGTCGCAACAAAGCAGCCGACGATTGTAACAACGTCGCTATATGCAGACCCAGCACCAATTGACTTAAATACTTTTGACAATGTGACTCAACGCATTCAAGTACTTGATAGCAATTTACAGCCAAAAGTGATTGCTCCACTCGAAAAGACTCAAACACATGTAAACATTGAACTAAATGAAAAACAATTAACCGCGCCATTAATGAAAGTCATGAGTTTGGCAACAGTATCTATTTATCAAAACAACCAGCTGATCCGTAGTCTTCAAATTGAAGATAACGTACATATTGAAGAAGCCAATATTTTCCAAAGAATCATGATGTGGTTTTCTAGCCTCTTCTCTATTTTTTCATCGAGTGAACATAGTGCCGCAAAACTCTATCCTGTAGATTCGCACTAAAAACATCAAATTGTGCACAGATGCACAATAAATTTTATAAATAAAAGATGGCATAATTCAGCCATCTTTTTTTTATAGAAAAATAATTAGGTGATAAAAATGACCCAAAATTTACATCATATTGTAATTGTTGGTGGTGGTGCTGGAGGCTTAGAGCTTGCGACACAACTCGGTGAAACTTTTGGGAAAACTCATAAAGCGAAGATTACGTTAATTGACCAAAACCTGACGCACATCTGGAAACCTTTGCTTCATGAAATTGCTGCCGGATCTTTAAATCCACACGAAGAACAAACTAACTATTTTGCCCATGCAGAAAAGCATCACTATGAATTTGTACTAGGTACATTAGTTGGGGTCAATAAAGATAAAAAATTAATTGAGTTAATTCCCCCTCAAGTTTCTAAGGATCAACAAACTCATCCACAAGAGCTGAGTTATGACACGCTTATTTTAGCACTTGGTTCTGTGTCAAATGACTTTAATACAGCGGGCGTACGTGAAAACTGTCATTTCCTCGACAGCAGAAAACAAGCCGATATTTTTCAGCAAGATTTATTACATCTGTATATTGAAGCTCAAAATCAGCCAAATCAGCGGACTTTAAATATTGGGATTGTGGGTGCTGGTGCAACAGGTGTAGAACTTGCTGCCGAGTTAATTGAAACTACTAAAAACTTTTATCGATATGGTTTAAAAAAGATTCATCCCAACCAAGTTAAAATTACACTCATTGAAGCTTCTGAGCGTATCTTACCTGCTCTAAGTGAAAAAACGGCTGAGCATAGTGCAAAACAGCTCAAAAAAATGGGCATTGAAGTTTTAACAAAACATCGCGTTGAAAAAATTGATGAGCATTCCATCTATTTTAGTAATGGTGATCAATTAAAAAGTGATATTACCGTCTGGGCTGCTGGTGTAAAAGCACCTAAAGTTTTAGAAAGCTTTACTGATTTTGAACGCGATAATATTAACCGCCTGATGGTCTACGCAACATTACAAACCTATTCCGACCCAAATGTATTTGCTTTTGGTGATTGCGCCCGTTGCCAACTTGATGCAAGACACCCTCCACTTGGCCCGCGTGCTCAAGTTGCAAGCCAACAAGCGAGCTTTTTAGTCGATGCTATGGCTGCTCGACTTAATGGCCGATCACAACCCATGTTTAGCTTTAACGACAAAGGTTCGCTTGTGTCTTTAAGCCGTAATAAAGCCGTTGGAGAATTACTTGGCGATGTAAGTGTGCAAGGTTATATTGCCAAAACCATGTACGTATCTTTATATCGTTTACATCAAGCAACGATTCACGGATACACACAGGCTGGACTACTCACAATGAAAGATTTACTTACAAGACGTGTACGTCCAAAAATTAAACTATATTGAGTTGAATTTTTTAAGTTCATCCCTATTTAGATAAAAACGCATTATATAAAAGTGTTAAAGATTCAAATTTTGTAGTCTACAAAATTTATTTTTCACTTTATGATGTACGCTTTAATTGATTGAATGGATCAAAAACATGACTGCTATTGCAAATAACCACGTGGTTTCATTCCACTACAAATTAACAAACGCTGAGGGTGAAACACTTGATCAATCTCAAGGTGAACCACTTGCCTATTTGCACGGTGCAGGCAATATCATTCCTGGTTTAGAAAATGCATTAACAGGTAAAACTGTTGGTGAAAAATTTACTGTTAATGTACCAGCAGCTGAAGGTTATGGCGAATACAACCCAGACCTAGTTCAAGAAGTTCCAGCTCAAATGTTCCAAGGTGTTGAGAACATTCAACCTGGCATGCAATTCCAAGCGCAAACAGACGACGGCGTACAGATCGTAACTGTTAAAGCGGTTGAAGGTGACAACATTGTTGTTGATGCTAACTTCCCACTTGCTGGTCAAGATTTAACTTTTGAAGTTGAAATCGTAGAAATCCGTGAAGCTTCTGAAGAAGAATTAGATCACGGTCACGTACACGGTGCTGGTGGTCATCACCACTAATTCATCTTTAGAGATGATAAGAGCAAAGCTTCGGCTTTGCTTTTTTTATGTGTTTATTTTTATATAATATCTGGATAACAAACCTCTAACTCACTCAACTTTATAAGGGTATCTTTCATGTCAAACGTAAATCAGCTTATTTGGTTTCGTCAGGATTTGAGAGTTCGGGATCATGCTGCATTATGGCATGCCTGCCAGCAAGGCCCCTCGATTGGGTTAATTATTTTGTCGCCTGAGCAATGGAAAATACATCACGATGCGCCTATAAAAATTAATTTCTATTTACGTCAGCTTCAAAAACTTAAAAAAGAATTAGAACAGCTTAATATTCCACTTATCATTCAAGTCATTCCCTACTGGAAAGATATTGCAGACTATATTTCTAAACTCGCTCAACAACTCAATATCGAAAATGTTTACTCAAATATAGAAGTAGGTGTGAATGAGTTGAAAAGAGATAAAACTGTACAACAAGCTTTAAATCAGCAGAGTAAAGAGCTTTTTTTATTTCATGATCGTACGATTTTCCCTTTACGTTCCATTCGCAATCAGTCACAGCAACCTTATCAAGTTTTCAGTGCATTCAAAAAAGCTTGTTATTCAAAACTAGATATAAGTGGTTTGCCCCAGTGCTATCCAATTCCTGAAAAGCAAAAAGCCAAACCGGAATCTGATTTAAATATAAAAAGTTTAAGTCTAGATGATATCAAAGCTTTTTTTGACTCATCTATTTCTAAAGACCAACAAGATTTATGGCCGACTGGAGAAGATTTTGCTCTGGAGCAGCTCGATTTATTTATTGAGGATCATTTATCTCATTATAAATTAGAACGTGACTTTCCAAATGTAAAAGGAACTAGCCAACTTTCTCCGTATTTAAATCTTGGAATTTTATCTATCCGTCAATGCTTACAAGCCCTTTTTCGAGCTGAACATGGCAACTTTCATCTATCAAATGAAGGCCAACAAACATGGTTAGATGAGCTTCTTTGGCGTGAATTTTATCAACATATTTTATTTGATTTTCCGCACGTCTCTAAACACTATCCTTTTAAGAAAAATACTCAAAATATTAAGTGGGAAAATAATCAAGAGCATTTGGTCGCATGGCAAAATGGTCAAACAGGCATACCGATTATTGATGCAGGCATGCGCCAGCTACAAAAAACAGGATGGATGCATAATCGTGTCCGCATGATTACCGCTATGTTTTTGTGTAAAAACCTACTCATCGATTGGCGAGTTGGTGAACAATGGTTTATGGAACACTTAATCGATGGTGATTTAGCTGCGAATAATGGTGGCTGGCAATGGTGTGCATCGACTGGAACTGATGCTGTACCGTATTTCCGAATTTTTAACCCTATTGCTCAATCTAAGAAATTTGACCCAAATGGAGATTATATTCGTCAATGGGTGAATGAATTAGCTCATCTAGACAATAAAATAATTCATGAACCCTACTCAACTAAAACTAATCTTCAATTGAATTATCCAAAACCAATTGTTGACTTAAAAGAAACTCGTATTAAAGCAATTGAAACATTCAAGAGTATTTAGATAAGAATTAGGTCTTATCTGTTTATTTTTAATTAAAAATAATAACAATATTTGACTATATTGTGACTTTACTCTAAAAATAATACTAAAGGGATTTATAAAAGGATAAACACAACAATAACCTCAAAAAAGATCACAGTTCATTAGAAAAGTATAAAAATTAACATTACAAAAAAGGTAGCCAGAGAGCGCATGCAACAAAAGAACCCTGGAAGAACACTCGTCTTATGGATTATCGCAGCTCACCTCTTTATGGGAATGGTGGCGTATGAGTGGCTGCCTGTAAGTTTTAGAGGAAGCTGGATTTTTATCCTTATTCTTTTAATTTCTGGTGCTTTTTTAGAAGTCGGCGCATCTTTAATTGTTGGCTTACTCGCTTTCGTAGGCGTTGCAGTATATTTTTTACTCGACCTAGGGGCACAAACACATATTGAGCGTCAGCTCCTTTTACTTTTTATTATTCCCCTAATTCCTCTTTTCCTTAGTGCTGTACGCCACAATATTGAAATTAACGTTCAAAAATATCGTGACATACAGAGTTATGATCGAAATTATCGCCGTGATATTTTCCCGCTTAGCGCACTCAAGTATTTTCAACGTAGTTTCTTTAAACTTCTTGATCATCATCACATACAAGACTATGAAGTCTTTGAAATTAGAATTCTCAACCGAAGCTTAATTAAAGAAATGTTAGGCGATGATGTATGGAAAACCACTCAAAATGAAATGATTAAAATTTTGAGCCAGCATCATCCCCAAGAAATTGTTTTCCAGTTTGCAGATGATGATCTAGAAACGATATACAGCATTGTTATTCGTAAACAAAAAACAGAAGAAGAACCTGAATTTATTAAAAAGCTAAAAGAAATTATGACTTTGCGGCTTGAAGTCGAATATAAAGTTATTCAGATTCCACCTGAAGAGGAGATTACTTAATGTCTAATCTTCTTAATATTTGTGGAATTATTATTGCATCTAGCCAATATCCAGATGGCACTTTGCAGCAGTTCTATCGTCAATATTATCATTGTGAAATTAAAGCTGAACAAACAAAAACTGAAGTTCAGCGTATTAATGACCTTTCCATGTTTTTCCCATCACAGGATACATGGTGGCCTGTCTTTACAATTGACCAGATTAGTTCGGATAGTTTTCAAAGGCTTATTCATACAGGTATAAAGCCCGGCATCATATTACCGGATGAGGTTTTTAGCTTTTCTCATTACTTCTTATTAAAAGAAGCTGTCACCCAAGGTGCAATTCCTATTGTACTTTTCAAACCTGAACAACCTAAATATTTTCCAGCAAAAGCGACATTTTCAACCGCAATTGGATTACGACCAATGGCTGCGTTTGTTTCTACAGGTTGGGATGAAAACCTAATTTCACAAACTGCGGGCAGCTATATTGTTCAGTTCAATCCTTCGATACTTCCCCTACCCTCTAGAGAGATTAGACAAAAACAGCACTTATTTTATTCGGCTAAAAGTTTTGATGGTCATGTTTCGGGTTATGAAATTATTATCAATCCTCCTGCTGATTTACCAACCACAAATATTCGATACCCTCAACTGGGAATATCATGGCGATTTAATCATATCAATTACATAAGTACGCCCGAACATGTAAAAACTAGTTTTATTGGATACATTTTTATTGGTTTAAGCACAGTCGTAGTTCCACTCGATTTGATTTTAACCAGTACCTATCCTGACCTTCTTGGTACCTTCGGCAGCTATATTTCATGGATCTCCTTGGTAATCGGGGTGATTTTATTGTTATTGCTGATCTCGTCTATTATTAGGAGGGTTAAATCAAATGGCTCCCATTGATATTCTCTTCCTATTTGGTTTTTTGGGAATCTGGATTCCGCAAGCGTTTTGGGCATGGTTAAGCTATCAGGCTTGGAAATATTCAAAAACGGCAGAAAAAGAGTTACAGAATCTTCCCATACCAGACAGATGGCCTGTTTTGAGTGTTTTGATTCCTGCCTACAATGAAGGCGTAGTGATTGAAGATACGTTACATGCAATCGCTCAACAGGATTATCCAGCCGAAGCATATGAAGTTTTGCTCATTAATGACGGTTCTAAAGATAACACCTTAGAAATTGCCGAAAATCTAGCACAGATTTATCCGTGCATAAAAATTGTCAACGTTCCCAAAGGAATGGGAGGCAAAGGTAAATCTAGAACGCTTAATAATGGCTTACCCCATGCCAAGGGTGAACTCATTGTTGTTTATGATGCAGATAGCACACCTGAACCCGATTGCGTACGGTTATTAGCTCAAACCTTACTTGCCGATAAAAAATTAGTGGCTGTAAATGGCAAAGTAAGAACCCGTAATTGGCAAGATAGTATTTTGACTCGCTTTATTGCCATTGAGTTCATCTTTTTCCAATGGATTTTTCAAGGCGGACGTTGGCAACGCTTTGAGCTATCGACTTTAATGGGTACGAACTATGTCATTTGGCGTGATGCATTAGAAACCTTGGGTGGTTTTGATGAAAAGTCATTGGTCGATGACACTGAAATGAGTTTTAGGATTTTTATCGGCCAAAAAAGAATTAAATGGGTACCCTACGCAATTGGTTGGCAGCAAGATCCACCATCTTTGAGTGTATTTATTAAACAGCGCTCACGTTGGACTCAAGGTAATTTTTATGTGACTCGTAAATATTTACCTGTAGCGTTAAGAACACCTTTTCCTATCGGAATTGAAATTCTGAATAACATTATGTGCTACGTACTTTTCGTACCCGCGTTATTCTGGAGTCATATTACTTTAGCCCTTGGGTTACTAGGTATTGCAGGTATTTCAGTTCCTGGTCCATTCACATTACTGTGGGGCCTCTCGTTTTGCCTGTACGTTGCACAAATGTGGTTTACCTTATCTTTAGAAAGGGCCAAACCAGAACTCTATTTTTACTCGGTTTTATCTTATGTAACTTACTCACAAATATTTCTATTTATTGTATTTAAAGCCGCATATGACATGCTTAAAAATAAAATACAGGGCAACTCCCTTCAATGGTACAAAACGGAACGTAGCAAGGAGAAAAAATAAATGAAAAAGACTTTTGATCTTTACCAAACTGCACAAGTGCTCCTTGCCAGCACCAGCCTTATGCTAGCCATGTCTGTTCATGCAAATACATGGAAGTTTGATGACATTAGCACATCCACAAAATATACAGTGGAACCTCATTTTTTCTATATTGGAAAAGGTGCAGATTGGAAAAACATGCAGTTTTCAAGTGATTATTCTACTGAAAGCGATACAACCCTATTAGTAAAATATGATGATAAACTCATCTATAACGCGACACTTAATGGCGATGGACAATTAAAATTTGATATTCCACCAAGTCAAAGCGGTTTCCATCGCTTAGATTTCATTATTCAGCAATATTCTAAGCCCACTTCTTTGAATCAAACCAAAGAAACGTTCTGTACCGAAGACATTGATCATTTAACTTATTTAAGTAATTCTCAGCTCGACTTTACATCAATCAGAAATAACTATCAGCTTAATTACTTACCTGATGCCTTATTTAACCCGCAAGCTAGACGACCTACACCGTTTGTTGGAATTTTAAAATATAACCGTAAAGAAATTACAGAAGCTTCTATGCTCGCTAGATTAGCAAGCTCATGGGGCTCTATAACACCAGTTGAATGGGTTGATTCAGGTCAAATAAACTTAAACCCTGAAACAAATTTTATTATTGAAGTGATTCGCTCAGCTACGCCACTCAAAGGGGGTGCCTTAGTACAAATTGCAAAACCAGCAGAAGGCGTGCCGACTCTTTCAATTACCTATCACACCCCACAAGAACTCACTGCGGCCATCAATGGACTCATTAATCCATCTTATATACAGCAACTGAATACAGGAAGTGCAATTTTCCCAACTACGATCTCTAATCCACCTTGGGCCCAATTTAAAAAAATTAATACACTCGCAGACTTAGGCATTGAAGATTTCAGATTGAATCATGCTGAAAAAAACTTATTTCTTGATTTCCCAGCTGTATGGCAACCCACTGATATTTTGCAAGGACAGATCGCTCTTCGCATTCAAAGTGGTTTATTACAAGGTTCAAATATTACAGCCTGGATTGATGGAGGACTCGCAGGAAGTATGAAAACAGCTGACCTTGCTTCAGATCCAGTAAACCGACAATTCAATATTTTTGCAAAAGCGATTTCAAATACAACCAATTTCAGCCTAAAACTTGAAAACTCAGTGATCGCAAGTTCTCAGTGTTTACCCAATGCCCATGGTTCACTCTGGATCGATACAGCCAAATCTACTGTAAAACTGCCACATAAACTCAAAAATGGCGTAGCCGCAATTTCCATGACTTTAGCAACGACCCCAACCATTGCTATTGATGATCAATCTGGTGCTTTAAATATTGCTATTATTATGGGTCAAGTTGCTAAAAAAATGTTGTTAACACAAGCCCCTATCCCTCTAAACCTAGTTCGCTATACACCGAGTGCACCTCAATCAATAAATGTTCGTGTGAATAAAGATATTTATCGACAACAGGTATTAATGCATCAAGATATTATTTATGCACCTGCTGCTGTTAATGGTTTTATTGTGAGCTATAACAATAACCGTTTTGATGTGATTACCGACTCAGAAGGTGGTGCACAAAGCTTTATGCATCTTTGGGAAAAAATACAGCATAAAATTCCAAATAACGTGACAAAAATGCTGGTTTCAGAAAATGGAAATATTTATGTTTTACAAAAGCTCATTGTCGGAAATCAAAAAGCACCTTTAGTCCAACAATCTTCTTTCTTCTTATTAGTTGTGATTATATCTGCAATTATGATAATAATTATCTTTTTGTGGTACTGGTTAAGACGAAATAATGAAAAAACAGATACCAATTAAAATAGCTGCTTTTATTATTTTAATTATATGTAGCGTTATAGCTTATGCGGGGTTGTTCAAACATCAAGGACAAGCCCCACATATTGAAGGAATTTTCTGGCAGCCCGACAATAACACGACCCCACCAGAGGGAAACTGGCACTATTTGGGTGTTAACACATTTGTCCCTCAATGGTCTGTTGTTGAGTCTAAATCATGGTGGAAAGAATCAAACTTTCCTCAATGGGAAAAAGCAATTAATTTAGAAAAAATTAAACAAGAGCCATGGGCTAAAAATCTAATATTGGGCTTAGCAGGTGAATATAATGAACCTAAAGCTCGGGCAAATGTAACTGAGTTAGGGGAAAAATCTGCCGAAATTATAAAAGAGCAAAAAACGGTGCCTAAAGGTTATTATTTTCCCGTGGAAGCAGATCCAACATGGTTGAGAGTAAGTGCTTTAGGTCAGGTTTTAACTAAACTTCCAGTACCAGTCTGGGTGAGTATTTATAGTGGTGAACGCGAACCCGAACATTATGATTTATGGGTTAAAAGCTGGTTACCAGAACATAACGGTGTTTTCTTCCAAGACGGGGTTGGCGTAGGTGTAAGGTCCCCTCAGCAAGCCAAACATATTTTAGACCAACTTGAACAAAAGCTTGGAAAAGATAAAGTAATTATAGTGCTAGAAGCCTTTAGAGTTAAAAAAAATGGACAATTTAGAGCTGCCTATCCTTGGGAAATTATTTCTCAACTGAAAGCATATGAAGGAAAAACTGTCTATATTTTTGATGGTCCTCACTATATGAACCGCTGGTGCGTCAATATTGTGAGCTTGTGGTATCGCCTCACTTATGGTGGTAAGAATACCTCCGTAAGTGAGAATAAACCTTTAACTCATAATTATGCTAACTCATAAGATTGCGCAATTTGATCGAGAATACGTTGAGCTGCTTGCCCGTCACCAAATGGATTTTCTACATGCGCCATTTTTTCATAGTGCTGTTGGTCGGTGAGTAGCTTTTCAGCTTCTTCAATAATTCTTTGTTGGCTGGTCCCGACCAAAACACCTGCTCCAACTTCAACAACTTCAGGTCTTTCTGTGGTGTCTCGCAAGATTAAAACGGGCTTATTAAATGATGGGCTCTCTTCTTGCAAGCCACCCGAATCGGTCAAAATAAAAGTAGATCGGTCTATAACTGCCAATAAACTTGGATAATCTAGCGGCTTAACAAGATGGATTTGAGCATGGTCTTTAAATTTATCATGTACTACATCATGTACGGCAGGGTTTAAATGAACTGGCCAAATAAAATGTAAGTCAGGGTGCCCCTTCGCTAAATGCTCAACTGCATTACAAATATTTTGAATTCCTTCACCAAAGTTTTCACGGCGATGAGCCGTAATAAGCACAACTTTGTCATCTTGCTTTAATTGAATTCCATAAGGTTCAAGCTGATTTTTCAAACCCGATTTTTCAGAAATTAATTTACGTCCTAAATACACAGCATCTACAACCGTATTGCCTGTAACAGTAATGAGTTCTGGCGATATTTGTTCATTGAGTAAGTTCCGTCTTGATTGTTCAGTAGGAGCAAAATGCCATTTTGTAATACGAGAAACTAACTGACGGTTTCCTTCTTCTGGAAAAGGATGGTCTAAATCATAAGAACGTAAACCAGCCTCGACATGTGCAACTGGAATCTTCATAGAGAACGCGACTAAGCCTGCCGCTAAAACAGTCGTTGTATCGCCCTGAATAACAATTGCATCTCTTTTCTGACCATCTGTATATACCTGTTCAATTTGACTCAAACCATGTATTAATAACTGATTAAGACTTTGTCCAGCATTCATAATTTTAAGACGATGATCAATTTCAACCCCAAAGAAATCTATTGCATCCCTTACCAACTCATCATGCTGCCCCGTAAAAATAACCTCAACTTGAAAGCGCGAATCTTTTTTTGCCAATAAAATAACAGGGGCAAGTTTGATTAATTCAGGACGGGTTCCAAATACAATAGATATAAAAATTTTCTTCATTTTAAAAATCCTTATAAAAGACGAGTTCTACTCGAGTATTGTTGTAATGATCTTTTGTATCTATTGGCACATCTTTAAAATAATTGCCATATAGCCGTTCGATCCGTAATTTTATAGGTTGATAATTAAAAGGCTGCCACGAAATACCGGGGCCATATTCAAATAAATTATTGTAATATTCATCCTTACTATCGGCTAAGCCATGCAATTTCACATAAGCTTGGACAGTTCCATTCTCGCCTTTATAGACATTCAACCCCGTACGTAATCGTAAATCCCCAATAACGTTATAATCTTCTCTAGAATAAGTTGCCGCGTTACCATACAAGTCGGTGAAATAATCATTAAAGCAAAGTGAATTATTACAATTATTTTGAGAATTCCACTCTTGGTAACCCGTAACGCCACCCACTACACTTTCACGAAATTTATCTCTATTACGGTCAATCAGATCGTAACTTCCGCCAACTTCTAGATATACACGCACAGGGATTGAAGTCCAAGGTTGATAATTAGCCCCTATTCCTAGCGTCACTGCATTTTCATCAATAATTTCAGGACGTACCCCGCCTTGAGATTGAGTGTCACGGTTTAAGTTTAAAAAGCCATACACTTGTGCTCGACCATTATCAAAGTTCTTACCATAACGAGCTTTGAGTGGGAAAATTACATCGTCATAACGTGACTCATATGAAGGCGCAAAATAAACATCGCGGAAATAAGTTTTCACCTCTCCTCCACTCAGGTTTTTTACAGCTTGTGTGGCTTTATTGGCAATATCAGCATCTTTAGATTGTGTAAGTTCTTTGAAAACTACCAAAGCTTCTTTATTATTTTTCTGAGAATTAAGCAGATAAGCTTCTTGTAATTTTAAAGTGTCATCTGCTGGATCTAATGCCTCTGCTTTTCTTAGACTTTGTAAAGCAGCCTCTTGCTTACCTAATCTAATCTGTAAATAGGTTAAACTTTTCCATACCTTAATATCTTGTGGTGTCATCTCTCCGAGTTCTAATAATAACTTCTCCGCATTTTCAGGTTGAGTCTTCTCAATTTTATAAAATTGGTCCCATTTATCATAAATCGGGTTACCAGGTTTATATTCTTGATTAACGATTTCTTGGGCAAATGTAGTTTCAATAGTTAAGAAGCCTAAAGTTGGACAAAGCGAACCGATAACGATAAAGGAACGGGTTAGAGATTTTATTGTTTTGCTATTTTTCATTTCCACCTCTACAGTAAATTAGAGTTATTAGGGGTCAATTTTTTTAAATGGTCAATAAATATCATAATTAAAAATAATGAGTTACATCGTTAATTTAGGTTAACGATGTTTTATATAAATAATTTAGTCTCCGTTTTTATTATTGATCTATTCTGTCTTATCGCTAAACTCTCTATAATAATGACATATTTTTTGATCAATAAATTGTAAAATTTCATAGCATCTATAAAGAATTTATAAGGAAAAATTATGGCTTTTCCACATCATGTAGAACATCATGCTATTCACCGTTCAGGCTGGTTAAGAGCTTCCGTATTAGGGGCCAATGATGGAATTATTTCCGTCACTAGCTTAATTATGGGCATGGCAGCTAGTGGAGCCAACTCACACACTCTATTAATTACATGTATTGCCGGATTAATTTCTGGTGCAACCTCAATGGCTGCCGGAGAATATATTTCCGTTAAATCTCAAGAAGATATTGAAAAATCAGATTTAGCAATTGAAGAAAAAGAATTAAAAAAATATCCTCAGAAAGAATTAGATGAGTTAACTCAAATTTATATCTCTAGAGGGCTTTCAAGTGAGTTAGCAAAAGAAGTTGCGATACAGCTCACAACACATGATGCTTTAGGTGCGCATGCCCGTGATGAAATAGGTATTCATGAAAATACGGCTGCAAACCCAGTTCAAGCCGCTCTTTCATCCGCCGCATCGTTTTCTTTTGGCGCTTTTTTTCCGATGCTCGCAATCTTATTTACTCCTGAACATTTAATTATGCAAAGTGTTCTCGTTACAGGGATTATTGCTTTAGCTATCTTAGGCGCCCTTTCAAGTTATTTTGCAGGTACTTCTAAACTTAAAGGCAGTTTACGCATTACATTGTGGGGTATTCTAGCAATGGCTTTTTCAAGTTGGATTGGCTCATTATTTAACGTTACTCCACTTTAAAAAAATAGAACTTATGAACATTCAATAATTAAATATTTAAAAACTAAATAGCCAATATTATTTGCTCTTGATTCAAATTCCACGTTATGGTGAACATAAAGAAATGAGGTGAATAAAATGACCCTGTTACAACAACTTGAAATTAAACATCCAATTTTTCTTGCGCCCATGGCAGGTGTATCTACCCCCGAACTTGCCGCGGAAGTTTCTAATCAAGGTGGACTTGGGTCATTAGGACTCGGAGCAAACACGGCACAAAGTGCGCGCGAACAGATTTTAAAAACCCAAACACTTACAGAGAAATCTTTTCAGGTTAATTTTTTCTGCCATCAACCAGAGCAACTTAATCCTCAAACTTCAGCACAATGGATTGAATATTTACGTCCTCAATTTGAAAAGTTTGGTGAGCAACCTCCTCAAAATTTAAACTGCATTTATCCAAGTTTTCTTGATAATGATGACTTTTTAAATATCGTATTAGAAACAAAACCTAAAGCTGTTAGTTTCCATTTTGGCATTCCCTATTCTCATCAAATTCAGGCTTTAAAAAATGCAGGAATTTTAACAATGGTTTCTGCTACGAATTTAGTTGAAGCGCAAGCCATTGAAGCTGCTGGCATAGATATTATTATTGCTCAAGGTATTGAAGCAGGTGGTCATCGTGGAATCTTTAATAAAACCTTTGATGCAGCAATTAAAACTAGCGATTTAGTACAGCTTATTGTAAAACACTGCAAGTTGCCTGTCGTGGCCGCCGGTGGGATTATGAATGGAGCACAAGCGCGGCATATGTTGAGCTTAGGTGCTGCGGCTGTTCAACTGGGGACCGCTTTTGTTCAATGTCGATCATCCAATGCATCTGTTGAATATCGTAAAGCTTTATTTAATGAACCAGTAACACAAATCAGTGCGAGTCTTTCCGGTCGTCCAGCCCGTGGTCTATTGAACCACTGGCATACACAAATTGATTTACCAAATCGCCCACCTCAACCAGAATATCCATATGCCTATGATTTAGCGAAACAGTTAAATGCGATTGCAAGCAAACATCAAGACTATGGATATGGTGCTTTTTGGGCAGGTAGTAATGTATCGCAGATAAGAGAACTAGATGCTGCTGATCTAATTAATCAGTTAGTAGTAGAAATATTAGAAGATGAGTAAGACCTTAAAAAGCCAGTGAAGATACTGGCTTTTTATTTAATGAGTTTGCAATAAATTAATTTGCTCGACTTGGACATCGCTCATCAAATCACCTTGAGCCAATAACTGATTAAAATAGTTTTCAACCACTATTGCTTGCTCGGCAGTACTTTCAACTTTATACATATTTTGGCGGAATTCGTTACTTGAACGTAATCCTTTTGTGTACCAAGCAATGTGTTTACGGGCAATACGGCAGCCAGAATATTCACCATAAAATTGATAAAGTTCTGATAAATGCCCCAATAACACCTGCTTCACTTCTTCAATATTAGGTGCCGCTAAATGCTCTCCAGTTTTCAAATAATGAGCAATTTCACGAAAAATCCATGGTCGGCCTTGAGCAGCACGACCAATCATAATCGCGTCAGCACCAGTGTAATCGAGTACATATTTAGCTTTTTCAGGGCTATCAATATCCCCATTCGCAATAAGTGGGATATTGATTAATTCTTTGACATGTTTTATCAAATCATAACGTGCTGTATTTAAATACATATCTTCACGTGTACGACCATGTAAGGCTAGTGCAGCAATTCCCGCCTCTTCTGCTCTTTTTGCTACCCTTAAAATATTTTCTTGACCATTTAAAAAGCCCAATCGGGTTTTTAAGGTAACAGGAACATCAACAGCAGCGACCACCGTATCAAGAATTCGTGCCACCAAATCTTCATCTTGTAATAAAGCCGAACCTGCGAGTTTATTACATACTTTTTTGGCAGGACATCCCATATTAATATCAACAATTTGGGCACCATTTGCCACTTGATGACGTGCAGCCTCAGCTAACTGCTCAGGATCAGAACCGGCAATTTGTGCAGAAATCGGTGCGAGTTCCCCATCAAAATTTGCGCGGTAGAGGCTTTTTTTGCTCATCTGCAAAGTCTTATCGGCAGTCATCATTTCACTGACTGCATGGCCTGCGCCAAAATACTTACAGAGCGTTCTAAATGGGCGGTCAGTGACCCCAGCCATAGGAGCAACGATTAAATTATTTGACAGTTGATAGGGACCAATATACATATATATTCATACAATTGATGATCAACATAGTATACTTCATCCGCTTAATCGGCTCATCTTTTTATGCAGGTGCTTTCCTCGCCATGAACAAACCGTTGTCTTCCCGTTTTTTATTAAAATCATTCGGTATGGTCGCCGTGTGCATGAGTTTAGCTGCTTGTGGTGATAAAGCTTGGTGGTCAAACAATGATGAGCCTGAACTAGAAAGCAAACAGATTAAACGTCTAATTCCATCACGTGTGCATGACCGTGAATCGTGGGCTAAAGATATCGACGACATTATGAAAGACTTGGATATTCCTAAAACCAAGACAAATGTCTGTAGTATTGTGGCAGTAGTTGATCAGGAATCTAACTTTGTAGCCAACCCTCAAGTGCCGGGATTAGGGCAAAAAGCAGTTGAAGAAGTTAGTACACGTTTAAATGAAAAATTTGAAGATAAGCTTGGCAAAACCATTGGTGGAACAATTGCTGGTTATTTTGAAGAAGTGCTAAAAACTCAGCCTTCTCCTGATAACAACTATATGAGCCAAATGCGTAAAGTTAAAACCGAAAAAGACCTCGACTTACTTTATCGAGAAATTTTTGATTTTATGGCTAAGCATTACCATGTCAGTGCATTAACAGGTGCGGCCAAATTGGTTGGTCAAGATATTGGCGAGAAAATGAACCCTATTACGACCTTGGGTTCTATGCAAGTCCATATTAACTATGCAAAAGCCAATAAACGTTCAAGCATGAGTACCGCTGCACTTCGTGATGACTTATATACTGAATATGGCGGTTTATATTATGGCATTCATCGTTTAATGGTTTATCCAGCAGACTATGATAAAGCCATTTATCGATTTGCAGACTACAACTCAGGCATGTATTCTAGCCGTAATGCTGCTTTTCAAAGCATGCTAAATGACCTAACAGATACAGAAATAAGCCTTGATGGTGATCTACTTCTTTACACAAAAGATGGTGATCCGCGCCCGACTCAGAGCCAGTCAGAAAAAGAACTGATTACCGTATTTGCAAAAAATAATGTATTAGTTACGCCAAGACAAATTCGTGATGATCTTAAATTAGAAAAAGAGAAAAAGTTTGAAAGTACACAAACCTATATTGCCCTAACTAAACTTTATAAAGCGAAGACAGGTAAAGATCCTATCTATGCAATTATGCCGCAAGTCGTTATTTCTGGGCCAAAATTAAGTCGTGACTATAATACCAACTGGTATGCAACCCGCGTAAACGGACGATATGAATCATGTATGCAACGAGCGAAACGAATAAGACTATAAAGAGTCTCGCCCTGTTCGATTTTGATGGAACCTTGTGTAGCAAAGACAGTTTTACAGGGTTCATCTTTTATGCTTTATCTAAGCGCCACATTGTTAAGCAAGGCTTGAAAATTCTGCCATGGATTCAAGCCTACTATCTTAACTTTTATCCAGCCCATGCGATGCGCGCCAAGTTATTTCGCAGCATGTTCAAAGATACCTCCGCAATTGAACTGCAAAGATTAGGTGAAGAATACGCACAAGAGCTAGTCTCTGCACTCTCACCTGAACTTTTCGCACAGTTACAACACCACCAGTTACGTGGTGATCGGGTCGTACTGGTTTCGGCTTCAATTGATGTCTACCTTGCCCCACTGTGCAAGTTACTAGATATCGAATTAATTTGTACTGAAACTCAAATTAAAAACGGCATAGTGACAGGTTACTACTCCACCCCAGATTGTAGTAGTGAACAAAAGAAATTAAGAGTACATCAGCAATATACGCTACAGCATTATCATCAAATTTATGCTTACGGTAATAGCTCGGAAGACCTAGATATGTTGAGTCTCGCCACACATCCGTACATGGTGGGTGAAGACCGTGTGCTACCTCGTTTAACACCAGAAAAAAAGCTCGCATAAAGCGAGCTTTTTTATTTAAACATAACTTAATAAATTGCCATATGATCACGATGAATCATTTCAAGTGAACGGGCTTCACCAAGCACTTGATAAACCTTATCAGAGGCTAAGCCTTTAATAATTTCAGCAGATCGCGAGCTAAAATTAACTCGACCCACTGCAATACGTTTACCTTGTTTATCGACACATTCAACCACATCACCACGATCAAAATGCCCTTCAACAGTTTTAACCCCGACAGGGAGTAGACTGCGATGTTTCAATTTAATCGCTTCAATAGCACCATCATCAATTACTAGACGGCCTGCTGTCTGTAAATGAGCAGCGAGCCACTGTTGATGAGCAGTCATACGGTCTTTATCTGTCGTAAACAACGTACCTAGCATTTCACCCGACATCGCACGTGATAAGACATTATCACTTTCACCGCTTGCGATGAGCGTTGGACAACCCGACTTAGCAGCTAAACGTGCGGCACGAACCTTAGTCACCATACCACCTCTGCCAAGCACACCGCCACCGCCAGCCATTTCGAATAAAACATCGTCCATGGCACGAACAGTAGAGAGTAGTTTAGCATCAGGGTTATGACGTGGGTCTGAGTCAAACATACCCTGCTGATCCGTTAAAATGATCAACAATTCTGCATGAACCTGACCTGCAACCATCGCAGCTAAAGTATCGTTATCACCAAAACGGATCTCATCGGTAGATACCGTATCATTTTCATTAATGACCGGAATCACACGCCAATCAATCAAGTTTTGCAAAGCATCACATGAATTTAAATAACGACGGCGGTCCGCCAGATCATCATGTGTCAGTAAAACCTGAGCAGTACGAATACCATGTTCTTCAAGCACACTAGACCAAGTATGAATTAAACCCATCTGCCCAATCGCAGCACAGGCTTGTAGACTGGGTAGATCGGTGGGTCGACTCGCAAGCTTCATACGAACCATACCTTCTGCCACAGCTCCAGAAGACACTAAAATAATTTCGTGTCCGGCATTGTGTAGATCTGCAATCTGTTTCGCCCAATGCGAAATAGCATCCAAATCTAAACCTTGCCCATTGGCTGTGAGTAAAGATGATCCGATTTTAACAACGATTCGTTTACACTCACTGAGCTGACGTTGCCCATCGACCACTTCTATCATGTTTTCCTCGGTTTTCTAGTCACGAACGTAGACGCTTTCTACATCATTGTCGTCTTCATCATCGTCAAAATCATCATCATCATCGCCTAACATGCCTTCAAGACGTTGTGCTCGACGCATAGCGCGATATGCTTCTTTTGCCGCAATGGTTTGTTCACGTGTTTCAACTTCTAGTTGTTCACGGAAAGCTTTTACTTCTGCTGCATATTCAGGATCTTCAACTTCGCGTTCACGTTGTTGTTCAAGCTGATCCATTAGGTAATACACAACCTCTTTCGTTCCTTCACTTAATAAGCCCGATGTCTTAAAGACAGGTCCAGTCCACTCTAGTTCATCTAGAATATGCTGACACCACTCTTCACGACTTTCTTCAGCAATCTGATCAAGTTTATTCAGTACTAAAACAACCGGTAGTTTAGCCAAAGTAGGTGAAAACTTAACTAACTCGTTCATAATTGCTTTTGCATTATGCGCCGGATCTGAACCATCAATTGGCTGCACATCAATAATGTGTAAAAGGATACGCGTACGTGCCAGATGTTTAAGGAAACGAATTCCCAAACCTGCACCTTCTGCTGCACCTTCAATCAACCCAGGAATATCGGCCATTACAAATGAACGATGACGGTCAGCATCTACTACACCTAGGTTTGGAACCATGGTTGTAAATGGATAGTCTGCCACTTTTGGTTTTGCAGCACTTACAGCACGAATAAAGGTTGATTTACCAGCATTTGGCATGCCCAATAAACCAACATCTGCCAATACTTTTAATTCAAGGCGAATTTCACGAAACTCACCTTTTATACCAGTCGTACATTTACGCGGAGCACGGTTAGTTGATGATTTAAAGTGGGTATTCCCCAAACCACCGTCACCACCACCTGCAACCAGAATTCTTTGGCCATCTTCAACCAAATCGCCAATAATATCGCCTGAATCTGTATCAACAATTGTTGTACCAACGGGTACTTTTAAAACCACATCTTCACCACCACGTCCGGTACAGTTAGCGCCTGCACCATTCTTTCCGCGCTCAGCACGGAACTTACGTGTGTAACGGTAATCGACTAGCGTACTCGTATCATCATCAGCTTGAATATAGATACTTCCACCACGTCCGCCATCACCACCATCTGGGCCACCAAATGGGACAAATTTTTCACGGCGAAAACTGGCTACGCCATTGCCACCGTCGCCAGCCTCTACGGTAATGACTGCTTCATCAACAAAGCGCATCTGCCAATCCTCTAAAAACTCTAAAACCGCCTATTCTGCCATATTTTCATAAAATTCTCGAATATAAAATGGGACAATTCCTATTTATAACGATCTGTTTTTATATTTAAGTCATCAGAAGCATTTTAGATCCACAAATACAGCCGATATTGAAAATAAAATGCAGGATGACTATTTAATTTTTAAGGATGAACATTCCGTAGAGGTAAGGTCATTTGCATATCAAGATTTGCTTTTGTTTTTGGAACCGAATTATACATAATGGCATTAAATGAAGAGACATTCCCCATTTCCATAGGATCATTCACTTCTAGACTTGGTTTAAACTGATGTTTAACCGATAAATTTACTGGCTCATCGAATTCAAAATAAACAGGACCATCAAAAACAATTTTAATCGGAATGGTATAACTACGCTTTAACTGAAAAGGCACATCTAACTTTATGGGAATATCAAGTTTAAGTGGAAATTTAGGCAAAAACTTATTTTGATAAATTAAATCTGTCGTTGTTTCGAGAGGCATAACTTGATCAATTTTTAGAGTTGTTGTGTAATCAACATTTACTGTAACAGGTGTCTCTATAGCAAAACTGATATCTGCTAAATATTTCCCTTTCAGCGGTAGAGTCAGTTGACGGTCTATATCCAATGTTGTATCAAGTTTACCAATAGATTGGACTTGCAAAGTGTTGCCAACTTGAATCTTTGTTTCTAAAGAGTCAGGTAAACTAATATCTGCGTTATGAGCCGAAACCACTACATTTGCCTGAATATTGAGATATACCCAAAACATAACAGCGGCAAGTATCATCATTAAAATGAAACTGATGAGCATACTCTTGAGTGAACGAAACATTACCATCCACCCTATTGATCAGCTGTCGTCTGCGACGTTTCTGAACCTAATACCCGATTTAATCGCATACTGGACAAAGGAATTTTTAACTCACCATTTGCGATCTTCACAGGCAATGTGTTTTTAACATCAACTGAAGCATTTAGCGCTGTTTTAACAGGGACACTCAGATTACCCTCAATTGGAATATTTGTATCTAATCTTGCTTTTAGAGGAATATGTAAATTTTCTTTTAATACTGTCCGCACTGGCGCATCGAATTTCAAATGAACCTTTTGCTCAAGCGGAACATTAATATCAATCGGAACATCAAGTTTTAATGGAATTGATCCCTTTAACGGTAAGGTAATATCACGCCCCAAAACTCTGACTTGAACCTTCGTATCAATTGGCAAATTTTGCTCAACTTTTAATACTTCTTTGACAGGAATTGTTGTGCTAATGGGCACCATATTATCGAAATAAACGCGCGGAGTTAACGTTTGTGTTAATGGAATATTTAATTGCTCATCAATTGGAATACTGGCATTTACCCGCCCTTTTACATCCACATTTAAAGCATCTTGTACTTTAACCTTAACCTGTAGGGGTTCTTGCAAGTCAATAGCAACTGCCTGATTCTTCAGTGGAATATAAATATTAAAATGCTTAAACACCCATATTGCAATGAGTACACCACATAAATTGGCAATAATAATGAATATAAAAACGACCAACAAACGTTTAAACTGCGACAATTCCAATCCCTTACTATTTTCTTTTTTTCCTTAATTCATATTCTCATTTATTTACAAAAAATAGTCAGCATATATTTTGTACGGTTGTAAAAAAACCCAGTCTAAACTGGGTCTTTTTGTGAAAATCTTTTATAGATCGTTAAATGATCTTAAGCATTCAATTCTGCTGGGATTTTTTTGTAGCTTACGCCGCACATTTGTTCAGCGATACGTAATACCTGACAGCTATAACCTACTTCGTTATCGTACCAAACATAAGCAGTTAAACGGTTACCAGAAGTAATCGTTGCTTGAGCGTCATATACACCAGCAGTACGAGAACCGATAAAGTCACTCGATACAACTTCAGTCGAGTTGGTATAACCAATTTGACCTTGAAGGCTAGAGTTAATTGAAATTTGACGAATGTACTCGTTCACTTCTTCACGATCAATTTCTTTATCAAGCGTTAAGTTCAAGATAGCAAGAGATACGTTTGGTGTAGGAACACGTACAGAGTTACCAGTTAACTTACCTTTTAATGCAGGCAATGCTTTAGCAACTGCTTTAGCTGCACCAGTTTCTGTAATTACCATGTTTAAAGTAGCAGCACGACCACGACGATCTGCTTTATGGTAGTTGTCGATCAAGTTCTGGTCATTTGTAAATGAGTGAACAGTTTCAACATGTCCATTAAGAACTTTATATTTGTCATCCAATACTTTAAGAATTGGAGTAATTGCATTTGTTGTACAACTTGCAGCAGAGATGATTTTGTCTTCATCTAAGATGTCTGTGTTGTTTACGCCAAATACAACGTTTTTCATTTCGCCTTTACTTGGTGCAGTCAATACAACACGTGCAACGCCTGGGCATTTCAAGTGTTGGCTTAGACCTTCAGCATCACGCCATTTACCAGTATTGTCGATTAAAAGTGCGTTTGAAATACCATATTCAGTATAGTCAACTTCACTTGGGCTAGACGCATAAATCACTTTAATGAAGTTACCATTAGCAATGATTGCTTCGTTTTCTTCATCAACAGCGATTGTGCCAGCGAAAGTACCGTGAATAGAGTCACGACGAAGTAAAGAAGCACGTTTTGCTAAATCACCATCAGAAGATTTACGCACAACAATTGCTTTAAGGCTTAAACCACGACCTAGACCTGATTGGCTAATAATTAAACGAGCTAAGATACGGCCAATACGACCAAAACCATAAAGAACGACATCTTTAGGTTGTTCAGAAGTTGCGCTACCTTTGATTGACTCAACTGCTTGAGCAACAAAAGCATCAACATCACCGCCTTTTTCTTTATATTCAACAGCAAGTTTACCGATATCAACTTCTGCAGAACCAATATTTTCAAGCTTAGCTAAAGCTTCTAAAATTGGGAATGTATTTACAACAGAAAGCTCAACGTCTACAACACGTGTACGACGGTGAGTTTTCAAAATTTGGATAACAGAACGGTTAATTAAAGAGCGACCGTAAACAGATACGACAATATTTTTTTCACGGTATAATTGTCCGATTAATGCAATCATACGTTCCGCGATTTCTTCACGGTTTTTCCAACGGCCTTGGTGTTCAGCATGCAGGGCGATGATAGTGTCTTTGCTCACAGATACGTCCTCTAATTAATTATATCTAGGCGTGATTTTTTAAACCCCGTAATTGTAATGGAATTATTAGCAAGAATGAATCAAAAGCTGACGATAGTGATTAGATTTTCCTAAAATTCATCATAAATTCATAAAATACCTATAATTATTTTTTATTATTTTATTGTTTAAAGCAGCTAAATTTTTGCTTTTTCTTACTTTTTAGATTCTTACCCTCTAATCAAACTCATCATTTTTTAATCTTTTTTGATATTTCGCGATGTTAAGCTGCAAATTTTTGGCTTTTTGACGTTGCTGATAAAGGTGAACTGCACCTTCTAAAACTAACACAAATACTGCGCACCAAATCGGAATATAAGTGAACCATTCTTCTTGGCCAATACTCTCCCCTAAAACTAAAGAAGCTAAAGCAAGTAATACCGGTTCCAAATATCCTAAAAGTCCAAACACGACTAATGGTAAAAAGCGACTAGCCAGAATATAACTTCCTAAACCAATAGCACTTAAAATTCCAAGCCCAACAATGACCAAAGCAAGACTCGGTTGGTCTATAAATTTGCTATAAGGGAGTAAACCTGTATGAGTTAAATAAATTGCAATCGGTAGAATAATAACTAAATCCCACCAGAAGCCGCCTAAATTATCTGTTTTAATGGTCTTACGTAATAAAAAGTAGGCAGAATAGCCAACTGCAACTAGTGCAGTTTCCCAAGCAATACTTCCTAAACGCCAGATCTCATGGCCCACTCCAATGACTGCAAGAATAATTGCGACCCATTGAAATTTTGATATTTTTTCGCCATACAGCACACTTCCAGCCAAGACAAGAACAAGCGGCAATAGAAAATACCCTAAAGATACTTGTAGGCCTCGACCATGCATTGGCCCCCATAAAAACAGCCAAAGTTGTACTGAAGTTAAAATGGAGGTTGTAATTAACAACAATAATAAAGACGGCTTTGCCAAAATACGCTGGTAGATATTTTTTATATACCCTAAATCACCGCTCCACCACATAAACAAAGTGAGAACTGGTAGTGTTGCAATAATCCGCCATCCAAAAGTCTGTTCACTATCAAGCTGACTTAACAACTGAGTATAAAAATAAAGTACACCAAAAGTGATAGATGCCATGACAGACAAGCTCACGCCCTTAAACATCATCACCCTCTTATACTTTAGTAAAAACAGCTCACCACAATACTTGATTTATCCACTATAAAAAAGAAAAAACCATGTAAAAACATGGTTTTTTATTAATCAGACATCTACAGCTATTCTTTATGTTCTGTATGAATAATATCGCGAATATCAAAACCTAATGTTTTTGCATAATTTAGATATTCATCAACCACTTCTTGTTCAGGATGAGGTGTTCTTGATAACACCCAAAGATATTTACGAGAAGGTTCTCCCACTAAAACAGTTTGATAGTCTTCATCTATTTTTAAAATCCAGTAATCTCCACGAATGACTGGAATCCATCTCACAGCTTCCGGTAAGAAACTCACCTTCAATTTCGTGTTATATGGCGGATTTACGACAAAGGCTTCACCAATAGATTGCTGTAATTGTTTTCTATTGTCATAACAGCGATTATCTACAACTACATTTCCATTTTCATTTAAGGTGTAAGTTGCAGATACGTTGTAAGCACATTTTTTTTGAAAAAAAGCAGGCTTACGGGCGACTTCATACCAGACACCTAAATATCGGTCCAGTTCAACTTTATAAACGGTTTGCAAAGGTTTCGGCTGAGCATAGACATACGTTCCAACAGCTAAACCAGCCAAAACAACACCGCCCAACGCAATTTTAGCCAAACGCCAACTGGCTTGCGGAACATTATTTCGAAATGCCATTGTTGCCCTCAACGATTAGTTGTGAATACAAAAGAACTCAAACATCTACAGTAGCTTGTTTTTTAAACACATTATGTAGCGTTATGTATTCGTTTATTGCAACATTTGCGCTTTTAATCGAATGATTTCATCACGTATCCGCGCTGCTTGCTCGAACTGCAAATCTTTCGAGGCCTTTAACATATCTTTTTCAAGCTTAGTAATATGCTTACTAAACAGTTTAGGATCTGAAAGAATATGTCTTTCATCGGCACTCAATGCTTGTGCTTGTTCAAGTACTTTTTCATCAATCTCGTCGTCTGAAAGTACCTCACCCGAGTCAATTTCTTTGACAACCTGACGCACAGCACTACGTGGTGTAATACCATGCAGCTCATTAAATTCAATTTGTTTGGCTCTACGGCGATCAGTCTCATCTATCGCTTTTTGCATAGAATCGGTAATTCGGTCAGCATATAAAATTGCTTTACCTTTCACATTACGCGCAGCACGACCAATCGTCTGAATGAGTGAGCGCTCTGAACGTAAAAAGCCTTCTTTATCTGCATCTAAAATAGCAACCAAAGAAACTTCAGGCATATCCAGACCTTCACGTAGCAGGTTAATGCCGACTAAAACATCAAATACACCTGTACGTAGTTCATGAATAATTTTGACACGTTCAACCGTATCAATATCTGAGTGGAGATAAGCGACCTTAACACCATATTCTTTTAAATAAGAAGTCAGGTCTTCTGCCATACGCTTTGTTAAAGTGGTAATTAATACCCGTTCATTCAAGTTTTTACGAATATTAATTTCAGAAAGAACATCATCTACTTGGGTTAAGACAGGACGAATCTCAATTTCAGGATCGATTAGACCTGTTGGACGTACCACCTGTTCAACGATTTGATCTGACTTTTCTAATTCATATTTAGCAGGTGTTGCACTTACAAAAATGGTCGTCGGTACAATACGCTCCCACTCTTCAAATTTCATCGGACGGTTATCAAGCGCACTTGGCAAACGGAACCCATAATTCACTAAGTTTTCTTTACGTGACCGGTCACCTTTATACATCGCTCCAATTTGCGGAACGGTAACGTGTGATTCGTCAATAATGAGCAAAGCATCTTCTGGAATATAGTCGAATAAAGTCGGCGGTGCTTCACCAGACGGGCGTCCTGACAAATGACGCGAATAGTTTTCGATACCATTGGTATAACCCAACTGTTGCATCATTTCCAGATCGTAACGTGTCCGTTGCTCAATACGTTGTGCTTCAAGCAATTTGTCATGTTCACGGAAGAATTTGAGCTGATCTTGTAATTCATCTTTAATTGTATCGATAGCACGGGTCAAATGATCTTTTGGTGTTACATAGTGGCTTTTCGGATAAATCGTTATCCGAGAAACTTTACGAACCATTTTACCAGTTAGCGGGTCAAACCAACGGATTGAATCGACCTCATCATCAAATAGTTCAATACGAATCGCGTGTTGATCAGATTCCGCTGGGAAAATATCAATAATTTCGCCGCGAATACGATAAGTACCACGTAAAAATTCAAGTTCATTACGCGTATATTGCATTTCAACCAATCGGCGGATGATTTCATCGCGGCTTACTCGGTCGCCCTCAACCACATGCAGCAACATTTGCATATAAGCATTCGGATCACCCAAACCATAAATTGCAGAAACCGATGCCACAATAATTGCATCACGACGTTCTAATAAAGCCCGTGTTGCTGATAACCGCATCTGATCAATGTGATCATTAATGGCTGAATCTTTTTCAATAAACGTATCCGAAGATGGAACGTAAGCTTCTGGTTGGTAGTAATCGTAATAACTTACAAAATATTCAACCGCATTATTAGGGAAGAAAGATTTAAACTCACCATAAAGCTGGGCAGCCAAAGTTTTGTTGTGGGCCATCACAATTGTAGGTCGCTGCGTTTGGGCGATCACATTTGCCATGGTATAGGTCTTACCTGAGCCCGTTACCCCTAGCAATAACTGATTACGAAAACCATGCTCGATACCATTGACCAGCTTTTCAATTGCCTGTGGCTGATCACCTGCTGGCTGATAATGAGTGACCAAATCGAAAGGTTGATTTTCGTTCAAAGTTATCTCTCTTTATGAAAAAATTGAATTTAACGTCTCCCCCATTAATGGGGATTTTTATCTTAATTTAAAGTGCAAATTGAGTTGGAAATTCAATGTAAAAGATTAAGCATCTTAACACTTGACCAATACCATAATCAGTTGCAACATGAAGCTATCCATTAAATAAAAAGCATAACCATGACCTATCAATATCATGATGAAAGTATTGTAACCGAACTTCCCGAAGATACAGTTTTTGTATTTGGAAGTAACCTTGCTGGACAGCACGGTAGCGGTGCAGCACGCGTTGCCAGTCAACACTTCGGAGCAGTTGAAGGTGTTGGTCGCGGCTGGGCTGGTCAAAGCTTTGCAATTCCCACCTTAAATGAACATATTCAACAAATGCCTCTTTCACAAATTGAGCACTATGTTGAAGATTTTAAGATATATGCAAAAAATCATCCTAAAATGAAATATTTTGTCACGGCTTTAGGTTGTGGCATCGCAGGTTATAAAGTTTCTGAAATTGCACCACTGTTCAAAGATATCCATCACAACGTTATCTTTCCAGAATCTTTCAAACCGTATGTTGAAGATAATGCAGTTTCTGAATTTCCGACATTAACCCAAAAGATGGTGAAAAGTTTCATTAATGATGATGTTATTTTTTACTTTAATCATGGAAGTGAATCTTTTGAAGAAGCCTTAGATAAAACAGATTTATCAAGTGCCGAAAAAGCCATTGCTCTTATTGTTTTAAATGAAGAACTGTACCCTCGGGATCGTTATGGCCGAGGCCGTGATCATGAGCTGAGTGATATTTTAGGAAAGCTCAATGGTAAAATTTTTGACCTGCACGGAAACTCTGAGGGTGCCATGATTTTTGTAAGTGCTGTGGTTGCACTCATGGAACTTTATGATTTTGATGAGCAAGACTTTATCAAACTCTGGCGTGGTGAAAAGAATATTGACCACCCTATTAATCGTTAATTTTTCTTATAAATTTATGAGCTAAGCAGATAATATCTGCTTTCTCATTATTTTATTTTTACTTACATTTAATCTTTATATTTTTAATTATTCTAATAGATTTAAGTTCTTTAGCTTCCCAAATCCTAATTTTTCTCATTATACTTTAAGGCAAACTGAATACTTAAAGAAACATATGGAAACTTTAGATTCTTCAATTTTTGACCTTAGCCCAATTCCAATGTGGATTGAGGATTTCAGTGAAGTTAAACAACAATTTGATTTATGGAGAAATCAAGGTATTGAAAACCTCCATGAATTTTTAAGTCAAAATAAAAACTTAATCAGTGAATGCGCACATAAAATTAAAATTGTTCGTGTTAATCAAAAAACATTAGAACTTTTTGAAGCAAGAACTCACGAAGAGCTATATTCGAATTTAAATCTTATTTTTAAAAAAGAAATGTTCGAATCTCATATTTTTGAGCTTGAAGAACTATGGAATGGTAAAACTCACTTTTCAAGTACGACCATAAATTACACCTTATCAGGCAAACGTATTGATGTTCAGCTAAGAGGCTCAATTTTACCTGGCTCTGAATCGACCTTTGAGCGTGTATTAATTACCACTGAAGACATTACTCCTTATCAAAATGCACTTCGTGAGGAAGCAAAAAATCGTCGATTAGCTGAGTCTATGTTTATCTATTCACCCACTTCTCTTTGGGTCGAAGATTTCAGCCGTATAAAAAATAGAATTGATCAACTCAGGTTATTAGGTATTGAAGATTTTAGAACTTTTCTAGATGTCCATCCTGAATTTGTTCGTCAGTGTGTAGAAGATATTCTGATTTTAGATGTTAATCAGGCAACTCTTGATTTATTTAAAGCTCCTGATAAATCGACCCTTTTAAGAAATACACATAAGATTTTTGCTGAAGAGATGATTGAAACCTTTCGGGAACAACTCATCGAATTATGGCAAGGTAATATTCATCATAAGCGTGAAGCGATTAACTATGCCTTAGATGGGCAAATAAGAAATGTATTGCTTCAATTTACCGTTTTTCCCGGTTATGAAGACACTTGGGGACTGGTACAGGTTGCACTTACCGATATTACCGCGCGAAAAAAAGCGGAAAACTATCTTGAATATTTGGGGCAACACGATGTCCTGACCAAACTATATAATCGCGCTTTTTTTACAGAGGAACTTAATCGTCTAAACCGAAGTATTATCCGACCTGTTTCTTCAATTTTCTTAGATATGAACGGATTAAAAGAAACAAATGATCAGTTTGGTCATGATATTGGGGATGGCTTATTGCGCCGCGTCGGAAATATTTTAAGTCAGGCTATTTTAAATACAGCATATACGGCTTCTAGAATAGGTGGTGATGAATTCGTGATTTTAATGCCGGGGGCAGATGAGGCGAATGTTCTAATTATGCTTCAAACCATTCAAGAGCTTTTTAATATCGACAATCAATATTATTCAAGCCACCCAATTAGCATTGCAATTGGACATGCAACAACTCAAGCAAATGAACAAATTGAGGACATGTTAAAGCGAGCTGACCATCACATGTACCAAAAGAAAAAAAGCTATTATCAGGAAATTTTATTTAATCAATAAAAAAACAGGCATATTGCCTGTTTTCGAGATTAGCGTTTTCCCATAGAACGACGAGTACCACGCGGAGGCATCCACGTTCTATCTGCGTATTGCTCTGGTTTTGGACGCACTTGGTTGTGTACCGCGTCGTCGGCTTCATTGCTATCATTCGGCATTGGGAATGGCAATTTCACCAAAGCCTTTTTCTGTTTTGGCTGTTGCTCAGTCATGATTCATTCTCGAAATTTCGATTGCGACCTATTATAAATGATTTTCTCATTTCTTTCTAAAAAAGCTTCAATTGAATAAATATTGCTTAAGATGATTACTAAACTAAACTTTTTTACATCTGAAAAGGTTCACATCCGCAAATTACTTAATTTTTGCGATAAGATAGTATGCTTTTTATTTTTTAATCCCATAAGAGGAATATTGCCGTGGACGTACGTCTTTCTGATCGTGTCAATGCTATCAAACCGTCCCCTACACTTGCTGTAACCAACAAAGCTGCTGAACTTAAAGCTGCTGGCAAGAACGTGATTGGTTTAGGTGCTGGCGAACCAGACTTTGATACCCCTCAACACATCAAAGATGCTGCAATTGAAGCGATTAATAATGGTTTCACCAAATATACGGCTGTAGATGGTACTCCTGGATTAAAAAAAGCAATTATTGCTAAATTTAAACGCGATAATAATCTTGATTATCAAGCGAATCAGATTTTGGTTTCATGTGGTGGTAAGCAAAGCTTCTTTAACTTGGCACTTGCTCTATTAAACAAAGGCGATGAAGTTATCATTCCAGCACCGTTCTGGGTAAGCTATCCAGATATGGTCATTATTGCTGAAGGTACTCCAGTCATTGTGAAATGTGGTGAAGACCAACGTTTCAAAATTACTCCTGAACAATTAGAAGCGGCTATTACTCCTAACACTCGTTTAGTTGTATTAAACAGCCCATCTAACCCGACAGGTATGATCTATAGCAAAGCTGAATTAGAAGCTTTAGCTGAAGTATTACGTCGCCATCCACAAGTGTTTGTTGCATCTGACGATATGTATGAACCAATTCGTTGGGAAGATGAGTTCTACAACATCGCAACTGTTGCTCCAGATTTATATGATCGTACGATTGTTTTAAATGGTGTTTCTAAAGCATATGCGATGACAGGTTGGCGTATTGGCTATGCAGCCGGCCCAGCAAAAATCATTGGCGCAATGAAAAAAATCCAGTCTCAATCAACTTCAAACCCAACTTCTATTTCACAAGTTGCTGCTGAAGCTGCATTGAATGGTCCTCAAGACGTACTTCAACCAATGATTAAAGCGTTCAAACGCCGTCATGACTTAGTTGTTAATGGCTTGAATGAAATCAAAGGTATTTCTTGCTTGCCTGCTGACGGTGCTTTCTATGCCTATGCAAACATTCGCCCTCTTATTCGTGCAAAAGGCTTAAAATCTTGCACAGAATTCTCTGAATGGTTATTAGAAGAGACTGGTGTAGCAGTAGTTCCTGGTGATGCATTTGGTTTAGGCGGTTTTATGCGTATTTCATATGCAACAGCTGACGAAGTGCTCGTTGATGCGTTAGCACGTATCAAAAAAGCTGCTGACTCAATTGAAGGCGTAGATGCTGCAATAGCTTCTATTGAAGCTGAAAAAACAGCTAAGTAATTTATAATTTTAAAAAGAGGCTTCAACTTCAAGTTGAGGCCTCTTTTTTATGAATAGAAGATTAAAATTTTATTCGTAGCTACTATTTATGACTCAGCAGAATTAAATAAAGCCATGACCTCGGCTTCAGTCATTTTTTTTGTATTATTTTTAAAGGCATAAAAACCGGGTTTTGAATCAATAAAAATTTCCAGATCTAACTTTAAGTCATCTACGGGTTCATCTAAAGAAAATGCATTAATGTTGCAGTAGCCTTGATCCTTAGTTCTCCAAAAAATTGTAGTTCCACAAGCGTTGCAAAAGCCTCTTTCTCCCCATTCGGAAGAGTTAAAAATACTCAGATGCTCTTGTTGAATAAACTTTAGACTGCCTTGTACAACATCAATCGTCATAATAACACCACTAGTTTGTCGGCGACACATCGAACAATGACAAACATGCACATCATGATTTTTTAGCTCTACCGCAAATGCAGTCTTACCACATAAACATTGACCGTTCATTATTATTTCCCATTGATAAGTTTTATCTTTTTAATTTCATAAAATATTCTGTCTAATTAAAATTTACAAGTTTGTAAACTATAACTGAACTTATCACTTCATTTTTCTAACTTGACAATAGTACTTTTACATCATAATTTAAACTTAAGTTCCATTTAAGAACTTATAAAATTAAAGGACTCAAAAATGAAAAATCCCATGGAAATGACTGGTCTTGAATTTTTACAAGCGATGATTGATGGCCATATTCCAGCAGCAAGTATTAGTAAAACCATACCCATGCAACCTACTGAAATTTCAGAAGGTTCTGTTACTTTTAAAGCGCAAGCAGATCATAATCACCTAAATCCGTTAGGGGGCGTACATGGTGGTTTTGCGGCTACAGTTTTAGACTCTGTGACTGGCTGTGCAGTACATACGATGTTACCTGCTGGCGTAGGTTACGGAACAATCGATCTTAACGTAAAAATGTGCCGTCCTATTCCAAAGAACCATCCTTTAATTGCAACAGGCAAAGTCATTAACTTAAGTAAAAACTTAGGAATTTCCGAAGGAAAGATTATTGATGAGGAAGGTAAACTTTATGCCTATGCAACAGCAACCTGCATGATTATTCGTTCATAGTCATAAAAGGCAGCCTTAAACCGCTGCCTTTTTTATTGAGTAATCTGGATTATCTGGACGATCACAAGTTTGAGCCACTACATAAGGTGCCCAAATATTTTTAAGTTGAAGTTCTATAACTTCTTGATGTTCAGTAGACCAAGCTAGAACTTTATTTTTGCCTAGCAGTAACTCCCCTTCTAATTGAAAAATATATAGGGGTTTAGATTGATCTAATGCTTTTGAACTTTTTAAAACTTTTAGTGAACTATGTACATTCCATTTAGAACTGAACCAAAGCTGCAATAAATCACCTAAGTACAAGTCCTTCTTTTTAAAAAGATAAGCATCAATCGACGCACCCTCTACAGGTGTGTAATAAGATTCTGGTCGACTTAAGATATTGAGATAATTGCGTTGATAAAAATCAAAATTAGAAAAAATAGAAGCAATAGTAAGTGTTTTCATACTTATCTCCGATTTAGCCATTTTAGTGCTGGCAAGTTGGTTTAAATCCACACTGTTTGAATTTCTTCAAACGCTTGTTCTGTTTTGAATCTAGCAATTGAATTTTTAAAGCGCAAGTAATTTCTCAGCTCAGCGCTCAACTGATCAAATAAAAAGCATACAACACAAAAATGAAGGAAACATGGCGATTTTCACTTGACCCTTCTCAAAATCCCCTTATAATCGCATGCAGATTCTCCCATAGCTCAGTCGGTAGAGCGACGGACTGTTAATCCGCAGGTCCCTGGTTCGAGCCCAGGTGGGAGAGCCAAATACTAAAAAGCCCGCAGCATTAAAGCGGGCTTTTTTTTGCTATAAATTTACCCATAACTATAAAAAAATCCCCTATCACAACATAGAGGATTTAATTATTAATCTACTAGTTTTATTCAATGACCTAATCCAAATCAAAAAGAGATATCACCTTCAATCCTCTTCTTAGGTCATTTTTAAACTTATTATTCTACTTCAACAACTTTTAAAGGATTAAAAGACTGAGAAGTCGGCATAATTTCAATACGGTTAATATTAATATGTGGAGGCTGTGATGCGACCCACGCTACCGTATTTGCAATATCATCAGGCAAGATTGGGTTCTTTTTATCATACAGACTATTTACCTTATCCTGATCGCCCTTAAAACGCACCAAAGAAAATTCTGTACCACCACAAAGACCTGGCTCAATATTAGTCACTCGAATACCAGTACCTGACAGGTCAGCTCGAAGATTTAAACTAAATTGCTCTACAAATGCTTTGGTTGCACCATAAACATTACCACCCGGATATGGGTATGTACCTGCAATTGATCCCATATTGATGATTAAACCGGACTTTTTCTTCACCATATTCGGTAAAATTAACCGCGTAACAGTGATCAATCCTTTAATATTGGTATCTACCATGGTGTACCAATCATCCAAATCTGATTTATCTGCTGGCTCTAGGCCTAATGCTAATCCGGCATTGTTAACTAATAAATCAATTTGACTGATTTGGAATTCGGCTGGTAAATCAACCAATGCTTTATTTATATTTTCTACTGTATCTGTCATATCAAATACGAGTGGATAGAATTTTTCACCGAGCTCTTGTTGTAATTCTTTTAGCTTTTCTGCCCGTCTTCCACATCCAATAACTTTATAACCTAACTCAATCAGTTTTTTTGAAATACTATAACCAAAACCCGCAGAAGCGCCTGTAACTAATGCTAACATTCTTATATCCTTAAAATATTCGACTACTTTAGTTGAACCGATTATGAACAAACCTATCTTTATATTTACATAATATTCGTTATTACTTTAAAAAATAAAAGATTTTTCTAAAAAATTTAATTATGGATAACAATATTTAAGAAAATTAATTATATAGATATGATTTTATCAGGAGTATCAGGTAATAAATACCGCATCCCCAGATGCTAACCACTTATAAAAATAATTAAAAATTTAAAGGTTAAAATAAAAAAAGTTTACCTAGAAAGATAAACTTTTTTATTTACAACTTTTTTGATTATGCAGGTACGCCGCTGTGAAAACGGAAGGTATCATCAGGCGTTAAAATCAGGTTCTTTTCAACCTCACGAATATGCTCAATGCGCTGCTGAATATCCTCTTTAGGATTTTTCATTTTTGCAGTGTTTGCCACATCAAGCGCAAGTGCCAAATAGTCTTCAAAATGACGAGACTCTGACTTAAGCAAATAGCGATAGTAGCGTCCTAACTCTTCATCTACACGTGGAGCAAGTGCATGAAAACGTTCGCATGAGCGAGCCTCAACAAAAGCACCTACCACAAGTACATCAATTAAAGCTTCTGGCTCATAAGTACGAATCTCTTTACGCAACCCACCTGCATAGCGCCCTGCACTTAAGCCATCCCATTTCTGACCACGCTTGGCCATTAGCTCAAGCACCTGTTCATAATGGAGCATTTCTTCCCGCACCAGTTGTGCAAGCTTCACTTGCAAATCAGGGAAAAAGCTATAGCGGAACATTAAGTTCATTGCTGTACTAGCTGCTTTTTTTTCGCAGTTAGCATGATCTTGCATCAATATATCTAAATTATTGATCGCTTCATCTAACCATGCCTTTGGCGTTTGACATCCTAAAAAGGCTAAAACAGGTTGCATTAGTTCATCGTAATTGATACTCGACATAACCAATTATCCTGCCACCTGAATTGCTGCTTTCATATCTTTGACAGCTTGAACAAGACCTACAAAAATGCTATCAGCAATAATTGAGTGCCCAATGTTTAACTCGTGAATTTGCGAAATAGCAGCAATTGGAGCAATATTTTTAAGGTTAAGTCCGTGACCCGCATTTACCACCAAACCTTTTGAAGCTGCGTATTCAACACCTTTAATAATACGCGCCAACTCAGCCTGTTGATCTTGCTCCGTTGCCGCATCTGCATATGCACCCGTGTGCAACTCAATCGTAGGTGCGCCACATGCAACTGCTGCATCAATTTGAGCTAGATCAGCATCAATAAATAATGATACATCACAACCAATAGCAGCTAAGGCCTGAGTTGCAGCTTTAACCTTGTCAAAGTTACCGACTACATCTAAACCACCTTCAGTGGTTACTTCTTGGCGTCTTTCAGGAACGAAGCATACATGCTGTGGCTGAATTTCTTTCGCAAACTCGACCATTTCATCAGTAACAGCCAACTCTAGATTCATGCGTGTTTTTAATAATGGACGCATGCGGCGTACGTCATCATCCTGAATATGGCGACGATCTTCACGCAAATGCAAGGTAATTCCCTCTGCACCAGCTTGTTCACAAATGAGAGCAGCTTCTACAGGGTCTGGGTAAGTAGTACCGCGCGCCTGTCTTAAAGTAGCAACATGGTCTATGTTTACACCAAGCAATGCAGCCATAAAAAAATCCTAATTACGATTGAGTTTGAGTATTTTGAATCCACAATTGTCGACTTTTTAGGGGACGATCTCCTAAAAGCGATGTAATCATTTGACGGTATAGTTTACCTAATAATTGCAGTTGTTCGTGAGAAAAATCCTGCCCTTGCTCATAGTCCACCATAGACAAAATCGCTTTTCCTGACAAAGAAGAACGACTCGCCTGCGCAACGAGAGCAAAACCTTCGGTCACTTGAAATTGATAAAACTGATGAGATTGAATCGGCTGCTGCTGAGTATCAATTGAGAAATCAAGCGCGTACCCTAGTTCAGGTAGAAGCACATGTTCGAACTGACGCAATATCTGTCTTAAAAAAAGATCGGGCTGGTCATTAGAAGCAAGCTGCTGTAACTGCAATAAAGTTAACTGATATTGCTCAAAAGATTGAGGCATTGCCTCTTCTAGTGGACATAGCCGAAGAATGATTTCACTTAAATAAAATCCGGCAAAAAAGGCGTCACCAAAAAAGAAAACAGGCTGATTTAATATTTCTAACTTAGTAAAGTTCTTCAGCTCACTTTTACCAGTTGCTTGTAATCGGATAGGTTGATACTGAGGGGGCGGAGTCTGTCTTAAAATACCATCGACTCGCCCATACTCCTGAGTAAAAAGATGCACAATATGACTTTTTTCACGGTACTTACGGTGATGAATCATATATCCATGGAGGACTTCATTGCGCATCATAAAAAGAAACTATTCCTCAGATTCTTTTTCTTTTTTGTCATCATCACCATCAGGGATCACCGCACCTACAACAGCCGCTGTACCTTTGACAACACCTTTTGTAGTTTTATAAGCGATACCTACTGGTACGGTTACAAGCTTATATACACAACCTTGTAACATCAATGTACATCCAATTATAGCGACCAATGATGTAATTGTTTTCATACCAGTATCCTTATCCTTTAGATATCACTATATCCTAAGCTTTTTAAGGCACGCTCATCATCAGACCAGCCACCCTTCACTTTTACCCAAAGTGTAAGCATAATTTTTTGCTCAAACATCTTTTCCATGTCTTTTCGAGCGTCCATACCGATTGTTTTAAGCTTGGCACCTTTTTCACCAATCACAATCGCTTTTTGGCCGGCACGATCTACAAAAATCGTTGCATCAATATAGGTACAAGCTGGTTTTAAACGACCAGTTTTCTCATTAACAGCAGCCTCTTCCGTTTTGAAAGATTCAATTTGTACTGTTAAATCATAAGGAAGCTCTTCACCTAACTGACGCATGATTTTTTCACGAATAATTTCGCTAGCTAAAAAGCGTTCAGAACGGTCAGTAATCTGATCAAATGAATACAAAGGTGCTTGATAAGGAAGATACTTCTCAATTGTTTCACTCAAATGTTCCAGATTTGCTCCGCGTAATGCAGATACAGGAACAATCTCGGCAAAATTCATAAGCTTGGCACGCTCTTGAATTAAAGGAAGAATATCTCTTTTATCTTCAAAAGTATCAGCCTTGTTAATCACTAAAATAACTGGCATTTCAGCATTCTTGAGTTTTTCAAGCACTAAGTCGTCATTTGGGGTCCACTTATAAGCATCAATAACAAATAAGACCAAATTGACATCACGTAATGCAGAATGCGCTGCACGATTCATCATTTTATTAATAGCGCGTACTTCTTTTTTATGCATACCTGGGGTATCTACATACACCGCCTGCATTTTTTCACGCGAATCAATACCAATAATTTTATGACGTGTTGTTTGAGGTTTACGCGAAGTAATCGAGAGCTTTTGACCTAATAAATGGTTCATGAGGGTAGATTTACCCACATTTGGACGTCCTACAATCGCCACAAATCCGCTCTTAAAATCCGAAGGAATTGTTACGCCTTTGGAACTAAAAAATTGATCAATCAGATTATTAGGATCTTGGTTCTCATTTGAATCTGGATTGATTTGATCAGAATGCATCGACATGCAGGTTATTGCTCCAATAACTTTAAAATTTCCGCCGCTGCTGCCTGCTCGGCAAAACGACGACTTGAACCCTCACCATAAATCTTTGATAAACCATCTATCAAACATTCAACTTTAAAGTGCTGGTGAGGTGCATCACCCTGAATATCTACAACCTCGTAAACAGGGAGAGGTTTTTTACGTGCTTGTAGATACTCTTGTAAACGTGATTTCGGGTCTTTAAGTTGATCCGTAGGTTCAATATGGTCTAAATAGGGTACATACCATTTTAGCACAATATCTGTAAGTAAGTTGAGATCACCACTATCAATATAAATTGCACCAATAATGGCCTCTACCGTGTCAGCTAATATTGACTCACGATGATGACCACCAGATTTCAACTCACCCGTACTTAATATTAAACACCGACTAAGTTGCAAATCGGTTGCAATCTTACCTAAAGCTTCCTGACGGACTAAAGTCGCTCGCATACGCGTTAGACGACCTTCGTTTTCATTTGGATAGGCATGATATAGATAATTGGCAACAATCATGCCTAATAATGAATCGCCTAAAAATTCCAAGCGCTCGTAATTGTATTTATGACTCACCGAACGATGAGTCAAAGCTAACTGTAACAACTCAAGCTGCTTGAATTGATATCCGATGCGACTCAATAAGCGAGGATCACTTAGTTTGAACTGATGTTTTATCAAAACTCTTCTCAAATGTTAAAACTAAATCAATATTTGATAAGAAAGGTTTTCTTACTTCATATTTCTTTTTGACTGTCAGACCAGACTGATTAAACACTTGCGCAATCTCTTTAAAGTGGAGATCACGAATATTGTTCATTTCCAGTCGCTGATCCATTTGTGTCACAAACTTCTGTGGTGTGATCTCAGAAGAGCTTTCTTGTAAAAGCTCTTCTATTTGATTATTAATCAATCGATCATCCCAATATGCTGGCCAAACTGCAAGTACAGCTTTTACTGCAACTGCAAATATAACCACCCCAAATAAAATTGCTAAATACGAAGTACCTTGTTGTGCCTTACGCATTTCTTTTTTTCCTAATGGTTGTTTTTAATCTATTTTTCCATTTCGGCCAAAGTTAGGAAGATGTAAACCCGGTTCTTTATGCATCCACACATAGAATGCTCGCCCTGTTAAATTTTCTTCAGGAACGAAGCCCCAGAAACGACTGTCTGCACTTTGATCACGGTTATCTCCCATTGCAAAGTAATGTCCTTTTGGAACAGTCACTTCCCAATATAAACCGTCTTGGTTTGCATATTTACCATTTTCAACATAGTTGATAAACGGTGCTTGGCGCGCCACATTTACGCCTTCAAGCTCACGCATCGTAAAGGTGTGTTCACCAATCGTCTCTTTATGATAAATAGACGTTGGGGTATCTAACACGTCTTTTTCGCGACTAAACTGTGTTAATACTTTCGGTACTTTTTGTCCGTTAATAATCAATTGTCCATGATCATAAACAAGATGATCACCCGGCAAACCGATTACACGTTTAATATAACTAATGGTAGGTTGAGGTGGATAACGGAACACAATCACATCACCACGCTTTGGTTCTCCCACATCAATAATTTTCTTATTGACGATAGGTAAACGCACACCATAATCAAATTTATTAACCAGAATAAAATCACCAGTTTCTAGGGTAGGTACCATAGAGTCTGATGGAATATTAAATGGTTCATAAAGAAATGAACGAAGTACAAGTACTACAGCTAAAACTGGCCAAAAGTCATAGGCCCATGTAATAACAAAATTTTCGTTCCCGCGCCCTTTATTTGCACGCTGTTTGAATACAAATTTATCTAACAACCACACTGCAAATAGAATCAGCGTAACTGGAACAAGAATTAAATTAAAATCAAAATCCACACGACCTCACTCGCAGCCTAGCTGCTTGTCTTAAAGTGGGGGAAAAGTAATATCTTACTTCTCCCCCCTCATTTCTTATCTTTCTACTTTCAATACAGCCAAGAACGCTTCTTGTGGAATTTCAACACTTCCCACTTGTTTCATACGTTTCTTACCTTCTTTTTGTTTAGAAAGTAGTTTTTTCTTACGTGAAACGTCACCACCATAACATTTCGCTAATACGTTTTTACGCATCGCTTTTACAGTAGAACGAGCAATAATTTGTGCACCGATAGCTGCTTGAATAGCAACGTCGTACATTTGGCGAGGAATCAAGTCTTTCATTTTCTCAACCAATGCAATACCACGATGACGCGCGTCATTACGGTGACAAATCATAGCCAAGGCATCAACCTTGTCACTATTAATTAATACATCAACCTTAACTAAAGCTGAACTTTCGAAACGAACAAAGTTATAGTCTAACGATGCAAAACCACGAGAGCATGATTTTAATTTATCAAAGAAATCCATAACGACTTCAGCCATCGGGATTTCAAATGTAATAGAAACTTGATTACCCAAGAATTTCATATCTTTTTGAACACCACGGCGTTCAATACATAGGGTCATTACATTCCCTAAGTATTCTTGAGGAACAAGGATATGACATTCCGCAATCGGCTCACGCAAATCTTCTACAGTAGATCCGTCTGGCATTTTTGATGGACTATCGATATAAATCGTTTCGCCCTTCTTGGTTAATGCTTCATAAATTACGGTAGGTGCAGAACTGATTAAATCAAGGTCATATTCACGCTCTAAACGCTCTTGTACAATCTCCATGTGTAGCATTCCTAAGAAGCCACAACGGAAACCAAAACCTAATGCATCTGAGCTTTCTGGTTCAAAGAACAAAGCCGAGTCGTTGATCTGCAATTTTTGTAACGCTTCACGGAATGGCTCAAAATCACTCGCATCAATCGGGAAAAGACCAGCATAAACCTGTGGCTTAACCTTTTTAAAACCTGGTAAAATTGCAACATCAGGTGTAGCAGCAAGGGTAATAGTGTCACCTACTGGTGCACCAAAAATATCTTTAATACCCGCAATAACAAAACCTACTTCACCAGCTTCAAGAATATCTGTTTCAGTATGCTTAGGATTAAATACACCCACTGAAGTTACCGGATGAGTTTGTCCTGTCGATTTAACCAACATTTTGTCGCCCTTACGGATACGACCTTGTTTAATACGTACAAGAGAAACTACACCTAAGTAGTTATCAAACCATGAGTCGATAATTAATGCTTGCAATGGAGCATCACGATCGCCTTCAGGCGCTGGGATAACATCGACTAAACGTTCTAAAACACCTTCAACACCCAAACCTGTTTTTGCTGAACAAGTCGGTGCATCTGTCGCTTCAATCCCGATGATTTCTTCAATTTCATGAATTACACGTTCAGGTTCAGCCTGTGGTAAATCAATTTTATTTAAAATAGGAAGAACTTCGAGACCTTGTTCAATTGCGGTATAACAGTTTGCAACTGATTGTGCTTCTACACCTTGTGCAGCATCTACAACCAATAGCGCACCTTCACATGCGGCTAATGAACGAGAAACTTCATAAGAGAAGTCTACGTGTCCAGGAGTATCAATAAAGTTAAGTTGATATTCTTGACCATTCGGATGAGTATAATATAGCGTGACAGAAGCGGCTTTAATGGTAATCCCACGTTCGCGCTCAAGCTCCATTGAGTCCAAGACTTGAGCTTGCATTTCACGATCTTGTAGACCACCACACATCTGAATAAAGCGGTCAGCCAATGTAGACTTACCATGGTCAATGTGAGCAATAATCGAGAAATTTCGTATATTTTTGATATCGACGGATTTTTTAGCTTGCGCCATGGGTTACCTTGAGAAAATATAGAGTGCTATGTAGCTTGTTTTAATACACAGCCAAAGCAGTTAAATTAATTGCGTGCGATTATAACAGATGGATATTTTAAAGTATCCAAAATAATCATTACCTTTTACTTATGTTTTTAAAAGGCCAATGCAGCCCAATTCCTTCTTGAGCAACCTTATGTATAAGAAAAAGTAAAGTCATAAGGATTTATGCTTGAATCAAGTGGCTTGTATGCATGGGTAAAAGTTGGAGACATTCGTTTTGGGCGCCCCGTGGCAATTTCAATACATGCCCATTTTGTATTTCCAACAAATAATACAGCCTGATCTGATGGACGGAAAAATACATATTGGCGGAACGAATAAAGAGCGTTGATATCATCTAACCATGTGCGTAATACAATTTGTTCACCTTCAAATGCAGTTTTACGATATTGCACATGATGCTCAACAGCAACCATTGCATGTTTTAACTCGAGGTATTTAGTGACCCCTACTCCTAAGGTTTCAACATGAGCAGCAGCTACATCCTGCATCCACTGTACATACATCACATTATTCACATGTCCTAACGCATCAATATGATGTGGCTGTACCTGAATATGTAAATCAAAAATACTACTCACGAATGTTCACACTCTTATTTATTAACTTTTAAACTGAAATAAGTGTAGGTAGATATCACTATATGCTCAAGATAAATAACAAAAACCACCCATGTTTAGGGTGGCTCATTGTTTCTTTTTTTAAGTTTACTGAATACGTAAACCAAGCATTGCGCGTTGTCCCTGACGAATAATCGCGACACGTGCTACGGTATTTTTTTGCAAGTTAGAAACAACTTTTGCAAAATCCTGACTATTTAAAATCTGGTTATTGTTGACTTGAACAATCACATCACCCGGAATGATATTTGACAATGATGCCAAACCGCCACGGCGAACATCTTGTACATAGATGCCGCCCTTTACACTTAAAGCACTTTTTTCTGGTTCAGCCAAATCACGAATGCTCATTCCTAGAACTGGACCTTTAGATACAGCACTTTGTGCGCCTGTGGCAGGCGTTTCATCTGGGGCAGTCGTTAAAGTTGCTGAAATATTACGGGTTTTATCATCACGTAATACTTCAAACTGAACAGTTTGATTCGGCTGTACTTTGTTTAATGCGTAGAGTAATTCACTGGTGCGTGATACCGGATTACCGTTATATTTCAAAATCACATCACCGGCTCGCAAGCCTGCTTTTTGTGCAGGCGAGTTCGGAGAAATTTGAGTAATTAAAGCACCTTCAGGTTTTGGTAACTTGTAAGCATCGGCAAGATTACGATCAATATCTTGCATCATCACACCAAGATAAGAGCGTGTTACCTTACCTTTAGTTTTAAGCTGTTCGGCCACATCCATCGCTACGTCAATCGGGATAGAGAAAGACAAGCCCATATAGCCGCCAGTACCACTAAATATTCGAGAGTTTACCCCGACTACTTCACCATTTTGGTTAAATAATGGACCACCAGAGTTACCTGGGTTTAGTGCAACATCAGTTTGAATAAATGGTACCGACGTTTCACCACTCATATTTCGTGATTTAGCACTGACAATACCTGCCGAAGCTGAATAGTCAAAACCAAACGGCGAACCAATTGCTAAAACTGGCTCTCCTACTCGTAAGCGGTCAACATTTCCTACACGTAAAGCTGGATAACTATTTCCAGTCACTTTTAACAATGCAACGTCTGTACGCTCATCACTACCGACCACCGTTGCATCAATTTCACGACGATCATTTAAAGTAATACTAATACGTGAGGCATTTTCAATCACATGGTGGTTGGTGAGTAGGTAACCATCTTTACTAATAAAGAATGCACTACCATATGCGGTTTTTTCTTGTGGACCCTGTTGCTGTGGAATGATGACCTGATTTCCAAAGAAACGTTTTAAAATTTCAGGAACTTGCTGCTGCAATAGTTCATCCTGAGTCATTTTCTTTACGACGTTTACACTCACCACGGCTGGACTAACTTGTTCAACGAGGTTTGAAAAATCAACAGTAGCATTTGCCTGAACAGCAGCAACTGTAAATACCGCTGCATACATTCCTTGTTGTAAATAGCGAGTTTTCATTCGGTGCTCACCCACAATTGGTCTACGAGAATAAGAATAAAACTTTTGTATCACAACGCCTTGGAGTTGTGCGTAACAATATGTTTATTTGTAAGGCAACCTTACAATCATTATTTTACGCATTGCAACTTTTTAAGCCAATTGCAATTTTTCTCTGAGTTAGAGCGCTTAAGCTCTTGCCTTTTTAGATAAAAAGGGGTGTCATTAGCGGACGTTTTAGATTGTTGCGAATGGACATGCCTAATTTACAGACAATTCACCACTTTGACGTGATTATTGTGGGCAGCGGCGGCGCTGGTTTAAGTCTGGCTTTATCGTTACCAAATCATTTTAATATTGCAGTTTTAGCCAAAGCTGCTTTAACTGAAGCAAGTACCTTCTACGCTCAAGGTGGTGTTGCTGCTGTTCTTGATGAGACTGACTCTATTCAACAGCACATTAATGACACTATGATTGCAGGTGCTCATTTATGTGAAATGGATGCGGTACAACATACCGTAGAAGGTGGTCGCCCTTCTGTAGATTTTCTTTTAAAGCAAGGCGTGCAGTTTACCTTAGATGAAGATGAACAACTTCATTTAACACGCGAAGGCGGTCATTCGCAGCGCCGTATTATCCATTCGGCTGATGCAACAGGTAAAGCTATTTCAACCACCTTGGTTGAACGTGCCCAAGAACGTAAAAATATTACTATTTTTGAAAATTACATTGCGATTGATTTAATTACATCGCAAAAATTAGGACATGTTGACCAAGCGAATCGCGCTATTGGTTTGTATGCCTTAGATGAAAATACAGAAAAAGTTCATACTTTCCTTGCACCATTTACCGCGCTTGCTTGCGGCGGTGCAATGAAAGCTTATCTGTACACATCTAATCCAGATATTGCCACAGGTGACGGTATTGCTATGGCTTACCGCGCAGGTTGCCGTGTTGCGAATATGGAATTTAATCAGTTCCATCCAACTTGTCTCTATCATCCCCAAGCTCGCTCATTTTTAATTACCGAAGCGATGCGTGGTGAAGGTGCGTATTTACGCTTGCCTGATGGTGAACGTTTCATGCTGCGTTTTGATGATCGTGCAGAACTGGCTCCACGCGATATTGTGGCGCGAACTATTGACCATGAAATCAAACGCCTCGGTATTCGCCATGTGTGGTTAGACATCACGCACAAATCACCAGAGTTTATTAAAGAACACTTCCCTACACTTTATGCGCGATTGCTTGAATTGGGCATCGACATTACCAAAGATATGATTCCAGTGGTGCCGGCAGCTCATTACACCTGTGGTGGCGTTGTGGTTGACTCAAATAGTCAGACCGATATTGAAGGCTTATATGCCATTGGTGAAACATCTTATACCGGTTTACATGGCGCAAACCGTATGGCGAGTAACTCATTACTTGAATGCTTCGTCTATGGCATGAGTGCAGCAAAAGACATCGAAAATAAATTTGATAAAGATTTAAAACTACCAGAAGTACCAAGTTGGGATGACTCTCAAGTCACCAATCCAGATGAAGATGTGGTGATTTTACAAAACTGGGATGAGTTACGTTCTACCATGTGGAACTACGTTGGTATTGTCAGAACCACGAAACGTTTAGAACGTGCTTTACACCGTATTGAAATGTTAAAGCGTGAAATCACTGAGTATTATCAAGACTATCGTGTTAGCAAAAACCTGATTGAACTGCGTAACCTTGTTTTAGTATCTGAGATGATTGTGCGTTGTGCGATGCAACGTAAAGAATCACGTGGTCTACATTACACACTCGATTATCCTGAAACTTCGAGTGAGATTCGTAAAACCGTTTTAACTCCTCCAAATTTTGCAGTAGAACAGCCATTGGTTAATACTGATATTTAAGCTGTTTTTCTACAAAAAAAAGCACAGTTCAGACTGTGCTTTTTATTTGGTTTGTATTTATGATTTAGGTGGAATTGAATAAGTCGCGGTCACATGTGCAACGGGTTCATCCAATCCTACTGAATAAATCCAAACCTCACCCACCACCAAGCTCTTTCCTACTTTCATGAGCTTACACTCACTGCGTAAGTCTTGATCACCTGCGGGTTTTCTTAGGAAGTTAATATTAAAGTTGGTGGTCACAGCTAAACCAATAATTCCGATTTCACCTAAGATAGCAATATATAAAGCAAAATCTGCTAAGGTCATCATGGTTGGGCCAGATATGGTACCACCGGGACGTTGATGCCTTTGATCGACATGATAATAAACAACCGCAGCTTTGGGCGTGACTGATTCAATCGTGCAATGTTCAAGACTTGGCGGAAATTCCTTTTCAAGAAATGCCACGATTTCTTCTTTTGAGCTTTTCATCCTTGTTATTCTTCAATCTATAAATCATATGTAAGATAGCATAAGAAAATAGCAGATATTTTCTATGACGTTTTAAAACAGAATTAACGTCATTTTTAACCACTCCCATTTTTATAAGAGTGGCTCATCCAATTGCTTATCCTAAATATTGCAATGCCTGTTCGAACACCTGATCAGGACTTTGGGTTGCATCTATTCGCTTAATACGTTCTGGTTCAGCTTTCCATAAGGTTTCATAGCCTTCACGAACCTTAGTGAAAAAACTTAACTTTTCTTGTTCAAAACGGTCTAAAGCTCCACGTTCACGTGCACGGGTCATCCCGAGTTCAATCGGTGCATCTAACCAGAACGTCACTTCTGGCATGCGTGAAACAAAGTTCTGATTTAAAAGCTGTAATTTATCTTGGCTTAGACCACGACCAGAACATTGATAAGCAAAACTTGCATCGGTAAAACGATCGCTTAATACAATTTTATTAGACTCTAGAGCCGGCAAAATGACCTGTTGTAAATGTTGAGCACGTGCCGCATAAATGAGTAATAGCTCGGTATCATGACTCATATTTTCATCATGATTGACTGCCAAAAGCATAGAGCGTATCTGTTCAGCTAGAGGAGTACCACCCGGCTCTCGCGTTAAAACAACTTGTTTACCTTGCTCTTCAAAATGCTGGTGAATTTTTCGAATGAGTGTAGTTTTACCTACCCCTTCCGTGCCTTCAAAGCTAATAAACATCTCTTTTCCTTATTTCTTCGATCTCAACACGGATAAATAGTCTTGCACCGCTTGATTATGCGCTTGCAAGCTTGCCGTAAATTTATGCCCACCATTACCAGTTGCTACAAAATAGATGTTGTTTGAATCATCTGGATGCAACGCAGCTTCAATTGCTTTTTGGCTTGGTAAAGCAATTGGAGTTGGCGGTAAGCCATTAATAGTATAAGTATTATATGCTGTTGGAGTACGCAGGTCTTCTCGGGTAATGTTTCCCTTATAGTTATTGCCCATACCGTAAATAACTGTTGGATCCGTTTGTAAACGCATACCAATTTTTAAACGGCGGACAAAAACGCCAGAAACTTGTGTAAGTTCACTATCCAAACTTGTTTCTTTCTCAACAATAGAAGCCATAATTAAGGCTTCATATTTGTCTTTATAAGGTAAATTCGGTGCACGATTTGCCCAAGCTGCGTCTAGAGCTTTCATTTGACGATGATATAAATCGGTAAGAATTTTCTTGTCAGTCTCGCCTTTTGCAAAGAAATACGTATTAGGTGCAAACAAACCTTCTGGATGATCATAAGGAATGCCAAGCGCTTTCATCAGCTGATCATCGGGTAAATCTAATATTGTATTTTTTACGTTTTTATCATTTTTTAATGCAGTAATAAGCTGTTTAAAAGTTGTACCTTCAATAACCAAAACACGGTTCATCTGAGCATTATCCGCATCAGATAGCATCTCTAATACTTCTCTTACACTCATTCCCTGTTCAATTTCATACACACCAGCTTTCATGCTGTCATGAATCATAAATTTCTGATAAAGCTTCAATACCACTGGAAAGCTAACTTTTCCTTCTTTCGCCAACCGATCAATAAAACCAGAATAGGTTTCACCAGATGTAATGGATAACATCTGTTTTTTGCCTTCAATCGGATAAGCTTTAAATAGGCTCGACCATAAAATGGCAAAAGTAGAAATTAAAACAATAAACAGGCCAATTAGAACCAATCGCTTAGAAAATTTTGGAGCTTGTTTTTTGTTATTTTTCTTGGCGTTTTTTGCTTTCGCATTCACAGGTGGCTTCGGCATATTAATGAATCTGATTTAAGTTAAGGAGATGAAATAAATCTATGCATGCCTGTGTTTCTAACGTTTTCGCTCCTAAATGAGTGACCACTCGCATAGGATGTAAAGCATTACAAAAGAATAAACTTTGTATTTCAGATACTTCATCTAGCTCAATTATACGTACTTCACAGGCAATACCATGGTGCTGCATACGCGCTAAAATTTCCGCCCGCATTACACCGTGGACGCCATTATAGCGAAGTTCGGGAGTAATCCATCTATCATTTAAACGAATAAAACAATTACTACTGACTCCTTCAACAATATAACCTTGTACATCAGTAACTAATGCTTCAGCCCACCCTAGTTGATCTGCTTCTTTTTTTAGCAATACTTGTTCAAGACGGTTTAAAGATTTAAGCCCAACTAAGCTCGGCATGGTTAAACCTAAAGCCTGATTTAAAACGCCACACTGAATAAAGTCTGGCTGAAATGGCTCTAAAGATTTTGGATAAAACCAGATATAAATATCAGCATTATGCTTTGGCAAACTATAACCACGGTCACCTATCCCACGACTAATCACAATTTTTAAAGTGCCATTGAGCACAAGATGCTGCTTTTGTAGTTGCTGCAAACTCTGTTCTATTAATTCAAAATCTACAGTTAATGACAGTTTTTGACATGCAAGTTTTAGGCGTTCCCAATGTCTTTCTTTAAGCTCAATCTGGTTTTGAAAAACACGAATTGTGGTAAAGCATCCATCTCCATAATGAAATGCTCGATCCAGTAAAGGAATGGTTTCAACAGGTTGCCCATTTTTAAAACACCACATGTTTAATCCACCCTTTGCTTAAAACGACCCAACAATACAACACCTTTCATTTAAATAATAAATGACTGATTTTAAAAAATTATACCGATTTCGTATCTACTTTTGAAACTTGTTGTATATCAAGATTTAAGAATAACTTATCTGTTTTTAATATTTCTATTTTTTTCATATTAAATTCGTTTTTTATTATTTTTTTAGAATAAAGACTAGCGCTATTCTGCGTTCATGTTTTGAACATTTCATATTTTTTGAGGGATTATCTCATGCGTTTTTCTCAGTTAAAAGTCGGGGTTATCGCTGCACTTCTTTCAGTTTCATCATTTGCAGCCCAAGAATTTTTAAACGTCTCTTACGACCCTACTCGTGAGTTATATACAGATTTCAATAAACAGTTCGGTACTTACTGGAAACAACGTACTGGTCAAGATATTGAGTTCAAACAATCACACGGCGGTTCTGGTAAACAGGCCCGTGCGGTGATTGATGGCTTAAATGCAGATGTAGTGACATTAGCACTTGCAGCAGATATCGATGAAATTGCCGAAAAAGCAAAATTACTTCCAACTGACTGGCAGAAAAAGTTACCGCAGAACTCTACCCCGTACACCTCAACAATTGTGTTTTTAGTGCGTAAGGGTAACCCTAAACAAATTAAAGACTGGGCTGATTTAATCAAACCGGGTGTAGAAATTATTACACCAAACCCGAAAACTTCTGGCGGTGCTCGTTGGAATTATCTTGCAGCTTGGGCTTGGGCAAAACATCAACCAGGTGGTAATGATGCAAAAGCACAAGAGTATGTTCGTCAAATTTATAAACATACTAAAGTTTTAGATTCGGGTGCTCGTGGTGCAACCACTACTTTTGCTGAACGTGGCATTGGTGATGTGTTACTAGCTTGGGAAAATGAAGCACATTTAGCTCTTCGCGAACAGCCAGGCAAATTTGAAATTATTACCCCTTCTCTTTCGATCTTAGCTGAACCTCCAGTTGCAATTGTTGAAAAGAATGCGACTAAAAAAGGCAACCTCACGATTGCAAAAGGTTACCTCAACTACTTGTATTCACCAGCTGGCCAAGAAATTGCAGCACGTAACTTCTACCGTCCACGTAATGCAGCCGTTCTTAAGAAATACAGCAATGTATTTAAGCCATTGAAACTTGTAACCATCGACAAAGAATTTGGTGGTTGGACGAAGGTACAAAAACAACACTTCGACAATGGTGGTGTTTTCGATCAAATCGTGAAAATCAATAGTACAGAGAAGTAATTCTTTGTACTAAAGATAAGGAGAACAGACATGATTCACACTGTAATTGTTCCAGGTGTAGGTGGAAGTGAACATCAGCATTGGCAATCTTGGTTGCAGCGTCAACTCGTGTCTAGTTCTCGTGTTGAGCAAAAAAACTGGGATAGACCAGTATTAAGTGAATGGGTTGAACAATTCGTTAAAACAGTTCAAGCAGCGCAAGCTCCTGTACAAATTGTTGCGCATAGTTTCGGTTGCTTAACGAGTGTTGCTGCTTTAGCTGAATATCCAGAGTTAAAGAGCCAAGTTAAGAAACTTATTTTGGTTGCTCCAGCAAATCCAGCACGCTTTGGGGAAGCTGGTTTTGCCCGCCACAGCTTGACCGACTACAAAGATTATTTTCATCAATTAAAAATTGATGTGCCTACAACGCTACTCATTAGTGAAAATGATCCATGGCTCGGCTTTTTTGACGCTTTACAACTTGCTAAGTCGTGGAAATTAAATCCAGTTAATCTTGGTGAAGTCGGCCATATTAATGTTGCTTCAGGTTTTGGACCATTTCCAGATTTGCTGAATTATCTGATTCCAGAAGATTCGATGTGTAGTCACTCATCTATCGACCCGGTAAAAACTCATTTCTCTTTGAAATTTGCTTAATACCCATCTTTATATCGCACCGTTTATCTTTATTTATTCGCTTACTGGTTTCAGCAGGCTTTTCTCTTTGAGGAAATATCATGTCGCAGCGATCCCGAGTGCTGCCTGGGTTTGGTCTATCTTTGGGCTTCACCCTCGCCTATGTGTCTTTTATTGTGCTTATTCCATTAGCCGCAGTCTTTATCAAATCATTTGGAATTGGATGGGACGGATTATGGGAAATATTAACGTCTGAACGTATTTTAAAATCGCTTCAACTCAGTTTTAGTTCAGCTTTAATAGCAGCATTTATTAATGTTGTATTTGGCTTACTTCTGGCTTGGTGTCTTGTACGTTACAACTTCCCAGGGAAACGTCTGGTTGATGCATTAGTCGATCTACCTTTTGCTCTTCCAACTGCAGTTGCAGGTATTGCACTTACCTCACTCTATGCACCTACTGGCTGGATTGGTCAATATCTCGAACCTCTAGGCATTCAGGTCGCATATAGCCCAATCGGTATTACATTGGCATTGGTGTTCATTGGTATTCCATTCATTGTAAGAACAGTTCAACCAGTACTCAGTGATATCGAAACTGAGCTTGAAGAAGCAGCTTCAGCACTTGGCGCAAATCGCTGGCAGACGATTACTAAAATTATTTTACCGATATTACTACCGGCTTTGTTCACAGGTTTTGCTTTAGCATTTGCCCGCGGTGTGGGTGAATATGGTTCAGTTATTTTTATTGCGGGTAACCAGCCGTTTAAAACAGAAATTGCTCCACTCATGATCATTTCACGTCTTGAAGAATATGATTATGCAGGCGCAACAACGATTGCTGCGGTCATGTTAGTTCTCTCTTTCATCATTTTATTTGCCATTAATTTACTTCAAGCGTGGGCAAACCGTCGTACAGGGAGAAATGTCACATGAACCTACATACTGACAGCAATGCGCTTGCGCTTAAATTGCAATCACGAGATGCGACACGTGAACCAACTTGGGTACGTTACACACTCATTACCGTGGCTCTGATTTTTTTCTTAAGCTGCTTGATGTTGCCACTCATTCTGGTTTTTGTAGAAGCATTTAAACAAGGACTTGAAGTCTATGTTCAAGCGTTGATTGATCCAGACACGCTATCGGCAGTGAAATTGACCTTATTAACCGCAGCAATTGCTGTACCAATTAACGTGATATTTGGTGTTGGCGCTGCATGGGCTGTCTCTAAGTTCCAGTTTAAAGGTAAGGCAATTTTAACCACCATCATTGATATGCCTTTTTCGGTTTCCCCTGTTATTGCAGGTTTAATGATTGTGTTGATTTTTGGTGCGCAAGGCTGGTTTGGCGGATGGTTAATGGAACACGACATCAAAGTTTTATATGCCGTACCCGCAATTGTTTTAGCAACCATCTTTATTACTGTTCCATTTGTTGCACGTGAGTTAATTCCACTCATGGAGGCTCAAGGAACTGAAGAAGAAGAAGCAGCGATTGTACTCGGTGCATCAGGATGGCAAACCTTTTGGAAAGTCACTCTACCAAACATTAAATGGGGTTTAATTTACGGCGTGATTCTATGTAATGCCCGTGCAATGGGTGAGTTCGGCGCAGTATCTGTAGTTTCTGGTCACATCCGTGGTGAAACTAATACCCTGCCACTTCATGTCGAAATTTTATATAACGAGTACACCTTTAGCGCAGCGTTTGCCGTGTCCTCATTACTTGCTTTCTTAGCCCTATTAACACTGGTATTGAAAACGTGGTTAGAACTACATCAAGACAAACCAGAACCGCATTCAACTGATTCGTAAGGAATGAAATCATGAGTATTCAAGTTAAAAATATTGAAAAACACTTTGGTGCATTCCATGCGCTTAAAAATATTTCCCTAGATTTTCCTGAAGGTGAACTGGTTGCCCTACTCGGCCCATCTGGTTGCGGTAAAACAACCCTACTTCGTATTATTGCGGGCCTAGAATCAGCTGATGGCGGTCAAGTGTTACTTGAAGGCGAAGATGCAACCAATGTACATGTGCGTGAGCGTCAGGTCGGCTTTGTATTTCAGCACTATGCTTTATTCCGTCACATGACTGTATTTGACAATATTGCCTTTGGTTTACGTGTTCGTCCACGTGCAACACGCCCTTCAGAAGCTGAAATTAAAAAACGCGTTACTCGTTTACTTGATCTAGTTCAACTTGGATTTTTGGCAGACCGCTACCCTGCTCAGCTTTCGGGCGGACAACGTCAACGTATTGCTTTAGCCCGTGCCTTGGCAGTAGAGCCACGAGTATTATTACTTGATGAACCATTTGGTGCGCTAGATGCCAAAGTCCGTAAGGAATTACGCCGCTGGTTACGCAACTTACATGATGAATTGCACATTACTTCAATTTTCGTAACCCACGATCAGGAAGAAGCACTTGAAGTTGCCGATCAGATCATTGTAATGAATAAAGGTAATGTAGAGCAGATCGGTTCGCCTCGTGAAGTTTATGAAAAACCATCAACACCATTTGTATTTGATTTCTTAGGTCAGGCAAATCGTTTTGAAGGTGAAAACACAGGCGGTATTATCCGTATTGGCAATGACCGTATTCAATTACCAACCTTAGTTGAGGCACCTCAAGGAAAAGTGATTGCTTTTGCGCGTCCAGATGAGTTACATATTCACTCGCAACCGCAGGCTAATACTATTGAAGCGACTTTTGTACGTGAAATCTGGATTGCTGGAAAAGTTGTGGCGGAATTACAAGACCGTAATGGACGTTTAATTGAGATTGCTCTAAGCAATGAAGCTGCAAAATTACATGCGTTTAAACCGAATCAAACCGTTTGGGTAAGTGCATCTCAACTGCACTTATTTGCAGATCAAGTTGCTTAAGAAATATATTTGGTAAGGAAAAGTGTGAATGAACTTTCAACAATTAAGAATTATCCGAGAAACTGTACGCCAAAACTTTAACTTAACCGAAGCATCAGCTGCGCTCTACACGTCCCAATCAGGCGTAAGTAAACATATTAAAGATTTAGAAGACGAGCTAGGTGTACAACTTTTTATACGAAAAGGTAAACGTCTTTTAGGTTTAACCGAACCAGGACAATCTCTTCTTGGCATCGTTGAACGCATGTTAGTTGATGCTGAAAATATTAAACGTCTTGCAGAAGACTTTAATAAAGTTGATGAAGGGACATTAACGATTGCGACGACCCATACTCAGGCACGTTATGTACTTCCCCCAATCGTCAATCAATTTAAGAAGTTATTTCCTAAAGTTCATTTGATTTTACAACAAGCCAGTCCTGTTGAAATTTCAGAAATGCTCTTACAAGGTGAGGCTGATATTGGAATTGCTACAGAGTCTTTAACGACTGAAGAAAATCTAGCGAGTATTCCTTACTATCAATGGCAACACAGTATTATCACACCGCAAAATCACCCTTTAGTGAAGGCGGATAAGATTACGCTTGAACTTTTAGCGGACTATCCACTCATTACTTATCATGGCGGTTTTACAGGTCGCTCTAAAATTGACAAAGCCTTCGAAGAAGCTCACCTCGATGCAGATATCGTGATGTCAGCTCTCGATGCGGACGTCATCAAGACTTATGTGGAATTGGGCATGGGAGTCGGAATTGTTAATGCCGTAGCTTATGACACAGAACGTGATCATCGTTTAAAACAAACTAAAACTGATATTTTTGGTGTCAATACGACATGGATTGCGGTGCGTAAAGGACATCTATTACGCGGTTACGGTTACGAGTTTATTTCTTTATGCTCACCTGATGCTGATATTAAAGCGCTTAAGAAAATTGCTTACCCAGATGAATAAAGATTCAAAAATAAATAAAAGAGCTTTTTAGCTCTTTTATTTTATTAGAAGCAAAAAAAACGAGCCGAAGCTCGTTTTTTTGTATTTATTACCAGAAGAAGTTCACACCAACTTTACCAACTGGTAACCATTGGTATTTATCGTCATTCGCGATTTTATTTTCTTCTGCACGTAAGTCTTTATCAAAGTCAGCACCGTTAACATTAACAAACGTACCATTTGATTTAAGATTTACACTTGGGTTACCTGTGTAATATGCACCAACCTCACCGAATACACCCCAGTTCTTATTGATCTTAGGTGCAAAACCCAAACCTACATAAGGGGCAATATCATTTTTATAACTTAATTTACCATCAACTGAACCATTAAAGTTATAATTATTACCATTTACTTTAATAGTACCGTCTTGTGAACGTTTGCTTAAATCATAATCATTATCAAGGTATGCTGCACCAGCTGCTACATATAAACCTTGAGCCCAACGGTTAGTACTTGCACCCCAAGGACGAATTTCAGCGTTTAAATAAACGTTGTTATTATCCATATCAACGTCATATTTCGTACCATTTACAGATACGTCATCACGCCAAGAAATGTCACCACCATTATAACCAAGTGCCAAACCTACATATGGGTTTGCTTGCCACAATAAAGCACCACCGTAACCAGTTGTACCTACCTCAGCACGCACTCCCACAGGAATTAATTGGTTTTTGTCGAATGCGTAGCTGTCATGAACAACGGCTTCATCTGCCATTGCAGCACCAGCAGCGAATAAAGCTGTTGTTGTTACTAAAACACGTAATGCTTTCATAGTTTTCTCCTCAAAAGGCTCTGTTTTTAATTTATTCATCTTGTGACTGAAATCATAATAAAGAGAGCTTAGAGTCTTTTTTATACAAAAAATGCTAGATTTCTGTTATTTTTTGATACAAATTGAGTTAAATTTTTATTTTCAAATCATTTTTGTGTAAAAAACACTTGATTATCTAATAAGCTTAATTTCATTTACCTCATTTATGCCCTCGATTAAACGTAACACGTTTTTTCAAAGATTCTTGTCACAAATTAGTGTAAAATCTTTAAAATTTTTTATGGAAGGAAGATCATGTCTCAGCTTTCTACGATCATTGAGCAAGCATTTGAAGACCGCGCAAACCTTACTGCAGCAGATTGCCCAAGCGAAATTCGCCAAGCTGTTGAAGAAGCAATTGCTGGTTTAGATAACGGTACACTTCGAGTTGCTGAAAAAATCAATGGTGAATGGGTTGTTCACCAATGGTTAAAAAAAGCTGTTTTATTATCATTTAAACTAAATGACAATAAACCAATCGAGTCATGTGATCTTCGTTTCTACGACAAAGTTGAAACTAAATTCTCTGGTTGGACTGAAGAACAATTTAAAGCAGCAGGTGTTCGTGTTGTTCCTCCTGCTGTAGCACGTCGTGGTAGCTTCCAAGCTAAAAACGTAGTGTTAATGCCTTCTTATGTCAACATCGGTGCTTACGTAGATGAAGGCACAATGGTTGATACATGGGCAACAGTAGGTTCATGTGCTCAAATCGGTAAAAATGTTCACTTGTCTGGTGGTGTAGGTATCGGTGGTGTTTTAGAACCATTACAAGCTAACCCAACCATTATTGAAGACAACTGCTTTATCGGTGCGCGTTCAGAAATCGTTGAAGGCGTTATTGTTGAAGAAGGCTCAGTCATTTCAATGGGCGTTTTCATTGGTCAATCGACTAAAATTTATGACCGCGCAACTGGCGAAATCCATTATGGTCGCGTTCCAGCAGGTTCAGTTGTTGTAGCAGGTAGCCTGCCGTCTGCTGATGGTAAATACAGCTTATATGCTGCAATTATTGTGAAAAAAGTTGATGCGCAAACACGTGCAAAAACAAGTTTGAACGATTTGTTACGCGCTGACTAATTTCAGTTTGATCAAACATCTCTACGGTCAACACTGATCGTAGAGATTTTATTTTTTATATAGTGTGGTATTTCTAGAATGGCTTCCTTACGTTCCTCTGCAATCCCTGTCTCAGACCCTGCGTCCGGTTTACGCATTACCGAGATTTTTTACTCGTTGCAGGGTGAAGCAAATGCCTCTGGCCTACCGACTGTATTTATTCGTCTAACGGGCTGTCCATTACGTTGTAGCTATTGTGATACCACTTATTCTTTTGAAGGTGGTGAACGTTTTTCACTTGAACATATCATTGAAACAGCTACACAATTTCAAACTCCTTATATTTGTGTAACTGGTGGTGAACCTCTTGCACAGCCAAACTGTTTGATTTTATTACAACGTCTATGTGAAGCTGGCTTTGATGTTTCTTTAGAAACCAGTGGCGCGCTCGATGTCTCAAAAGTAGATTCGCGTGTTTCTAAAGTTCTCGATTTAAAAACTCCAACTTCTGGTGAGGAACATCGTAACCTCATCAGCAATCTTGATCATTTGACTGCGCATGACCAAATTAAATTCGTCATTTGTAACCGCGAAGATTATGAATGGTCAAAGCAACAAGTTGAAAAATATCAACTGCATAAAAAAGTCAGTACCGTTTGGTTCTCCCCTGCCTTTGCAGTTGAAAAAGGTGCTGTTGGCCTGCCACGTCTAGCACGTGATCTGGCACAGTGGATACTTGATGATAAATTACCCGTTCGTTTCCAACTTCAGTTACATAAACTGCTGTGGAATGACGAATCAGGTCGCTAATCACTCAATAAAATAAATCATTCCGAATATGGAGAAAAATATGCGCCCTCGTGCCATTGTTTTACTTTCAGGCGGCTTAGACTCAACCACTTGCCTAGCTTGGGCACAAGCACGCTATGAATGTATTGCTATTAGTTTTATGTATGGTCAACGCTCAACCACTGAACTCGATGCAGCAAAAGCATTAACTCAACGTGCAGGTGTTGAACATCGTGTAATTAATATTGATTTGGCTAATTTAGGTGGGTCTGCACTTACAGACCATAACATTGCTGTACCAGAACAATTACAAGAAGGCATTCCTGTAACTTATGTACCAGCACGTAACACAATTTTCCTTTCATATGCCTTAGCAGCAGCAGAAGTATTCAATGCTGAAGCGATTGTTATTGGTATCAATGCCGTTGATTATTCAGGATATCCTGATTGTCGCCCTGAATTTATTGACGCTTTTGCCAATATGGCACGTTTAGCAACGAAAGCTGGCGTGGAAGGAAAACCACTTAAATTTGAAACACCCCTGTTACATTTATCCAAAGCGAATATTATACGTTTAGGGATTGAACATGGCGTAGACTATAGTCAAACGGTATCTTGCTACCAAGCAGATGCTCAAGGACGTGCGTGTGGCAAATGTGACAGTTGCCGTTTGCGTAAAGAAGGCTTTATCGAGGCCGGTGTTACCGACCCAACACGCTATATACCGTAATAAGTAGGTAAAATTTATGAAGTTGTTAAAATCAAATCTTATTCTTTCATCTTTGTTTTCAACTGTTGCTCTTATGGCTGGTACAGCACATGCTGCGGAAAACCCAGTTCAAGCAGCATATAAAAGTACTAACGTTAAAGGTGCATTAGTTAACGTTTGTAAAGATCAAACAGCTAAAGGCGGCAAACTAAGTTCATCTGAAGTGAGCAAATTCTGTAGCTGCCAAGTTGAAGCACAAGGTAAAGTAACTGAAGCACAAAAATGGGAAATCCAAAGTGCAATCAATGCGAAGAAAAGCCCAAGCTCTCTAGGATTTGTACAACAACAAAACCGTGATCTTAAAACATGTTTCGGCCCTCAGTTAACAACTAAGCTTGAAAAATTAACTGAAGATGCTATGAAAGCAGCTCAACAACAAGCTCCTAAAAAATAAGCTTTTGTTATTCCAAATTAAGCCTGCATTTATGCAGGCTTTTTTATAGCTCTGTTAAAATGAAATCGATCTTGACCAATTCATTTGAAATAAACCATGCAAGAACAATGGAAAACCAACGCAATTAATAGACAGTCTATTGTCTCATTTAGTGGGGGCAAAGACAGCTCACTTGCACTCTACCACGCAATGCAAACTGGTACGGTTAGTGGACTCATCGTCATGCTGGAAGAACAAAGCCAGCGCTCTCGTTCACATGCCATGCCACTTGATATTATTCAAGCTCAAGCTGAAGCAATCGGCCTACCAGTATTTATGGCTTCATCAAGTTGGAATGACTATGAAGCTAAATTTATTGAATTACTAACTCATGCAAAACAACAAGGTGCCGAGGTACTGGTTACAGGTGACCTTGATATGCCTGAACATGGGTGTTGGCATGATCGGATCACTCAACAAGTGGGACTCAAATTAGGCATGCCTCTTTGGCTACGTCCACATCGTGAGGTTGTTGAAGAGTTTATCAATCTTGGTTTCCGTAGTGTCATTGTGACAGTGAACTTAAAACTAGGCATGACAATTGAAGATTTAGGAAAAACTTTAACCTTAGAATATATCCAAGAACTTGAGAATCGTAGTATTGATCCATGTGGTGAAGGTGGTGAATTTCATACGACTGTGATTGATGGACCAATTTTTAACAAAGCAATTCCTGTAAGAAAGCTCGATATTGTTTATCATGAGGAATATGCTTTTTTACCACTTGAATTAGATCAAATTTAGTTTTTTGAAGGATGAGAAATGACTGAAAATATTCAATTACCAAATCAGGTTTTCCCTACTACCCACGGTGAAGTGAACTTGGCCGAGGTCGAAAATGAATGGTTAATCATTTATTTCTACCCAAAAGATTCAACCCCAGGGTGTACAACACAAGCAGTCGGTTTCTCTTGTTTAAAAGACCAATTTGAAGCTTTGGGTACACGCATTTTCGGTGTTTCACGCGACTCAGTAAAAGCCCATCAAAACTTTACTGAAAAACAAGCGCTCACGATTGACCTCATTAGCGACAAAGAAGAAGTACTTTGTAATCATTTTGATGTCATTAAAGAAAAAAACATGTATGGCAAAAAAGTTATGGGAATTGAACGCTCTACTTTCATTTTCCATAACAAAACCTTAGTTAAAAGCTACCGTAAAGTCAAAGCAGCAGGACATGCTGAACAAGTGCTTGAAGACCTAAAAGCCCTTCAATCGGTTTGATAAAGTTATGCAATAAAAAAAAGCGAGTATCGAACTCGCTTTTTTTTATTGCAAAGAATTGCTCAATAATTTTACTTTGGCGTATGATAAAAACATTAGAATAATTATTTTAAGGCGTTCACATGAGTCTACTCAAAAATTACTCTTTACTGCCTTTGACTCTTTTTATCTGTGCATGTAGTACAAATACATTACCCATGCCAACCGACACCACCCCCTCAATTGCTCAAATTCATAAAAATTCCAATGAAATAAGCTGTCAAGACTTACAAAATCCAGCTTATCAACAAGCCATACTTAATACAATTAACCAGATCCGCCAACAATCACGCCAGTGTGGTCAACAATTTTTCCCTGCTGCTAAACCGCTGAGTTGGAATAATAATTTATATAAAGGTGCACTTTCTCATAGTGAAGATATGGCAAAAAATAACTTTCTCGGACATGTGAGTTCAACAGGACTAGACTTAAAAGCACGTTTGAAACGCTATAATACTCTCGGTAAAGCCAATGGTGAAAATGTCGCTAGCGGCCAGAAAACTTTGAGTGAAGTTATGTCTAAATGGCTGCCGAGTCCTCTACATTGTAGTAATCTAATGAATCCCAAATTTACAACTTACGCAATCGCTTGTGCTTCCGATCAGTCTGCAAAACAAAAGAGCTATTGGACTCAACAATTTGGTACACGTTAAAAGGAAAAAATGATGCAATCAGGTTCAATCACCCCAATTTTAAGAATTTTTGATGTTGATTTAGCCCAATCATTTTATCTTGAATTCTTAGGTTTCCAACTTGATTGGCAACATCAATTTGAAGATAACTTTCCCTTATATCTACAAATTTCCAAAGATGATTGCGTGATTCATTTATCTGAGCATTTTGGAGATGCAAGCCCACATAGTGCAATCCGCATTTATTGGGAACCTATTTATGAGCTACATTGCGAATTGAGTCAAAAAGATTATAAATTCGCCAAACCTCAAGTTGAAAAAACAGATTGGGAAACACTTGAACTCAGTATCACCGATCCGTTTTCCAACCGAATTATCTTTTGGGCAGATGCTTAAGCTATATACTCTTATTCAAACTCATCTAGATTAGAGAGGTCGTCCTCTTCAAAGCGTTGCTGAAGTTGCTGATAGATACGTGTTTTTTGAAATTCATCCAAAAATTGAATAGTTCCTACAGGAAAAAATTCAGTTTGGATTTCACCACGATAATAAGCTTCACGCATTGGGGTAGCCGAAATAGAATCTTTTAAACTATCGAGTTCAACCATAATCCATTCAGGGAAAAGTTTTAAATAGTAAGAAGACTCATCTTTAAAATGTCCAATCAAACCTACTTTTGAGTTCGGTTCAATCACGCCATTCACTAAAGATTTGACTTGTTTCACCCATTTTTTATCATTATAAACATCAACCACATGCACAAATTTAATACGTTTTTGTTCATCTAATGAAAAATTAGATAAAATCATTTGCTCTCGTTCAATCGCAAGAAATGGATTTTTAATATTACGTTCCATTTGCGCAGAGCCTAATGCCAAAACCACATAGTGGCTTTGCTGTAAGGCAATTTCAATTGTCTGCATATGAGCCAAATGAAATGGTTGAAAGCGACCTATAAAAACGAGATAGTCAAATTTATACATAATTAGATTTTCACTTTTTATGAACTCATCAGTAACGCTCATTACAAAAAATATGCGCCATAATGAGAACCTAAAAATTAACAACGTGGTTTAAAGCAAGGATAGTACGATGACACTTAGCTGTATTCAACAACCTCATCAACATTTAAACGCAAATTTAGAAGGTGGCGTACTCACCTTAGCCATAAATCGCCCAGATGCAAAAAATGCATTGTACGGCGAACTTTATTTATGGATTGCCAAAGCACTGAATGAAGCCGATCTCAATAAAGAAGTTAGAGTAGTCGTTCTACGCGGTGTAGAACAAGATTTTACAGCTGGCAATGACATGAAAGATTTTATGGGTTTTGTACAAAATCCTAACATGGGTCCAGCCGGAGAAGTTCCACCATTCGTTTTACTTAAAGCCGCTGCCAAATTATCAAAACCACTTATCATTGCGGTAAAAGGCGTTGCAATTGGTATTGGCGTTACAATTTTATTGCATGCAGATCTGGTTTTTGCTGACAATACAGCCCTTTTCCAAATTCCATTTGTAAGCCTAGGTCTTTCTCCGGAAGGCGGAGCAAGCCAATTGTTAGTTCAACAAGCTGGCTACCATAAAGCAGCTGAGCTGCTATTTACTGCGAAAAAGTTTAATGCAGAAACTGCGGTGCAAGCAGGTTTAGTTAATGAAGTAGTTGAAGATGCTTATGTTTCAGCTCAACAAACTGCTCAACAATTAACGGCCTTGCCTCTTGCATCATTGAAACAAACCAAAGCACTCATGAAGCATAATTTAGAACAGATTATCGAATGTGTTGATCATGAAGCTGAAATCTTTATGCAACGTGTTCGCTCACCTGAAATGCTAGAGGCTGTTCAGGCATTTATGCAAAAACGTAAACCAGATTTCTCTCAGTTTAATTAAAATCAATTTCTATGATTTGAATAAACTCAAAGGCAGGCTCTTCATAAGGATGGCTTGCCTTTAATGCTTTCGCTACAGCCCTTGCTTTTTCTTCAAGCACAATTGTTTCAACACGCCACTCATCAACTTGTTCAAGTTCATCTAGCTGCCCAATATAGGGAGCAGCCCCTTTAACTGGCTTAAACTGCCCTATTCCTTTTACTTGCCATGCGCAGTGCTCATAATTACCGATACCACCTGCACCAGCAGAGAAAATGGCTTGTTTAGTTAATTCAAGATGTGACTCAGGCACGTAATAAATCAGCTTTAACATAACAAAAATGACTCAAGATTTTATGAGTTGGGCTGAAATCATACCCTTTTAAAAGTCCAACAAGTAAAATCAGTTCATCATTACTAAATAATTTACTCCAATAAATAATATTTGAATGGCAAGCGCTAAACCGAACCAGTGCCAGCCCTTATCTTTTTTATAAAACGTTTTTATATGATTTTCATTTTTCATCATTTTGATCTCCGATTTTTATCGTTGTTACAGAGAAAGCAAAAATTGAACCAACCTCGAACTAAGCATACGGGGATAAATAGCTCTATGTCTATAGTCTCGTAAGTTATCTAAAACGCTTAAAAGAACAGCACTCACCCGTATGCAACTCTTAGTCTGAAGAAAAGTTTAAAATTCAGTAATCTATCTTCATTTTTATAATTTTAAGCATCCGATTTCTTTAAATATCTATTCTCATATATTGTCATAGCAAAAGCTAAACCACACAGAATCACAAAACCCCAGGTCATTGGAATTAATGTACCGTTATATAACTGCCCAATGATAGAAGCAAGAATAAGTGACAATATAGAAGAAGCTGCACCAATAATAGCCGACGCCATTCCAGCAACATGCCCCATCGGCTCCATGGCAATCGCATTTAAATTACCAAAGAGGGTTCCAAACAATAAAAACAAAATACAGGCATAAAGCATAAACATCCAAAATGATACCGTTACACCCGCAAGTTGAATCAACAAGAAAATCAAAGAAATTAAGCACAGTCCAAGAAAGCCATAAATACAGATTGGACGCATGCCAAACTTCATGACAATTTTAGAGTTTGTAAATGATGCAATTCCCATTACACCTGCCAGTACAGCAAAATAAGCACTAAACTCTTGCCCTGTTTTGCCAAATTGCTGCATAAATATTTGCTGTGACGTACCTAAATAACCAATAAATCCACCAAAGCAAAAGCCTGCGCATAGTAAATAGCTCATGGTAGTTTTATTACTCACAACTTCTTTAAAGCCTTCCTTAAATGCTTTTATACGCATAGGTAAACGATTTTCGGGAAGTAAAGTCTCTTCTAGTCGTAAAGCGACCCATGCTCCCACAACTGTGGCATAGACCATATATAAAACAAAGATTTCACGCCAACCAAAGAAATGAATAATGAGTTGTCCTAAACTCGGTGCAATTGCTGGAGCCACCATAAACACCATCATAATTAAAGACATGATGCGAGCCATTTGAGCTCCGCTGTATTTATCTCTAACGATTGAAATAGAAGCAACGTAAGGCCCTGAAACACCAATACCTTGAATAAAGCGCCCGACTAAAAACCATTCAAAACTTTGTGTGTAAAAACACAATAAACTTCCCAGAAAATAAATAATAATTCCTGTGAATAAAATCCGTTTACGCCCGATTGCATCGGATAACGGTCCCGCAATCAGCTGCCCGATTGTCATTCCAGAAAAAATACCAATGATGACCCACTGCGACTGGTTATTATTTTTTAATTCAAAAATACGTCCAATCTCACCTAAAGCTGGTAAAACTGCATCAATAGAAAAAGAAACAATCGACATGAGTAATGCCATGAGCAAAGCAAACTCACGAAAATGGATTTTTGATTTCATTTTTCTTCTCCACTATTCTTAATATTCTAGTACACATAAATAAGCCACCTTACGGTGGCTTATTTCAATCTTTACATTAACCAATAAACTTACGCGCATTTCGGAACATACGCAACCATGCACCGTCTTCAGTCCACTCTTCTGGTTTCCAAGAATGCTGAAGCGCACGGAAAGTACGCTCAGGGTGTGGCATCATAATGGTTGCACGACCGTCTTTAGAAGTCACACCAGTAATCGCTTCAGGTGAACCATTCGGGTTCAATGGATAGTGCTGAGTTGGGTTACCAAGGCTGTCAACATAGCGTAATGCCACTTGGTTACCAGCATTTAAACCAGCAAGAGCACTTTCACTTGCAACAGCACGACCTTCACCATGTGCTACGGCAATCGGTAAAATCGAACCTTCCATACCATCAAGCAATACAGAAACAGATTTTTCAACACGAACGTTTACGCTACGAGCTTCAAAAACTTCTGACATATTGCGGTGGAAACGTGGCCAGTGTTCAGCACCTGGAATAAGTGGCGCTAATTGTGACAACATTTGGCAACCATTACAGATACCTAAGCTGAACGTTTCATCACGATGGAAGAATTGTTCAAACTGATCACGTAATTTAGCGTTGAACAATACTGATTTTGCCCAACCACCACCAGCACCCATTACGTCGCCGTAAGAGAAACCACCACAAGTCACTAAACCTTCAAAATCACTTAGGCTCACACGACCAGCAAGTAAATCACTCATGTGCACATCAACAGTATTGAAACCAACCTTATCAAAGGCTGCTGCCATTTCAATATGACCATTTACACCTTGTTCACGTAAGATTGCCATATTCGGGCGACGTGTGTTGATAAACGGCGCTTCAACAGGTTCATTCAAGTCGAATGTTGGTTTAGCAATCAAACCTTGATGTGCATTGTCAGTAATTAATGCAAATTCCTGATCAGCAGTTTCTACATTATCACGTAGACGTTGGATCTGATGAGATACCTCAGACCAAGCTTGTTGTAATTCAGCACGATCTAAAGTTAAACCGTTTACAGATAATTGATCTGTGTTGTTTACACGACCAACTACAGCAATTGCATCTTTCAAGCTAGAAGCAGCGATTTCTGCTTGTAAAGCTTCCCAATCAGTTGCTTTGATTTGAAGTACTGCACCAATTTCTTCTGCAAACAAACTTGCTTGAGTTTGGTCTTCTAATGCAACACCTAAACGCGCAGCAAACATCATTTCAGCTACAGAGGCTAATAAACCACCATCACCGATGTCATGGTAAGCCTGAATCAAGCCACGGTTGTTCCAGTCTTGGATTAAAGCAAAGAACGCTTTGAAATCATCAAAACTATCAACGTCAGGAGTGATTGAACCGATTGCTTTATATACTTGCGCAAGAATCGAACCACCTAAACGGAACTGACCTTTAGATAAATCAATACGTACAAGTACTGAATCTTCTAAATTTTTAAGTTCAGGTGTTAAGGTCTTACGAACATCTGTCACTGGAGCAAACGCAGTGATTACACCTGTCATTGGAGAAGTTACGGCTTTATCTTCACCGTCGTCATTCCAAGTTGTGCGCATTGAAAGTGAGTCTTTACCTACTGGAATCGCAATTCCTAAAGCAGGACACATTTCCATACCAATTGCTTTCACGCCTTCAAACAATGCTTGGTCTTCGCCTTTTTGACCAGCTGCAGCCATCCAGTTTGCAGAAAGTTTGATATCGCTAATTTGTTCAATGTTCGCACATGCAATATTGGTAATTGCTTCAGCAACTGCTAAACGAGCAGATGCCGCTGGATTTAACAATGCAACTGGTGGACGTTCGCCCATTGCCATTGCTTCACCAGTGAAACCTTGCAAACTTGTTGTTGTTACTGCTGCATCTGCAACAGGAACCTGCCAACGACCAACCATTTGGTCACGTGCAACCATACCTGTAATTGAACGGTCACCAATGGTAATCAAGAATGATTTAGACGCAACTGTAGGATTTTTCAATACGCGGAAAATCGCATCTTTCAAATCAACTTTTGAAGCATCGAACTCATCGCCACTACGTTCAATAGTTTCATAAGAACGTTGCATACGTGGTGTACCACCAAGCATTACTTGCATTGGGATATCAACAGCATCGTTTTGGAACAATGGATCTTCAACTGTTAAGTGACGTGCTTCAGTTGCTTCACCTAACACAGCGAATGGACAACGCTCACGGGCACAGATTGCTTCGAACTGATCCAAAGATTCTGGGCGAATTGCGAGAACATAACGTTCTTGTGCTTCATTTGACCAGATTTCCATTGGGCTCATGCCCGGCTCTAATGAAGGAATCTTACGAAGATTAAGTACCGCACCTAACTCATGATCATTCACAAGTTCAGGCATAGCATTTGATAGACCACCAGCACCAACGTCGTGTACAGAAACGATTGGGTTGAAGTCTTCTAAACGCCAGCAAGTATCAATCACTTCTTGACAACGGCGTTCCATTTCTGGGTTTTCACGTTGTACAGATGCGAAATCAAGGCTTTCACCCATTGTACCGCTATCTACTGAAGATGCAGCACCACCACCAAGACCGATCAACATTGCAGGGCCACCCAAGACAATGAGTAAATCACCTGGTTGAATCGCATCTTTTTCTACATGGTCTGGACGGATATTGCCGTAACCACCAGCGATCATGATTGGCTTATGGAAGCCTTTCACTTCACCATTTACATTCTGTTCGAAAGTACGGAAATAGCCATTTAACGCAGGACGGCCGAATTCATTGTTAAATGCCGCGCCACCTAATGGACCTTCAATCATGATTTGTAATGGCGATGCCATACGTGAAGGTTTACCGTAGTTTTCTTCCCAAGGTTGTTCAAAACCAGGAATGTTTAAGTTTGAAACTGTAAAACCTGTTAAACCAGCTTTTGGTTTACCACCACGACCTGTAGCACCTTCATCACGGATTTCACCGCCTGAACCAGTTGCAGCACCAGCAAATGGAGAAATTGCTGTTGGGTGGTTATGAGTTTCAACCTTCATTAAAATATGAGCAGCTTGGCTCTTATATTTATAAATAAAGTGACCATTTTCATCCGCTTTCGGATAAAAACGCATCGTGTCATAACCCACAATTACTGAAGCATTATCTTTATAAGCAGATAACACATCAGTTGGAGATTCTTTATAAGTATTTTTAATCATCTGGAACAATGATAATGGTTGTTTTTCACCATCAATTGTCCATTCAGATCCAAAGATTTTATGACGACAGTGCTCAGAGTTTGCCTGTGCAAACATCATCAACTCGATGTCATTTGGATTACGACCAAGCTTACCGAATGCTTCGGTTAAGTAATCAATTTCTTGTTCAGATAACGCAAAACCGAACTCATTATTCGCCTTAACCAAAGCTTCTTTGCCTTGACCCAAGATATCAATTGAATTTAATGGTTTTGGTGCCGTTTCTGAAAATAATGCTTTTGCATCATCAATTTGAGCAAAAACTGTTTCTGTCATACGGTCATGAAGTACTTGTTTAACTTCATTAGAAAGTTCAGAAACACCTTTTAACGTAAATAAAAGGCCACGTTCTAAACGATGCACTGGCGTATTACAGTTTTTGAAAATATCAGTTGCTTTAGAAGACCAAGGTGAAATAGTACCCACACGTGGTGTAACTAAAATCTGAATCTCATCACTTGCAGATTGACGAAGTTCAAAAGACTCACCGTCATTCAATAATTGCAAAGCAGATTGATGTTGCTGCTCGTTGAGCGCTTGATCAAACAAATAGACCCATTGGCTGTCAAAAGATTGAACAGAACTAATTGACGATAAACGTGTTAATAGTTGAGCTTTCTTAAAAGAAGAATGTGCTGCTGCACCGGCCACGATAAACATGTTGATTTTGGCTCCACGGGCAGGTCTTGTGAACCTTACCGCAATGTGACTTTAGAGAGAGCGCATATTCTACTGCTTCTTGCTAAAATCAGCTAGATGTAGAATCAGTATTCTGTAACCTAATTCTGCAAGAAGTGATTAGTTTTTTGTTCAAAATCATTTTTTTAGGCATTCTAGCTAAAAATAAATTGTTTCATGTTTGTTCAATAACATAATAAAACCTGAACTAAGACAAACTATGTCGCACCAAGCTAGTGCTTTTAACTTTTTTTTGGCATGATCAGGTTTTACAGTTTTGAATAATGATAAATGGAACAAATGCGTTGGTTAGAGCTGCTTTCTGCAGTTCGTTTAGGTAGTAAAAAAAGCAGTACAGAACTGGCTCGTAGCCCATTCCATAAAGATTATGACCGCATTATATTTTCTCAAAGTTTTCGTCAGCTAAACCGTAAGACGCAAGTTCACCCACTCGCACAGCATGATGGCATTCACACTCGCCTAACTCACTCACTTGAAGTTTCCTGTATTGGCCGCTCAATGGGTATGCTCGCAGCAGAAAAAATAAAAAATGAATTACCTGTCTGGATTTCTCCTGCCGATGTCGGTGCAATTATTCAAGCAGCCTGTCTGGCTCACGATATTGGTAACCCACCTTTTGGGCATGCAGGTGAATATGCAATTCGTGAGTGGTTCGATGATGCATCACATGATGATTTTTTGAAGAAACTAAGCCCCGAAGAAGAAGCCGATGTTCGCCAGTTTGAAGGTAATGCCCAAGGATTACGTTTATTAAGTCGCATTGACTATCATCCAAATGATGGAGGTATGCGTTTAACCTATGCAACCTTAGGTGCTTATTTAAAGTATCCATGGCTTTCAAAAACCATTGCTTCACAAGGTGATCGCCCTTCTCATCAACGAGCAAAGTTTGGTTGTTATCAATCTGAAAAAGAAATTTTAAAACAGATTGCTGAGCAGCTCGGACTTATTCAGTTAGGTGAATATCATTATTGCCGTCACCCACTGACTTACTTGTTAGAAGCTGCTGATGACATTTGCTATGCCTTAATTGACTTAGAAGATGGCATTATCTTAAATATGCTGAGTTACCAAGAAGTTGAACCAATTTTCTTAAACCTCATTGCCGATTATGGTCAGCCTGAAGAATTGTCACACCCAGACAGTACATGGCAACAAAAGATTTCAGCATTACGCGGTCGTGTAATGAAACGTCTAGTTGATGAAGTTACTACAGCTTTTGCTAAACATCATTATGAAATTATTACCGGTCAGCTTAAAGGCAACCTTTTACAATATTGCTCACCCGATATTGCAATTGGTATCGAAACAGCCAAAAATTTGGCACGTGATAAAATTTTTGAACATCCACAAAAATCGGGTTTAGAAATTATTGCGCATCAAAGTTTACAGACTATTTTGGATGCATTTGTACCTTTGACCACACCACATAAATCTTTAAGCTTTAAAGAACAACGTTTAATGTCTATCCTTAATCTGTATGGTGCTAACTTTAGCAATAACCACTACAGTAATATTATGCAAGTACTCGATATTATCAGTAAGTTCTCAGATCATCAGGCTTATAGCTTGGCTCAAGAGTTACAAGGTAATAAAATTGGCTTGTTTTAAGCTGGCTTGATATAGAAAGAAATAAAACCTGTGTCGTTTTCAATGAATGTTAGAACGACCAGATTTACAGTTATGAATAAGTGAAACTACTCTATGATCGGATGTTTAATTGGCGAAGTGTTTGCCCTAGAAGCCCCTACTGTCTTACTGAATGTAAATGGTGTGGGTTATGAAATTGATACGCCACTTTCAACATTTTGCCAATTACAAAAAGGCCAAAAAGTTACGTTATGGACACATTTGGTTGTCCGTGAAGATGCTCAACAGCTTTACGGTTTCAGTGATGCTCAAGAAAAAATAATTTTCCGCACTTTATTAAAAGTAAATGGTGTCGGCCCGAAAATGGCATTAGGGATTCTATCGACGTTAAGTGTTGAGTTACTTGTGCACACGATTGAACATGACGACATCAACACGTTAATAAAAGTCCCAGGCGTTGGCAAAAAAACAGCCGAGCGTTTAATGATTGAACTTCGTGACCGTTTCAAAACATTGGCTCAAGGAACTTCTTCTACGACTACCCTGTCTCAAATTCAGTTTGCTGCAAACTCACCTGTGGCAGAAGCAGAAGCGGCTTTGCAATCTTTAGGTTACAAGCCCCTTGAAGCACAAAAAGCTGTTGCTGCTGTTAAAGCCGATTACACCGAATCAGCCGATATTATTCGCGCTGCTCTAAAATCAATGATGAAGTAAAACACTTATGCAAGACCGTTTAATCAGTGGAGCAGAAAAACCAGAAGATCATTTTGATCGGGCGATTCGACCAACTTCACTTGCCGACTATATTGGGCAACCTGTAGTACGCGAACAAATGGAAATTTTCATTGGCGCTGCTCGCGGTCGTGGTGAAGCACTCGATCACACGCTGATTTTTGGTCCACCCGGCTTGGGTAAAACCACACTTGCCAACATTATTGCGCGTGAAATGGGCGGTAATCTTAAATCTACTTCGGGACCAGTTTTGGAGCGTGCGGGCGACTTAGCTGCAATGCTTACCAACCTTGAAGAAGGCGATGTATTGTTCATTGACGAAATTCACCGTCTTTCTCCAGTTATTGAAGAAATTCTTTACCCAGCGATGGAAGATTACCAACTGGATATCATGATTGGTGAAGGTCCTGCTGCTCGCTCAATCAAACTAGATTTACCACCTTTTACACTTGTCGCGGCTACAACACGCGCGGGCTTGCTTACCTCTCCTCTACGTGACCGTTTCGGTATTGTGCAACGTCTTGAGTTTTACTCTGTAGAAGACCTAACTCATATTGTGTCACGCTCTGCAAACTTAATGAATGTACCCATTACAGTTGAGGGTGCAGAAGAAGTTGCACGTCGTGCACGTGGAACACCTCGTATTGCCAATCGTCTATTACGTCGTGTGCGTGACTATGCACAAGTAAAAGGTACAGGTGAAGTGACCCATGACATGGCGCAACGTGCTCTTGATATGCTCAATGTTGATAAGGCAGGCTTAGACACCCTAGACCGACGTTATTTGAGCATGCTACTAGAGCGCTTTGATGGTGGTCCTGCTGGAGTTGAAGCTCTAGCAGCAGCAATGGCCGAAGATAGCGGTACTCTTGAAGACGTTCTTGAACCGTATTTAATTCAACAAGGTTATGTGATGCGTACTGCTCGAGGTCGTATTGCTACCAATCAATCTTATTTACAGTTTGGACTGACGCCACCTGAGCCTAAAAACTAGCCAAAGGAAGAGAATTTTCTCTTCCCTTTTTTAATTTAACTATTCTATTTAACTAAAATAATAATTGTCTTATCAATCAATTAGCGACTCGATACCTTTTAAGTCTTTCTTTATACCTTATTGATTTTTTAATATTTTTAAAAACTGAATTATAAGAAATCAAGATATTAAATCTTATGAACAATAATATTTTTAGGATAAGGACATGTATAAGAAAGCTGCTTTATTTTTGCCACTCGCCCTCATAAGTCAGCTAAGCCTAGCAGATTGGGTCAACGATGCTGCTCAACAAAATGAAAATCAGATTATTCAACTAAGACAAAACATTCACCAACATCCGGAACTGGGCAATATGGAGTTTAAAACATCTGCCCTTGTTCAAAAAGAATTGAAATCTTATGGCATTCAGGTCAAAACTGGTTATGCAAAAACTGGGGTCATCGGCATTTTAAAAGGCGACAAACCCGGCCCTATCATCGCACTTCGAGCGGATATGGATGCTCTGCCAATGGAAGAAAAAAGCGGTGTTCCCTTTGCAAGTAAACAAAAAGCAATTTATCAAGGCAAAGAAACTTATGTGATGCATGCTTGCGGACATGATGCACACACTGCAATGTTATTAGGCGCAGCAAAAATTCTGGCTGCTAATAAAGATAAAATATCGGGCACAATTGTTTTTGTTTTTCAACCTGCTGAAGAAGGTGGTGCAGATATAGATAACTTTACTCATGGTGATCAAATCGGTTCTAGAAAAATGATCGCAGACGGCGCATTTAAAGACTATAAGCCAGAAGCTATTTTTGGAATGCATGTCATGGCAGGCATGAAAAGTGGTCATCTTTACTATAAAGATGGGGCCATTTTAAATAGTGCAGATCACTTACGTATTCAGGTCAATGGCAAACAGGTCCATGGCTCTACTCCGTGGTTAGGCAAAGATCCAATTTATGCATCTGCACTGATGATTAATAATTTACAAAGTCTTATTAGCCGAAGAACAGATCTGACTGAAGGTATGGGCGTAATCAGTATCGGCAATATTCAAGGCGGCACTGCAGGAAATGTAATTCCTGAACAGGTCAATATGATCGGGACTATTCGCTCCAATAACGAGCAAATAAGAAATAATATCTTAAAAAGCTTACCGGTCATGATAGAGCATAATGCTCAAGCCAATGATGTAACTGCTAAAGTTGAAATTGCACCTTATGCACCAGTGACCATGAATGATAAAACCCTTACTCAACTTATTCAGCCAACTTTAGCCAAAGTTGCTGGAGATTCAAAATTACATGTTTTAGATCATAATGCGAGTGCAAGTGAAGATTTTGCATATTATGGCAAACTGATGCCTTCATTCTTTGTTTTCTTAGGAGCTACACCAGAAAATCAAGATTTAAGTCAGGCTGCACCGAATCACAATCCTTATTTTATTGTAGATGACAAGGCCTTAAAAACAGGAACCGAGTTACATGTAAGGTTCGTATTAGATTATCCGAATATATCAAAACAAGTTCAAACCACATGGAAACCGTCATAATTTAAAAGCATGCTAGCCATAAGATGTACTGTTTTTAGACTAGAAATACAGCAATCGCAATTGAAAGGTTGTGCCATAGGACTTAGTATGCAATCTGCTAAACTGCCCCGTATTTAAAGCATATACGTGGCTTCGAATAAAATTGATGTTTTATTCAGCAGTCATATTTTAAATGCAAAGCTCTATAGTGAACTAAAACGGAATCCTCTCATGGCGAATCATTTTGAATTCAACATTCGTGTTTATATTGAAGATACGGACGCAGGTGGTATTGTTTACCATGCCAACCACATTCGCTATATGGAACGTACCCGTACTGAATGGCTCCGTGCTTCTGGCGTTGATCATTACTGGCATCAAAAAGATTACAACTTTGTCGTACACAAAATTGACGTAAAATACATGCGTCCTATTTTAATGGATGATTTAATTACTGTTACAGCACGTGTAGTTTCATGTAAAGCTGCGTCATTTGTGTTGCAACAAAATATTTATCGTGGTGAAATCTTGCTTGCTTCTGGCGAGGTTGAGTTGGCATGTTTAAGCAAAGAACTGATAGCTCGTCGTCTTCCAGAAGAAATACGTGATCTTATTCGTAAAGAATTGGAACAAGACTAAAAAAACAACCGGCATATGTAACTATGGCAACAAACATTGAATCAACCCTGCATATTTCTGACCTTATTTTACAGGCAAGTCCAGTCGTTCAGTTGGTCATGCTAATTTTATTATTAGCATCAATCTTTAGTTGGTATCTGATTGCCAAGTTACATATGAGTTATAAAAAAGCACATCAAGAAGATGAACATTTCCAGAAAATGTTCTGGTCTGGTGCTGAACTCAATACGCTTTACAACAATGCTCAACTCAACTCAAAACGCTCAGGTCTTGAAGATATTTTTTATCAAGGATTGAGTGAATTTTTTAAACTTAAAAAACGTCAGGCTCCTGTTTCACAAACGATCGAAGGAACTGAACGTATTTTACGTGTAGGTTTGAGTCGTGATCAGAGCCACCTAGAATATGGCTTAGGTAGTTTAGCAAGTATCGGTTCTGTAGCTCCTTATATCGGTCTATTCGGTACTGTTTGGGGCATTATGAATGCCTTTATCGGTTTAGCCGCTGTTGATCAAGTTACTCTTGCAACTGTTGCACCGGGTATTGCCGAAGCACTTATTGCAACTGCAATTGGTTTATTCGCTGCAATTCCTGCTGTATTGGCTTTTAACCATTTCACATCTAAAAGCGAAAGTGTTTACTCTGATCGTGCTTTATTTGCTGAAGAGATGATTGCTTTATTGCAACGTCAGTCTGTGGGTTCATCACAGGAAGATGCATAATGGCAATTCAGCGTTCAGGGCGCTTTGAGCGCATAAAAAAACCACTAAAAAGTGATATGAACGTCGTACCTTATATTGACGTTATGCTCGTACTTTTGGTTATTTTCATGGTGACTGCTCCCATGATTACCAGTGGTATTAAAGTCGATTTACCTCAAGCAAATAATCATCCAATCGAATCAAAAGATATGCCAGCTATGGTAACGATTGGTAAAGATGGCAATATTTATCTTCAGTATGAAGATTACAAAGATAGTGAGCCATTATCTCGTGAAAAACTTGAAGAAGTTTTAAGCGATGCTCAAAAACAAGCTGAACAAGAAAATAAACAACTCACAGTTTTAGTCAATGGTGATAAGTCTCGTCCTTATGGAGAGGTCGTATCACTGATGGCAAGTTTACAAGAAGCAGGTTTAACTCAAGTTGGCCTTCTGACAGAGCCTTTAAAATAAGCTATGAATAAAAATCAAAAGCCACACTTTAAACAAAATGCGATTGCATTGAGCTTTACAATTGGAGTTCATGCAATTGCCATTGTTGGCTTGCTTTTTTTAGGCTTGAGTAAACCACCTGAACAGCCAAAAAAGCTAACAACTATTTTAGTTAAGCCAGAAGATTTACCCCCGCCTTTAGCGAAAGAAATTGAACAAGAGACAACTGCTACAAATGAAGCAAAAGAGGTGTTAAGCCCGATTGTAGATGAAACTCTTCCTCAAAATCTTCCAGCAGTGCCCCCTCCTCCGACTGCACAGCAGCTCGCTGCTGAAAAGAAAAAAGCTGAACAGGCACAACAAGCAAAATTAGCTGAACAAAAACGCAAGGCTGAAGAAGCGGCGAAAGCTAAACAAGCAACAGAGCAGCAACGTGTAGAGGAAGCACAAAAGCAGCAGGCTGAAGCTAAACGTCAAACTGAAGCTAAAGCAAGAGCGGAAAGTGAACAAAAACGTAAAGCCGAACAAAGTGCGAAAGCTGAAGCAGATGCTAAGGCTAGACAAAAAGTTGCTGAAGAGGCTAAGCGTAAAGCTGAGACCGATGCAAAGCTGAAACGTGAGGCTCAAAAGTCTGAAAACGCTAAACTTTTAGCACAGCAAGAAGCTAAGCGTAAAGCTGACGCCGATGCAAAAGCTAAACAGCAAAAAGCCAATGACGACGCTAAGCGTAAAGCTGAGGCAGATGCTAAAGCTAAACAGCAAAAAGCTAATGACGATGCTAAACGTAAAGCCGACGCCGATGCGAAAGCTAAGCAACAAAAAGCTAATGACGATGCTAAACGTAAAGCTGACGCCGATGCAAAAGCTAAGCAACAAAAAGCTAATGAAGACGCTAAGCGCAAAGCTGACGCCGATGCAAAAGCTAAGCAACAAAAAGCAAATGAAGATGCCAAACGTAAAGCTGATGCCGATGCAAAAGCCAAACAACAAAAAGCAAATGAAGATGCTAAACGTAAAGCTGACGCCGATGCAAAAGCTAAACAGCAAAAAGCCAATGACGAAGCTAAACGCAAAGCCGAAGCCGATGCAAAAGCCAAACAACAAAAAGCTGCTGACGATGCTAAACGTAAAGCTGAAGCAGAGGCTGAAGCAAAAGCTGCATCTGCTCAAAAAGCACAAGAAGACGCAGCTCAAAAGAAAGCTGAAGCTAAAAAAGTTGCTTCTTCAGCTAGACGTGATTTTGAGCAAAAAATTCGACGCTCTTGGGATGTCCCGACAGGCAGTAGTGGTAAAACAGTAGGTGTTCGTTTTACCCTCTCAGATTCGGGAAGTGTCAATTCAATTGTAATCACGCGTTCAAGCGGAGATGATGCTTTAGATGCAAGTATTAAGGCCGCAATTCAAGCCTCTGCGCCATATCCTATGCCATCAGACCCAGATGCAAGGCGCGAAGCAAGAAGTGTTACCTCTACATTTAGAGCGCAATAATTTTGAAAGAGTTACATGCTTTAAATAGTTTAAGGCATGTAACTATGCTACAAAATCAACAGTCACAAAAATACCAGCTATGACTTTAAACTTATGAATACGAGCCGCAAACACCTGCTATCTTTAGCATTGATCACCGCTTTAAGCCCTCTTGCTTCTACAACTGCTTTTGCCCAGTTATATCTGGAAATTGCTAAAGCACCAGATCAAGCACCTAAAATTGCTATTGTCCCGTTTAATAATGACAATGGGCTCTCTCCTATTGTTGAAACTGACTTAAACCGTTCTGGACGCTTTACAAGCTCATCTAAAAATTTACCTGCTAATGCTGCAATCAATCAGATTCAAGCTTCTGACTGGCAAGCTGCCGGAATTCCATATGTAGTTACTGGCCAAATTAAACAAACAGCTACAGGTTTTGAAGTTCATTACCAACTTTATGATGTACAAAAGCAGCAATACATTTTAAATGAACTTTTAAATGTACCAGCTTCACGCATACGTCAAGCTGGCCATATGGTAAGTGATGCTATTTATCAGGCACTTACAGGCATTCCGGGTGATTTTAGTGGCCGTATTGCTTATGTTCTCAGAAATCCTGCAACTCCTGCTGAACGTTATACTTTACAAATTGCAGATACGGATGGTGAACAACCAAAAACTGTTTTGTCATCTCGTGATCCAATTCTTTCACCAGCATGGACACCAGATGCTAAGAAAATTGCTTATGTTTCATTTGAAACCAAACGTCCAGCAATTTATTTGCAAGATTTATCTACAGGGACGCGTGAAGTACTCACAAGCTTTAAAGGCCTAAATGGCGCACCGAGTTTTTCACCTGATGGCCAATCAATGCTATTTACAGCATCTATGAATGGTAACCCTGAAATCTATCAAATGGATTTATCAACTCGCCAAGTCAAACGTATGACAAATGACTCGGCAATTGATACCGAAGCACGTTATACACCAGATGGAAAATCGTTTATTTTTACTTCTGACCGTGGTGGTTCTGCCCAAATCTATCGTTATACCTTTGCTGATGGCTCAGTAAAACGTCTAACGTTTAAAGGTTCATTTAATGCACGTGGAACTTTGAGCGCGGATGGCAAAAAGATTGCTCTTGTTCATCGCCCAAGTGGCAGCAGTTATAAAGTTGCAATTCAGGACATTAATACTGGCATAACCAATATTCTCACTCCAACCAGTTTAGATGAGTCACCAAGTTTCTCACCAAATGGGCAAATGGTGGTCTACGCAACTCGTGAAGGCAGCCGTGGCTTGTTGTCTATTATGTCTACTGATGGACGTTTCCGTATGAATTTACCAAGTGAACAAGGTGAAGTACGTGAACCGGCATGGGCACCAAAATAACTTTTAATTCCATTGATGGAGACGATCATGAAATCAATCAAATATTTAGCTTTACCCTTTCTTAGCGTAGCACTTGTGATGACAGGTTGTGCTAGCCGCAAACCGGCAGCGACTACAACAACTGGTACAAATCCAAGTACGGTAAACACTTCTGGTTTAAGTGAAGATGCAGCATTAAATGCTCAAAATTTGGCAGGTGCTTCATCGAAAGGTGTAACTGAGGCAAATAAAGCTGCTTTGGCTAAACGCGTTGTTCATTTTGATTATGACAGCAGTGACTTATCTACTGAAGACTATCAAACTCTCCAAGCTCACGCACAATTTCTTATGGCAAATGCAAATTCAAAAGTTGCTTTAACTGGTCATACAGATGAACGTGGTACACGTGAGTACAATATGGCTTTAGGTGAGCGTCGTGCTAAAGCTGTGCAAAGTTACTTAATTACCAATGGCGTAAACCCACAGCAACTTGAAGCTGTAAGTTATGGTAAAGAAGCTCCTGTTAATGCAGGACATGATGAATCTGCGTGGAAAGAAAATCGCCGCGTTGAAATTAATTACGAAGCAGTACCTCCTTTATTAAAATAAAGAATACGCATAAAAAAACGCTCATATTTTTATGAGCGTTTTTTTATAACAACAAAACTTAAGAAGATTTCTTTTCTTCTTCAGAATGTTGCATCGATTCAATCAAATCATGCTTATTAAAATCTTTATATTCAGGTTTTGCCTCATAATCTTTCCAAGCATCCTGAACATTCTCTTTCGAAATTTCATCTAGATTGATTGGTTCACCTGCCGTTGGGGTCGCATCAAACTTCTTTGTTGTCATTTCGATTCTCCTAAAATATACAGTCCGTTGTTATATAATCAACATACCACTTAAAATGGGGGTTGTAAGCATAAATCCAACACAAATAAAGTAAGATAATTTTTATTTTGTGACATTCTCATCTAGAATATGCCACGTATTTATCTGACTCATTTTGATGCTTGAAGCACAGGAGCTATTTTCTATGTCCAACCTCACCTTGTCCCAATTTTTAGAACAACAAAAAGGGAATCTAACACCGGAGTTGGCTCAAGTCATCGATACTATCGCCACAACCTGTAAAACTATCGATCAAGCCTTACAAAAAGGTGCGCTCGCTGGTATTTTAGGAAGTGCGGGTAATGAAAATGTTCAAGGTGAAACACAGAAAAAACTTGATGTGATTTCTAATGACTATTTAATCGATGCATTAAAAGCTCATCCACAAGTAGGTGGTCTTGCTTCTGAAGAGCTTGATGAGTTCACACCAGCCCAAGAAAATGGTAAATATCTGGTTTTATTTGACCCATTAGATGGTTCAAGTAACATCGATATTAATATGTGTGTAGGTACAATTTTCTCTATTCTGCCGGCAAAAAATGCGGTAACACAAGCCGAAGATTTCATGCAAGCTGGTACACAGCAAGTTGCTGCTGGTTATGTACTTTATGGCCCATCAACCATGATGGCTTTAACAGTTGGAAATGGCGTAGCATTCTTTACTTTAGACCCAGAAACTCAAACATTCTTGCTCACTACTGACAATGTTCAAGTTGCAGCAGATACTCAAGAGTTTGCAATTAACGCTTCTAATCAGCGTCATTGGGAAGATCCTGTAAAACAATATATTGATGAATTACTTGCAGGTAAAACCTCTGTTCGTGAAAAAGATTTCAACATGCGCTGGGTAGCATGTATGGTGGGTGATATTCACCGTATTTTATGCCGCAGTGGTATTTTCCTTTATCCATATGACTTAAAAGATCCGAAAAAAGCGGGTCGCTTACGTTTAATGTATGAGGCGAATCCAATGAGTATGCTCATTGAACAAGCTGGCGGCGCATCAACTACAGGCCGTGTTCGCATTTTAGACATCGAACCAACAGAACTTCATCAACGAGTTCCTGTGATTATTGGTTCTAAAAATGAAGTTGAACGCGTAACAAGTTATCATTAATAATTTTAATTACTTAGGGCATCATAGTATGATGGTGCCCTTTTGTTGGATATTTCCTTATGGCTGTTATTTTTTTAGAATCAAAAGACAATGCAAAAATTAAACATTTGCGTGGATTAATCGAACTTAGTAACGCCCGAAAAAAACACCAGCAAACAGTCCTTGAAGGCACTCATCTTTGTTTAGCTTGGCTACAGCAACAGAAGAAGCTTTTCTCTTTATTTACGACAGAACAAGCATTAGAACACGAAGATTTAAAAGAAATAATCGATCTACATCAAGGTCATATCTTTGTTATTAGTGAAGTTTTATATAGAGATTTAAGTACATTAGGTACGAGTCTGCCTTGTTTAGCTATTATCGATTTACCTAAAACTGCATCAACGATCGATTACAACGTAGATACTTTGATTTTAGAAAATATCCAAGATCCTGGTAACGTAGGCACATTGCTACGTTCAGCAGCAGCAGCAAATATTAAACAAATTATTTGCACACAAGGCTCTGCATCACTTTGGTCTCCGCGAGTTTTAAGAGCAGGTATGGGAGCGCATTTTAGCTTACATTGTTTTGAAAACTTCCAACTCACAGATATTCTTCCAAAATTTCCTATTCCAGTTTTTGTTACAAGCTCACATCGCTCAACAAGCCTCTATTCACAAGATCTTTCAAAACCCTGTGTATGGATTTTAGGAAATGAAGGTCAAGGTGCAAGTGATTACGCATTAGATCACGCACAATCAGTGACTATTCCTCAACCAGGTGGACAAGAGTCATTAAACGTAGCAATTGCAGGATCTATTTGTTTTTTTGAGATGGTTCGTCAACGCCAATAAAACGTTAATTTATTTTACATCTCACATATTTGTGAAAAAAATCAATTACACTAGTAAAAAATAGCCGATTGTTGTCAACCTCCCACCTCTTTTCAACGTTATATAAGAGATATATTGAAGATAAGGTGGGTATGTCCAATGACAGGATTTTCCATCTCCATGGATTTAGCACCGAAAAAGTCTCGATCGGAAACATCTAGTGCTCATGCAAGCACGGCTGAACAACGCCTGAAAGTTTTCATGCAAGATGTAACTGGTCGCGCTTTGGTGATGATGGAGAGCGCTACCCAAGGTCAACAAGGTATTGCAATGGATTTGGTTCAAGAAGCATTTATTGCTTTACACAAATCTTATGCCGATAAAAGTACAGAAGAATGGTACCCCCTGTTTTATACGATTTTAAACAACAAACTTCAGGATTGGCGCCGCAAAGAATCTCGTAGAGCAAACCCATTTTCATTCTTCAAAAAAGTTAGTCTGGACAATGACGACGACGAAATTATTGATGTAGTTGATGAAAAAGCCATTAATCCTGCGGATTTTCTCGATCAAGCAGTGACTATCGAAGAAATTCGAGAAGCGATTTCAAAACTACCTGTTCGTCAACAACAGGCTTTTATGTTACGTGCGTGGGAAGGTTTTGACACACACACAACAGCTCAGATCATGAACTGTACCGAAGGTAGTGTAAAAACCCATTATCACCGAGCAATTCAGGGACTTAGAGAGTACTTGGCCCATTTAAATCCCTTGGGAGGTTCTGATGAATCATGATGATTTCACTAAAAAGGTGACGTCTAAACTTGATAGTTTGGCACATCACCATAAAAATAAAACAGTGGTCATGAATCATGTGCTTGACCGTATTCAACAAAAACCAGCCTCTTTTTATAGTGTCTGGAAAATGTCTGGTTTTGCACTTGCAGCAGCGATCACAGGTTTTGTAATTTTACCTAATTCAGCAGATATTGTTGATAAGCCACAAAATCAAGTGATTGTAAATCCTAAATTATCCCCACAAATGGTGGAAGATTTAGAAATGCTAATGGTCTTGGGTGAGGATAAAGTACAACATGGCAGCTAAAAAATTAGCTCTTATCCTTTGTTCATTAAGTTTCTTGCAAACCAGTTTTGCAGGTTTTGAACGATTTTGGATTTTTTCTAAAGATGCCAATACACAAGTTGATGACACATGGAATGCCCTTTCTGAAGAGGAACAACGTGCAGTTATTAAACGTTACCAGAGCTTAAAAGAGTTACCAGCGAATCAAAGTACGAACCTACAGCAACGTATGGACTGGTTTACTCAGCTCCCCGATGCTGAAAAAGAAAAAATGCGTGAAGCATGGCAAAAAATGAGTACACAAGAGCGTAATGATTTACGCCAGCGTATGCTTAAAGCGAATGGTGAAGAAAGAACAGCTATTCGTGAAGAATATATGAATAAGTATTTAGAACATTAATATAAGTATGTGAAGTTCACACACCGTGAGTTTCATGACTTATATACTTTCCATAAAAAAGCCTCCAATTGGAGGCTTTTTATTTTATATAATTTATTTACGGTAGCGTCTATAGACCGCTAAACCAAGTAAAGATGCTATAGATAGAATTCCTAAGCTACCACCACCGCCTCCTCCACGTGTATCGTCTGTAGTAGTTGCAGTACTTACTAGATTAATTGTCCCAGCTTTAGGTGAAATTTTACCATCTGCATCATAAACGTTATAGCTTAACGAATCATTGAAAACGTTAAAGACGTTAATTGCCTGAATATAAATATTCCCACCATAACAAGTTTTATCTTTGTCATCTTTCGGACATGGCCCTTCTCGATCAGCTTTAACTACCTTAAAGATTCCATCTTTTGAAGTTTTACTTGGTAAATAGATTGGTAACTCTACGCCTTTTTCATCTACCCAAAATTGTGCTTTAGGTTTTGAAATCGTGCTTACTGGACCATCTCCATCATCATTAGCATATTTAAGAAGATTCAATGGAATAGTTTCATTTGCAAGATACTTAAAGGTAATTGTCCCATCTCCAGAAACAGGTTCAATATTATTAAAACGCGCTTTAATTAAACCACTTGAGCTTGATTTACTATCGGCTGTTGTAATCGTATATTTACAATAAGCATAGCTACCTGCTTGAGTCACCGTATCGTCTTTGCGATAAAAAACAATTTGCTGTAAAGCGCTATTCCACTCACAAAATACCTTGTCCTCATCAGTCAAAGCATCAATTTGGCTTTGATCAAATTTGTCATCAAGCGATCCAATACCTAATGCTTCTGTTGTAATACGATAATCAGTTGTATTGAAGAACTTCAAAATATGATTAGCATCTTCATTTGGTAGTGGCAAATCATAGTTCTTTAAATCTAGATATATAGCACGATATTTCAGATTTGCCTTGGTCTGATCTATCAAATTTTTATATTTAGTAGCATCTGCTTTTAATACCGTTAACATAACTGCATAGTCAGGATTTTTAATACTTTCCTGCACTCGATCATATGATTGTTGATATGTATTGATTAATGTAGTTAATGAAAGATTACTAACATCCTTTAAATCACCAGAAGTGAGCTTCATTAACTCCACAGAACCAATATCACAGCTATTACGACTCTCTGACTGGTAATAAGAGGTTCCATCTGTCAAACGGTTTAAACCACGTTGGTCAACTGTAGCACAAGTTCCTTTACCATCTTTATCAACATTAATCAAATCTACTTTATTAGTATCAATAATCTCTTTGGGATAATAAATAGGTAACCAACCTGTATAATTTGTTGCTGTTTGTAAAGGACTTAACAGATCACCAAAGGATTGTGAACTAATATCAATATTCGTATGGCCTTCAGGTAAAGATTCTTTTGGTATATCACACTTTCCTGTTGTAGAGCTCCAGTCAAGGGCATTGAAGTTCAACGTTAAACCTACACTCTTTTGCTCTGCCGCCACGCCTAAAAGATATTTACAGGCATAACTTCCAGTATTATAAGCCAGTACGTTAAAACTAAGTTTTTTTGTGCCTAATTTGTCGTAGAGGAAAGTACTATTCGCGTTGTTTTCAACAATTGTATTATTTAAGAGTACTAAGCTACTGCTTGAACTTAAAATACTTGAAGTATTAGCTGGATTATTAGTATCGCCAGTAAACTTAATAATACTGCCGTTAGTGCTATTCGATATATTTTTTGCAATCGTATTAACCGATAATGTCGCACTAGGTTTACCACAAAACTCAAATGTACTTATTGAATCTGTATTACCATTATTCACAATACTATTTAATGTAAGGCTAATGGTACGTGGTGCATAGACGGTGTCACTAAAACACCCCATTGATAAAACACTACCTTGTGTTGCGTTATTACCTTTTAGTAATGAATGATTTACTGACAAAGTAATATTAGGTGAAGCTAAATAAATTGCTCCACCGCTTGTTGCCCGAGATGATAAAATCTGGCTATTTTGCAAAGCAATATCAGCACCCGCATAAATCGCGCCACCTTGGCCAGTTGTAACGCCATTTTCAAGAATCACATTATTTAAGCTTAATGGCTGTTTATAGGTAGTCGTATTGAAAATGCGTGATTTACCTTGAGCATTAATACGTGTTTGTATGTCAAGTTGTGCGGGATAATCATTAATCAATACATCTTTATGTTCCCAATCCTGTTCTTTTAGATTTAGGAAGCTGTTATCACTATATGCATAACCTTCGATAATAATATTTGCATTTGGAACTAATTCTTTGGTTAATGTATAAGTTCCTTTTTGCAATTTAATATGCTTTGATGTTGTTTCTCGAACATCAATAACAGCACATCCGCCATAAGACTTACGTAACTCAGCCGTCTTAATCGCTTCGCGTAATGAACATGCATTGGTATTTTCACCATCTTCATCGTCAAAAGTTGTAACATCAATTCTTCCAGTCGTGGTATCTGCAAATAATGGCATTGCAGCAATCACAGCTAATGCTAAAAAAGCCTTTTTATAATTTTTCATAGCCTTTATCATCCTTGATTATGACTTTAAACGTCGTAAAGCAATTAAGCCAAATAAACCTAAAATTAAGCCACCACCGACACTTCCCCCGCCACCCGTACTTACAGTTTTATCCTCAATACCAGATGGTGGGTCTTGTACGATTTGAACTGGAACCGTTAGATAAACATCTGCTGCATTATTAAAACGTGTTGTAGTTGTAACGACTAAAAGGTTAAAAACATCGGCTCCATGCCAGTTACCATTTGGAACATAAGTTAAGTTTCCTTGAGTATCAATTGATAGAGTTCCTTTAGATGGCGTGCTTGTCTGAACCACTTTCATACAACCTGATTGCCATGCTTTACCATCTGTTCTTTTTCCAAACATTTTTTCGCATGTTTGTGGAGAAACTAATTCACCATCACCCACAACATCAGCAATATTAAATTTGGCAATTTCTCCGTATTTAATATCTTGACCATGCGTACTAATATCATCTCGATTAATTGTTAATTCAATTGAGCCTAAATCGCATAGCTCATCATAACCGCTTCGATTTTTTCCACGTTGATCTTGTTTTTCACAACTTGCTAAACCGACAGAAGTTCCATCACTATATAAACGACCTTTGTTAATTAACAATGACTGTGAAAGGCTTGTATATTTATCGAGAATTCGGGGTTTAAAGAAACCTAAGAAACTATCACTTGGTGTTGAATAAGGACAAAGCAATCCATCTGCAGGTGGTACTTCGCAGGTTCCTTCATCTGTATTCCCTGCAATTAGTTTTTCACTGGATGGATAAATAATATTAGGAAGTGTTGTCGAAGCATTACGGTTACATTCCGTAGTCACCAAATTGCTCTGTACAATCGTTTTATCTGTTGCAGATGTCTGACAGTTGGTTGTATTGCCCACTAGAATACTATTAGAAACGGAAGCTTTTCCTTGTGGAGCATCAAAAAATAGCCCACCCGCGTTTTTAATCATTGTAATGTTATTGATCACCATCCCATCTCGGACATTGGCAATAAAACTACCTTTATTATGGAAAATCGTACTATTACTTAAACCAATAACACGCGAATTTAAGTAGCCCCCTGTACTTTCATCAGCGAATTTAGTTTGTGCATGAAATAGCCCACTCTCTGCTGAAGTTACATCATTATCACGCACTACAGATCGGGTAATATAATAAAGTGGCATATCACTATATAAAACCCCACCCTGACTTGCTTTGTTATTTTGCATCAGACTATTCGCAATCGTTACTGAGCCTGCTGTTTTTATAGTATTGGATAGAATACCAGCGTTATAAATTGCTCCACCACGTGTTGCATATCCATCCATTAAACGTGAATTTTGAATAATTAATTGTTCATGGTTATAAATTAAACCACCATCACCATTTGGTGCTAGCGTCTTTAGGCCTGCACCTTTTAAATTGACATCAGTAAATAAAACTGTAAAAGAGGCTTTTTCAACACTACCATCATCTATACGGAATAGCTGATCCGTACCCACCATTTTAATTGTTGCATTATGGGAGTTGGGCTGCCCTTCTTCAACCAATGTAGAATCATTCTTTGCTGTACTAATACTCAGAGCTGCAGAAATCGTTATACTTTTATTCAATGCATATTCTTTATCACGCTGCAAAATAATATTTGAAGAGGCATCTTTATTTCCACATCCGTGATAACCAGTTGCATATTTTTCAACATCAGCAGCATTAGAAGATGCACGATAATTAAGAAATTGTACGGCCTCACGCAACGTACATAGCGTATCGTCTTTATCTTCATCAATTAAGCTTGTGACTTGAATATCGGCAGAATACGCGTGTCCAGCAGCAGCCAATAAAGCAAAAGCAATGCTCCGTTTGAGCATACCCATCTCCTTACATCTTTTTTCATTTTTTTTGTCAATATTGCAAAAATTTCACTTTTGCAATCGCATCCTTTGTGCGTACTTTGTCACAGCAAGTAGAATTTCTCAAGACATTTTGGTCGGTCTGTAGAGTCATTTTTGAACCAGATTACAAAAAGCTTCATACATTCAAAAAACTTTTTTAAATACAAAAATTGACTCATTTAAAAATTAGAAGGAAATTTAAAAAGATGTAAATACAAGTGCTCTGAAATTAGAAATCTTGTGCCAGAGACTCTATTTTTAATAGGTTTTTATAAATTTAGGCAAAGCAATAAAGCAGAATGAAAGAATTTCTATTGTTGATATTCATCAATCAAAGCATAAATTTGTCTTAAAGTTGCATTCGAAAGTTTTGTTTTTTCGCCTTTGAGCAATTTTTCTAATTGGGCAACTGTCTGTAGTAAAAGAGAGGCTTGGTGAGGGCCATGTAACAATAAATAGTCAACAATTTGCTGATCAAAATGAATACCACGTCTAGACATTACAGATGTAACCAAAGCATAGCGGTCCGCATATAAACTTCCACTCGGTACCTTAACACTGACAGCTTGGGTAAGTCGCGATTGTAAGTCTGGTAATTCCAACTTTAATTCGATAGGTGCTACACGCGAAGAAAATACCAACTGCCCTTCATGATTATTCATTAAATGAAAGACAGCTTTTTGCCAATGAGGAACACCACTAATCGATTCAATATCATCCAGAGCAACAAGGTCATAATGCTCTAAAGAAGTAATTGCTTCGATAGGAGCATCCAGGAGTTCAAGCAAAGAAACTTTAATCGCAGATTTGCCTATTTCTAAATAAGAGTCACAAATTGCGGAAAGTAAATGACTCTTACCTGTCCCTGCCCCACCATAGATGTAAAACCTACTGACTAGACCAGCATGTAGTTGACGCACAGCATCGACTACATTCCCCCAACTTGGTCCCGAGAAATCACTGATTCGGGCATCAAGTTGAGGTTCTATATCCAGTTGGAGTTGACGCATATATCGAATTAACCTTGAAATTATTTCTGGTCAGATGGTTTCAGTTTATCTGTATCTTGCTGTGTTTTAACCTCAAGATCAAGCTTAGTGCTTTCGGTTTCTACATGAATTTGCTCAATATCACCTTGTTGTATGACTAACGCAGACGGTGAAGCGTAAAGTGAGCTTCTTTCATAGTTATCTCTTAAGTGTTTCAACAACACTACAATAACAGCCGCAACAGGCAATGCAATTAACATTCCCAAGAATCCTGCAAGTTGCGCGCCTGCCAATACTGCAAAAACAACTGCTACAGGAGATAGACCAATTTTATCGCCCAGTAAGAATGGCTGTAGAATATAGCCCTCTACCGCTTGGCCAATCATAAAAACTACACCAACGAGTAATAAATGCATCCAGTCCAATCCGAACTGGAACAAGCTTGCGATAACCGCCGCAATAATACCTACTGCAAACCCTAAATAAGGAATAATACTGGCAAGGCCAGCCACCATACCAATAATAAGACCAACTTCCAAACCAATGAGCTGCAAACCAACCGCATATACTATGCCTAGCAACAGCATGACGAGAAACTGACCTTTAACAAATGCCCCTAAAACGCTATGACATTCACCAACGATTTGCAAGGTAGTTGCTTCATATTGACGTGGAATGAGACGACGTAAGTTCTGTAACATACGATCCCAGTCTAGTAAAAAATAAAAAGCAATAATTGGAATTAAAACAACTGTTCCACCAATCTGAATAAAATTCAAACCAGACTGGGCTAATTTTAATAACACTGACTGAATACTATCGGCACTATAATTGGTTTGAACATATTCCATCACAGCTTTTGACATCTGCTCTGTGTCAATTTCCATTGCCTGGAGATTAAAAGTTGAAGATACCCAAGGCAAAAAGGTAGCGTTAATCCAGTGAATACCAGCTGGAATACTATCTCGGGCATAAACCAATTGTTTCCAGATTAGAGGAACCAAATACCACAAAGCGATGGTTAGAGTTACACCTATTCCTATAAACACCACGCTAATTGCTAACCAGCGAGGCAATTTGATTTTTACCAGAACATCAACAAGTGGACTGAATAAATAAGCCAGGAAAAAAGCGCCGATAAAAGGAATGACTACAGGCTTGAGTAAGTACAATACCCATACCAGCAATACAATACCTGCGAGTAAAAAAATACGGCGCAGTATACGATCTTGCATAAAATCTAGCCTTTTTTGATTTAATCGTTATAAATGAAAAAATATTTTTATTAAAGATAGCATTTTCGAGCATAAATAACATAAGAGTTTCGTATATTCAGGTTATAATCTGCCGCCAATGCGGAGACTTCATTTATGAGCAACTCAACTTCTACCCCAAATACCGGTTTAAGCTATAAAGATGCGGGTGTCGACATTGAAGCGGGCGACGCACTGGTCGATCGTATCAAGTCAGTCGCTAAACGTACAAGTCGTCCTGAAGTAATGGGCGGACTTGGTGGCTTTGGTGCACTATGCAAAATTCCTAAAGGTTATGAAGAGCCTGTTTTAGTTTCTGGAACCGATGGTGTAGGAACTAAATTACGTTTGGCACTTAATCTTAATCGTCATGACACAATCGGCCAAGATCTTGTGGCTATGTGTGTAAATGACCTTTTAGTTTGTGGTGCAGAACCATTATTCTTCCTTGATTATTATGCAACTGGTCACTTAAATGTTGACGTTGCTGCAAATGTTGTTACTGGTATTGGTAAAGGTTGTGAGCTTGCAGGTTGCGCACTTGTAGGTGGGGAAACAGCAGAAATGCCAGGCATGTATGAAGGCGAAGATTACGATCTTGCTGGTTTTGCTGTTGGTGTTGTTGAGCAAAGTAAAATTATTGATGGCTCTAAAGTAAAGTCTGGTGATGTGCTTATTGGTGTTGCATCAAGTGGTGCTCACTCAAATGGTTATTCATTATTACGTAAAATTTTAGACGTTAAAAATGTTGATTTAACTCAAACGATTGATGGCCGTCCTCTTGCTGATGTAGCAATGGAGCCAACTCGTATCTATGTAAAACCAGTTCTTGAGCTATGCAAACAAGTTGATGTACATGCTATGGCACACATCACTGGTGGCGGTTTACCAGGTAACTTACCTCGTGTATTACCAAATGGTGCACAAGCTGTCATTGATGAAGCTTCTTGGGAATGGTCTGAATTATTCCAACTTCTGCAACGCGAAGGCAATGTAGAACGCTTTGAAATGTACCGTACGTTTAACTGTGGCGTAGGTATGGTCATTGCTGTTGATGCAAATGATGCGGAAAAAGCAATTGAAGTGCTTAATGCTCAAGGTGAAAAAGCTTGGAAAATCGGACATATCCAAGAAAATGCTGAATCAGTGGAAGGCGCAGACGAAAAAATTCGTGTGATCTTTGCATGATAAAAATTGCTGTTCTAGTCTCTGGGAACGGCAGTAATTTACAAGCCTTGATAGATGCAAATCTATCAGGGCAAATTGTAGGTGTACTGTCTAATAAAGCAGATGCTTATGCCCTAGAGCGTGCTCAAAAAGCTAATATTGCTACGGCTGTTATTTCCCATAAAGACTTTCCAACTCGTGAAGTGTTTGATGAAGCAATGCATCAACAACTCTTAGCTTGGCAAGTGGATGTAGTTATTTTAGCCGGCTTCATGCGCATTTTAACTCCCACCTTTGTCAATAAATGGCAAGGGAAAATGCTGAACATACATCCTTCACTTCTTCCAGCTTACAAAGGCGTGAACACTCATCAACGTGTTTTAAATACAGGTGATCGTTTACATGGTTGTACCGTACACTTTGTAACTGCTGAACTAGATTCTGGTCAATCAATTGCCCAATCCGCTATTTCAGTTAAAGAACATGATACTGCCGCTTCATTAGCAGATCGAGTACATACACTTGAGCACTTTATTTACCCACAAGTAGCAGAGTGGTTATGTAACGGTCAACTTACATGGAAAAGTGGTCAAGCTTATTTCCGTGATCAAGTTCTTAAACACCCTATTCGTTTTGCAAATTGGTAAAGCATTTTACTTACAAGCAAAAATAAAAAAAGGACATGCTAGCATGTCCTTTTTTTATAAGTTTAAAAATTAATTTGGCTGAGTATGAATCAATTTCTTTATAGAGTTTACTGTATCAATAGGATGTTCTAGAGGGAACATATGTCCCCCTTCAACCACGGTAAACGGAATTCCCATTTTTCGCTTTGCCATTTGAGGAAAGCCTCTTTTTAAGAAATCACTTCCTTTACCCACAACTAAATGCACAGGCATCTTAGGTTTTGGCATTGGTAGCCACCACCAAGAAGGATTTTTCCGAAAAATTGCAACTTCATCTTCACGAGAAATAGTTAAAGTAACTCCACCGCGGACCGAGTCTTCTTTTAAAGCATAGTCAATGTAAGCTTGAAAACAATCTTCATCAAAATCTTTATAGAAGCCTTTAGGACGCAGTAATTCGGCCGCCTGTTCTCTCGATTCCCAATGTTCACGACGACGTGCAGATAAGCCTGCTGGTGTCATCGCATCAACTAATTTAGGACGAAATAATTTTGCCATATGAAAAGCAAATGAATATCGTCCTAAAATAAGAGGAGGATCTAACATAATCACTTGAGAAAAGAGTTCAGGACGCTGAAAAGAGGCCATCAAAGTTAAAACTGAACCAAGAGAATGCCCAAGTCCAATGACTTTACGTCCTTTAGCCTGCCGCACAATACTATCAATCACCTGATCAACCAAAGAAGGCCAATGGTTAGTCACAGGATAACGCTTATCAGGACCAATCAGGGGAACATAAATAATGTCATATTCCCCTTTCAACTGGTCAAACAGTTTTTGATACACTTTTGAGGGTACGCCATTCGCATGAGCAAAGTGTATAACTGGTTTCATTGACATACCGCTATCCTAAAACAGATTTTATTGTAATTTTGCGCTTTGACGAGTCTGCACTTCTTGAGCAATAGATTCACTTACCCCTTGCCCTATTTGTGCACCCATACGACCTAAAATTGATTGTAATGGGTTACGCTCAATTGTGTAGTCAACTTTATTATCAAGGTTTAGCTCACGCATCAAGCTCGTAATGTTACCTGAACGGTCAGCAACACCTAACTGGATTGCTTGTTCACCAGTCCAGAATAAACCAGAAAAAATAGCTGGATCATTCGATTTCAAACGCTTTCCACGTCCTTCTTTAACTGCTGTAATAAAGTGAGTATGAACATTATCAAGAACAGATTGAATGTGCTGCTTTTGCACAGGATCAATCGGTTTTGTCATACTTAAAATGTCTTTATTCGTTCCTGCTGTTAAAGTGCGGTCTTCGATACCAAGTTTCTGAGCTAAACCAGTAATCCCATAGTTAGGCATGATGACACCAATTGAGCCCACTAAACTCGATGGATTAACAATAATCTCATCTGCAGCAGAAGCAATATAATACGCACCCGATGCACCCATATCACCAATAACGGCGTAAACCTTCTTATCAGGATGCTGTTTTTTCAAATAACGAATTTCCTGCCAGATTTCATCAGACTGAACTGGAGAACCGCCAGGTGAGTTAATATTAAGTGCAACAGCTTTACTGTTTGATGCCTCAAAAGCACGCTTAAGCGCTTTATTGGTATCTTCACTATTCACAGATTGATTGCTTGAAGCATCAATAGTTCCAATAATATCTACCACTGCCAGATGAGCACTGCTGCTACTTACAGCAGATCCTTCTTTACTGGTTGAGCAGCCTTTACCCATGAGTACAATAATAAATAATAAATAAATAAAAGTTAATGTTTTAAAGAAGATACCCCAACGGCGACTTCGACGCTGTTCCTCTACAGAGGCAAGTACAGCCTTCTCGAGAATTTGCCATTCTGGTCCATTTTGTTTAGGGATTATAGGTTCATTTTGTGGTTTTGGCGGCCAATCGGACATAAAATTCCAATCCAAATTAATCTAAAATGATGTCATTATATACGTTGATTTGATAAAAACTGTCTAAATAATATGATTTCATTTATAATAATTTTATCTTTTTTTAATTATTGCTTCCTTTTCCCGCGATAGATGACCAAATTAGATATAAAAAGCATGAACTATTTCCTACTCAAAACTTTTAGCCGCCAGCCAATTAAATTTGGACGTTTTTTTGCTCGTATGTTGGCAGGGTTAATCAATACTTTAAAAATTACTAAAACATCAAAAAGTATAGAACTAAATCTACAAATCGCCCTTCCACATTTAACGCCACAACAGCGAATAGAGATTACGCAACAAGCTATTCGTAATGAAATCACCTCATACTTTGAATTTTTAAGTATTTGGGGTTCATCAAATAGTAAAAATATCGAAAGAATTCACCATGTTGAAGGTGAACATTACTATCACGAAGCGCTTGCAGCAAAAAAAGGGCTTGTTATGATCATCCCACATTTTGGCACATGGGAAATCATGAATGCCTGGTGTTCACAGTTCACTTCAATGACAATTTTATACAAGCCTGTAAAAAATGTAGATGCAGACCGTTTTGTTCGAGAAGCACGTAGTCGTGAGCAAGCCAATTTGGTCCCTACAGATGAAACTGGTGTAAGACAAATTTTTAAAGCTTTAAAACAAGGTGAAACCACCGTAATTTTACCTGACCATACCCCCAACATCGGCGGCGATATGATCAATTATTTTGGTGTTCCACTTGCCTCAAGTAATTTAAGTGCCAAACTCATCCAAAAAACTAAAGCAAAAGCCTTATTCCTTTACGCAATTCGTAACGAAAATGATGGCTTTACGATGCACATTGAACCTATGGATGAGAAGATCTACGAAGGTAGTGCAGATGATGGAACTTATGTCATTCATCAGGCTATTGAACAACTCATCCAGCGTTATCCAGAACACTATCACTGGAGCTATAAACGTTTTAAGGCAAATCCTGCTTTAGATAATATTTACAATATTGATCCAAATGAAGCACTTCAAATTGTAGATAGACTTAAAGCCGAAGCTTCACAAAGTTCTGTGGAGCCAAGTGCGCTCAAAACGTCGAGTGTATAAAACCATTTGTTGATTCTGAGATACAAAACTTAATGTTCCTTGCTCAATTGTACTTTTAAAAGGAATATTAAGTGCTTGTATTCTCGCTATCACCTCTTTGCTTGGATGACCGTATCTGTTATTAAAACCGGCAGATGCAACAACAAGCTTGGGATTTAAAGTCGCTAAGAAGTCATAGGCAGAACTATGTTTACTACCATGATGACCCAATACCAAAACATCTACTTTTAAATCAGGATATTCTTTTATCAATTGATATTCAGCTTCCCATCCGGCATCCCCCATAATTAAATAGTTTTGGTAACCTTTTATCTGTTTTAAATGAATATAAACGACACAAGAGTATTGATTTTGATTTGAAGAAACTAAATTTAAATCATTTTCTTTAGGCCAAAGTATCTCAATATCTAACTGGGGATATTGCCATTTTTGCCCCTGATGACAATAAGTAAATGGTTCTTTAACCTGCTCTTTCCACAACTCATTCGATATGACTTGTTTGATAGGAAAAGCCTGACTTATCGCCGGAAATGCACCACTATGATCTTGGTCAAGATGAGATAACACCACATGATCTAATTGTTTAATACCTTTCTGACGTAAATATGGGATCACTACATTTTGACCAATACTAAACGCCTTCTCATCATAAGAACCGCCAGTATCAATTAACCATGTCTGCTCTGGATGTTGTAAAAAAATAGATTGGCCTTGGCCTACATCTATAATATTTAATTGAATTTGCTGGGATGACTTATTTGGAATGATTAAGGGTAAACAACATATAAGCCCCCAAGATTTCGGTAAAACACCACGTGGTAAAAATAAGATAATAATGACACAGCTAAGACACACTAAAGCAAGCGGTGTCAGACTAAAACCTTCCAACGGTAGAGATGATTTCTCTAAAAGACTAAAACATGTCAGCACCATACTGAGCAAAATATCATTAATCTGAAAGAGTGCATTTCCAAGTGAATTAAAAATAAGCCACACACAAGCAGCGAAAATATTTAAAGGAACAATAACTCCTCCTAACAGAGGAACAGCAATAATATTTGTGAGAGGTGCTACCCATGAAATCTGCTGAAAGAAAATCAACATTAGAGGACATAGGGCAATAAATATTTTGCCCTGAGATTCAATTAGGGTTTTAGTTAAAAGAATTATTCTAGATAGCAAACTCAATGAGGCAAGATTTGGAGCCTGTACGATGGTTTGATAAATGCGTAATAAAATAAAGCAAGAACCATAAGAGAGCCAAAAACCTGCCGATAAAACACTGAAGGGATCGAAAAGTAAAAGTAGACTTGCACTATAAACTAAGAGCGAAAATGGTTTAACAGGCAGTTTGACTAACAATAAAAAGGCAAATAAAAATACTGAAAGTAACGTTCTTAAGGCTGGAATTTCAAAGCCTACAAATGCGGTATAAATCAAAACACCGAAACATAATGGAATCATTGCCAATATTTGTTTGGGTTGCCACAAATAAATCTGTGGATAATAACGTCGTACTAATTGATGAAAACCCCAAGACAACATGATGGAAAAAATTAGTACATGAGGCCCTGAAATGGCTAACAAATGAGAGATTCCTAACTGTTTAAATTGATTTTTAGTATCCTCATTTAAAAGACTTTCATCTCCTGTTAGAAGTGCTAATAACAATCCTTTGTTCTGAAATGGAGATTTTTTTAGCATTAATCTAAATTTTAGACGGAGTTTTTCTATATTTAATTGTTGTCTAGTAAAAAACTTTTGTTGCTGTTGTAAATGATTTTGATAACCCAATCGATAAATTTCATCAGAGCTTAAAGGTTCAATATGCTGAACATTGAAACCTGACATTATATTTCGTTGAATGAACCATTGTTCCTGATCAAAAGCACCTGATACTGCATAACTATGAGCTGGTCTGGTTTTACCCGAAATCCGATAGTAGTGGCCTAATTGTAATTTTGGCCTCTCTATCAATGCCTTCTCATTTTCATTTTTTAAATATAATAGCCAATTGACTACATGGGATGACCGCCCTAGAACCTGAGCAAGTTGCTGTGTCTTATTATCTTTTTCTTCACTTATTCGGTCTATATACACAACAATGTCTAAAGGCTCAGGTTGCATCTCCCGTAGTTGTAGTCTTTCATTTAAGGCATGCTGAGCATATTGATGACCTATAATAAAAAGGCTTAGACCGCAAATTAAACAGTAACCTGCCTTTAATAGAGGTCGATTTACAATAATATGCCGCTTAAAAATATAAAAAATTAAGCAGATAAAGAGCAGAACTTTACCAATCCAACCATATTGCATTATTAAAGGAAGATCTATTCCCATGAATGCAATACCACCAACCCACCCCACTAAAATAAGCTTTAACATTTAAAATCATATCGTTATCTTTTTAGGGGCAAAATTAAAGCCCAACTAAGTGGGCTTTAACAATGTGATTTAATGACAATTTTTTAAGAACCGCTCACCCAAAGACCATCTTCCATATGCAAGATTGAATCTGCAGCCTGGGCCAACTGCTCATCATGAGTCACAATGAGCATGGCCATGTTGAGTTCTTTCTTAAGATCGGTCAGTAATTCAAAAATGCCTAAAGCCGTTTTACGATCTAGGTTTCCGGTTGGTTCATCAGCCAAAACAACCGCAGGTTGAGTGACCAAAGCACGAGCCAAAGCGACACGTTGGCGCTCACCGCCTGAAAGCTCACCTGGCTGATGATCCATACGATGAGATAAACCCACTCGGTCTAGTAAATATTCAGCTTGTGCTTTTACCGATTTGTATTGGCTATCTGGGCGAAGCATAAGAGGCATTGCCACATTTTCAAGCGCAGTAAACTCAGGTAACAAATGGTGAAATTGATAAACAAAACCGAGGTATTTGTTACGTTGAAAACCACGCTCGGCTTCACCTAAATTATCAAAACGCTGACCATTTAAAAATACTTGTCCTTGCGTTGGTTGCTCTAGACCGCCTAGCGCATGAAGCAAAGTACTTTTACCTGAACCACTCGCACCAACAATCGAAACAAACTGTCCTGCTTCAACTTGTAAAGAAAGACCTTTAATGACTTCAACCTTAGATTTACCATCATCAAAATGTTTATAGATATCTTTCGCTTCTAAAACAATTTTACTCATAGCGCAGTGCCTCGGCAGGTTGAACTTTGGCAGCACGAAGCGCCGGATAGATAGTCGCCAAGAAGCTTAAAAGTAAAGACACAATCACAATAATCGTCACATCTTGCCATCTTAAATAAGAAGGTAGGTAATGCACAAAGTAAGCATCAAATAGATTTAGGCCCAACACATTGTTAAACCATGAAATGATGTCACTAATAGTTAAAGCTAAAATTACACCTAAAACCGTACCTGCAACTGTACCAATCACACCAATGACAGTACCTTGCACCATAAAGATTTTAGTAATCATTGATGGTGACGCCCCTAATGTACGTAAAATGGCAATATCTGATTTTTTATCAGTCACAACCATCACTAAAGACGAAACGATATTAAATGCTGCAACCACAATGATAAGTACAAGTAACAAACCAACTAGCGTTTTTTCCATTTGAATAGCATTAAACAGATTGCCATGCGTATAGGTCCAGTTCGTCGCGTAGAAATTACTTGGTAAACTTTTTACCAAGTCGTCAGCAACTTGGGGCGCGGCAAAAATATCATCTAGTTTTAAACGCACACCTTGGGCACCATCTGGTAAGCGTAATAGGGTTGACGCATCATATAGGGCAATATAACCTACCATAGAGTCGACTTCGGCGCCTACACTAAAAATACCAACCACTTTAAAGCGTTTGAAACGAGGTACTACACCTGCTGGAGATGGCGTTGCTTCAGGTAAAACCAATGTCACACTGTCGTTTAGACGTAAGCCTAATGAATCGGCCATATCTTTACCAAGGACAATACCAAACTCACCCTTTTTAAGTGAATCTAAGCTACCAGCAACAATATGATTTTGAATAATAGACACATTCTTTTCATATTTTGGGTCAATACCCGTCACCATAATACCTGCGACTTGCCCTTGCGCGGTTAACATACCTTGCAATTGGGTAAAAGGTGCAACCCCAGTTACATGTGGATGATGTTCAACTCGTTTTACCAGTTCAGGCCAATCCGTGAGGATTTGTGTAGATGAAACTGTCGCTTGCGGAACCATTCCCAAAACACGGTTTTTTAGTTCTCGATCGAAACCGTTCATCACAGAAAGTACCGTAATCAACACAGCGACACCTAGTGTCAAACCGATCATCGAAACCAATGCAATAAAAGAAATAAAATGATTACTGCGTCTTGCGCGAGTATATCTCAACCCTATATACAGTGAGATTGGTTTAAACATACCTTCTAAATCCAAGGTGATTGATGGGAAATAGCAGATGCTCATGTCAAATCGCATCCACATCTACTATTTGGCCATATCGTTAGATGCTGTATTAAGGTTTAAAAATCAGTAAGTTCTGATCTTTCCTTAACAATCCTAATATTATATTGCTGCGCTATTTTCTACTACTTAAGTTGGGAGATCAATTTGATCATGCATTTCGCTACGAATTAGAACAATTTAATGAATAAGCTCAACAAATTACCCAAATCTTCTCCTATTTAGACTTAATATGCCGAGCAAAATTTCGATTTGCTTGAATGTCTTTATAGAAATATAAAAAGAGTCCAGACAAGATGATTAAAGCCCCTACAAAAACCATAATCGAAAGTTGTTCATGATTTAAGGCAGCTCCAATCATCATAGCTAACATTGGTGTAATTACTGTGGTTAAAGATAAAGTCGTTGGCTGAATATTTTGTATAAGTTTGAAATAACAAAACATGGCGACTAATGAAGCCATCAGTACCGTATAAATTAAGGCAAATAAAGATTTGGCCTCTGGTAAATGTGTCGGTGCATATTGCCAAATAAATGGAATAAGACAACTTGCTAAAATCGAAGAAACTAAAATAGAGCCTGTTGCCTGAGCCATAGGCTGAATTTGTGCATTAACTTTCTTAACCCAGAAAATTGAAAAAGAATAGACAAAAACACTGATCAGCATAAGAACAATGCCAAATGGATGCACATGCTGATTCGATCCATTCAAGCAAATAATCGCTAAACCACTTACGGCGATAGCCATACCTAACCATTGCAACTTATAAAGTTGCTGACCGAATGCAAAACGGCCAATCAGCCCAGCCATAATCGGAGCTAAACCAAACATAAGCGCAATCATGCCTGAACTTAAATATTGGGTAGCGGCATATGTGAAAATTTGAGAACCAATTAAGCTAAAAGATCCGGCAACATAGCTATGAATAGCTTGTCGATGAGTTGGAAAAGGCGTTTTTAAAATCAGTAATATGGTTACTGCCAAAGGCAATGCAATAAAAAAGCGTAACAACAATGCCCACATCAGATGTAAATCGGACACACTCCAAACAATGGCTAATGGAGTTGTTGCCCATATAAACACTAACAAGGCATAGGTTAAAGCCAAATTGGTTTGCGATGGCATGCGATGCTCACTTAGCTGTTTTACGTTTTTGCTTTAAAATTGTTTGATCTAATGCACTCGAAAATTCACGCTTATCCCGCTCGGAAATAGGTGGCGGTCCACCAGTTTGTACACCCGCGCCACGAAGCGTATCCATGAAGTCACGTAGATGTAACCGCGCTTTAACATTCGCAGTTGTATAGACCTCACCTCGGGGGTGAATAGCAACGCCACCCTTTTCAATTACTTGAGCCGCTAGTGGAATATCTTGCGTAATGACAATGTCATTTTCAATCATACGATCAACTATTTCTTTGTCGGCCTGATCTGCACCACTTAAAACCTGTATTGACTTGATGCGAACAGAAGGCGTAATCCCAACATTTTGATTAGCAACAAAGATGACTTCTAACTGATAACGATCTGATGCGCGCAAAATCACTTCACGTAATATTCTTGGTAAAGCATCTGCATCTACCCATAGCTTAAATGGCAGCAAGTTATTCTCTATTTCCACTAAAAATATAAGTCTAACAGATGCTTTTCTAAGGTGAATAGTAATAAACATTAAACTTATTTTTAATTTAGTGTTTAAGTTTTTTTAAGAGCCAGATCTACCTTTTATTTTAAAATTAGCAGCAATATCTATCTTTCAATGACTAAATATGTGCTTTTACAAGAGAATTTACATATGGTGACTTGAAAAATAGCAAACACCCTCGATTTAATATAACAAGTAATGTGAACCCAACAGCATCATGCTTATGAAAAATCAAAACAGTCCAGAAGTTATTAAAGTAAATGAGCAAAATTTTGGTAGTCATGGCGAACATTGGAATCTATTGACGTCCCATCCCGAAACAGATGTACCAAAATGGTTAGGACTAGCACTTGATGCACCTGTAATGCCAATGGGCTTATGTGAACATGAAGAAGATATGGATCAATCTTTTTGGTTGATTCAAGGCCCCCAAGACCAAAAAGTTACAATCAACCAGATTATTGCGGTTGAAAATCAGAAACCTCGCGCACTCAAAACAGCCTTTCCAAGTTTTGAAAGTCCATATCAATATAATGCGAAAATTGAACGTATCATTACTTGTGACTCTGCGACACAAGCTGTTTTAAGTTTAAAACTAAATAAAGATACAACGGTTTATGCATTTGATAATTTATTTAGCGTTAACTCTTGTCAATATGACAAAACCCAAGACTATCAAGTTCAATTTAATGCATGGGCTTATGAATTAGAAACTGTTCCAGCAGGGGAAAAAATTGTTGTTGATGATCCAGCATCAATTAAGCATCACCGTGCATTAAATGCAATTTTAACTGAACATAATGGTGTTGCTCCTGAAAATTTACAGGAGCTTATTAATGAATGGCAACCAAAAACTCCAGAAGATCAAGAACCTGTAACCGTTGATTTTTCAAAAATGGTTGCTTATTTATATGGTGAAACTCTTGGTCAAGAAGATGAAGCATGGTTCCAAGGTAATATCGTTGGCAAAACTTCAATGACATTTATGGGGGCAGAATATACCCTTTATGATGTTACTTTGGTTTTAGAAGATGATCTTCCTGCCATATTAGTGCGCATTGCAACCAAAAACGATTTGTATAAAAACTTTAATATTGGCGAATATATTCGCGGTAATATCTGGATTCAGGCGACTATTTGTGCTAAAAAGGGTGAAACTAATTGAATTTCACTAATATTTTAATAATTAGGTTATTGAATGAAGATTATACCCGAACAAACTACCAGCCTCATTCAATCTAGTAGCCTGCGCGTAAAGGTCGATACTGGTGCGTTTTGCTTTTTTGTATTGGGTATGTTTTTAGCTGCCATATTCATGCACCAGTTTGGTTTAGTTCCTTTTTAGTTTATAAAATTTATTCAAAAATAAAGCCCTCATTTGAGGGCTTTATTTTTGATTTACTTAACCATTACGCTTTGCAAAATCATCCATAAAGTTGATTAAAGCCTGTACACCTTCTAAAGGCACTGCGTTGTAAATACTTGCACGCATACCACCGACAGAGCGATGTCCAGCTAAGTTTAATAAATGGTTTGCTTCCGCTTCTTTTAAGAATTGCTTTTCTAAAGCTTCATCTGCCAAGGTAAACGGTACATTCATAATTGAACGGTTTGGAATTGCAATCGGGTTATTGTAGAAATCGCTTGAATCGATATAACCATATAATGATTGAGCTTTTGCAAGGTTAACTTTATGGATAGCATCTACCCCACCCTGCTCTAGCAACCACTCAAATACCAAACCAGACAAGTACCAAGCATAAGTCGATGGTGTATTAACCATAGAACCATTTTTCGCTTGGTCACCATATTTCAAGATGCTTGGAATTTCTGGTTTAGCTTGATCAAGTAAGTCATCACGAATAATGACAATTGTTAAACCAGCAGGACCAATATTTTTTTGTGCACCGGCATAGATCAAACCAAACTTGGTCACATCTAATGGAGCAGATAAAATACTTGATGAATAGTCACAAACGAGTGGAGCTTTTACATCAGGAATTCCTGCAAACTGTAAGCCACCAATCGTTTCATTATCTGCATAATGTACATAGGCTGCGTTGTCAGATAAATTCCATTCGCTTTGTTCAGAAATTGCGAACTTACCATCTACTTTAATACCAGCGTCTACAACATTAATGTCACCATAACGTTTTGCTTCTTTTAACGCTTTTTCAGACCAGATACCAGTATCAATATAATCAGCTTTATTGTTCTTACCCAAAAGGTTTAAAGGAATCGCAGAAAACTGTAATGACGCACCGCCTTGTAAAAACAGTACTTTATAGTTTTCTGGAATATTCATTAACTTACGTAAATCTGCTTCAGCTTTTTCAGCCATAGCAACATAGTCAGCACTACGATGACTCATTTCCATGATGGATAGACCTTTACCATGCCAATCCAACATTTCTTGTTGAGCTTTTTCTAAAACGGCAGTAGGTAATGCAGCAGGACCAGCACAGAAATTGTACGCGCGCATGATTTTTCCCTTGTATAAAGTCAAACACAATAAAAATGGCATTTAACCACAGATTGCTTAAGCTTGCAGCAGCTTCTCAAGTAAATATTTCAATGCTGGACTGTATTTAGGATCATTTTTTCAATTATTGTTGTATTTATTTCTTTGCTTTTATTTGTGATTTTATCAGTTTAAAACATTTTCATTGAGTAAAGATCAACTTGACTTGTGATTATGATTTCACATACTTTGATATGTAGTACAAAATATGGGCTTTATAATATTTAAGAATTAAAGGGAGCTTAAACCATATTGTTTTTATACAAATGTATAAGAAACAAGATGATAATTGAATTTAATAACAAGAAATTTAAACTATAAGGGATGCCAGAAATTGTTATTTAAAATGCCAGTACATCGATATAGACAGTCTATTTGCCCCTTTTTCTTTAAACCCAAGCATCTTGCTTTGGCCTTAGGACTTTTTTTCACAAATCATTTATATGCTCAAAGCTTAAGCTATGCTGAAGCGGAACAACAAGCTTTGAAGAGTTCATATAGCACTCAAGCTAATCAGGCTTTGCAGCAAGCGTCTCAACTAGAAGCTGAAGCAGTGAAAGGACTCGGATTACCTCGAGTTGATTTAAATGTTAGAGCATATGCCTTTCATAGCGAAACAGACGTACCCCTCGCCTCTTTTAAACAAAAGCTTGAGAATGATTTAAGTCAGGGATTCAACGATAAACTTTCACAGTGGAACAATGTCATTCCATCGGATGTGCTTGGACAAGTTCAAGAAGGTGCAAATCAAACCATTCATGATGGTATAAATCGCTTTCCCGACTATGCGAACCTGACTATAGAAGATCAGGTTGTACGTCCTTCTATTTCGGTCGTTATGCCACTATATACAGGTGGTTTAACCAGCAGTGCAAAAAAAATAGCCAACATTCAAGCACAGCGTTCTGAACTTTCAAGTCAACAGCAACAAGATGTACAGCGGTTTGAAGTTGTACAAAGTTATTTTAATGTTCAATTACAGCAGCAACTGGTAGCAAGTAGTTTATTCAACTTTAATGCCATGCAAAAACATTACAGCAATGCGCTAAAACTCGAACAGCAAGGATTTATTAGTAAAGGGCAACGCATGCAGTTTGAAGTCGCGCGTAATAATGCGGAACGTACTTTACAAAGTACTCAAGCCAACTTAAATGCCAGTCGCTTTAGCCTTAATAATCTTCTACATCAACAAAATAATGTAGATTTAAGTACACCCTTATTTGTAAATAACACTCCAAGCCAAACTCTAGAATCACTTTTAACCAGTTATTCGCAAAAATCCAGTCTTGTACAAAAAATGCAGATGGATACCCAACTGGCTAACGTAAATATTCAAGCTCAACAAGCTGCAAAAAAACCAAGTCTTTTTGCATTTGGTGAATATGCCCTTGATGAAAATGAAAACTGGATTGTAGGTGTAATGGCAAAATACAACCTATTTTCAGGTGTAGATAAAAATAAGAATATCCATGCCGCCGAATTAAAGCGTTATGCTTCGGAACTTATGACCGAACGTACTAAACAAGAAATTGAAGCTCTTTTGAATAAGTCATATAACGAACTCAGTTCTGCTCAGCAAAGCCATCAACTCTTACAAAGAAACGTAAATGCCGCTCAAGAAAACTTGCGTATTCAAGAACTGTCTTTCCGTGAAGGAATGGGTACAGCTACCCAAGTCATTGATGCACAAAATGCTTTAAGTGCTTTAAAAACTGAAATGGCTTTAAACGCCTATAAATATGTCATGTCACTCGCGACTCTATTGCAAAGTCATGGTTCAATTGATCAATTTAAAGCTTATGTCAATCAACCACATACCGACTATATCCGTTAATAGGAGTATAAAATGAATCAAGAATCATCTCATTCAGAACAGGATTCTCTTGCTGCGGATACGGTAGAAATTAACCAATCTCAAAAAAATGATCAAGCGAGTGAAACCCCTGAATCAAACATAAATAACGGTGACTCTCAACCACCTAAAAACTCCAAGCTTAAACTGATTATTGGCTTAGTAATTATTGCACTATTAGGTTTAATTATTTTTGGTTTGTGGAAAAGTTATCAGCCTAAACCTATTGAACTACAAGGCCGCGTTGAAGCCGAAACTATTCACGTGAGTACGAAAGTTCCAAGTCGTATTGAAGAAATTTATGTACAAGAAGGCCAGAAAATTTCCAAAGGCCAGCCACTTGTTCGCTTGGTTAGCCCAGAAATAGAAGCTAAAAAGCAACAAGCCTTGGCAGCTTTACAATCAGCTTTAGCATTTCAATCTACGGTAGACCGCGGTTCTCAGCAAGAAAATATCGATACTCTCTATGCCAACTGGCAAAGCACCAAAGCACAAGCAAACCTTGCAAAAACCACTTACCAACGTGGTGAAAATTTATATAGACAAGGTGTCATTTCGCGTCAAAGACGAGATGAAATGCTAGCGGCTCAAACTTCTGCCCAAGAATTAAGTGAAGCCTCTTATCAACAATATGCTCGTGCAAAACGAGGTAGTACAAGTCAACAAAAATCTACAGCAGATGCACAGGTTGAAATTGCAAAAGCAGCTGTAGGCGAAGCAAAAGCACTTGAAGCTGAGACACGTTTATTCTCCCCTATTTCAGGTACAGTTTCAAAAACTTACGGGAAGCCTTCCGAGTTAGTCGCTATGGGTGTACCTGTTGTCAGCATTTTAGAAGATGATGATTTATGGGTCAGCTTAAACGTGGGTGAAAATCAATATGCTTCTGTTTATAAAAATAAAACCCTTGAAGGATTCATTCCTGCACTGAATCAGAATGTGACTTTTAAAATTAAGAATATTGATGCTGAAGGTGAATTTGCCACTATAAAAACTACTCGCCAAACTGGAGGCTATGATATTCGTAGCTTTAAACTTCATCTTGTACCTGAACGCCCAGTGCAAGATTTAAAAGTGGGTATGAGTGTTCTATTTAAAATTAAAGAAGAAAAATAACGCATGTTTGCCAGTATATTACGTGAACTAAACTATCTAAAAAGCAATAAATGGGATTTGTGCATGGTGACACTTATCCCCGCTTTTATCATTTTTTTGTTTAGCAGCATGTTTTACGCAGGTAAAGCTGAACATTTACCCATTGCCATTATTGACCAGGACCAAAGTGAACTCAGCCGCAATATTGAAAAGTATCTTTCGTTGAATCATACGGTAGATATTAAAACGATTACGGCAAGTTCTACTGAAGCGGAACAATTACTGAATGAAACTAAAATCTGGGGTTATGTTTTCATTCCGGACGGTGCTGAAAAGCGTTTTGTGAAAGCGCAAGATGCTCAAATCAGCATTGCTTTTAACCAGTCTTTCTTTAGCGTGGGAAATACGATTTCTTCAGCAATGCTGGTAAGCACCCTGAATGCTTTAGCAGACTATGCAGGCCAAAGTTATCTTGCAAATAATATTCCCTATTTAGATGTACCTACAGCTCATGTAAAAGTATCAACGCTTTACAACCCCAGCATGAGCTATGAGTTTTATTTAGAGCCATTTATGGTTCCTGCCGTATTGCATCTGTTGCTATGCTGCTGTGTTGCTTTTGCAATTGGACAAGAACTAAAACGTAATACCCTCACTCAATGGGTGAACCGAGAAAATTTTATTAGTGGTTTACTTGCGAAAAATATGCTCTATAGCCTTATTTTTTGTTTTTGGACATGGCTATGGATGTTTTGGCTAGTTGAAATCCGTGGCTGGTTCGTAGCGGGTTCCTTAAGTTTATTGCTGGTTGCACAGTTCTTACTTTATTTTGCCTATGCTCTGATTAGCAGTACGGTCATTCTTGCCACTAAAAATTTAAGTAAAACTTTTGGGTTTATTGCCGTCTATGGTGGCTCATCTTTAAGTTTTGCAGGCGTTACTTTGCCTTTAAATAATGCACCAATTTTCACTAAATTTTGGTCACTCATTATCCCCTATACACCTTATGCCAAGCTGCAAACCGAACAATGGGTCATTGGTAGTCCACTTTTCATTTCAATGATTCCCTTTTTAATACTTCTGGGTTACTGCCTTATTTACTTCTTTTTAAGTTCTCTACTGCTTAAAAAATTAATTCGGGGAGCAACAACATGAAAGAGTTTTTAAAGGCTTATGGGCAAACATTTAAAGATATTGTTAGTAATAGCTCGGTTTTCACAACTCTGATTTTATCGGTTATTCTTTATAGCTTTTTTTATCCTACCGCCTATAAAGCTGAGCGTGCAGAATCAATTCCAATTGTGATTGTTGATGAAGAACAAAGCCTATTAACCTCTCAATTAATCGGCCAAAGTGCAAATAGTCCACATGTTCATATTGTTACCGTTACAAGTAATTTTTTACAAGCTGAACAAATGGTTCGTGAACAAAAGGCCGATGGTATTTTACTTTTACCAAGCAACTTAACACAAAGCTTGCGTCGAGGAGAAACAGGTGGAATTGGCTTATATCTGAGCACAACAAACTTTTTAAAAACTAAAGAAATTGGTTTAGGTTTAGCCACATCCATTGAAGCCACATTAAAAGAATATATTGAAAGATTTGGAGAGCGCACACATTTCCAACCGGCCCTTTCTATTCATCAAGTCCCTTTATTTAACCCGCTTTCAGGATATGGAAGTTATATTTTTCCAGCTGTTGCAGGTTTAATTATCCATCAAACGATTGTGCTAGGTTTAGCGATGCTAATTGCAAGCTACCGTGAACAACACCAAAAAATTACAGGTGTTCGCTTTGCTGGAATTTTCGCAAGTATATTTACCATTGGCTGTTTAGGGTGTTTTTATCTCTTCGGTTTTACCTTGTGGTTAAACGACTATCCACACGGTGGAAACTTTACTGGTTTGCTAGTCGCCGTTCCTATTTTTATTAGTTGTGTGATTGGATTAGGCATGCTGATTGGCTCACTTTTAGATATGCCAGAACGTGCTGGACATATTATTGTGTTTAGCTCTGTTCCCCTATTCCTATTAACCGGAGCTGCATGGCCTCATCAAGCAATGCCTGAGTGGTTACAATGGTTTGCATGGTGTTTACCATCAACACATGGGGTACAAATGTTTGTGCAACTTAACCAGATGGGTGTTCCTTTAGCCACAGTTATACCAAAACTGATTTTTCTTGCGACAATCGGCCTTATTTTTTTAATCTGGGCATATTCACGTTTAAAAGCATCCAAGTGAAGAGTTTTCTAAACTTGGAGCATAAATTATATTTTTATTTACTATAAAATCTTATAGTTAAAAGTCATTTCTTAAAAACTATTGACCATAAAAATATAAAAAAACTAATAAATTCAAATTATTAATTGGTAACAATTGTCATAAAACCTTAAAAAAACTTTAAGTTGAAATTAAGGAAATTTCTACATAGTAAAACTGTTTAGTTTTTCAGCAGCCTAAAAGGGTAACTCTACTACCCTGCTCTATGACGGAATTTTATATGGCAAAGGTATGTTATTGCGCAGATGACTTTGCAATGAATGCAGAGATATCTAATGCAATTATTCAGTTAATTGAAAGAGGTGCACTTCAAGCGACCTCATGTATGACCCAATCTGAACTATGGGAAACTGCTGCTGCCAAACTTAAACCTTTTTCGAATCAAATTGATATTGGTTTACATTTGAATTTTACCCATGCATTCAATTCAGGTAATACAGTTTTTTCATTACCTGCACTTATGCTTCGTGCATGGTCATCAAATCTTAATCGTGAATTAATTACCCAGTGTATTGAAGAACAATGGGATGCGTTTGTTTCAGTCATGGGAAAGCAACCCGATTTTATTGATGGACACCAACATATTCATCAATTTCCATTTATACGGGATATTTTGCTGCAACTTTTAAAAGAGAAAAATTTCACTGGTTGGATACGTAATTTACAACATCCAATTTATCTACCTCATTATCGTTTTAAAACTCATATGCTTTCTGCACTTGGATCAAATGCCTTAGCAAAAGCATGTCAAAGCTACCAGTTTAGCCAAAATGAATATTTCGCTGGTATCTATGACTTTAAACAAACTGATTATGCCGAACTGAATCAATATTGGCTTGCTCAAGCAAAAGATCACTTACTGATTATGTGCCATCCCTCACTTTCTACACCAAGTGAGCAAGATCCGATCCAGCATGCACGCATCCAAGAATACCAATATTTTTGTTCTGATCAGTTCCCTCTTGATTGCCAAAAAAATGGCATCCAACTTACCAGACTAGGGGCAATGCAATGAGCACAAAACCTTTTTTATCCTGCGTTGTTCCCGCTTATAACGAAGCAGAGAATTTAAAGACATTTATTCCAGCTTTGGCAAACAGCTTAAAACAACAAAATCTTAGCTATGAAATCATAGTAGTCGATGATGGAAGCAAGGACGATACTATTCCGATCTTGCAAACGATGATTGAAGATTATCCTTTAGTTGTGCTGGAATTATCACGAAATTTTGGTAAGGAAGCTGCTTTAAGCGCGGGTTTAGATCATGTTACAGGAGAAGTCGCCCTGCTGATTGATGCTGACTTTCAACATCCTTTTGAAGCAATTCCAACTATGATTAACCTCTGGAAAAATGGTTATGACATGGTCTATGGCATTCGTAATCGTACCACTGAATCATGGCTAAAACGGACCTTAACCCAAGGTTACTATCGTATATTAAACTTAAGCTCTCCTATTGATATTCCTGAAAATGCTGGTGATTTCAGGCTTCTCGATGCAAAAGTTGTTGAAGCGATTAAACAATTACCTGAAAAAAATCGCTACATGAAAGGCCTTTATGCATGGGTAGGTTTTAAAAGTATCGGGATCAATTTTTCCGAGCAAGATCGTCAACATGGCCGTTCTAGTTTTAATGTGAAGGCGTTATTTAATCTGGCTATGTCTGGTTTAACTGGGTTTTCAGATTTACCTTTGCGGATTTGTATTTATTTAGGTGCCCTATTGGCTTTAGGCGCTATGAGTTATGGTGTTTGGATCATTATTAAAACCTTAATTGAAGGAATTTCTGTACCTGGTTGGGCAACACTTGCAGCAGGCATGACTTTATTAGGTGGCATTCAATTGTTATTCATTGGAATTTTAGGTGAATACATTGGTCGAATTTATGCCGAAGTTAAAAATCGACCAAAATATATTGTTTCAACCGAACATTCTCATATTAAGCAAGAACACGCTATCACCCAACCAAAAAATACGTTCTCTAGTTTCTAATGTTTCCTCATATTTTTCAGCTCGCGCGGTTTACCACTACTGGGGCCGCAGCGGCGCTTACGCACTATAGTATTGTCATGCTCTTGTTTAAACGAAACATTGCATTGCAGTATGCAAATTTAATTGCCTTTCTACTTGCCTATTGGGTGAGCTATTTTGGGCATCGTATTTTTACTTTTAAAGCACAGCATATTGCTCATCGACAAACATTACCAAAATTTACTTTAGTCGCTGGATTAGGTTTTTTATTCAACGAGAGCTTTCTCTTACTTTCTAATCTGTATTTCAGCGCCCCAGTTTCAACTTTGGTTTGTGTGGCTATTGTCCTGACTTCAATTGTGACTTTCTTGCTTAACCGCTTTTTTGCATTTCAACATTAAGGATTATGTATGCAGCAATGGCTTCGTAGTTCCAAATTCTTATTAATATTTTTACCGATTTGGCTGTTTGTTTTGTCTTGGATACGACCTCTCTCTGTACCAGATGAAGGACGCTACGGAGACATTAGTCGATCTATGTTTGAATCGGGCGATTGGTTAATTCCCCGTATCAATAGCTTGCCATTTATGCATAAACCCCCTTTATTACACTGGTTAAGTTCTATATTTATGGAACTTTTCGGTATGCATATTTGGGTGTTGAGATTAGTTCCAGTATTAGCAGCTACACTCATGCTAGTCAGCCTATTCTTATTTGTTAGAAAGCATATTTCAGAACGTGTAGCACAGCTTACAGCCATTATTTTAGGCACCAATTTACTGTTTTTTGGCAGTAGCGAATATATTAACCATGATCTACTCCTAGGTTCATGGATTACAGTAAGTGTTTTATGTTTTGTTGATTTCACAATTTCAGCACGTAAATCTATTTTGTTTTTAGGGTATTTTGCGGGTGCAGCAGCATTTTTAAGTAAAGGCCTGATTGGTGTATTAATTCCCGGTATGATTCTCTTACCATGGTTGCTCTACACTAAACAATGGAAAAAAATTCCTTCATTGCTTAACCCTTTTGCTATTCTTTTATTTATATTACTGGTTAGTCCATGGCTATATGCAGTTCAACTTAAATATCCTCAATTTTTACATTATTTCTTTATAGACCAGCAATTTAACCGATTTAGTTCAAAAGAGTTTAATAATAAGCAACCATGGTGCTTCTATCTGCTTATTTTATTTGTCAGTTTCTTACCATGGATTTTTGCGAGTAGATTTGAATCTATTAAAGCCGTATTTCAAAATTACAAACAATCCACTTTACTTGCTCTGCTTATATGGTGGTTTATTTCTGTCACAGTTTTCTTCTCTATTCCTCCGTCTAAGCTAGCTGGCTATATTCTACCGGCTGTGCCCCCACTTGCTGTTTTCTTGGCTCTTGTTATCAATCAAGTGATTGAAAGCGACTACAAAACCAAATTACAGGTTTGGGGTCTACCTATATTTATTATGCTTGTCGGAATAGGTATTGCTGCTACACCGCATTTCATTCGTGCACATCAACCCTTTTTCCAAAACCAAGCCCTATTCATTTATACAATTGGTGCTCTATTAATTGTGCTTCCATTGGCTTTAGTCTGGTTATATAAAAATCAGAAATTAAACTATTTGAACTATATTTTTATTAGTTTAATTGTTCTGTGTAGTTCAGTCCCATTTGCCGTTCGTATTTTAGATACCAAAAATAATGTGGGACAAACGAGTTTTGCTGAATATATGACACCATCAACAAAAATAGTTTTCTACAATTATTATTTCTATGATGTTCCATTTCTTTTACAACTAAAACAGCCTGCATATATTGTAAACCAATGGGATGCGGTGCATTCAGATAGTGCCTCTTTAGAAATTAAAGATGGTTTGTTGTTTGAACCACAACGCAAAAAATACTTATGGAGTGAGCAACAGCTTCAAGATGCTTTAACGCAAAAGCAAGATTTGATTGTGGTAAGTCAACCCAATAATTTTGCGACTAAAGATCCCTCTGTTAAAACATTACATTATCGAAATTATGATGTATTTATCTTTCATAGCTCCAAATAAACCGCCAATAAAAAAGGAAGCTTACGCTTCCTTTTTTATTTAATTTCTACTTACTCTTCTGATGCATCGTCATTCGTAGACACTGCATCTTCGGTATCTAATTCTGAAGTATCCACTTCTCCTTCGAGAAACTCTTCTTCATCTTCAACCGCTTCAATAGACACAACACCCACCAAGGTTTCTTCTTCGCTTAAACGAATTAGACGTACACCTTGTGCATTACGACCAGTCATTGCAACTTCTGCCGCGCGAGTACGAACTAATGTACCACCATCAGAAATAAGCAACAGTTCTTTGCTTTCATCAATAGATACCGCACCCACAAGCTCACCATTACGTTCACTTGTCTTAATTGCAATAACACCCTTACCACCACGTTTTTTGGTTGGGAAGTCATTTACAGGAGTACGTTTACCATAACCATTCGCACTCGCACACAGCACTTCACCCGTTTCAGGAACAACAACAAGTGATACGATGCGACTTACTACACTTAACTCTGCTGAATCTTCATTATCATCAGATTCATCATTTTCAATTTCTGCATCTTCTTCACTTAAAGTGTTGCTTGCAATGCTAACGCGCATACCGCGGACGCCTTTAGCAGTACGACCCATTGAACGCACATCGGTTTCAGCAAAACGAATTGCCTTACCTTCATTTGAGAACAACATGATTTGCTGATTACCATCAGTAATCGCAACACCAATTAAGGTATCCTCTTCATTAAGTTCAATTGCACGTAAGCCATTTGAACGAATGTTAGAGAACTGCTCTAAATCAACACGTTTAACTGTACCTGAAGCTGTTGCCATAAATACGTAATGGTTTTCTAGGAACTCTGTTAACGGCAAGATCGCAGTTACTGTTTCATTCGCATCTAAAGGTAACAAGTTTATAATCGGGCGGCCTTTTGCACCACGTGATGCTTGAGGCACTTCAAATACGCGAAGGCGATATACTTTACCTACGTTAGTAAAACACAACACAGTCGCATGGTTTGAAGCTACAATGAGATGTTGAATAAAGTCATCACTCTTCATTGAAGTTGCAGACTTACCACGTCCACCACGGCGCTGAGCCTGATAGTCAGAAAGTGGTTGCGTTTTTGCGTAGCCTGTTTGTGAAACTGTTAATACAACTTGTTCTTCTGGAATTAAATCTTCACGACTAAAATCAATACGCGATTCAATAATTTCCGTACGACGTCCATCACCATACTGTTGTAAAACTTGTGCTAATTCTTCACGAATCACAGCCATCAATAAATTGAAATCATTAAGAATTGCAGTAAGTTCAGCAATTTGACCTAAAATTTCAGTATATTCAGCATGTAATTTATCTTGCTCAAGACCCGTTAAACGATGTAAACGCAACTCTAAAATTGCACCTACTTGCGTTGGAGATAGACGATAAATCGAGTCAGATAAGCCAAATGGACGATCTGGGTTTTCACCTTCGATTTCATCTGGGCGAACAGAAATAGCGCCAGCTTTTTCGAGCAAAGAAACAACACCACCACCAGCCCACTCACCTGCTAGTAAACGCTCACGCGCTTCAGCTGGGTTAGCAGAAGTTTTAATGGTTTCGATAATTTCATCAATATTGGCTAAGGCAACGGTTAAGCCTTCCAAGATATGACCACGTTCACGTGCTTTACGCAATTCGAACATGGTACGGCGTGTCACTACTTCTTGGCGGTGACGAATAAATGCCGCAATAATATCTTTCAGATTCATCAATTTTGGTTGTCCATTATCAAGACAAACCATGTTGATGCTGAATGAGTTTTCAAGCTGTGTATTTAAGAATAAGTTATTTACAATGACTTCTGCGTTTTCACCGCGTTTCAAGTCAATCGCAATACGCATACCGTCTTTATCAGACTCATCACGAAGCTCTGAAATACCTTCAAGTTTTTTCTCTTTAACTAACTCGGCAATACGCTCAATAACTCTTGCTTTGTTAACTTGATATGGAATTTCAGTAAAGACGATGGTTATACGACCTGTCTTTTCATCTTCTTCAAAATGGTACTTACCACGAATGTGTAGTCGGCCTTTACCTGTACGGTAAGCATCAACAATACCTGATTTACCGTAAATAATACCGCCTGTAGGGAAATCAGGACCAGTAATATATTCCATCAATCCTTCAATCGAGATATTCGGATTGTCGGCATAGGCTAAACATGCATTCACAACTTCTGTCATGTTGTGTGGTGCCATGTTTGTTGCCATACCAACAGCAATACCGGCAGCACCATTAATTAGCAAGTTTGGAACACGTGTCGGAACCACCTGAGGAATACGCTCAGATCCGTCGTAGTTATCTTCCCAGTCAACAGTGTCTTTTTCTAGATCTGCAAGAAGTTCGTGCGCTAACTTTGTCATACGGACTTCGGTATAACGCATTGCAGCTGCGCTATCGCCATCAATCGAACCGAAGTTACCCTGACCATCTACCAATAAATAACGTAAGCTAAAGTCCTGAGCCATACGTACAATGGTTTCATAAACAGCTGAGTCACCATGAGGGTGATATTTACCGATTACGTCCCCAACAACACGTGCAGATTTCTTGTAGGCTTTGTTATAGTCATTGCCCAATTCGTGCATGGCAAATAGCACACGACGGTGAACAGGTTTTAGACCGTCTCTCACATCCGGCAATGCACGAGATACGATTACACTCATCGCGTAATCTAAATATGAATGCTTGAGTTCATCCTCAATGGCAATCGGTCGGATTTCCGATACGCTCATGCATACTCCTTCTTACAGATAGAAATTTCCATCTGCTTATATGTCTTGATCTTGCAAAAAATTTAGTTCCGAAAACTGAACTAAAGTCGAAAAAAATATAGCTGTATAGTATAGCACAAAAGCGCTTTGGAATGTACGGAATCTACATGGTCAATCTGGTGATATTTGTATAATTTAATTGCATATTATTCTTATCATATCGCTGTAATGAGCATAGGTTCACCTTATTAAAACTATGTGATTTTTATTCTATAAAAATCAAACCTAAAATGAGATAACAAATCCCATTTAGTCTTTAACATCCATCTCTACAATAAAAAAACCCTTAGTAAAAACTAAGGGTTTTTGACTTTAACCAGTAAAGATTAAAGTTTAGATACCAACTCTGGTACTACAGTGTTCAAATCACCAACTAACCAGTAGTCAGCAACACTGTTGATTGGCGCTTCTTCGTCTTTGTTGATTGCAACAATAACTTTAGAATCTTTCATACCAGCTAAATGCTGGATTGCACCAGAAATACCTACAGCAACATAAAGGTCAGGTGCAACGATCTTACCAGTTTGTCCAACCTGGAAGTCGTTAGGTACGAAGCCTGCATCAACTGCCGCACGTGAAGCACCTTGTGCTGCACCAAGCTTGTCAGCTAATGGATCAAGTACTTTATGGTAGTTCTCACCAGAACCTACACCACGACCACCAGAAACAACAATGCGAGCAGCTGTCAATTCAGGACGGTCAAGTTTAACGATTTCTTCAGATACAAAATTAGAAATACCTGCATCTTTCGCTTCACTTACTGCTTCAACAGTAGCAGAACCACCTTCAGCAGCTACTGGATCAAATGCTGTACCACGAACTGTACCCACAATGATTGCTTCGTCAGATTGAACAGTAGCAATCGCATTACCTGCATAGATCGGACGCTTGAATGTGTTAGCAGATTCAACAGAAATAATGTCTGTGATCATGCTTACATCAAGAAGAGCTGCAACGCGTGGAAGAATGTTCTTACCAGTTGTTGTAGAAGCAGCTAATACGTATTTGTAACCTTTAGCCAAATCAGCAACTAAAGCAGCTACGTTTTCAGCTAACTGGTTTGCATAAGCTGCGTTGTCAGCAAGTAAAACCTTGCTTACACCAGCAACTTTAGCAGCAGCATCAGCAACTGCCTGAGCACCAGAACCAGCAACTAATACAGTAATATCACCACCGATTTTTTGTGCTGCAGCAACAACGTTTAAAGTAGCACCGTTAAGTACTTGGTTGTTGTGGTCAGCGATAACTAAAATACTCATGATTTTATCCTTCCGTATTAGATCACTTTCGCTTCATTTTTCAATTTTTCAACAAGCTCATCTACAGATTTCACTTGTACGCCAGCTTTACGTTCTGCTGGAGCTTCAACTTTAACAGTTTTAAGCTTAGTACCAGCTGTAACGCCATAATCAGCAGGAGATTTAGTATCAAGTGGCTTCTTACGAGCTTTCATGATGTTAGGCAATGCTGCATAACGTGGCTCGTTCAAACGCAAGTCAGTTGTAATGATTGCAGGAAGTGCCAGTTCAACAGTTTGTAAACCACCGTCAACTTCACGAGTTACTTGTACTTTGCCGCCATCAACTTTCACTTCAGAAGCGAATGTACCTTGACCCGCACCTAATAATGCGCCAAGCATTTGACCTACCTGGTTAGAGTCATCATCAATTGCTTGTTTACCAAGAAGGATAAGTTCTGGTTTTTCAGCATCAACAACACCTTTTAAAATTTTAGCAACTTCTAAAGCGCCAATTTCATGAGTGGTTTCAACCAAAATACCGCGGTCTGCACCCAAAGCCATTGCAGAACGGATTTGTTCTTGAGCTTCTTTAGGACCAACAGAAACAACAACGATTTCTGATACTGTTCCTTTTTCTTTTAAGCGAACCGCTTCTTCCACTGCGATTTCACAAAATGGGTTAATTGACATTTTAACGTTAGTAAGGTCAACCCCACTATTGTCCGGCTTAACACGAACTTTGACGTTGGCATCAACCACGCGTTTTACAGCAACAAGAGCCTTCATGTAATCCTCGGCTGTTCTAGCAAAAGTAAATGTTGAGAAAAGTATATTAACTCTTCAATTAAAATTTTTTAGGTACCCTATCTTGCAATGTGTTTGGCATTTCGGTCAAGTCACAATTTTCGCTACTGCTATAAAAAAGATGAAATGCCCAGTTCACTAATTCAAATTGCTTATTCACTCAATGAATTTAGCAAATAAGCTAAACAAATTTTAAACCTTGAATTTCTTGATATTTTAAAAAATACGGCAGCTTAAAACCCTCTAATTCTAGTGAGGAGAAAAACAACAAAAACATCATTTTCTCACCCAATGAAAGTACTTAAAGTACTCTGAAAAACTGGCAATAAAGTAAGAACATACATAAAATAAATGTTGAAAAAAATAAAAAGTAATCGACTATTACCAACTTATCTTTTCAGCATATATTTCTATTAAAAACAAAAGATTAAACTACCATTTAAACATAGGCAATGGACTCCAAGGCTTTTGTAAAAAACGTTTTAGCCCTAAACAAACTAGAGTTTTATGGAATCCAGCGTTTGGATATTGACTCGTTAACTTTTTAAACTCGCTTCTTGGAATATTTGAACGCAATAAGCCTAAAGAAAAATCTGCATAATCAGCTTGTCTAAAATATTCAACCAATGGATATTCTGAACACTTTGTCCTTGTTAATTTATGATGCTCTGTAATCATCAATGTTATTTCTATTTGCCAATCTAATAACCGATGCAAAGTAAGATAACTTAACATCACTTTGACGGATGGCTCTAAATAATCAATTGTTTTACTTGTCCATATCCCAATATCATGAAAGGCAACTGCAATCGCTATTTTACGTATAGTATCTTCACGACTATCTTGGCTTAATATTAAACAACATGCGGCAACACGTTTACAGTGATTTAAGTATCCTTGATAATCGGCATCAATAATAGTTTGATATTCCTGCAAAATTGTCTCAATAAAAATACTACATTGTCCAAATGCATTTTGATCAAGTGATAAAATCAAACGTTCTTTAGTGTTCATTCTTTTGTGCTCTCGGATGAGCTCGATCATAGACTTGTGCCAAATGATCAAAATCAATATGCGTATAAATTTGTGTTGTAGACAAATTACTATGTCCCAACATTTCTTGAACTGAGCGTAAATCACCACTACTTGATAACATGTGGCTAGCAAAACAATGCCGCAATAAGTGAGGATGTAAATCCACATTTACACTGGCTCTTTGCGCCTGAAGCTTTACACGTTTTTCGATTTGTCGTGGGGTTAACACGCCACCTCTTTGAGAAATAAAAACAAAAGCATTTTGATCAAAATGGCCTTTCCAGATTTTGTAAATTTTTAGCCAATTCAATAGGCTTTCTTTCGCCTTTTTTCCAAACGGTACAATACGGGTTTTATTTCCTTTACCCGTAATACGTACCAGTTGACGGTTAAAATCTATATCTTTAATTGTTAAACCTTGCAGTTCAGCCAGACGCAAACCACTTGAGTAAAGTAACTCGAGCATGGCTTTATCACGTAACCACAGTTGCTGATCAACCGGTTTTTCAGGCATAGGTTGATCTAAAATCTGATTAACCGTTTCTATGTCGATCATACCGGGCAAAGGTCTAGGCTGACGTTTGAGCTTAAAATCATCAGTAGGATTAATTTCTAAATATTTTCCCTGTTCTGCCCATTTCATGAACTGGCGAATGGAAGTGAGATGACGCTGCATACTGCTTGAACTTAACTGGTCCTGCTCAACACGCTGGGCCAAATATTCACGTAAATCTGAAGCTTCAACATTTCTTAAATCAATTTGTTTGAGATCACAAAACTCAAGAAAGCTTTTAACATCTCTTTCATAAGCCGTAATCGTGTGCTCAGACTGGTTCTGAATTTTTCTTTCTTTTAACCACATTGAGAGCAGTTGTAATGCAAAATCCAAATTGCTCTCCATTTATTTGCTCATTTTATTTTTTTCAGTGTACCAAAAGTAGTTGATCAGGAAAATTGAGATCTTACAGCATAACAGCTAACTACCTTATATATGTATTACACTTTAGCTCAAGTATTTGTCGAAACCTTGCTGCTATGACCACCATACTCATTCCTTACTTAATTGCGATTACCTTACTTACCCTTACACCAGGTCTAGATACGACTTTAATTATTCGTACCGCTACACTTGAAGGTAAATCCAAAGCATTCCAAGCAGCAGTAGGTATTAGCCTTGGTTGTATCGCGTGGGGAATTGTAGTTGCTTGTGGTCTGGGTGCTTTGCTCATGGCTTCTGATTTGGCTTTTAATATATTGAAATGGATGGGGGCCGCTTATCTTGCATGGCTGGGTTTGAATATGATTTTAAAACCGCGTAGTCAACTTGCAGATATGCAAGGTAGTAATTCAAATATACCCACTTCACAAAATTGGTTCATTAAAGGTTTCTTGGGTAATTTACTTAATCCTAAAGTCGGCATTTTTTATATTTCATTTCTTCCCCAATTTATTCCACCACAAGCATCGGCTGTCACTTGGGTCATGGGGCTTGTGATGATTCATGTAGTAATTGGAATGTTATGGTCAACTCTATTAATTTTGGCCATGCAACCACTGTCACGTTATCTAAAGCAACCTAAATTTGTGAAATATATGGACCGTATTACAGGCAGTATTTTTGTGTTGTTTGCTTTGAAATTGGCTTTGAGCAAAAAGTAAATCTAAAAAGCGTGCTGGCACCTAGCATGCTTAATATAACTTAAAGAGTTACTTCGGCTTTTTTAAATAATCTTTTATTTGGATTGCAACTTCATCTGTATATTTTTCTGCCAACTGATGATCTCCCCCTTTAACAATATGCAATGTTGAACGTTTAAATATCTGATTTAAGTATGTCCCCACTTCAACTGGACTCACTGGATCTTGGTCGCCCCAAATTAGTAAAGTTTCGACGCTTATATCTGACAAAAATTCTTCATAGTTAATATTGGTAGTAACAAACCAATCTGGATATTTTAAAAAGGCTTGGCGATATGCTTCACGCCAATCTTGAATATTAAATGCAGAGAGATCAATTCCACCGGAAGTTGCAATCAAGACCAGCCCTTTAACCAGTTGAGGTTTTTGCAACGCTGCGGCAACAGCAAAAATTCCTCCCATAGATTGAGCAATAATTACAGACTCATCATTAATTTGATTAAGAACATAGTTTGTTAAGTCTTCAAAATTTTTGACCTCTACAGATTCTGGTGTATCTCCAAAGCCAGGATAACCAATAATTTTTGTATGATACTGCTGAGGTAGTTTTTCAATTAAGGGATGCCAAAAAGTCGTACTGCCTGATGCACCAGGTAAGAAAATTAAATTATTCATATTTCTTATAAAGTAGTTAAATCAAATATTATTGTACATATAAAAGAAAGCCTCTTTTATCAGTTTAGTTGATGAAAAGAGGCTTCTATTTAGGTAACGCTATTAGCCTTGGAAATAACGTAAATCCAAACGCCCATCATACACATGGGTTGTTGGACCAGTCATCCAGACCACATCGCCTTCTTGCCATTCGATTTGTAGCTTACCACCAGCCAATTCAACTTCTACAGAATTAGCAAGTAAGCCACGGCGCATACCACTGACTGCAGCAGCACAAGCACCTGTACCACATGCAAGTGTTTCACCTACACCACGTTCAAATACACGAAGGCGCACATGGTTTTCATCAATTACTTGCATAAAACCAGCATTAACACGCTCAGGAAAACGTTTATGTGACTCAACTTGTGGGCCAATGCCAGCGACATCTGCTGTGAGTACATCTGGAACAATAGTTACAGCGTGAGGATTTCCCATATTGACTACATCAATACTAATGTTTTGGTCGTTGGCTAACTCAAGTGTATATAAAGCTTCCGGTTGTTCAGCAACAAATGGAATTTCATTTGGTAAAAATTTCGGGTAGCCCATATTCACGCGTACCCAACCATTCTGCCCCAGTTCTGGCTTTACAATACCTGCTTTGGTTTGAACAGTAATATTGGTTTTGCTTGTTAAATGACGCTCATGTACAAAACGAGCAAAACAACGGACACCGTTACCACACTGTTCAACTTCAGAACCATCAGCATTAAAAATACGATATTTAAAATCTGCTTCTGGTAAATCTGGTGGTTCAACAATCAATAGCTGATCAAAACCAATACCAAAATGACGGTCAGCTAAGCGTTGAATTGTTTCTGTATCTAAATAAGCACGTTGGCTAATCAGATCAACCACCATAAAGTCATTGCCTAAGCCATGCATTTTAGTAAATTCTAATAACATCTCATTTACTCCTCAGGCAATAAACGTTCTTTTTCCCAAAGGGATTCAACTGTTTCACGCTCACGAATCAAATGAGCTTTATCGCCTGACACCATCACTTCTGCGGCACGTCCACGTGTATTGTAATTTGAACTCATTACAAAACCATAAGCACCAGCACCGAGAACAGCTAACAAGTCATTTTCTTTTAAAGCCAATGAACGATCTTTACCAATGAAGTCACCTGTCTCACAGATTGCACCAACGAGATCCCAAGTTTTTTCTTCAGTATCTGAACTTGGTACCACAGGTTGGATATCCATCCACGCTTCATATAATGCAGGGCGAATCAAATCATTCATTGCAGCATCAATAATGGCAAAGTTACGGTGGCTCGTTGGTTTAAGCAAATCAACTTTTGTTAAAAGTACACCTGCATTTGCACTAATGCTACGGCCCGGTTCCATATAAACCTTAAGACCTAACTTTTCTAAAGCAGGTTTCATTGAGTTGGCATATTCTTCAACACTTGGCGGTGTCTCATCTTTATAACAAACCCCTAAACCACCACCAATATCAATATGTTTAAGATTGATGCCAAGTTTTTTTAATTCATCAATCATCAACATGACACGATCTAAAGCATCAACAAATGGCTTAGTCTCGGTTAATTGCGAACCGATGTGGCAGTCAATTCCAATAATCTCAAGGTTGGGTAAAGATGCAGCATATTGATAAGTTTCATAAACGGTATCACTTGGAATACCAAATTTATTTTCTTTAAGACCTGTTGAAATATAAGGATGTGTTTTTGCATCTACATCAGGATTTACACGTAAAGAAATCGGAGCTTTCTTACCCAAACGAGCCGCAACTTTTTGAAGGCGGTCTAGTTCTGCGTATGACTCTACATTAAAGCAGGCAATACCCGCATTTAATGATGTTTCAATATCAACTTCAGTTTTGCCTAAACCCGAAAAAACAATTTTAGATGCATCCCCGCCCGCTTTTAAAACACGTGCAAGCTCACCACCAGATACGATATCAAAACCCGCACCAAGTTTTGCCAATACATTAAGAACAGCCAAATTTGAGTTAGATTTCACCGCAAAACAGATTTGATGATCAATAAAGTCAAAAGCACGATCCATATCTAGATAATGTTTTTCAAAAGCTGTTTTTGAATAAACATACAACGGCGTGCCAAATTGCTGCGCAAGCTGCTCCAGAGAACATTGCTCTGCGTGCAATACTCCATTAATGCGGGTGAAACTCATGAATGTGTCCTTATTTCAAAGCTTAAGGTGATGTTGTTTGGGTTGGAGCTGATGATGATTCAACTGACTGATCAGCCTTTTCATCGTTTTGCACAACTTGTTTTGGTTCTTTATTACGATAGAGCAAGTATTTTGCACGTTTGTCATAATTTGGATCAGAAGGCAGTTGTAATACTCCTGACTGACCACAAGCACTAAGCAAAACACTGCTGCTCAATAAACTGATGAGGCAAATGACACGACGCATCTGAGCACCTGATTTAAACAATTCGATGCAGTATACCGTGATCATGCAAGCGGCTAAAGAGTAAACTTAAAGAGAAAAACAATATGCATAAAAAACGCCAGCTTTTCAGCTGGCGTTTAGTCATAACCAAATAAGTTTAATTATTTTTTATTGCGTGGTTTATAGAAGAAGAAATAACCAATGAGCAAGATAATAAACCAGATTGGACTGACTTTAAGCGCTTTAAACGTATCTGGCTCTAAAGACAACACGTAAATCATGCCAACAAAGAAAATAATGGTGATCCAACACGTAAATAAGCCACCTGGCAATTTAAATGTTGATTTTGCATGTAGTTCAGGACGCGTAGTGTAATAGCGGATGTAACTCCAGATAATTAACAACCACACACAAATGAACAGAATCGTTGAAAGTGTTGTTGCAAGCGTAAACGCCTCAACGGTATTTGGAACAAAATACTGTAAAGCCGCACCTAACAATAAACACGCAGCAGAGAAATACAATGCATTTGCAGGTACTGCACGTTTGTTCAATTTACCAAAAGCTTTAGGTCCTTGGTCTTCACGTGATAGACCAAATAACATACGACTTGTTGAAAACACGCCACTGTTCATTGATGACATCACTGATGACAATACGACTAAGTTCATCAAGATTGCTGCTGCTGCAACACCTGCTTGACTAAACAAATTTACAAATGGACTGATGGCTGGATCAATTCGATTCCATGGTGTTACTGACATTACAATAATTAATGCGAACACATAGAAAATAATGATACGAATTGGAATTGAGTTAATTGCTTTAGGCAAATTACGTTCAGGATCTTTAGTTTCCGCAGCCGTTGTTCCAACCAGCTCTACACCAACGAAAGCAAAGATCGCAATCTGGAAGCCTGCTAAGAAACCATGCACCCCTGTTGGGAAGAAACCACCATTAGCCCAAAGATGAGTAAATGAAGCAACTTCACCTGTAGTAGAGGTAAAGCCCGTAAAGATCATCCATAAACCCACAGCAATTAAAATAATAATTGCTAGAATTTTGATGAGTGCAAACCAAAACTCCAACTCACCAAACAGGCGAACCGTTAACAAGTTCAAGCCCATAATGAATACGATGGCCGCAACACTGATCATGGCACCTTCGACAGGCGAGAAAGGTAGACCATTATTGAAGAATTGTAAGTAATAGATAATTGCAGACAGATCGGCAATACCAATTGTGATCCAGCATAGCCAATACGTCCAGCCTACAAAATAACCTGCCCATGGGCCGATTAAATCTGTTGTGAAATCAATAAATGATTTATAGGCAAGATTTGAAAGAAGTAATTCGCCAAGCGCACGCATGACAAAAAACACCATCACACCAATGATCAGATAAATGAATAAGATTGATGGGCCAGCAAGACTAATTGTTTTGCCTGATCCCATAAACAATCCCGTACCAATTGCACCGCCAATCGCGATCAGCTGTAAATGCCGATTTGAGAGGCTACGATGGAGCTCACCTTGTTCATGAGACTCACTCAGATTTTGATTCGACATCTTATCAATACACTCCAGTAATTTTTTTTAGTCCGTTAGCTAAAATCAAAAAGACGATATCGCACCATTTGCAGGTATCTTTTAAATGTATATTTTTTGATAACTTTTCAGCTAACCGATTTTTATCTGTATTGCTGATGATTTCAAGCTACATACAATTAAATCTGATAATACGCACAAGCCCATAGCAATACAACGCACTTTACGGTCTAAAAACATGACTTGAACTTGTCTGATTTTTAAATTAAAAAGACGATTCAATTGACCGTTTTTCTAATATTCAATTTCATTTCAGTCATTCATCTGTTTATTAAAAATACCCCTGCTCGACCTTAATCTTTTAAATTATCTAACACATGACAATGACCTGATATTTTCGTTATTTTAAATTAAGCAAAATGTATTCCACTTCAAAACTGATTCTCTATTTTGGTTTTGTTATACTCCGTTTCTATTATTAATTAAGAAGTTTTTAACTGAAGTCGAATATGAGCAAAGTCAAAACTGTTTACCGTTGCGAACAATGTGGTGCCGATCATCTTAAATGGGCAGGTCAATGTTCAGAGTGTGGTGAATGGAATTGTCTTAGTGAAGTCAGAGTTGAACCAACCACTGCACACCGAGCACGTCCCAAAACTGGGGGCTATGCAGGCCAAGCTGCCAATATTACAACACTCAATAAAGTCTCAGTTTCCCATGAAACCCGCTTACAGACAGGGATTAGCGAATTTGATCGTGTACTTGGCGGAGGCTTAGTTACTGGTTCAGTTGTACTAATCGGCGGTGACCCCGGTATTGGTAAATCGACCATTCTGTTACAAACAGCGACCCACATGGCAAGCGCGAAAAGCTCTGCACTTTATATTACGGGTGAAGAATCTTTATCTCAGGTTGCTCTTCGTGCTCAACGTCTTGATTTGCCTACTGACAAATTAAAAGCCATGGCCGAAACCTGTGTAGAACGAATTTGTGAGGTTTTAGAACAAGAAAAGCCTGCGGTGGCTATTTTAGATTCTATTCAAACGCTTTACACCGAAACACTTCAATCGGCACCAGGTGGTGTTTCTCAAATTCGTGAATCTGCTGCATTACTTACACGTTATGCAAAAAATAGTGGCACGGCGCTATTTCTTGTTGGTCATGTGACCAAAGAAGGTGCACTTGCTGGCCCTCGTGTTTTAGAGCACATGGTGGATTGTGTACTTTACTTTGAAGGTCAATCCGACTCACGCTATCGAATGATTCGTGCTGTTAAAAACCGTTTTGGTGCGGTCAATGAACTTGGTGTATTTGCCATGACAGATAAAGGGTTACGTGAAGTTGCTAACCCTTCTGCCATTTTCTTGAGTCGTTATGATGAAGCGATCCCCGGTTCAATTGTCATGATTAGCCGTGAAGGGACTCGTCCTCTTTTGGTCGAAGTACAAGCTTTAGTTGACGATGCTCAAGGACAACCACGACGTGTCGCATTAGGTCTTGAACAAAACCGTTTAAACATGTTGCTTGCTGTAATGCATCGTCATGGCGGTGTCCAAACCACGGGGCAAGACGTCTATGTCAATATTGTGGGTGGCTTAAAAATTACCGAAACAGGTTCCGATTTAGCAGTTTTGTTAGCATGCGCTTCAAGTTTACGTACTAAAGCTTTACCTCAGCAGCTTGCAGTTTTTGGCGAAGTTGGTCTTTCGGGTGAAATTCGTCCAGTCCCTAATGGTCAAGAGCGTTTAAAAGAAGCTGCAAAACATGGCTTTAAATATGTCATTTTACCAAGAGGTAATGCGCCGCAAAAAGCAATTCCAGGCGTACAAGTCATTGCGGTTGCCCGCCTGCATGAAGCATTGACCGAAGCAATGCAACTTAGTGATGAATTGACATAAAAAAACATACTTTTATAGTTGAAATTTAGCGCAAATACCTTCATAAATACTATTACAATTTAATTTTAAACAGGAATTTCCTATGGAAGTACACCAGCGTGGCTTGATTACCGGTATTTTAATGGCTGCTTTAGCGATTTCGCCTCTTGCTGAAGCTAAACGTGCAGGTGGTGGTAAAAGCCACGGTATGGCACGCTCGACTACTTCAAGCCAGTCTTATCAACAACCTCGTCAAGTGACTCCTGCTCAACAACCTGCTACTGCACCTCAAAGATCTGGTCCAGGCGTTGGTTCAATGGTTGCAGCTGGTGTGGCTGGTGCTGCCGTAGGTGCTGTTGCAGCAAATGCTTTAGCTGATGACAAACCAACATCAACTGAACATCAAGCAACTCAAGCTGGAACAGACCAAGCTGCTCAAGCACAAGAAGAGAAGAAAGGCGGAATTCCTGGCTGGATTTGGGTATTACTTGCAGCAGCTTTAGCCTTTTTTGTTTTCCGCAAATTGGGCGCAAAAAAAAAATTAGCGGGTAATAATCCTTACGCACCAAACAACGGCGGTCAAAACCCATTTGGCCGTTCTGCTGCACCACAAGCGACACCACGTAATGCTGGGGATAATACAAACATCTTTGGTCAGTCTGTGACTGGTGGTGCTGCAACTCAAGCTCCTTTTGGCGGTGTAACAACTAGCAATGGCAACCAACTTCCAGACGGTAGTGAACCAGCTGCGTTCTTGCGTATTGCACGTCAACGTTTTAACCACATCCAATCGATGAATACTGCAAGTAACATTGAAGAAATTCGCCGTTACTTAACACCAGAACTTTATACTTCTATGTATAACGACATCATGGAAAACCAAGACCAAGACGTTGCTGAGTTTAGCAATCTGAATGCGATGGTTGTAGACAGTGCGACTGAAAATGGTCAATACGTTGTGAGCGTACGCTTCACAGGTAATGTGAGTGAAGATTTAAACAGCTTGCCACAACCATTTACTGAAATCTGGCACTTTGTTAAACCTGCTGGCTCTCAGCAAGACTGGGTTGTTGCAGGTATTCAACAAGCTTAAATTGAATAAGCTCTAAATAAAAAAGCCACAATATTGTGGCTTTTTTATTTGTTAGTTTTTAAGCAATGTCTGCTGGGAATGTAATGACTTTTTCAATTTTGACCTGATCCATTGCAACCATTAATAGACGGTCCACCCCTAAAGCAATTCCTGAACATTCTGGCATATGAGGTAAAGCAGCTAATAGATGTTCATCTAAAGGCATGACATGCAACCCTTGCTTAACCCGCTCTGCATTGTCTGCTTCAAAGCGTGAACGTAACACCTCTGCATCAAGCAATTCGTCATAGGCATTTGCCAGCTCTAAACCTTCAATATAAACCTCAAAACGGGCAGCAACCTCTTCCCCATCTTCATCAAGTTTTACCTTTGCCAAAGATGCCATTTCTGGTGGAAAGTCAGTTAAAAAGACAGGTGCATCAAACCCCAAACTTGGTTCAACAAAATGCGAGAATAACAAATCGATATAAGCTAAACGGTCATCACCTAAATCAAGGTTTAAGCCCACACGATTTGCAGTATCTTTGAGTTGCTTCAACGTTGCTTGTAATGGGTTAATGTCTAAACGGTCCTGAAAGGCATGTTTATAACTTAGAATAAACGGACGAACCTCACCAAAACGATGCTGCAAACAGCTTTGCAATAAATCGGCGGTTTCATGCATTAAAGCTTTTAGATCAAAACTCGGGCGGTACCATTCAAGCATCGTAAATTCACTATTGTGTTTACGCCCGTGTTCATCATCTCGAAAAACCTTACAAATCTGGTAAATCGGCCCACTGCCACTCGCCAGTAACCGTTTCATAGCAAACTCAGGTGAAGTCTGTAAATATTGAGTTTGCAATTTGCCATTGATATGACGCAAAGCTTGAACAGAAGCTAAATGCACATCGGTGACACCTGCCTGTGAAACAATCGGTGTTTCAACTTCCATGACGCCACGTTCTGCAAAAAACTGGCGGATTTGGGTATAGAGCTTGGCACGAGCTTTTAAGGCATCAATTGAACAAGTAGGTTGATAACTTAAACTCATGCCTGCGGCCCTCCATGTGCTGCCCACTCGCGACGCAGCGGATAGTTCTTACGTAATAAATCAAATGCTTTTTGCTCTACTTTGCCGTCTTTAATACAAGCACGTATGTTGGCATCGTCTTGAGCAATATCATAAATTTGAGTTAATTTTTGCTTTAACACAGCCTTTAAATCATTACCTGAAAAATAATCTTCGCACGCAGGCAATTGTGTCTCGAAACGCTTATTTATAGCGAATCCAAACTTTTGGCAAAATGCTTCGTAAATCATTTGCGTACCGCGGGCCTTCCCTTCGAGGCTATAACCAGCAATATGCGGTGTTGCCAAAGCCAACATATCTATAAGCTCTTCTGATATGACTGGTTCGTGCTCAAATACATCGAGCACAACTTTACGTTTGGTACGCTGAATATCTTCGATTAAAGCCGCTTCTTTAACGACTGGACCACGCGCACTATTAATTAAAATTGTATTAGGTTGAAGTGCTGCAAAAGCTTGCTCATCAAAAAGATGATACGTCGCATGCTCACAATTTTTAGTTAAAGGCACATGAATTGAAATTGCATTCGTTTGTTGCAAGAGCGTTTCTAAGCTTACATTTTCAATTGAATCTAACTGTACATATGGATCAAAGCCAATCACACGCCAGCCAAGCAACTGAGCCATATATGCTAAACGTTTACCCACGTTTCCAAGCCCAACAATGCCTAGGGTAAATTTTTCTTGTTGTTCTAAAAGGTTAGCATCTAAATGCAATAAAGCAGTAATGACATATTCAGCAACCGCTTGGGCATTACAACCTGCTGCATTTGCCCACGTAATTCCTTGTTTTTCTAATGCTGAAATATCTAAATGATCGGTACCAATTGTGGCACTACCTACATATTTTATTGAAGTGTCTCGGATTAAAATCTCGTTAACTGCTGTTACCGAACGAACCAATAAAGCTTGAGCATCTTTTACATCTGCATGAGTTAAGGTACGCCCTGCATGGTGTTGAATATCGCCAAACTCTGAAAAAAAGTAATCGGTAAATGCCAAATTTTCATCTGCGACGATTTTCATTGTCTGCAACTCATAGCTTATAAAAACGTTATTATCCTTTGAGTTGTAGCAAAGTACAATGTTAATGCCTTTAAATTAGTACTCTATATCTTGAACCTTGAGAACTTATAAACCACCGCCAAAATAGAAATAAGCCATCACAGCCAAAGTTATCCAAACTAGAATAATCAACACAGCAACCAAATAATTTTGAGGACGGCGTTCTTGTTGTTCAAGCCATTCTTCAGCTTGTTGTTCTGCCTCTAAAATGACATGTTTGGGTGTAAAGCGAACGGCTAACCAAATGAGTATTGGTAAAATTAAAGCTTCATCAAGTAAACCCAAAACAGGAATAAAATCTGGAATTAAATCAATGGGACTAAAGGCATAAGCTACCGCTACAATAGCAATAATTTTTGGTAACAACGGCATTTGCGGGTGCTTTGATGCAAACCACAACATAATAATTTGTTTTTTTAGACGTTTTGCCCAATCTTTTAGAGACTGCAACCAAGACACTGGGACACACTCCGACCTACCGAAGTCTGATAATAAAGTATAAAACTCATGCCTAGCTTAAAATTAGAAAAAATAGAAATGTAAATTTCTATCTTTTTGATCATTCTTTAAATGAGAGTTTATTTAATGGTTATTTTAAGGCTTCATACTTCGGTATATAAAACAAAGCCATCACCACGACAAAAACTAGCCAAAGTTAGACCCGATATTTTTGCCAGCCGAATAGCCATGCTGGTTGGAGCTGAAATTGAAGCCAATAAACCTATATTGAGCTGAGCGCATTTACGAATTAATTCATAGCTTGCACGACTGGTCATGACAACAAAACCCAAACTGGTGTCATAGTTTTCTTGTGCTAAATAACCGAGTAATTTGTCTAAAGCATTGTGACGTCCCACATCTTCAAATAAAGCGACAATTTGGCCGTCAACAACCCAAGCTGCTGCATGAGCGCCTCCAGTTAAAGCAGTAATTTCTTGCCGATTCTTTAAATGAGCAATCGCCATCGGAATTTGCGCAAGCCATTCTTTAGAAGGTTCGGTGGTAATTTTAGGAACATCGAGATGAAATTGCTCTAAGCTCTCAATACCACATAAACCACAGCCCGTACGCCCAACCATCATTCGTCTACGTTCTTTTAATGTGGCAAATGCTCTAGATGAAATCGTCATTTCGACTTCAATACCTAATTCACTTTGATGCACCTCAATGGCATACAGTTCTTTTAAGCTTGTTAAAATTCCTTCGGACAGACTAAAACCTTTAGCAAACAAACTCACATCAGTAGGTGTTGCCATCATCACTGCATGAGAAATACCGTTATATACCAAAGCAATTGGATACTCTTGAACAATATTATCTAAAACACTTTCAGATTCGGTTTTGTTAAACCGCTGTACTTGTAATGTTTCAACTCCATAAGAATGTGGTGTCAAAATAATTTCCTTTATATTGGAATGGCGCCTTTTGGGAGCGCCATCTGTTTCAATTACATTTCTAATATCACCTTTGATTTAAAGGCTGCTTACTTTTCTATCTGCATCTTCAGGGTCAACTGCTGTTGCCAAATTAAAGTGTTCAGGTGCATCACCGGCATGCAAAATCACAGGAACACTTTTTGAAGCCGGAATCTTGGCATATTTATCATGACTGCTTAAAGCCACTAAAGGATTGGTTTCCGGATAGTAAGCGGCTAAGCTGCCCCGTGGAATGTTGTAAGGCACAATTCGGAAACTATGCACAATACGTTTAACGCCATCCGAGAAAACACTTTCAATATCGACCCACTGGTTTGCTTCGAAGCCAGCTTCATCAATATCGGCCTGATTCATAAACAATACACGGCGTTGACCAAAGACCCCACGGTAACGGTCATCAAGACCATATAGCGTCGTGTTGTACTGATCGTGAGAACGAGTCGTCATTAAGGTATAAACTTTACTCTCGGTATAGGCAGCAGCATATTGATTTTCTTTATCGCCATAGACTTCATTAAGTGGCGTAATCATAAACTGTGCTTTACCACTTTTTGTATTCCAGATGTGCTGATTGGCTGGATGCTCTAAATGGAATCCACCTGGTTCATAGACCCGTAAATTAAAATCATGGAATTCATCAAAAACATCGGCAATTGAATCACGAATACGGTCATAGCTTTCGATGTACCATTTCCATTTAATTTGACTATCTGGTAACACCGCCTCTGCCATTCTTGCCACAATGTCTGGCTCAGATAAAATATTTTCAGAAATTGGAGTATTACGCCCTGCCGATAAATGAATATTACTCATCGAATCTTCGACTGAAATTGCTTGCGGGCCATGAAGTTGCTCATCAATTTCGGTACGCCCTAAACAAGGTAAAATGAGTGCATCTTTACCACAAACCAAATGGCTACGATTTAACTTAGTTGCAACATGAACGGTTAAATTACACTTTCTAAGTGCTTCTTGGGTATACGGTGTATCAGGGGTTGCAACTGCAAAGTTTCCGCCTAGACCAATAAAGACTTTGACCTCGCCTTCAGCCATGGCTTTAATGGTTTCGACGACACCATGTCCATTTTTTCTAGGGGATTTAATCCCAAACACGCGGTCAATGTTGTCTAGTAATTTAGGGCTAGGTAGTTCATTAATGCCCATGGTTCGGTCGCCTTGCACATTACTGTGCCCACGAACTGGACATAGCCCTGCACCTGGCCTGCCAATTTGCCCACGAGCCAACAATAAATTCGCTAACATATGTACATTGGCAGTTCCGTGGCGATGCTGGGTAATTCCCATACCCCAACAAAAAATTGAACGCTCAGACTCTAAAAAGAGTTTGGCTAGTTTTTCTAAATGTTCAGCAGACAAACCTGAATGTTTATAAATATCTGCCCATTCAGTTTTTTCAACCTCAGCAATCATTTCATCAAAACCAATGGTATTGACCGCAATAAAGTTTCGGTCAAAAACACTTGGTTTACCTGAAGCAAGCGCCTTTTTATCCCACTGATTTAAGTGCTTTAAAATTCCTAACATCAGTGCGTAGTCACCACCAATTTTAGGTTGGAAATAATAACGACTAATTGGGGTACTGCCGTTGGTCATCATTTCAAGCGGTGCTTGTGGGTCTTGGAAACGTTCAAGTCCTCGTTCTTTAATTGGGTTAATCGCAACAATGTTGCCACCACGTTTAGACACTTCACGCAAAGTACCTAACATACGTGGGTGATTGGTTCCGGGATTATGCCCAAAACTAAAAATTGCATCGGCTAAATCAAAGTCTTCTAGGGTGACTGTGCCCTTTCCTAAACCAATCGAATCAAGCAGTCCAACGCTTGTCGTTTCATGGCACATGTTCGAACAATCTGGAAAGTTATTTGTACCAAAGCTTCGCACAAACAGTTGATATAGAAATGCCGCTTCGTTGCTAGCGCGACCAGACGTATAAAATGCAGCTTGGTCTGGGTTGTCTAGCGCATGAAGATGTTTAGCAATAATCTGAAATGCTTCATCCCATGAAATTGCTACATATTTATCGGTTGCCGCATCGTAGCGAACTGGATCGGTTAAACGCCCTAAGTCTTCAAGAAAAAAATCACTTTGTTCGGACAACCAACTGACTGTATGACCTGCAAAATATTCAGGAGTAACTGTTTTACTGGTTGCTTCAAAGGCAACCGCTTTTGCTCCGTTTTCACAGAAATTAAACGCATGAGCATTTTTCTTTTCAGGCCATGCGCAGCCCGGACAATCAAAGCCTGTAGGCTGGTTAATATTGAGTAAGGTAATCGAACCTTTTTTTAAAATATCTTGTCGTTTTAGATTTCGAGCGACACTGAGTAGTGCCCCCCATCCCCCAGCAGGATGAGTGTAGGGTTCAATTCGCGCAAAGCCGTTATTTTCTTGTATATGCTTTTGTTCTTCAGAATTATCCACTTTGTCATCCTCTTATTTCTTTTTACACATTCAACAGAAGCAATAAATTCACAATTTAATTATGGTTATATCTACGCTATCTGCTGTCTAGCTTATGGGTAGAGTCCGCTTTTTATGCTATTCCCAATATTTTAAAAGCTGGCTCAATCGTTCTTATAATATGTGCCATATTTTTTATAATTACAATAATTTAGCCAAATCTAAAAAATCATTTAAATTAAATAATAACAATGCCTTAACCTCAGAAAGATCTATTTTTTACAGATAAAAACATAATTAACTTTATATTTTTCACAAATAGAAATGGTGCGATGAACTGAAATTTACGTCATTTTAAGTAGGTTTTTATTGGTTTAAGCAGTATAAATTAATTGAAAAAAACAGATTTAGAGACCGTATGAAGGTTGTGATTGCGCCAGATTCTTTTAAAGACAGCCTGTCGGCTTTGGGCGTAGCGCAGGCAATTGCTCAAGCATGGCAAGAGGTTTTTCCTGAGGCCGAAACAATTCTATGCCCTATGGCAGATGGGGGTGAAGGGACACTTGAAGCAGTGTTAGAAGTCTGCAAAGGTGAATGGCGTGAAAAAACCGTAATTGGACCCTTAGGTAAACCTGTTCAGGCAAAATGGGGATGGTTAGAACAACAAAAAATAGCCATGATTGAAATGGCTCAAGCCAGCGGCATACAGTTAGTGCCACCTTCAGAACGTGATGCCTGCCAAAGCACAACTTTTGGAACAGGTCAGCTTATTTTAGATGCTTTAGACGCAGGTGCAAAAGACATTATTTTAACTGTGGGCGGTAGTGCAACCAACGATGGCGGCACAGGGTTACTCAGTGCTTTAGGTGCTGTTTTACTCGATGCTAACCAAAACGTTTTACCCGCTGGTGGTCTCGCTCTAAGCAACCTGTCAAAAATTGATTTAACACACTTCGACCCGCGTATTCAGCAGACACGTTTTTTATTGGCTGCCGATGTAACAAATCCACTCTGCGGTCCAAACGGTGCATCTTATATTTTTGGTCCACAAAAAGGTGCTACCCCTGCTCAAGTAGAGTTACTTGACCAAGCTCTTGCCCATTTTGCCGATGTCTCTGCCCAATTTCTTGGTTTCGATAAAAGAGATGAAACTGGCTCTGGCGCTGCGGGTGGTTTAGGCTTTGCAGCTAAAAGTTATTTAAATGCTGAATTTAAAGCTGGAGTCGAAGTTGTAGCTGAGCTCAATCAGCTTGCTCATAAAATCTCTAATGCAGATTGGGTGATTACGGGTGAAGGCAAATTTGACCAGCAAACCTTAAACGGCAAAACAGTTTTGGGTGTGAGTCTAGTCGCAAAAATGAAAAATGTACCTGTTATTGTGATTGCAGGTACTTTAGGCGAAGGCTACCAAGCGCTTTATGAGCACGGTGTTACGGCTGCTTTTTCACTGACAAATGGTCCAATCACATTAGAACAAGCCTGCGAACATGCATCAGAACTCATTTTCGAAAGAACAACCGATATTGCGAGATTAATTCAGTTTAATATGAAACAACCGCTAAAAATTACTTAGTTATCTTTAAAACAGTCAAACCAACAAATAGGAATGTCTTATGAACGTTATTGATGCCATTCAGAAACGTCGTGCTATTAAGCGCTTCGATCCTTCATTTCAAGTCTCTGAAGAAAATAAACAACAGTTATTACATGAAGTTTTAGCAAATGCACCAAGTGCATTTAATTTGCAGCACTGGCGCCCTGTTGTGATTGAAGATGCTGAATTAAGACAAAAAATTCGTACCATTGCATGGGATCAACCACAAGTTACCGAGGCTTCTTTACTCATTGTGTTATGCGCAAAAGTAAGCTCGTGGGAAGTCGATGCTAAACGTGTGTGGGATGGGGCTTCTCCGGAAGTTCAAAATATTATGGTTGGTGCAATTGATCAATATTACCGTGACCGCCCACAAACTCAACGTGATGAAGTTATGCGTAGTGCGGGTATTTTTGCTCAAACCTTAATGCTTCTTGCTCAAGAGCATGGTTTAGACAGTTGCCCAATGGATGGTTTTGACTTTGATGCGATGGCGAAGTTAATTAACTTACCTGAAGATCATGTGGTGTGTTTAATGATTGCAGTTGGTAAATCGGCGACTCAACCTTACCCACGTGTGGGCAAACTTCCTTTTGATGATGTAATTATTCAAAATACATTCTAAGGTTTTAGTCAGATTTTAGGCTTCCATACAATTCTATATTTTTTAATATGAATCGTTGGAAGCCTTCAATTTTGTATCATGATAAATCTGATTGTGAGTCCTATTTAAACTGGATCAGAAAATAATCTAATAATCTCTCCCTTTCCCCTGCCTTATTTGGGTCTAAAAGTTGAACCATCGCCCCATCAATCACAAACAAAAACATGTGCGCATCTTGTTTTAAAGCATTTTCATTGGTTGTTAAAAATAAATTATAGATTTCATTAATGAACCAGTTTCGATATTGAACGACCACCTGATACGCCTTGGGATGTGTTTTCGCAATTTCAAAAATGGCTTTAAAAGGCAAATGATAGAGTCCATCTAAGTCGGCATGTAAAAAGTAAATTTTGCGAAGCTTTTCAAGCAGGGTTAACTCTTTCTGAACATAGATGATTGAAATGACCTCTTGTTTAAGACCATCTTTTTGAAAGGTTAGGCTCATTTCAATCAGCCTTTCTTTTGAGTGAAAGTAGTTATAAAAAGTTGCTTTCGGAGTTTTCGAAGATTCAATAATGCGGTCTACCCCGACTTTATGAAAGCCGTATTTATTAAAAAGAAATCGGGAGGTATGAAGCACACTTAAAGCACGAAATGGGAGATCTGAATGTGGCATATTTTTACCGTTATAAATTAAATTTTTGTTGTATATAAATGAGATATAAAAACCGTTGCACTTTTTTTGGGAGAAAAAAAGGCATAGCAAAGCCGTAAAGACTGTGCTTGGCACATCTCAAGTTTTATTGTTGATTAAGTTTTTAGACGAAGCGATTTAAAGCCTGAAAAGCCCAATGGCCATCAAACTGCTTTTAAAGTTTAAGTCGTGTCGATATAGACTTTGGCAAAGGCTGCCAAGAAATTAAGAATGTGCAAAGCCAACTCCTTTTTATTGGGAGTTCTGCCAGATATTAATAGGAATTATGGTGGCAGAACGAAAGGGGGTTAGCAGACTGGCTCAAGACCCAGCACACCCGAAGGTGTCCCCCTTCCGTCCTACCGCAACAAAAGGGAGACGAACGAGTTCACATTAAAAAAACGAGTTTTTTCAATGCTCTTGAGTACGGTCTGCTAAAACCGACTGGCAATGTAGGCCAGCAGGCAAAGGATAGTGCTCTGCCCTTTTGCAGTCAAGCACACAAAATGACATTTGTTTTAAAATAGATCATTAAAAAGTAAGGATAAATAATGAGGGAATTATTGTTAAATGGGGGTTTATAAAGGGGGAGATAATTGGCTTGGAAGGCCATTTAGGATAAGCAGAATTTTTAAATAAGGTGTATCTTATGAATTTTAGAATACCCTTAAAATATAGGTTATTGAATGTATCAAGAATATAAAAAACTTTTAAAAATTAGAAACTACTTTGTTGTTTTTACACTTTTTGGAATACCTTTTTTCTTATTTTGCATCTTTCAGCTTTTAACTTACTTTAATGTAAATATTTCAGTGATTACACTTATTTTAATTATAGTAGCTTTATTACTCATGCTTTTTAGTAACTTGTTTTTCTTGTCCAAAGATACTTGCCCTTGGTGTAAAGAGAGTTTTTTTACAGAAAGTTTCGGAATGGATGGAATAAGTCTTTTATTTAGAAAAAATTGCAAGACTTGCGGAATGCCAAAAAAATCAAAACATTCTTAATATTAAAATCTTATTTCATATAAAATGAAGAAGCATACTAATGATAGGTTACTCATATAAGATATATTATATGAGACTAAAAGGTGAATAAAATTAAATGAATGATGTAGAAAAATTTCAGTTCAAATTAGAATTACTACTAAATTTAAAATCTGCCAAAGATATTCAAAAATGGGCTATAAATAGACTAGATAAAAACCCAGCAGATCTATTCGCTTTAGACATTTGCTTTTTCTCTAAAGATGAGGAAGTCTTAGATTATTGTAATAATATTAGTATTGCTGAAACTAACATAGAACCTACTCTTAAGAAAAAAATTCTTTATGAAATATTAAAAAAATATACAGAGATAACACCCTCTATCGGATATTCAATAGAATTAATTTCTAATTTATTTGCAATATTAATAAAGATATCTAGATTTGCTGAAGATGAAGATCTATACGATTTTATAAATTATTATGATGATGAGTTATATCTGGCTTTAGAATGTATATCTAAATTAGAACCACAAGAGATATGGCCTACCTTCTTAAATGATCTTAAAAATTGGCTTTCATTACAATTTGAGCTTATTTCATAGAATGACTAATCTTAGAAATTAACGTCCCTTAAGGAGGCTGAGTTGTATTTTCTAATTCATGCTCTAAATCATTTAGTACCTGTTCTATCTCTGGAGTTATGCCATTGTTTAAAGAGTATAAATTAAAACAGCCTATTGATTATAGGCTGCTTTAATTTAGAAAAATTTCTTATAAGCTGTTTATGTTAATTTTAAATAATCTTCATAACTCATTATCTTTAAAACGTGTAATTTACTTATTTCTAGCTTTTTCATAATATCTGGGATCAAAGATGCATTAGCTAAAAAGAGCTGATCAGTCCTATCAAACCCACCTTGTAGCCTTATTCTTCCATTTTGAACATAAATATCCATTAACCGTTTTTCTCTTAGACTTTGTATAACGGTGGATTTATATTCCTCAAAATCTATTTTTTTATTATCTTTAAAAGAATACTCATCAAAAAGTTGATAGTAAAAGTTTAAGAATTTTTCTTCCCCATTTAAATATTCATTCAGACTATTATTTTTTAATGAGATGTCGTAGCACATGATATTCGATTGATCAGCTTCTACTTCTGAAAGCCAATGATCAAAAATAGAAATATGAATGACTGTGTCCCACATAAATTTACTCAAATTACTAGAATTTTATAAGGATACATTAAGAGCTTTTCATCGTATAACATATTTATTTCAACATTAAATAATTTATAAACCTGTCTTTGCTGTAACCATGACAGCAATTATTTTTTCTAAAAACTTAGAACTCTCTTTATTAATTATTCCAACAATGCATAAGACTGCCGACTTAATCTATGAAGAAGCCAAATAGAGCTTTTCAGTGAGGTTGAAACCAAGGCTTTTTTGGCTTAGTTCCAATATATGCAGGGCTAACTTTAATTGGCTCATGACCTTTTTCACATTCTTGAACACCCCACTCGCTAGGGCGAAAACGCGCATTAGATCCATCGGGTTCAGGTTTACCAAATTCTTTTTCAATATCGTAATCAATGAGTGGAATTTCAAGTAACACTATGTCTCCACTAGAACAGGCAATTGTAGGACGCTTTGTGTCGTAAACCCATTTACCATAACCATTTTCTTCCTTAGGATCAAAGCGCATTACAGGACCTATATGCTGATCCCACGCCAATTCCATTCGAGGAGGCTCCATCGCAGTGACCCACATTCCTGCGACTTGTACAGGATGAGGGAAACGTACAGCCTGTAAACCACGTAAACTCTGGGGTAATTGTGGCTCACCGTTGTCAAAAGCATCATAACGACTAATTACGCTCCCTTTAGGAATCAACAACTCTCCATATTGTGCATCTTGAGATAAAACGAAATGACTGCGACTTTCCTTATAGTGCTGCTTAAGTGCGAACTCATACTCGAACGATGCATTCATATAGAATAAATAACCAGCCCACAGGTCGCATATCAATGCCAATAGCATAATGAATAATGTCTTTTGAGAAAAAAACCTCACAGACTTTTGAGCTTTCTTTCGCCAAAAGAATAGTACTTTCACCAATAGGCCTAGTGTTAGTACAACACCAATCAATGGAGTAATAAATAACAGAAAAATTGCAAAAAAAGAGAATGGCTGTACTGGTATCATAATTCTTAAATCTTTAACTTCATATTTTTCAAAGGTGGGCCGCCAAGAAAATTGTATATCCGTATTTAAAAAATAGACATTATAATTTAAAGACTCTTATTTTATAGTTTTAGCATTTTCACACACTAAATTAAGCATAGCTAAATCATTCTTGTACTTAAGTTCACCATTATTTTTATCACCGATCATAAAGTCCAAAATCTGTATCGTCTTATGTGAACAGTCAAAAGCCATGTGGTATTGTGCGATATTATCTTTATCAAATTCGCCTGTATAAAATTTTGTTTCAGGTACACCAACTAATTTTCTAGTAACAGTAATTTTAAATTTACTTTTACTCGGTAAATAAAATTCGATTGAATCTAGTTCAAAAGCATAAGCGATATCCTCTTGTTGAAAATAAACTTCTTCTGCTTGAATACTATTTGAAAAAGCTGCACAGGTAGCGAAAATTAGGCTCAAAATTGTTTTTTTCATTTACTAGAACTCATACATGTTTTTCTGTTACCTGATTTTATATAATTATAATATTCATTCATAGCTGAATTAAAAAAAATCCCTTTAGAATAGAACACTTATTGAAAATTTTACTGTATAAAACTCCAAAAAGGTAATATGGAAATTTCCTATACACATTTTAGTAAAAACCAAATTAGCAGTAAATGAGAATATAAAAATTATTTTATTTGATCCCCAACATAGACATGGATTATTCAATATATTAATAAAAACTACCTCACTAGAGTGGTGAGGCAGTTTTGGATATATGTTTTACTTTTAAAGAGGTGTTCCACAAATATCTGTAGTGCCTGTTGGATAGGTAAATTGTAGTTTTGAATGATCAGATACTATTTCATATGATATTTCTTTACCTAAAGCACTAGAGTTGGAAGCATAAAATCCCTCTTCAATTGCAATAGCAAATTTCATTTTGCTTAATGGAGTGGTATAACTCCATGTGTATCCTCTATCGACTCCATTTACAATATAGCCAATTTTCTTGCTGATTTGATTGTAATAAATCCCAACTCTAACTGTTTCATTTGCTAAAACTTCATTTTGTGTCTGAGTTGGGGTTATGTTTCCAGAAATAGAACTCATAAATAAATTTTGCTGTGAACCATACGCACTTCCAAAACTTGGAGCGGCAAAAACAATACCGTCATAATTACTTGTTCCCGTGATAAATCCTGAAGCTAGCTCATTTGAATTTAGATTTATTGGTTTCTTAAAAATATATTCAAAAGCAACAACATTAGACTGAGCAATATTGGTATCAGATTTAGTTTTTATCAGTGTTCCTATGTTTATATTAGCCAAAGCCTTAGTTAACACTTTCTGTCCAGTTATTGTTATATAGTTGCTTGGATTTGGCGTCCCTTCTGGTGTTTGTGAAGCGCTTGGATCAATCTCTAGATCACCAATTTTACATTCGGCCCAACTCTGTACACTGATAATTAATAAGCTAAGAATCAATATATTTTTTTTCATTATTTCACCTTAATTTTATTGTGATTTTTGATTGTATGGTAAAAATTTAATGTATAGAAATTTTTCAGATAAAAATGGAATTTTCCTATAGGAAAATATACTCCTATTTCTATGCCCTAGATTTTTTGTTTTATCCATTTATTTAAATATAAGCTAGTTAGAATTATCAAATAATAGATTTGGGATCTTTAACACCTATGCAAATTAGCGCAAGCCATCCATCTGTTATATATTTTGCCCCTGATACAAGATAAAATATACCGATATCTAGGAGAGTATTCCCCCCTACATACTATAATTAATAAGATTTAATGAGAAGTTATGGATAACTGGAAGCATATCATCACCGCCGTTGTTGTGACTATTGTTGCAACAATATTAATCCCTTTATTTTCAAGGTTTAACCCTCTAAAACTTTCTTTAGCTTGTTTCTTGTTTTCCACTTTAGGTTTTGGTGTAGCAGTTACCTATGGCCGTAAATCTAATAATCGAGGAGTAGATGGTGATTGGGGAGCACATGGGTTATGGAAAGAGATATTTAATTTAGAACTAGTAACTATCAGCGTAGGCGTGGGAGTTTTGATTACTCTTATACTTATGTTAGGAGTTTATTTTTCTAGGAAATAATATTCTTAAACTGACAAATAAAAAATTAATCTCAGTCTACTTGTCATTTAATAATTTCTGTTTCGAGCCATTTTTCAAATATCATCAATATACTTTCATTGATACCTGTTTCAGGTGGTTTCACCAAACAAAACCTTTTCTTGAGTGATTTGGATTTTGGCCAAGGTGCAACCAAAAGCCCATTTTCCAACTCATTTTCAACATACATAGATGGAACGAGGGCAACCCCCAAACCTGCTAATGCTGCTGAAATCGCCATTTCATGAAGATCATATCGCACGCCTTGAGCAGGATGTTTAAATAAGATGCTATTTTCCGCTGCATACTCCTGCCACGCTTCAGGATTTTGACGCCGATGGATACGGGGTAATTGTAGCAATTGGCCCGTTAGCTCTTCGTCTGACAAAAGTGCAGGATGGCATACAGGAATTAAGCGTTCTTCAAGTAAAAATTGGGTACGCATACCCGCCCATGCGGGATGTTCAAAATGAATAGCGGCATCAAAACCACTCCCCGACAAAATAAAAGGATCAGTTCGAACGGAAATATTCACCGTAATATCAGGATATTTCTGCTTGAATTTCCCTAAACGAGGAATCAGCCAACGATTGGCAAAGGTAGGCAGTGCAGATATTTCTAGACTTTGGGTTCCTTCAGGTAAACCTTGGATATATTGCGTATCCCGATCCAATCGCTCAAGTGTTTCACGAACATGATGTGCATAGTTCGCCCCCATAGCATTGAGCTTTACCCGACTGCCAACACGATCAAATAATTTACAATTTAAAAATGATTCAAGACGGCCAATCTGTCTACTGATCGCACCCTCGGTCAATGAAAGCTCTTCGGCTGCACGAGCGAAATTACCATGCCTTGCTGCCGCTTCAAAAGCTTGTAAAGAACTACTACTCGGTATCTTTCTACGCATCGTTGCAACCTCAAAGCACCAAACACTTTAGTGAATAAATATCACTACATAATGAAATAATATCGTTTTATACTCAAGTAAATAGCCTTTAGCATGATTAAAAGTCAACAACTTGACGATTTTTTTAATTTTCATGCCGAGGTGATCCCCATGTTATATACCGTCGAATGCAGTTATACCGATGCAACAACTGAACATGAGTGGAATGAATTTTATAGTGTTGAGAAATTAGCTGCCCTCATTTCAGTAACTGGATTCATCACTTCACAGCGATTTAAAGCAATCACATTTGCCTGCCCTACTTATCTGGCTATTCATACTGTTCAAGATGAACACGTAATCAACAGTGATGAATATAAACAAAAAGGTGGCGGAAACTTCTCACGTTGGCAAACTAACATTACCGATTGGCATCGTAATCTCTATGAAGTTCAGGACGTTGCACCTACGGTATCAGCAGATCAAGTTTTATTACTGAGTGCTCAAGTGCTGCAACTCGATAAAATAACAACCCCACCAAAACCCATACAAATGCAAGCAATAGGTTTAGACCAATCACCAAATTATCGCGTAGCTTATGTTTTATCACGTAGCCAAGCTGAACAGATTGCAAATACTGTTGATGTAGATCTCTATGAACCAATCACTATGCAACTGCAAAACTTATCCAATACTCAACTGAATCATGAGATTTAAAGTATGCCTAATCTTACTTTTTATGTTTCGAAAGAGCTGTTAGAACAAATTGAGGATGTCATTGAGCTAACACAAGATTTTCAGTCTTTATGCGTTGAGCATCTCGGAGCTGAGGTGGAAAAGGTGCATATTATTTATATTTCGGTTCAATCAGGTTGTGGACATCCCATTTATGCTGAGTTGAGGTATCGCTTGTTAGCAAGCCGCTCTCCTGAAATGATGACTGCTTTTATGCACAAACTTGATCAAATTATTCAGAAATCTTTGGATGTTACATCCCGCATTCGATGTTTTGCTTATCCACCTGAACAGCTGTATGCCTATAATTAATAAGAAATCGGAGAGCTTAATGAATCATCAAGCACAGAAATCACATCAAATCGGTGATTTTTTAGTGACTGTTTTGAGTGATGGTGAAATGAACGTCAGTCTGGCACTTTTAGCTGGGATTGATGAAAAGTCTGCTGAAAAAATACAAACTGATGCAGGCGTAATTAATGCAGATCAAATTGACATTAATTGCTATCTAATTCAGGGCAATGGACACACAATTTTAGTCGACTCAGGAACAGGAGGGTTAAATCATGCAGGTGGTTTGCTATTAAGAAACCTTGCTCAACTTGGCATTGCTCCATGTGATATTGATACCATTCTCATCACCCATGCACATCCTGACCATATTGGTGGATTGCTGGATAATGAAGGAAAACCTGTTTATGAAAATGCTAAACTTTATCTGCATACTTTAGAGGTTGAATACTGGCAAAATGATTATGCCTTCGCACAAGCGACTGAACGAGGTAAGCGAAATTTTGATCTGATGCGTCATACCTTAAATGCATACGCACAATCCTTACACTTATTTGATGGTCATGAATCCATTGCTGGTATTCGTCCGATCTTACTTGCCGGCCATACACCGGGACATACTGGCTTTCAGATTGGAGCAGGTGAAAGTAGCTTATTAATCTGGGGAGATATTGTGCATTTCCCCTATATTCAGTTAGATAACCCTAATGTTTCTATTGCCTTTGATTATGATTCAGATCAGGCAAAAATCACACGGAAAAAACTTCTGAAGCAAGTGGCAGAGCAAAAGCAATTGATCGCAGGTATGCATATCGGAAAATCAGGATTTGCATATATCCATTCTATGGAACAAAAAGATAGATATGAGATTTCATATTTAAATGAACCTCATTAACATAATAATAAATGCTCTATGAAATACAAAAAAGCCCCTGCTTTCGCAGAGGCTTTTGAAATTTTATTTTATAAATAATAAACTCCTTAACACTTCTAATAGGAATATGAGTCATGCAAAAGCGGGATGAGATATCAATTGCTCATAAATATCTTTCTAATACCATTTCTAAAGTAACGAATTTCCCCACACATAAGCTAAAAAATAATAATCCTATCGAAAATGAAAGCTCTTTCTTCTTTGTACATGATTTTGGCACTTATGAATTAGAAGCCAAATTCAATTATTGTGATGGTTTTCCACAAAAAATAGCTTTACTTATACATGGAGGCAACTCTGACTTAAGCTCTTTAGGTCCTTTAGAAGATCTACTTAGAAGGGAAAATATTGGAACGCTTTCATTTAATTTAAGTGGGTTAAATAGTACGAGTAAAACAAAATCATCGTTATCTCAAAATATAAATGAAAGTACTGCTTTTTACAGTCTCTTAAAAAAGGTGGATATTGTTATTGGATATAGTCTGGGTGGTTATATTGCAATTAATTTAGCAAAAAAATTTCAAATAGATCAATTAATTTTATTATGTCCAGCTATATATTCAGATCAAGCAGTAAACAAAATTTATGGAAATGATTTTAAGAATGAAATTTCTAAACCTTATAGTTTTTATTCATCATCAATTTGGCATTTTTTAATGGAGTATAAAAGAGAAGTATTAATCGTATATGGAGAGTTGGATGGAATAAAAACGAATGATGGAAAGTCGAAAGGATTTTATGAAATTAATGGTATGACTCAGTATTCTCCAATTCCCTATGAGATAGTTCAAACATTTAAAAAAATTTCTATCCGAAAAGCTAACTTTAATTTAATAATTGAGAAAGATAAAGATCATTACCTCTTAAAAAATATAAAAACTTATAATATTAAAAAAAATATTGATTTCTTAAAAAAGACACTCTAGTCTGTAGCAGAATTTTAATCACAATAAACTAGCCATGAATCAAATAGTTAAGAACTTAGAAACTTATCACCTTCATCTTTCTTCCGAGATTTCTCATTTAATTAGTGAAATGTCATATGAGCTAGCGTTATTGGGAGGTCCAGATTCTTTATATGTTCAAGAAAAGATTCTGGCTTTTAAGGAAATACTAAGTACAAAGTTAAATTCATATGAAAAAAGTATGATAGAAAAATATATTCATAGAGAAATACCCTACCTAGTACTTGAAGGGCTAAATATTAAAAAATTAGATCGTAGTAAAATTGATATTACTCAATCAACTCAACTACCATCTCTTGAGATACTCGAAAAAGATATAGATATATTAACATTAGCTTCTTCTGAACAAATAATATTGGCACTCCTTGAGGAAGATGCTTTTGCGTTTGATATTGATAATGTGGGTAAAATCGTTAGAGTTGTTGCAAACTTAAAAGGCGGTGGAGCTACAAAAATTGAAAATGAGAATCCTGATAAGAGTTCACATTCAGGTATAGAATTAACTGCGCACACCGAAGCTCCTTACCATACAGTTACTAAAGTTGTTAACAATCATTCACCGGCTCCTTCTTCCTTAATTTTAACAGCAAGATGGAACCCCTTAAATGAACCTACAAGTTTAATTCCAATATCAAGAGTATTAAGCCAATTAACTATTGAAGAGATACTGGCTTTAACAACGGAAAGTTTTAATTTTACAAGAAGTGAAACATTTAACGAGGGCCAAGGATCTGGAGGAGAAAATGTTTCTATCCTAGAAGTAGATAAATATGGTTATAAAGCCATGAAATACAACTCATATAGATTCACTCCAAATGAGAATGCCTCTATAAAAATTAAAAATGCTTTTTATAAATTTGAATCAATTGTTCGAAAAACTAGTATTGTTAATTCTATTAATTTAAATCCTAATACCGTTTTAATTATTAATAATAGTTTATGCTTACATTGCCGAGATGTTATTAAAGATAACCGAAGAACATTAGTTCGTTTATTTGGTTATAGAAAAAATCTTGACTATATTGTACTGCAAAAAAATCCTCTTATTGTTAAAGGCTAATGAATTGAATTTTGAACTCCTACTTATCTTAGGCTTAGTGGCTATGGTAGCTGGATTTATTGATGCTATTGCAGGTGGGGGTGGCTTAATAACTCTACCCGCATTGCTCTTATCAGGTGTTCCTCCTGTATCTGCAATAGCAACCAACAAATTGCAAGCTGCCTCTGCAACACTTTCAGCAACTATTAGTTTCGCAAGAAAAGGACTCATCGAGTGGCGTAAAGCAATCCCTATAGCTTGTATGTCTTTTTTAGGTGGAATATTAGGGGCACTTTCAGTTACCCTCATGCCTAAAAATGTACTTTTAACTATTGTTCCAATACTTTTAATTTTAGTAGCCTTATATTTTATTTTTTCACCAAAACTAAGTGATGTAGATAAAAAACCCCTTATTCCTTATTTTCTATTTGCACTTCTAGTGGCACCGTTACTAGGGTTTTATGATGGAGTTTTTGGTCCTGGAGTCGGTTCATTTTTCATAGTTGCATTTGTACTATTATTAGGTTTTAAGTTGGTAAGTGCCTTATCTTATACCAAGTTAGCAAATGTGGCTTGTAACCTAGGTTCTTTATCTATTTTCATTATTAAAGGATATGTCATTTTTCCAATCGCTTTAGTAATGGCTGGTGGAGCTTTTGTTGGGGCTTCGATTGGCGCAAAATTTGCGGTAAGATTTGGATCAAGAGTGATTAAGCCTTTGTTAATATTGATAAGTTTATGTATGGCTCTAAAATTATTATTGGATCATAAGAACCCCATTTTCATATATTTTAGCCATTTCTTTTAATCTATTTATTACATTATTTGCATCTCAATAGCGTTTTTTCTAGAGGCTCTTAAATCTGTTAAGAGCTCATTGCTCTGAAACAGAACATACTATAAAAAAAGCTAAGCCCCGATTACCGAGGCTTAGCTTTAAAATAATTTTAAATTAAAATTACTTATTTAATGTCTGTAAACTCAGAAACAGGTTTGTTGACTTCAACTTTTGTACCTGCAAATTTTTCGCTCACAAATTTTTGTACTTTAGGTAAGTGGTAAAGTTCACCTAATTTCGTATAGATCGGGTCATTTTTATTCGCTTCAGCCACACCTAATAAGTTCACATAAAGCTTTGTAGACTGGTCAATAGGTTCACGGAAGATAGAATCTTTCAGAACGTTTAAACCACCTTCAAGTGCCAATGTATTGCCCAATACAATTGCATCAACGTCGTTTTTAACACGAACTGCTGTCGTCATTTGAATTGGTTTTAATTTCAAACCTTTAGGGTTTTCAGCGATGTCATTGGTCGTCCCTTTTACAGGGTCAAAGTCTGGTTTGAGTTTAATCAGTTTAGCAGACTGTAATAATGTTAATGCACGCGCTTCATTAGCAGTATCGTTTGGAATCGCGATTGTAGCGCCTTGTGGGAACTCATCAACAGTTTTCACTTTATTTGCATAAAGGCCCATTGGTTCCAAGTAAGTTGTCGCAACAGCAGCAACTTTAGCTGTATTTGAAGCATTGTAAGCTGCTAAATAGTTAAATGACTGGAACGCATTTACGTCTTGTTCGCCACTTGCTACAGATGTGTTCAACACAACGTAGTCAGTCAAGTTAGTCACTTCGAGTTTAATACCCGCTTCTTTAGTCTCAGGAAGCGTTGCAACATATTTCCATACGTCAGTATCTGAACCTGTTGAAACAAGTTTAATTGTGCGTACTGACTCAGTTTTGTCTTTAGCTGGTGCTGTATTTTCAGTTTGTGCAGGTTGTTTATTACATGCAGTCAGTGTGAGTACAGATGCGCTGAACAGGACACTAAATAATTTTTTCATAGATACATCCTAAAATAGGAAACGCCTACCCTAATAAAGTGAGACATTCCCAACCATTGGGTCGAAATGCAATATTTGGCTGGAAGTAATTTCCAGATATATAAGGGTTTAGAAGCCTGAATTCAGCCTAATTTCTTCCTTGATCTTGCTCGCTGAACAATAGAATTATGTTTTGAATCAGTTTCTAAATATTGGATCATCATATATCAATAAGTGAATATTCTACAAATAACTTGTTCGATTTTGATATATAGACACGCTCTTGGTAAGGCACTGATAATAAAAAACATATTATATAAATAAAACAGTTTTGATTAAAATATATACTTATTTGATTTATATGAAATTTTCAGGATTTGTTAGCAATATTTAAGCTAACTATGACGCTAATTTATAGGCTATGCATAAAAAAAGCCCCTGTTTTCACAAAGGCTTTTTTTAAATTAGATGGTTAAACTTAAATTAAATTATTTATGAACCCAAGGCACAGCTGGCGAACCAATCCACGCAGATTTAGCAGGAATATTTTCACCTTTCATCACTAAAGTTAATGGTCCTAACACTGCATGATGGCTAACATTGGCGTTATATAAAATAATACTACGTGAATTTACCACCACATCATTTCCAACATTGACCTGTCCAATTTTCATAATACGATCTTCAAACAAGTGAGTTTGCGGTCCTGAAAAGCTATTAAATTCAGCACGGTCGCCAATACTCACACAGTCAAACTCTGTGATATCAGCCGTATCCATGTAGACATCTTTACCAATTCGAACACCTAAAATACGCAAGAAGAATGGCAACATTGGCGTTCCTCTTAAGTAGTTTAAGAAGTTTGGAATGGCAACTGATTCATATAAGCTAGTAATCCCTTCACTTAACCACACAAACATGGTCCACATTGGCGCTGAACGTGGTTGATAACGTCCAATTAAAGTCCACTTCATCAATGCAACAATAATGAAACAGCCGACACCATAGAGCAAACCAGCAAGCGTTAAAGCCAATAAACCAGTTGGGATGTTGTATTTATTAATAACATCGATAACTTCAAGCACAATCATATAACCCACACCAATTGCGAGTGCGGCTGGTAATACAACACGAAGGCCTTCAATGAAACCACGCATGAAACGGCGCTTGAAGCTTGGCTTAAACGTTAAGTGGTCAGGATATTTTTCAGCAGCTTCACGTGCAGGTAATAATAATGGCGGAGAACCAAACCAAGTTTGACCATCATACATTTCAAGGTTATCTGGTGTTTTTGACTGTACGCCAATTAAGACATTGTCTGGTAACACTGTACCATCAGCAATATAAGCACTGTTTCCGACAAAACTACGATTTCCGATTTTGGTCGCTTTTAATGTCATCCAACCGCCTTTAATTTCTTCATCACCCAACATTACAGCATCAGCAATAAAGCTTTCTTCACCCAAAGTCAGCATTTCAGGAATAACACCATTTGCAGTAGAAATTTCAGTATTTTTACCTACTTTCGCCCCGAGCATGCGGAACCATGTAGGCGCATAAATCGTAGCAAACAGGCCGTGCAATGTTTGTAAGCTTGTTTCTAAAATTTGAGATGCAAACCACTTACGATAATACGTGCTGCCATGAACAGCGTACGTTCCAGTCTCAAGACGAGGCAATGCAATTTTGCGTATTGCTGAAGAAATAACAGCAGTAATCATCATCATCATTGCACTAGCTGGAATGGCTAAAGCAAAATAATAAAGTGCGATTTGCAGATGGTTATTCGGATTAATATTAAATACGTTTACATCTAACCAATCGACCAAAAGGAAACTTGGGAAAATTGGAATAAAGAACAGACAAGCAATGATTAACGCACTAACACCATAATATCCATATTCAGCAATTTTACGAATGAACGATAATTTAGGACGTTCTGGCATTTTAGCGTGTTCATCTACATGCCCTATTTTTTTAGCTGGCGTTCCATCCCAAATTTCGCCAGCTGGTATTACTGTGTCATATTCAATTGAAGTTAGGGCATTTACATTAGCTTGTTTTTCTAACACTGTATTTTCTTCTAATACAGCATACGAACCCACATAACTATCTTCTTTAAGATGAATTGAACCCAACACCAAATGACCATGTTCGACTTTGGCATTTTCTAAATTCACTTGAGAGCCAATGCTCACTCCATCTTCAACAGTTAATAAAGATGGCATGCGAATATGAACCGAACTAATGGTGACATCATGTCCAATTTTTGCGCCAAGTGCCTTTAAATAGAGATTAAGTAAAGTTGAACCTGACAATAAATAAACTGGTGAAATATTGCTAATACGGTCTGCTAACCACCAACGGAAATACGTCATTCCCCAAAGTGGATAACGTCCTGCACCAATGCCCAACATTAATAATCGTTTCACCGTAATTGAAAGCACAAAACTACTAATAATAACGCTGATATAAACCAGTAAAGACAACGCGATTGCATATGGAATGCTGTCTCGGGTTCCACCTGTAAAATAGTGATAGGTAAAGAATGGTGCTAACCATTGCAAAATATTAATCGAAATTAAAACTGGAATGGTCGTAAGCTGCGCAATACCACATAACCATTTATACGTTTGGTTACGCGGGTTGTCTTGCCCAATTTGGCTATCAAATAAAGTAGGCTCTGGTTGCTCCAACATTAAAGCTGCAATAGCCCCCACTCTTCTCGCTTGATATAAGCTTTGAATCGTAAGATGGCTATATTGAGGATGTTCACGCAGATTTGAAACTAAAACAGCGGCTAAAAGTGAATGCCCGCCTAAATCATCAAAGAAATCTGAATCTAGTTTAATCGGCATGTTTGGAAACAGGCGGTTCAAAATTTCAAATAAGATTTCTTCTGCTGGATTTTGTGGCTGGTCAGACTCACTACGGTCAATCACACTAGTGAGCGGTCTGGCTTTTAACGCTTTACGGTCAATTTTCCCAGATAATAAACGTGGTACTTCTTCAATAATCTCAAAACGATTCGGCACCATATAAGGTGGTAAACGTTGAGCTAGAGTATGACGAAGCTGCTTAATTTCTATTGGTTGTTTGGCATCAAGTTCAGGTGCAATAAAAGCAATCAGCTGATCAATTCCGTCTTCTTGACGTAGAATTACTGCTGCTGTGCCAATGCCATCAATATCGCAAAGCGCAGCTTCAATTTCACCGAGTTCAACACGGAAACCACGGATTTTCACCTGATCATCGGCCCGCCCCAAGCAGTGGACTTGACCAAATTCATCAATTTTTGCCAAATCACCAGTACGGTAAAGCAACTCTTCATCCGCACTCATTGCCCAAGGGTTTTCAATAAACTTATCAGCCGTTAAATCAGGTCGCCCTAAATAGCCTGGTGCCACACTTGGGCCAAAAATACAGAGCTCACCTGTTTCACCTTGAGCCAGTAATTCTCTTTCAGCGTTAATGACTAACATGCCATAGTTTGGTAAAGGTTTCCCAATCGTAACGGGTTTACCACGTTCTAACGACTCAAGGCTTGCAGTAACCGTAGTCTCAGTTGGACCATAGGTGTTAAACATTTGATGGTGAGGTAATGCCCAACGGTCAACCAGTGAGTCTGGGCACATTTCCCCGCCTAAGTTAATAATACGTAAATTCGGTACATCTTCAGGGAATAAAGCCAGTAATGTTGGTACAGCATGCAATACTGTAATTTGTTCCTGCTTTAATGTTTGGCATAAACGTTCAGGGTCACTCACCAAGTTTTTTGGAGCAATCCATAATGTTGCCCCAACCAAATAAGAAAGCCAGATTTCTTCAAACGACATATCAAAAGCGACTGAAAAGCCTTGATAGACTTTGTCCTGTTCTTGAATCCCTAAAATACTGTTTTCACTACGCAAAAAGTGACAAATATTTTTCTGGGTAATCACAATACCCTTCGGCTTTCCAGTTGAGCCTGAAGTGTAAATAATATAAGCAGGTTGATCTGGTGTGGTTTTCGGTAAGCTTACTTCTTTAATAACCGGCTGTTGTAGCTCTGTGTTTGTCCATTTGGTTTGCGGCACTTCCGCTAAATGTTCATACCATTCATCTGTAGTAATCATGCCTACAGCTTCAGCATCTTCAAGACAAACTGCAATACGGTCTGCTGGCGTATCCATATCAAAAGGAAGCCAAGCCGCACCACTCAAACAAATTGCCAGCTGTGCTTTTAAAAGCTCAATACCTCTTGGTAGCCATAACCCGACAATATTCCCCGCTTTTACCCCATTTAAAATCAACTGTTGCGCCATAACGAAAGCTTGCTGATATAACTCTCCATAGCTCAGCGTTTTATTTGCTTCAATTAAAGCTGTTTTATCTGGGAGATTTTGAGCAGTTTGAATAAAAATATCGGCGAGTACTTCATCTTGCAAAAATTCGGGGTGAAATTTACCACGAATAATATTTTTCGAGCTTGTTACGCATTGGTTCATTTTTATAACTCTCTTTAAGTTTTGATTTAACTTAAATACAGTCACGTTTGGATTTTTATGACTTATTAAAGAAATCAATTGTTAGGCAACAAATTAAAGAGTTGAACTTAAATGAAGATTAAAGATTTTATTTTAAGCGTAGAGAGTGAGTTATTAACTTAGAAGAACAATCGATTTTTATGCCTTATAAATCAAACGGGAATGACAACAAGGAAAAATATAGGCACGTATTTTTATAAAAATTAAATAGCGTTATTCAAAATTGATATAAGCCAAGAAAATAAAAAAATAGGCATAAAAAAAAGCCCTCGTCATTAACAAGGGCTTTTTAAGAATTTGGCGGAAGCGGTGAGATTCGAACTCACGGAGGACTCACACCCTCGTCGGTTTTCAAGACCGGTGCATTAAACCGCTCTGCCACGCTTCCAACGAGCGCTATAATATAAACAAAAACACAAGTTGGCAAATCTTTTATTTAATTTTTAATTCAAACGCTCAAAATAAATACAAATTAATTTAGTTTTCTGGGTTTTCGCTCTTTTCATAGCGAATTGTATTGATATACCAAAGCTTTTTCCCAGATGGCGTATGCACCTCAATCTCATCATCGACTTCTTTGCCGAGCAGTGCACGGGCCATAGGCGATTCAATCGAAATATGCTGAGGGTGATGATCATAAATTTCATCAATCCCTACAATACGTAAAGTTTTTTGCTCACCTTCTTCGTTTTCAATCTCTACCCAAGCGCCGAAGTAAACCTTACCATCTTGCTCAGGTGCGTAATCAATGATTTTTAATTCTTCTAAACGTTTTCCTAAATAACGTACTCGTCGATCAATTTTTCTCAGTAGCTGCTTGTTGTACTGATAATCTGCATTTTCACTGCGATCACCCAAGCTTGCAGCCCAATTCACTTTCTTTGTGATTTCCGGTCTTTCTTCATGCCAAAGTTGTTTTAATTCAGCAACTAATTTGTCATGCCCTGATCGGGTGATTAAGTTAGATTTCATGATTAAAAACCACTGTTCAACAACATATCGCTTACAAGATGTAGCATTTTATACCCTATTTTCTCATATCAGAAGTGTATAAATTTTCTTCCTTAAGAAATTCATGTGTTTATGATGATATATCGAATATTTAATTGTACGAAATTTGACAATACTTTTTTTCAATACTATGATGCGCGCAGATTAAATGTTGAGCATTTTTTAACCTTTTAGAAAACTATGTAGATTTTCTACACAGTTTGTTTTTTTCATTTCATGTCATTTTGAATGACGTCATGACTGCCCACCCCTTATTGAATTTATCAACTTTTAAAAGTTATGGCAGCTTATTGTCTGACTTTTTGGGCATAAATTATCTGTAGCGGAGACAACATGCACAGTAATTCAAGTTCAGGGTCGAGGCTTTGCCTTAACTCTTTATTTTCTTCTCTCCCGTTAAAAGCACTTGCACTCAGTACTATGCTTTTTCCATTTCATAGTATTAATGCAGGAAAAACCCTACAGTACAATACTGTAGTAAATACAAACACTCTAACTGTTGTTGCGGTAGAAAGCCCGACAACCGTTTTCAAAGAAGATCAGTTTTTACATGGTTTTGGTTACGACTTAGCACGTAACTATGCACAAAGCCTTAATGTAAAGCTAGACTTTAAAATCGTGGCAGACAATGCCACTGCACTTAGATGGGTTCAGCAAGGTAAAGCAAACTTTGCGATGACGACCGCAGGTTTAAGTACCATTGAGAACAAAGGTTTAATGTCCTTTTCTGCAAGTTGTGGTGACACAGTCAATTTGCAAAAAAATGGGTTAAATCCTGAGTTAAGCTGGGTGTTTAAACAAGCTGATGACCCTCTCACCCAAACTGCTAGTGGCTTTGTATGCCAAAGTAAGCAAAATGGTGTGACTCAGCAACTCGCTTCTTTCTATAATCGTAATGTGGTGAAACCAGAAGCTTGGTCAACCATTCAGCGTGACTTAACGACGCGTTTACCGATTTATAAAGCGAGCTTTAAACAAAGTGCAGCTAAATATGATCTTGACTGGCATTTACTTGCTGCCATTGGTTATCAAGAATCATATTTAAAGCCAGAATCTGTTTCTCCCACAGGTGTTCGTGGCTTAATGATGCTGACCAATAGCACTGCTCGAGCAATGGGTGTAAGCAATCGTAGTGATCCAGCTCAAAGCATTCAAGGTGGAGCAAAGTATTACGACCAGATGCTAAGTGAATATGATGATATTCCCTTCCCTGATCGGAACTGGTATGCGCTGGTGGCCTATAATATGGGACCTGGTGCGGTAAACCAGATTCAGAAGCGCTTGCAGGCACAAGGGAAAGATCCAAATCAGTGGGTTAATCTCTACAATTATTTGCAAAGTAATAAAACGCGTAATGGTCGATATAAGCAAGCGGTTCAATATGTCACTCGTATTCGTGCTTATCTTGAACATATCAAAACGGCGCAAACACGAATCAATATCTAATTTTTATTGTTTAAAAGTTGATAAATTCATTGTTTGTATAAATAAAAAGCTTACCTCTATGGGTAAGCTTTTTATATGAATTCTTTGAAATTTAAGCTGTTTGCTCTAACACTTTCTTAAATAAATCTTTTTGTTCTTGGCTTGGCTTAGCTGTTTGTAAAGCCATCAATTGAGACATATCGCCTTGAACTTTAATTTTACCAGTCATGAATGCCTGCATAGCAGCAGCCATATCAAACTCTAAGAATACTTTACGTAAAGTTTCAGCATCCATGTTTAAAGTTGTTTTGGCATTTGAAGACAAACCTTTTTTGATTTTACCCCCATCTAAAGCTAATTCGGTATTTCCAGAAGCATCTGTAACTACTAAATTAATTGCCAAATTCGCAAGAGCAGGTGGCAAATTAAGATCCCCTGCTTCAGCAGTTAATTTTTCGACAGTAGCAAACCAATCTTCAGTTAAAAATGCAGGCATGATTCTTCCTCAAATTTATTTGTTCAATTTCTCTAGTTGTCTATCCAGACAACATCATGTGAAGCAATTCTGCTTGAGCGTTGTTATAGCATGTAATTTAAATTTAGGGCTATGACTTTTTGTACGGAACATTCATTTTTTAGTATTTTGATACATTAAAGGCACTTGTTTATAAAGTGCCTTTAATTGACTTATCAAGTAGTTTTACTCAGCAGCAAAACTTAAGTTCACAACATCTAAGCGATTCTTAAGCTCTTCTGGATCTTTAAAATCCAGCTCGCGCTGAGAATCTAGGGCTTCGAAGTCAAACAGTTCACGGTCCGCTAACTGAGACGGAGATACGTTTTGTAACGCACCAAAAATGCTGTGTAAGCGTTTCGGATATTGTTTATCCCAATCACGTAGCATTTCATTCAGCATGGCACGCTGTAAGTTTTCCTGCGAACCACAAAGGTTACATGGAATGATTGGGAACTGACGCAACTCGGCATATTTGATGATGTCTTTTTCTTCAACATAAGCCAATGGACGAATCAGAATATTCTTCTTATCTGATGATAAAAGCTTTGGAGGCATCGCCTTTAAACTGCCGCCATGAAACAGATTTAAGAAGAACGTTGCAAGAATGTCATCGCGGTGATGTCCTAAAGCAACTTTAGTCGCACCAATTTCTTGTGCAAAGCCATACAAAGAACCACGACGCAAACGCGAACATACTGCACAGTAGGTTTTACCTTCCGGTGTTAAACGCTTAGTAATGGTATAGGTGTCTTTTTCTAAAATGTAATATGGAATGTTATTTTCTTCCATATAACGAGGTAAGACATCTTCAGGAAAGCCTGGTTGCTTTTGGTCAAGGTTAACCGCAACAACATCAAAATTGATTGGTGCAATACGTTTAAACTGCAACATGATATCGAGCAAGGTATAACTGTCTTTACCACCAGACACACACACCATGACCTTATCGCCCTCTTCAAGCATATTGAAGTCACGAATAGCATGCCCAACTTGACGGCGAAGCTTCTTGAGCAAACGGTAATAGGCCGAGCTTGTTGGAAGTTCAGGCTTAAAATTAAATCCCTGATTAGACTCAACTGGCGCGTACATAGACGAGATATACCCATAAATAAAAATACCGCGCAATTTTATATGATTCGGACGAGAATCGCATCAAAAGAATAGTTTCAATTCTTGAAGTCGTCACATTGCTCCTGCATGATGCAAAAGTCGTGTTCTATTTTGACTAGCGCGTTCAAAATTTGTGCAAAGTGCTTACTTTTTGGACTTTTCCACAGTTTTCCACAAAACCTGTGGATAAAATTGTGGATTTCTTCGTACTTGACAAACTGTTTAGACCTTCTGTTAAGGGTTTTATTTAAATTGATCATTTTTTAACCAATGTTTTTTACCATTAAATATCAACATGTTAGTCAAGTCAATAGAATCATTTTAAAAATAATTTTTAATTTTTTTTGATGAGCATTCGAACAAAACAGCTTGATTTTTTGAAAGAGTCGAAATAAAAAAAATTACACAAAAGTTCTTTCTGTAATATTTTTTGATAAACTCTTCGACAAGTTTTGAATATCTTAAAATTGTGAATAACATAAAATGAAAAAACCGGTTCAATTTCTTTTTTCTTGTTTACTGGGGATGACCACTTTTTCGGTCGGCATAACGTCGACTTCAGCAGGCCAAATGTATATTTACCAAGATAAAAATGGTAGTACATTGCTGACGAATCGAAAAAGTTATGATCAATCACTTAAAAAAGTAAAAGTGACCTATTACCCTGACAGTAATATTCATAGTTATACGAACTGGGGAGCTTCAGAGGCCTCTGTTCTGCCTAGCTACAATAAAAATAAAAATGCTTTTGACCACATTATTAAACAGGCTGCACAGCAACACGGCGTATCAGAAGGCTTAATTAAGGCCGTCATGCATACCGAGTCAGGATTTAATGTAAATGCTCGCTCTCCAGTCGGGGCGCAAGGCCTTATGCAGCTTATGCCTGCGACTGCACGTCGATTTAACGTGACCAATGCCTTCGATGCTCAACAAAATATTTTTGCAGGTGCAAAATATTTAAGCTGGTTGCTCAAGCGTTTTCGTGGCAATACACAAATGGCACTTGCTGCTTATAATGCAGGTGAAGGTAATGTTGATAAATACGGCGGTATTCCACCTTTTCGTGAAACACAAGATTACGTGCGCCGTGTAACCAGTCGATATCAAAACTTATATTCATCTGGTTCAGGTTTTTCATCTTTTACTAATTCTTCTAATACTTCAGCGCAAGTCTCTTCTCAGTCTTCTAATTTAACGGAAAACACAACAGCTCAAATAGCAGCGCCAGCACCTAAATATTCCTCTTCTCGTCAAATTGTGACTTTATCCAATGGGACATTTACTGATGCGCCTACGGGTACTTATGTCACGAACAACGCCACTGCTATTGCACATATTCGAATTGAATAAAAACTTTAACTGACGGATCTATTCCGTCAAATTTCTGTGCTTTAAATTGTAAAGATCTATTACCTGATCCTTACCATTTAGGCGAATTTAGCCAATAATTCTTTAAATTTAGGTACATTCTACTTCGTGAAAGAATGTATCAATTCCTTATTTTTTTCTTGAATTTTTCCCCTAAGCCCCGCATATTAGCTGCATGATTTAGAATTTGTAAATCAGATAACATTTTATTTATAAGAGGGTTTTCTCAATGATGCGGATTGGTTTGTTTTTGCTTACCAACCTCGCGGTACTGGTTGTAGCTGGCATTATTTTGTCACTCTTCGGTGTCGGTAGTTACCATGGCGCGGGTGGCTTGAATCTAGGCAACCTTTTAGTAATCTGTTTTGTGTTTGGTATGGTGGGATCTTTAATCTCGTTATTCATGTCAAAATGGATGGCTAAGAAAACGACCGGTACAGAACTGATCGACCCGAATGCTCCTCGTAACCAAGCTGAAAGCTGGTTATTGCAAACAGTCGCTGAACTTTCTCAACGTTCTGGTATTAATATGCCAGAGGTTGGTATTTTTCCATCATATCAATCCAATGCCTTTGCAACAGGCTGGAATAAAAATGATGCCTTAGTTGCCGTTTCATCTGGTCTACTTGAGCGTATGAATAAAGATGAGCTCCGTGCTGTGCTTGCGCATGAGATTGGTCACGTTGCGAATGGTGATATGGTTACCCTAGCACTCATCCAAGGTGTCGTGAACGCCTTTGTTATGTTCTTTGCTCGTGTAGTCGGTGACTTTATCGACCGTAATGTTTTTGGTCGTCAAGATGATGAAGCACCGGGTATGGGTTACTTCGTTATTACCATGGTATTAGATATTGTCTTTGGTATTCTCGCTTCTGCGATTGTGATGTGGTTCTCTCGTTATCGTGAATATCGTGCTGATGAAGCCGGTGCGCGTTTAGCAGGTAAACAAGCAATGATTTCTGCATTATTACGTCTACAAGCTGAGACAGAAATGCCAGATCAAATGCCAAAAGAAATGAAAGCTTTCGCGATTGCGGAAGGTAAAGAACAAGGTTTCAGCTTAGCTGCTTTGTTCCAAACCCACCCAACAATTGAACAACGTGTGGCAGCTTTACATCAATTAGATTGCCCATAAAACGTTTAACGTGAAGAAATAAAGCCTCCAATCGGAGGCTTTATTTTTATTACATTGATTGATAAAAGCTCCACAGATAACTTGCTCCCCACCAAACAGCCAAGCCAATTAAAAGCAGTACAAAGGCACCTAATAAATCGGGTATATGTAACCATAACCAACTCACCACAGGATTACGCCAGAAAGCTGAGTGCTGCTGCTTCTTTTCAAGCTGTTCATGTAAATATGGATGAACGACATGAATATCACTTTGAATCGCATATTCTTCACGTATGTGCGTATGCACCACATCTAATGCTTTTCTACTAGGTCGTATAAATATATCAAAAATAGTTCCTGCAACTGGAACAAAGCCCACTACAGCATCTACAACTGCCAGTTTGATGACTGGAGTTAATTTATGTTGGGGTACACCAATCTGTTTAGCCTTATAAATGGCATAGCAAGTCAGCGCAAAACCAGCAACATCACCAGCAATTGGAATCGTACTCAGTGCAGCATCGGCACCAATACCCTGCTTTGTAAAAGGGATACGCACTGCGCTGTCCATCATGGTGGCAAACTTGGCAAGGTCTCGTTCTAGTGCGATGACCTGCTGCTCTGTTAATTTTTTTTCTTGAGGCATCTAAATCAAATATATGAAGAGAAGTTAAACTTAATATACTTGATTTAATACCTCTTTTTAAAATAGTTTGCTTTTAACTAGAAGCTTTCGATCTAAACAATGAACGAAGCAACACGTACATCACTGGAATAAAGAATAAAACCAGCACAGTACCAAACATGACGCCACCTAAAATACTAATACCGATTTCTTGGCGACTCACAGCCCCTGCGCCTTGAGCAAAGACCAAAGGGATTACTCCAGCACCAAAGGCTAAGGAAGTCATTAGAATGGGTCTTAAACGCAAGCTAGCACCTTCTAAAGCCGCTTGAATCGCGTTCTTACCCTTTTCTTGAGCCAAGGCTGCAAACTCAACAATCAAAATTGCGTTTTTACACGATAAGCCAATCGTGGTTAACATTGCGATTTGGAAATACACGTCATTTGGCAGTCCAAAAATATAAGAGAAAATTACACTTCCCCCTACGCCAAGCGGAATAGATGTCATCACAGCCGCGGGAATGCTCAAGCTTTCATATAAAGCAGCTAAACATAAGAAAATAAAACCCGCTGAAATTAAATATAACCAGACGGCCTGATTTGTCGACTTCTGTTCTTCAAAAGATAAACCTGTCCACGCTAAACCCACATCCTTTTGCTGATTTACGAGTTGTTCAACATCTTTCATTGCCTGACCTGAACTGCTGCCACTCGCAACATCTGCCTGTAGCTGTAAAGCACTATATCCCATATAGCGTTTTACGATTTCAGGAGCTCCACCCCAACTAAAGTTAGCAAATGAACTAAAAGGCACCATTTCATTTTGGTTATTACGTACAGACCAATTATATAAATCTTCCGGTTTCGATCTGAACTCAGCATCACCTTGAATCATGACACGCTTAATACGACCGCGATCAATAAAGTCATTCACGTAAGTTCCACCCCACGCACTCGATAGGGTGTTATTAATCGCAGGTAGCTCTAACCCATTTGCTAATGCCTGTTTCTGGTCAATTTTGATATTTAGGTTTGCTTTACTATTGGTTGATTGCTTATCAAAGTTTTCAAAACTTGAATAGCTTTTGCTCTGTGTTTGCAACTGACGGAAGGTGCTATCTAGAAAATCTTGCCCCTGCCCATTTAAATCTTGAATCCATAAATCCATACCATCCGTTTGACCTAAACCATTGACCGAAGGAGGTAAAGTCACATTGATTTGAGCATTATTAAAACGGCTAAAATATTTCATCGCACGCTTTTGTATAGCATCCGCTGAATTGTCTTTTCCAGTACGCACATCCCACGGTTTTAAAGCAATAAACCCTTGCGCTAAATTTTGCCCTGTACCCAAATTATTTCGTCCATAACGGATCAAAACTAAATCGACATTTTTATCTTCTTGCGACAAGAAATATTGACGAACTTGTTCACCAATTTTCTGACTTTGCGAAATTGGGGCACTATCCACAAGCTTAATTTGAACACTTAAAATGCCTTGATCTTCTTTAGGAATAAATCCGCTTTTTAAACCGCTATAGAACAGGGCGAAAACAGCGATCAGAGCCACAAAAATCACAACAACCGATTTACTGTAATGAATGCTTGTTTGTACGATCTTGATATATTGATTTTTAAGTTGATCAATTTTTTGGTTAAACCAAACCGCCCAACGCATAGGTTCAGGATTAGGTTTTAAAATTAGGGCACACAAAGCTGGTGTAAGCACTAAGGCAACGACGAGCGATAACGCCATAGCAGCAACTAAAGTAATGGAAAACTGACGGTAAATCACCCCAATTGAACCACCTAAAAAGGACATTGGAATAAAAACCGCCGTTAAAACCAATGTAATCCCAATTAAGGCTCCACTAATTTCGCCCATTGACTCAATTGCTGCTTCTTTCGGTGTTAAATGCTGTTCATGCATGAGCCGTTCAACGTTTTCCACGACTACAATTGCATCATCAACTAACAAGCCAATGGCGAGCACCAGTGCAAATAACGTTAAGGTGTTAATACTAAAACCGAGCACATATAAGACAGCAAAAGTTCCTAAAATAACAACCGGCACAGTAATACTCGGAATGAGTGTAGCGCGCCAGCTTTGTAAAAATAGGAACATCACCAAAATAACGAGAATAATCGCTTCAATAAGCGTCTTTACAACTTCCTTAATCGACTCTTGAACAAACGGCGTGTTATCTCGTGGATAAACAATTTTATATCCAGCTGGTAACTTGCTTGTAACCTGATCTAGAGTTTGATGGATAAGCTTAGAGGTTTGAATGGCATTCGCACCTGAAGATAACGAAATACCTAAACCAGCAGCAGGATAACCATTAATGGTGTTAAAAGACTGATAGTTTTCTGCACCCAACTCAACTCTGGCAATATCTTTTAAATAGACATAGCTCGCTGTTTGATTTGATTTCACTACAATATTTTTAAACTCTTCGACTGTTTTTAGTCGAGAACCTGCTGTAACCTTCGTATTTAAATACTGCCCATCGATAACAGGTAAATCACCAATTGCACCCGCGGCCACCTGTGTATTTTGAGCGGTTATTGCACTGGCAACATCACTTGGCATTAAATTATATTGTTTTAATTTATCAGGATTTAGCCAGATTCGCATTGCATATTGCGAACCAAACACATCGGACTCACCAACCCCTTCAATACGGTTTAAGTCATCTACCACGTGTGTTGTTAAATAGTCTGATAGCTCAATGTTCCCCGCTTTACCAGTCGAATCATATAAACCCACCACCATGAAAGTATCGCCCAAAGACTTACTTACCGTCACCCCTTGGCGTTGTACTTCATCTGGTAAACGTCTTATGACGCCACTAATACTATTTTGTACTTGTACCTGTGCCGTATCAGGATTTGTTCCATTATCAAAACTAATCGTAATTCGGCTACGCCCTGATGAGTCACTGGTCGAACTGAAATAAAGTAAGTGATCTATACCCTGTATTTGCTGTTCTAAAATCTGAGTAACACTTTGCTCAACCGTTTGTGCATCTGCCCCACTATAACTTGCCGATACTGTAATTTTTGGAGGTGCAATATCAGGATAACGTTCTACGGGTAAATTCAGCACCGAGAAAATACCAAATGCCATAACAATAATTGCTAGTACACTGGCAAAAATAGGGCGCTGAATAAAAAATTTAGATAGCATGGCTGCTCAGAATTAAGTCGTCAATTAACAAGGGGCAATACCCAATTTGGCATCTTGATCATCAACGAGCGATATATAAAAGACAAGTAGAATTAACACAATAAATGCAATTAGGACAAAAACAAAGCCAGAATGGGCATTTCCTACAAACCCATAAAGAAGACTTTAACAAGTGTCACTGAAAATTCATGAATTCTTCATGATCACGTCAATTTCAATGAGCAGACTAGAGCCGTTTCAACTAAAACAATATGAGTAGAATTATGTTTAAAAAAGCAATTTTATGCTTAAGTTTAATTAGTTTGGTAGGTTGTAATGACGATGATAAAACTGAAAACACGCCAACTACGCCAGAATATCAACTTCCTAAGATTTTAGTGATTGGGCACCGTGGCGCTAGCGCTTTACGTCCTGAACACACTCTAGCTTCATATCAAAAAGCCATTGATGATGGTGCAGATTTTATTGAACCGGATTTAGTGTCTACAAAAGACGGCGTGTTAGTTACTCGCCATGAAAATGAGATTGGTGGAACAACCAATGTAAGTACTTTAAGCCAGTTTGCAGACCGTAAAATAACAAAAAATATTGATGGTAAAGACTTAACAGGTTGGTTTACAGAAGACTTCACTTTAAGTGAATTACAGCAACTTAAAGCCCGTGAACGTATTCCAGAGTTTCGACCAGCAAACACAGCTTATAATGACCTTTACCCTGTCCCAACTCTAGAACAAGTGATTGAACTGGCTGAAGCAAATTATAAGAAAACAGGAAAAATCATTGGTTTATATATTGAAACTAAACATCCGACTTATTTTAAAAACCAGAAACTGGCAATGGAAGATACTCTTCTTAAAACCTTAGCTAAATATAAATATACGCGTGATATTGCACCTGTTTATTTACAGTCTTTTGAAGTCAGCAATTTAAAATATCTAAAAGATCAGCTCGACCTTCATAAAACGATTAAACATGCACAAATCATTCAATTATATGATGCTAAGACTTCACAACCAGCCGACTTTGTTGAATCTGGAGAAACTAAAACTTATGCCGATTTAGCCACAGCACAAGGTTTAAAAGACGTGGCTAAATATGCAAACGGTGTAGGACCAAGTAAAGGCTATATTCTGAACTTTAATGACAATGGCTCAGTTCAAAAGACTTCATTTATTTCTGATGCACATACGGCTGGCTTAAAAGTACATCCTTATACTTTCCGTCCAGAAAATAATTTTTTACCAGCGCCTTTAAAATGCAGTCAAGATAAACCAGCTGAGCGCTGCCCATCTGGTGCTTTAAAAGAGTTTGAAGCCTATTTCAAAGCTGGTGTTGATGGTGTCTTTACAGATGACCCAGCACTTGGCCGTGAAGCCGTTATTAATTATGAAAAAGCCACAAAATAATTAAAGTTTTTAATAAAAAAAACAGGGCAATAAATGCCCTGTTTTTTTATTTCTCTACGACATTATCAAAATAGAGCGGAATCCACTGATATTGCTCGGCATTTACTTTATAAACATGACCAATGCCTGGGAATGGTAAATGCGGCGCTGCCACCCATTGCTGCTTATTTGAAATTTCAGCAAACATTTTTAAACGGGTATTAATCGCCTGCTCAGAATTCACATCAAAATCCACTCCTGTTTTTGGAGCATCAAACTGCAAAGAATGTGAGTGAACGATGTCTCCAACAAAAATGATTTGCTGATCATTACTCTTTAAGCGAAAGCTGTGATGACCAGGCGTATGGCCACGTGTATCGATCACTTCAAAGCCTTGAATGACATCACCATCTTTAAATGTCTTAAATGCTTTTTTTGCTTGATAGGGAGCAAGAGCAGTTTTTACATTTTTCACAGTACCTAAGTAGCTTTCTTTTTTATCTGTTGGCACTGTTTTTTCAGAAGCTGGATTTAACCAATAATCAGCCTCGCGTTCATGTGCATAAACGGTTGCATTTGGAAATACAGCTTTTCCATTTTGAGCAATACCGCATACATGGTCTGGGTGTAAATGTGTGAGCAATACTGTTTTTACATTTGCCAGTTGATAACCTGCCAATTCAATATTTTTTGCAATCGAACCAAGTTGTGGACCAAAACAACTTGCTGCGCCACTGTCTACAAGCGTCAAACTTTTGCCATCATCTACTAAAAATGCATTGACCGAAGTTTGAATCCCCTTCTCATTCACAGCAGCATATTTAGTTAATATTTTAGTTTTCTGAGTCTGATTTAAGTTTTTAAACAAGTTAGGATTTAGATAAATCGTCCCATCGAGCAAAGAGGTTACACGGTATTTGCCAAATTGATGGTGATAATAACCCGGTACTTGTTGGGTAGGAGCTTGCTCGGCATACGTTGCATTCATGCTACAAAATGCAAGACCCAAAGCTACACATAATTTTTTCATCTCTTCTTCTCTATTCAGTTATAAAGTCAAAATCTTTAAAAAAGATTTAATAATTTTTTAAGACCCAAATTGTATAATGCATGAAATGTGTCAGAAATATAAGTAAATGAATAGCTATTCTCCTTATAAGGGCAAAACTGGTCTTAAGCGCATATTAAATGCAACGGGCTACTCTATTTCCGGATTTAAAGCAGCATATAAAAATGAGGCAGCTTTCCGTCAAATTGTTTTTATTAATCTTATTTTAATTCCAGTCAGTTTTTTTCTTGATGTAACCCGCAGTGAACATGTCTTACTCATTATTGTATGTTTATTTGCAATGATCGTTGAACTGTTCAATTCAGCTATTGAAGCAGTGGTTGATCGAGTTTCTCTTGAAAAACATCAACTTTCTAAAAATGCAAAAGATATGGGAAGTGCTGCTCAATTTGTTGCACTTTCTATTATTGCCATTACATGGTTGTTCATTTTATTAGGATAAAAAAAACCATGCTTATAAGTAAATAAGCATGGCTGTAACAAAGAGGAACTTCTAGCTGCTGTTCCTGTTTTTTAATATAAGTCATTGAACTTAACGATTTCTTAAAATCACGTAAAATAAAAAATCCCTGCATTTGCAGGGATTTTTTTAGTTAAAGCGTTGATGCGTTATCACATCATCCCGCCCATACCACCCATACCGCCCATATCTGGAACAGCTTGTTTATCTTCTGGAATGTCAGTAATCATACATTCTGTAGTTAACATTAAACCAGCTACAGAAGCAGCGTGTTCAAGTGCAGAACGAGTTACTTTAGCAGGGTCAAGAATACCCATTTCTAACATATCGCCATATTCGCCAGTTGCTGCGTTGTAACCGAAGTTACCTTCACCAGCTTTAACTGCATTAATCACTACAGATGGCTCATCACCTGCGTTTGAAACGATTTGACGAAGTGGAGCTTCGATCGCACGGCGTAAAATGTTGATACCCGCAGTTTGATCTTCGTTAGCACCTTTTAGGTTGTCTAATACATTTACAGCACGTACTAGCGCAACACCACCACCAGCAACAACACCTTCTTCAACTGCTGCGCGAGTTGCATGAAGTGCGTCGTCTACACGGTCTTTCTTCTCTTTCATTTCAACTTCAGTTGCCGCACCGATTTTAATTACAGCAACACCGCCAGCTAATTTAGCAACACGTTCTTGTAATTTTTCACGGTCATATTCTGAAGAAGATTCTTCAATTTGAGCACGGATTTGTTGAACACGCTCAGCGATTGCAGCTGCATCACCAGCACCATCAACAATAACAGTGTTTTCTTTAGAAACAGTGATTTTGTGTGCAGTACCTAAATCTTGAAGAGTCGCTTGTTCTAAAGACATACCAACTTCTTCAGAAATAACAGTTGCGCCAGTCAAGATCGCGATGTCTTGAAGCATTGCTTTACGACGGTCACCAAAGCCAGGAGCTTTAACAGCACATACTTTGATAATGCCGCGCATGTTGTTTACAACAAGTGTAGCAAGCGCTTCGCCTTCAACATCTTCAGCGATGATAAGAAGTGGTTTACCAGTTTTCGCAACTGCTTCTAAAACAGAAATCAATTCACGAATGTTACCGATTTTTTTGTCAACAAGAAGGATGAACGGGTTTTCAAGTTCAGCCGTTAAAGTATCTTGCTTGTTTGCAAAGTACGGAGAGATATAACCACGGTCAAACTGCATACCTTCTACAACGTCTAATGCGTCTTCGAAGCCAGAACCTTCTTCTACAGTGATTACGCCTTCTTTACCTACTTTTTCCATCGCTTGAGCGATAAGTTTACCAACAGTAGTATCAGAGTTTGCAGAGATAGAACCAACTTGTTCGATCGCTTTAAAATCATCAGCAGGTTTTGCATTTGAACGGATATTTTCAACTACAGTTCTTACTGCGATATCGATACCACGTTTTAAATCCATTGGGTTCATACCTGCAGTTACAGATTTGATCCCTTCATTCAAAATTGCTTGAGCAAGTACAGTTGCAGTTGTTGTACCGTCACCAGCGATATCGTTAGTTTTGCTTGAAACTTCACGAACAAGTTGAGCACCCATGTTTTCAAACTTGTCTTTTAATGAAATTTCTTTAGCAACAGTTACACCATCTTTAGTGATGTGTGGAGCGCCGAAAGAACGGTCAATAACAACGTTACGACCTTTAGGACCTAAAGTCACTTTAACAGCATCTGCAAGTACGTTTACGCCTGCAATCATTTTTGAGCGAGCTGAATCACCAAATTTTACGTCTTTAGCTGACATATTAAACTCCGAATCTTTTTAAATACTGAATCTGATAATGGATTGAGTTATGGATTGATTAGCCTTCCAACACAGCTAAAATATCTGACTCTTTCATGATTAAGAGTTCTTCACCACTTACTTTCACTGTTGTACCTGCATAAGTACCAAACAATACTTTGTCACCAACTTTAACATCCAAAGCACGTACGCCATTCTCAGTGATTTGACCATTACCTACTGCAATTACTTCACCTTGCGAAGGTTTCTCTGCAGCAGAACCTGGAAGTAAAATACCACCAGCAGTTTTGGTTTCTTCTTCTACGCGACGAATTACAACGCGATCATGTAATGGACGAATGTTGCTCATAATTAACTCCACCAGACTAAGTCTTTTTGATTAATCGTTATTGCCATAATCCAGAGCAATAACAAAATATTTAGATGTCACTTTTGTGGGGATGAAAAAAAACGCTTCAAGGGGAAAATGAAAAAAAACTTATCTTTTTTGGTCATTTTTTAACAGGTTGTGAAGAGTTTTTATTAAATTTAAAGCACAAAATAAAAGGGACTATTTTCATAGCCCCTTTTATTAAAAAAAATAACAATATTAAACAACAAGTTGTTGGTTATTTAACAATTCATCCAATGTTGTATTTACATGATTCAAAGTAATCAATGAAATACTACTAAACATTGTACCTTCACCATCTCGGTCAAGACTAATAGTCGTGTTTCCAGCATCTTGCTCTACAGTAATAAATTTGGCTAATGTGCTCACATCTTTAGAATAGTCAATTAATAGTTCACTTAAATCAATTTTGTCTGCTTGAGTATCAGTTCTTACATCACCTAAAGTAAAATCTAACACTGTGTCATGTCCATTTCCGCCTGTCGCATCTTGGCTATTTAGCAATTGGAACAGAATGGTATCGGCACCTTCATTAGTCATATAGGTATCGTTACCTTCACGCCCATTCAAAACGTTATTACCAGAGTTACCTGTTAAAAGATTATCTAAAGCATTACCTGTTGCATTTAGATGAGCAGAACCAACCAGCTCCAAGTCTTCAACATAACGACCACTTTCTAGACCTGTCGACCAATCAGAATATCCAACCAAACTATAACTAACAGAGCTAATTATTTTATCGTGTCCACCAAAATCAACATCTCGATAGCCAGATTCAACCAGTTGACTCTGCCAATAACCGCTTTCTACGAAAACATCTTGATAGTGGCTAGTATCTACCCAAACATCTTCATAACGACTCAGATCAACATAAACGTCTTCATAATGACTAGTATCAACCCAACCTTCCTCTGAACGTATATAGGTCAATTCATAACCTTCTTGCCATTGCCCATTCGCAAAATCATAATATTGTTGTTCATATCGACTATAATCGCTATCTGACGTGCCATTATCAATATAAGTTATACCATTCTGATTTTGATAAACATTTTGTACAGTTGAATAACCACTTGTGACCAATTGGGAATCATAATAACCATCAACAAACCATATCTGTTCGTAATGACCTTCAGTGAACCATTCTGGATATGTATAGCTATCATCAATCCAGACATCTTTATATATTGCATACGGCTCAACAATATATTCTTGAACAAAATCACTTATATGATCAACTATATAAATATTATCTGTAGCATCACCTATAAACTGATCAACCGTGATCGTATGTAAGTCACTAATCGCTTTGCTGATAGTTTCACTACGATTTCCTGCACGATCAATAACAGTAATATCAAATGATGTCGCATTCTCATACATATAAATAGAGAAAGTTCCATCTGCCATGACCATAGTATTTGTTACAAAAGGTTCTTGATCAGCAAAATGATATGTAACTTCAAGAGTAGCCTTACTTTCTGCATGCCCCGTCAGCTCGTCCCATCCCTTCATGGCAAGCTGTGTGGCTACATTCGGTACTGTTGTATCATTTATAGCAACAACCGTTGTACCCCTACTCTCATTTTGATTGGCATCAACTACTTTTACCGTCAAGGTTTCACCATGCCAATATTGTGACCATAAGTATGTTGTGAAACTTCCATCATTTCTGACAGTAGTTTGACCAACTAAATTATTATTATCATCAAAAATATTAACAGTTGAATATGCTTCCGCTTGTCCTGAAAGTACATTTCCATCTTCTAAGACAAGCTGAGTTGCTGCATTTGGCGCGACGATGTCTATAGGTGCGGTAATTTCGGTGTAAGTGCTTAGATAGCCATTTTGTTCCACAACAATGCGTAAAGTCTGTCCACTCACCTGAGGTGAGTACAACTGGATATTAAAGTGCCCTGTTTCATCTACAGAACCACCACCAATATAATTAGTATACACATCAAAAATATATACATAACTACTTGCTAAAGCAGTCCCCTCAATAAACAAACCATTTTCAGAAACAACAACATGCTCTGCTGATGGAGGTGCATTAGTATCTGCATTAAAAGTAATATTCAATGGTGTACTTATATTTTTGGCTAAATCTATTACCGTGATAAATAACTGATCTCCACGTAATATAGGTGGATAAATACTAGCATTGAAATATCCTAATTCATCCGATTGAGATTCTGCTCTTAAATTCCCATCCGCATCCATTACCTGAATGATTGCTTTTGAATCAGTGTGGCCTGAAATTCCCTGACCATCATTGTTAATCACCACATCGTCAATCACTGGAGCAATATTGTCTAAAGGCGCAATAATTTCAGAGATTGGGCTATATAGATTTGTATTTTGGTCATAAACTCGAACTTGTAATATCTGTCCCTTTAGATAATAGTCATTTAACTCAATAGCAAAACTACCATCTTCGTTCATCACACTGTTCCACCCCCAATTAATGCTTTGACCATCCGCGGATGTAACAACAATCGTCATTCCTACTGTCGCCTTACCTGTAAGAATATGGCCATCAACATCCAATTTTAGCTCTGTTGCAACAATTGGTGAGTTCGTAAATACAGGTACTAACTGATGAGCAACTTCACTTCGGTTACCAGCAATATCTTTGACAACAATACTCAAATTTTGTGTCTGATATTGACTCAGATTGATCCATTGATAAAATTTTCCATCATATCCAACATACATTGTTGTGATAACTGCACCATATTGATCAATAATTTCAACAGTTGTATTTGGTTCAGCCTCACCAAAAAGCAATCCGTCTGAGGCTAATGTAATATTTGCAGCAGCTGGCGGTGCGACATCATCAATTAAAGCATTTTGTTTAACCTCAATACTTCGGTTACCCGCTATATCTACAACGATGAAAGTTAATTCCTCTCCATGTAAATAGACTTGATTAAAATAACCTGACACATTACCAGCACCATCTACATAACCAGAACCTATCACCTCACCCGCAGCATTTTTGACTTCAATCCGAGTATTTACTTCTGCTTGCGCCGTAAAGTTTTGACCGTGTGAGTCGAGCACAATATTCTCAATCGAATTTGGTGCGATATCATCAATCAAAGCATTCTGCTTGATCTCTGTACTGCGGTTACCCGCTCGATCAACGACAACAAAAGTGAGCTCTTCACCATGTAAATAGACCTGATATAAGTAACCAGAAACATTACCCATGCTATCGGTTGAACCAGATCCTACAACCTCACCAACAGCATTTTTAACTTCGATTCGACTATCTGCTTCCGCTTGCGCTGTAAAGTTTTGACCATTTTCATTCAAGACGATATTTTCAATCGGATTTGGTGCAATATCATCAATTAAAGCATTTTGCTTAAACTCAACACTTTGATTACCTGCTTTATCTATAACGATAAAAGTGAGTTCCTCACCTTTTAAATAAACCTGATTGAAATAGCCTGTCACATTACCAGTGCTATCGACATCACCATAACCGACAAACTCACCCGCAGCATTTTTGACACCAATAAAACTATTGGCTTCTGCTTGTGCCGTAAAATTTTGCCCATTTTCGTCAAAGATGATGTTTTCAATTGGATCTGGCGTAATGGTATCCACCAAAGCATTTAACTTAAGTTCGACACTTTGATTGCCCATTCGATCTATAACAACGAAAGTTAATTCTTCTCCATGTAAATAAACTTGGTAGAAGTAACCTGTCACATTACCTGCGTTATCTGCAGAACCATGACCTATTAACGCACCCTCAGCATTTCTGACTTCTATATTACTATTTGCTTCTGCCTGCGCTATAAAGTTTTGACCGTTCGCATCAAGTACAATATTTTTAATCGGATTTGGCGCAATATCATCAAATGGAGCTTTTATTGAAACAACATCACTCACATTTCCAGCTCGATCTTTAACAGTAACTGTGAATTCTTGTCCATGTAAATTAGAGCTACCCAAGAAAATAGTGAATGTACCATCAGCATTTACACTCTGACTCCACGTATTCACCTGTTGACCATTCTGATCAAAAATCTGGATGAATGTATTCGGCTCAGCCACACCAGAAAGAGATGAACCATTTTCATTGAAGGTAAGATTACTTACAGCCGCGGGAGCAATATCATCAATCGGTGCTTTTACAGTAACTTCACCACTCAAATTACCAGCCCGATCTACAACAACTACTTTAAACTCTTCGCCATGCAAGTAGTTACTGTATAAAGAGATGTTAAATGTTCCATCCCAATTAACATTATTATTCCACTGATTTACCAATTGACCATTCTGATCAAATATTTGAATCGTAGCATTTGGCTCAGCCATACCAGTTAGATATGAACCATCTTCACTAAATACTAAATTAATAGCTTTTTCCGGTGCAGTATTATCGATAAAGGCTGTCTGTTTTACTTCAACGCTGCGATTACCAGCTTGATCAATCACAACAAAAGTGAGTTCCTCACCTTTTAAATAAACTTGATTCAAGTATCCTGAGACATTACCAACACTATCTACATAACCTGAACCTACAACCTCACCCGCAGCATTTTTAACTTCAACTTGAGTATTTACTTCTGCTTGCGCTGTAAAGTTTTGACCATTTTCATTGAAAATGATGTTTTCAATCACATTTGGAGCAATATCATCAATTAAAGCATTTTGTTTAACCTCTGCACTGCGGTTACCAGCTCGGTCAATTACAACAAAAGTAATTTCTTCTCCATGTAAATGAACCTGATATAAGTAACCTGAAACATTGCCCATGCTATCGGTTGAACCATACCCTATGACTTCACCAGCAGCATTTTTGATTTCAATTTGAGTATTTGCTTCTGCCTGAGCTGTAAAGTTCTGTCCGTTCGCATCAAGTACAATATTTTCAATCGCATTTGGTGCAACATCATCAGTTAAAGCGTTTTGCTTGATCTCTGCACTGCGGTTACCAGCTCGGTCAACGACAACAAAAGTGAGTTCTTCTCCATGTAAATAGACTTGATATAAATAACCTGACACATTACCAGCGCCATCTACATAACCAGAACCTACGACCTCACCTGCAGCATTTCTAACTTCAACTTGAGTATTTGCTTCCGCTTGTGCTGTAAAATTTTGACCGTTTGAGTCAAGTACAATATTTTCAATCGGATTTGGTGCAATATCATCAATCAAAGCATTCTGCTTAACTTCTGTACTACGGTTACCCGCTCGATCTACAACGATGAAAGTTAATTCTTCTCCATGTAAATAGACCTGATACAAGTAACCAAAAACATTGCCTGTACTATCTGCTGACCCATAACCTATGACGTCACCATTGGTATTTTTAATTTCAATTTGGCTATTTGCTTCGGCCAGAGCTGTAAAGTTCTGACCATTGATATCGAATACAATATTTTCAATCGGATTTGGCGCGATATCGTCATTCAAAGCACTCTGCTTGACCTCTGCACTGCGGTTACCAGCTCGATCTATCACGACAAAAGTGAGTTCCTCGCCGTGTAAGTAAACTTGCGGGAAATAACCAAATACATTACCTGAGCTATCCGCATAGCCAGAAGCAATCTTATTTCCAGCCTGATCTAATACATCAATAGAGCTTCCAGCTTCTGCATGAGCTGTAAAACTTTGGCCATTTTCGTTAAAGATGATATTTTCAATCGCATTTGGTGCAATGGTATCAATTAAAGCATTTTGCTTAAATTCGACACTTCGGTTACCAACTCGATCTATGACAACAAAAGTAAGTTCCTCACCATGTAAATAGGTTTGATTGAAAGAACCAGAAGCATTACCAGCACTATCTGTAGAGCCCCAACCCATCTGATTACCTAATGAATCAAAAACTTCAATCTGACTATTTGCTTCTGCTTGCGCTGTAAAGTTTTGACCGTTTGCATCAAGTAAAATATTTTTAATTGGATTTGGTGCGATATCATCAAGTGGAGCTTTAATTGAAACAGCTTCACTCACATTTCCGGCTTGGTCTTTAACAGTGACCGTGAATGCCTCTCCATGTAAATTATTGCTACCTAAAAAAACAGTAAATGTACCGTCCGAGTTAACGGTATTATTCCATATATTCAATGGCTGACCATTATGATCAAAAACCTGAATCGTAGTATTCAGTTCTGCTACACCCGTAAGATATGAACCATCTTCTGAGAAAACTAAATTACTGGCTGGTGTAGGAGGAACTGTATCAGCGGTAATTACAGTATCGGTGCTTACTTGTCCACGAGCATCCTTAATTGATAAGAACAACTGCTCACCATCAACAAGAGGGCGGTCAAGCTGGAGTTTAAAATAACTTGATCCATTCCAGCCGTTATCTTCACCGACTTTAATTTCAGCTACGACTTCACCTTTGGCATCTTTAACAATGAGAGTACTATTATTTTCAGCTTGCCCACTTATCACTCCGTCTGAAGTAAAGCTATCTACATATGGGGCAAAAGCATAGTTAGGCGCCTGTATCTGAGCAGCTAAACTTACATTTCCATTTACATCTGTAGCCGTGACATAAACTGTCTCAGCATTGGTTAAAAACATACCTAATTCTATCGAGAAACTTCCACTCTCGTCGGTCCAGTTATTCCAAAACCATTTATTAAGAATGTTCCCTTGTCCATCTTTAACCAAAATTTCAGAGAAAGGTTCTGCATGACCATAAACTAAATCGCCAGCATCATTGAAATTTGAATCTGTTGGAACAGGTGGAGGAGTCAGATCTACAACAATATTCTGCTCAGGGCTTATCAAACCTTTATTATCAATAATTTGAACGGAAATTTGCTCTCCATCAATTAAAGGTCGGTTTACACTCAAGCTAAAATGACTAAATTCATTCCCACTATTGTCATCACCTATTGTAACTTTTCCTAATTCATTTCCCTCAGCATCACGCACAATTACCGTACTATTATCTTCAGCAAAACCAGAAATTAAGCCTTCTTGTGTAATACGTTCAACATGTGGAATATAAGCAAAGTTTGGAACTTCGATTAGGGCTTCACTCGTATTTTGATTTTTATCTACTACTTGTACGGTAACCGACTCACCTTCTTTTAAAAATTGGAACACAGGTAAACTTGCAAAGCCTTGTTCATCTGTAACACCGTTAGCGATTAGATTTCCTGTTCCGGAAAACACAAGAATAAGGCTGTTAGGTTCATTGACATGTACTGATAAAGTTTCGCCACTGATATCAAATTGTGGAGTTTCTAAAAATACTGCGGGCGTATAGTCTGCGGTAATATATTGCGGATGGCCTGAAACATTATCTTTATCTGTAGAGATAATAATTTGAGTACCTTCCTTCAAAGGTTGGTCAAGGGATAAAGTAAATGGTCTGACTTCACCTAATTCCATTACACTAAAAGGCGTAATACCTGAGCCCTCAAATGCAATAGAGTTAAACTCTTGTAGAATATTTCCATTCTGATCTTTTACAATAAAATGACTACCTTCAGTCGCATAACCAGTGATCACACCTTCTGGACTAATTCGTAAAATACTAAGAGCTGGAACTTCAGTAACTAGTCCAATTGATGAATTTTCGCTGCTGTATCCATTATAAGTAGCAACTGCATAAACTTCTTCATTTGAACTAATTGAAAGGTCTTGTAGAGTAAATTTACCCTCATCATTAGTTATTGTACTTGCAAGCCAATTACCATTTTTATTGTAGATATCGACTTTACTTCCTTTATATGCGCTACCCGAAATGATAGCTCCATCTATATTATTAAAAGTTAGAGAATCTAGTATTGGTGAATTCGGAGTATGATCTACATTATAATTTTGAATCTGTTTAATAATCGCTGTATTGCCAGCTTGATCAGTAAGGCTAATATCAATTGATATATTGGTTTGCGATTCTTCTGACCACAAGAACTCTGCTGGAATTTCAGCAACCCATTCTTGGGTTAGCTCATCAAAATGAAAGTTATAAAGAACATCATTTAAGGTAGTATTTACTGTAGTCAACGCGCTGTTTAAATCTGTTGGTAAATTATCGATTTCTAGTTTTATCGAAATAATCTGATCTTTTTCAACTAGACTTATCTTATTATCTTCAGTAATTGATTTAACAGTTACTGTACTTTCTTGAATATTTAAAGAATTATCTACCACCACTTTTTGTACAGCGGTTTCAGATGTATTACCTGCAAGATCTGTCACTACAGTTTTATATTGGTAAACACCATCAGCTAAATCTTTTTGATCAGCTGTTGTTTCCTGCCAAGTCTTTCCGTCATCTTTAGAAATTTCATAATGATCTAGTAAAGCTGCTTGTTCGCCGATAACAACCGGTTGGGCTAACTTCAAAGTAAAACTATTATCTTGTGTGATTTGGTCTGCTGCTGAAACACCTGTATCGGACAAATCAGATAAAGTTAGTTCACCTGCTTTCGGCGCCGTTGTATCAACAACTACTTTTTGGACAGCAGTTTCTGATGTATTCCCTGCAACGTCTGTCACCACAGCTTTATAAAGATAACTTCCATCAATCAAATCTTTCTGAGCTACTATTGTTTCCTGCCAAGTCTTCCCTTCATCTTTCGATATCCAGTAAGTGATTTGGCTATTCACTTCTTGTCCGCTAATTATTAAGTTAAAAGTTTTATCTTGTGTGATCTGGTCTGTTGCCGAAACACCTGTATCGGACAAATCAGATAAAGTTACTTCACCTGCTTTCGGCACCGTTGTATCAACAACTACTTTTTGGACAGCAGTTTCTGAGGTATTCCCTGCAACGTCTGTCACCACAGCTTTATAAAGATAACTTCCATCAATCAAATCTTTCTGAGCTACTATTGTTTCCTGCCAAGTCTTTCCGTCATCAGTAGAAACCAAATACGTTACTCGGGTGCCACTTTCTTGCCCTTCAATCTTTAAATTGAAGTTTTTATCTTGCGTAATCTGGTCGGTTACATAAACACCTGTATCGGACAAATCAGATAAAGTCAGTTCACCTGCTTTCGGCGCTGTAGTATCCACAATGACTTTTTGTATAGCAGTTTCCGAAGCATTTCCTGCCCGATCGGTTACTACAGCTTTGTAAAGATAACTTCCGTCAGCTAAATCTTTTTGAGTTACTGTTGTTTCTTGCCAAGTCTTTCCTTCATTAGTAGAAACCAAATACGTTACTCGGCTGCCACTTTCCTGCCCTTCAATCTTTAAATTGAAGTTTTGATCTTGAGTGATCTGGTCTGTTGTTGAGGCACCTGAGTCCAAAAGATTTTTGAGAATCAAATTACCTGGCTCAGGAGGGGTCGTGTCTTTAGGATCTTTCCGTGACAATAAAGCAATTGTTCCTGCACCAGCCAAAACACTGGCCACCCCAGTCCAGAGAGGTACAGAAGATGATGAGTCTATAAACTTTGCTGCATCTTTTACTTCTAAATAATTAACAGTAGTCTGTCCGGTAGCATCTTCACCTAAACTGGCAGTCCAATAACTCTGCCCTTCATTTAAAAGAATTTGCGGATTTTCGCTAATAAAATAGTTTTCTAAAATAATTTCAGTTCCATCTTTTAGATGAATAATTGCATTATTTCCCTCTCTTGTTATTGAGGCAATTTTTTCTGGACTTATATCGATTTTTGCGATTTCTTTAGGATCTACTACAATAGTTTTTGTCTGGCCTACATCAATATCAACTGTATTATTTTTTGAAGCGTTATTTGCCATTAATGATACTTGTACCATTTTTCCACCATGAAATTTTAAATAATTATTAAGTTTTTCTAAAATATTAAGAAAAATAGATACTCACTTTAATAAAATATTATTAAAGATCATAAAACACTAAACCCTTATTATAGCTGCATAAAAATTACGGCTTTTTATATAGTTAAAAATTTTTATGTATTCATTAATATTATTTTAAAATGATAAAACATTTAGAATGTTTTTCTATTCCCCATATATAGAATTTAAAGCTTAGGCATTGTAATGGATAAAATTTTATCAATCTACTCTTAAGTTAAATGTCTTATAGAATTTTTATAAATTAAGTTAATTGAAAAACCTTTAAATCATAATTAAACCAATAATGATCAATTTCCCCCTCATTTGAAATGACATTAAAACTATTCGGAACATGATAATGCAAACGGCTAGATGTCGCTGTCCCTGCATGAATGTCATAAATAGGATGATCTATTTCTAAATGATAGATCTGCGTCAAATCATATACAGCAGTTTTATGTAGATGCCCATGTAACATACCGAATAGCCCTGTGGTACTCCATTTTTCGAGAGCCATTTTTCCTAATACAGGACAATCTTTAATACCATGCTCGTCATCAGGTGGAGTATAAAAAGGCTGATGAAAAACCACTAACTTGATTTTATTCGCGGGCCCTTGCTGTAATCGCTCATATGTAGCTTGTATTTGTTCAATCGAAATATGCCCACGTGTGTGATAACGGCGGCGTATACTATTTACGCCAACAATATAAAAATGCTCAGTTTCTAATGTTGGTTCAAGCTGACCAAAAAAATATTGATAGCGAGTAAATGGAGAAAAAAAACGGTTCCAGACATGATACAAAGGAATATCGTGATTACCCGGTACAATAAGATAAGGAATATTAAGACTATCTAAAAATTGGCGACAATTATAAAACTGTTGATATCGGGCACGCTGAGTAATATCTCCACTCACAACAATAACTTCAGGTCTATGTTGGGTACAAAAAAGCCGAATCGCATCTAAACAGGCCTCAATTTCTGTTCCAAAATGCAAATCAGACAGATGTAGTAACATTTGGCACCATAATATTTAAAGCATTCTTTTCTACAGTGAAATTTAATGGTGTTTTCATCTCTAATATTTCACCATCTAAAGCCACGGTAAGTTTTGATCTTTTTGCACAATCTACCATCACATGGTCTGCACAAAAACTATAAACATCTTGTGCCTCTTCTACTTTGCCTTGAATCCACTGCCACAACATGTTTAATAAACTAAGCCTATCACTTTTTGTAATGACCACTCCAGCGACTCGCCCTTGTGCAGCACAATCCGCAATTCTTAGTTTCATATCACACAATTGCAATTGATTATTACCAAAGAAAATTAGAGGTGTTTTGACTGGATATTTCTTACCATCAACCGTAACGGAGAGTTTCATTGATTTATTTTCTCTTAATAAAACGTCCAAAGCCGAGGTATAGGCATGTAAAGGCAAACGACCTAAGTATTTATTGTAGAGCTCGCGTTTTTTTATAAACAATGGATAAAGGCCTAAGCTCGCATTGTTCAAATAAATGTGATCGTTAATCGTCGCAATATGTACAGAACGTGGTGTACCTGTAGCGATGACTTCAGCAGCTTCTAACAAATCTAAAGGAATATCTAAAACTTTAGCGACATAATTAAAAGTCCCCAAAGGTAAAATTCCCATAGGGATATTGGTATGTCGAAGTTTTGAAGCGACTGCATTTAACGTCCCATCCCCACCAGCTGCAACAACAACACCTAAATTTGCACTTTGACTATGCCGATGGATGACTTTATTCATCAAATCATCAAAGGTGACATCCTCTGCTAATTCAAAAACTTGTATTTCAAAACCAAAGTCGGTAAGTACAGTCATTAATTGTTCATACATATCTTCATGTTTCGAAGCATGAAAACCCGATTTCTGGTTGTAGATGATAGAGAGAGGTTTTAAAGTCCGCATTTTTATTATCTTAGAGAGGATTTACCCTATATTTTGTATAGAAAATCGCCTAATAAAAGTCTCTTTATGTAAATTTCGAATGATGATCATTTGTTTAATCAATAATAATTCTCAAGAAAAATTTAAACATCAAGTTATTGATTTTTAAAAAAATAAATAATATAAATAACACACATACAACATAAAAATGTAAAGAATAAAATACACCAAAAAACAATAAATTGATGATTTTAATCAAGAAAATTTAAAAATCAAAATATCTATTTCTTATTCTTTAGTCTTATTTTTTTTATGATTTTATGCTTTAATACAGCCACTTTTTTATTTGATCTTTCATTGTACCTCAATGAATGACTTGTACATTGTTGTACATATTTTGAATAGGCCTCACCATGACCACAGTGAACGCACCAGAATTCGTTCGTCATCCTAAGCTTATCGCATGGGTTGAAGAAATTGCAAACGTAACCAAACCAGCAAAAATCGAATGGTGTGACGGAAGCGAAGAAGAGTATCAACGTCTAATCGACTTGATGATCGCTAACGGCACCATGCAGAAATTAAACCAAGAAAAACATCCTGGTTCTTATCTTGCAAATTCTGATCCATCTGATGTTGCGCGTGTTGAAGATCGTACCTACATTTGCTCTCAAAAGAAAGAAGATGCTGGTGCGACAAACAACTGGGAAGAACCAGCTGTTATGCGTGAAAAGTTAAATGGTTTGTTTGAAGGGTCAATGGAAGGTCGTACAATGTACGTTGTGCCTTTCTCTATGGGTCCACTTGGAAGCCATATTGCTCATATCGGCATTGAGTTAACTGACTCTCCTTACGTTGCTGTTAGCATGCGCAAAATGGCACGTATGGGTAAAGCAGTTTATGACGTGTTAGGTACAGACGGCGAATTTATTCCTTGTATTCATACCGTAGGTGCTCCACTCGCTGAAGGGCAAAAAGACGTTGCATGGCCTTGCAACCCTGAAAAATACATCGTTCATTACCCAGAAACTCGTGAAATCTGGTCTTACGGTTCTGGTTACGGCGGTAACGCATTACTTGGTAAGAAATGTTTAGCACTTCGTATTGCTTCTGTTATGGGACGCGAACAAGGTTGGTTAGCTGAACATATGCTTATTCTTGGTGTAACTAACCCACAAGGTGAAAAACACTATATCGCTGCAGCATTCCCATCTGCATGTGGTAAAACAAACTTCGCAATGTTAATTCCACCAGCAGGCTATGAAGGCTGGAAAATTGAGACTGTAGGTGACGATATTGCTTGGATCAAACCAGGTGAAGATGGTCGTCTATACGCAATCAATCCAGAAGCTGGTTTCTTTGGTGTTGCTCCTGGTACAAATACCAAGACCAACCCTAACTGTATGGCAACTCTTCACAAAGATGTTATCTATACAAACGTTGCGGTGACTAATGATGGCGAAGTATGGTGGGAAGGTCTTTCTAAAGAAATTCCAACTAACTTAACTAACTGGAAAGGTCAACCTCACGTAAATGGTGAAAAAGCTGCTCATCCAAATGCGCGCTTCACTGTTGCTGCTGGTCAATGCCCTTCTATCGATGCTGACTGGGAAAATCCAGCAGGTGTTCCGATTTCTGCATTTATCTTCGGTGGTCGCCGTGCAGATACGGTTCCTTTAGTATCTGAAGCTTTTGATTGGGTTGATGGCGTTTATAAAGCTGCAACTATGGGTTCTGAAACTACTGCTGCTGCTGTTGGTCAACAAGGTATCGTTCGTCGTGACCCATTCGCGATGCTTCCATTTGCCGGCTACAACATGGCTGACTACTTCGATCACTGGTTAAGCCTTGGTGAAGAAGTAAGTACAAAAGCTGAAGCTGCTGGTAATAAATTACCAAAAATCTTCAACGTAAACTGGTTCCGTCGTGATGCTGAAGGCAACTTCGTATGGCCTGGTTTCGGTCAAAACATGCGTGTTCTTGAGTGGATCATTGACCGTTGTGAAGGTCGTGCAAACGCTGTTGAAACACCAATTGGTCTTGTTCCAACTTACGATGACTTGAACTGGGAAGGTACTGATTTCTCTAAAGAAGAATTTGACCTTATCACAGCTCAAAATAAAGATCAGTGGGTTACTGAAATTGAAAGCCACACTGAGTTATTCAATAAACTTGGTGAACGCTTACCAAAAGCATTAAAAGAACGTCAAACAGCTTTACTTGAAGCTGTAAAAACTGGCTTCTAATTGCTAAATATAAAAAAGGTCGCTATATGCGACCTTTTTTATTATGCGGCATCATCTTTTTGTCTACGTCCAGCCAAATAGCTTTCCAAATTTTTTACTTGTTTTTCATCAAATGCCAAACCTAGCTTAGTTCTACGCCACAATATATCTTCTGCCGTATTTGCCCATTCATTTTCACATAAATACTGAACTTCAGATTCAAATAAACCGTGACCAAAATCTTGTCCTAACTGCTCAAGAGTTTTTTGCTCATGCAAAATATTCCAAACTCGAGAGCCATAGGCATTTGCCCAGCGCGTAGCAAGCTGCTCAGTTACCCCTTCCACTTGGTTTTGAATCCTTATAACTAAATCTTCAAGTGTGGTCCAATTCTCTGCACCAGGTAATACTTCATTTGCGGTCCACTCCTCTCCCATCTCTATGAAAAATGGGCTAAGTTGTTCCAGAGCTGATTCCGCTAATTTCCGGTAGGTCGTAATCTTTCCACCAAATACAGACAGCAAGGGAGTGGTTTTATCTTCCACTTGCAACGCCACAGTATAGTCACGGGTCACTGCTGAAGGATTATCCGACTCATCATCACATAAAGCTCGCACTCCAGAAAACTGACTTACAATATCTGCGCGGGTGAGCTGCTTTTTAAAATGTGAATTTGTCACTGCTAAAAGGTAATCAATTTCTACTTCTGTAATCTCTACCTTTTGAGGATCATCCAAATATTCATGATCTGTCGTACCTATTAATGTGTATTGTTCTAAATAAGGAATGGCAAACACGATACGTCGATCTTCGTTTTGCATAATAAAGGCCTTATGGCAATCATACAGTTTAGGCACAACAATATGACTTCCTTGTATAAGCCGAATTTGATATGGCGATTTTAATTGTAGATTTTCACTAATAATTTCCTCGACCCAAGGACCTGCTGCATTCACTAAGGCTTTTGCACGTATTTGATAAAGCTCAGCCCCAGTTTGTAATTCCAGATGCCACAACTCTTGATGTCTATAAGCCTTAATACATCGTGTTCGTGTTATAACTTTAGCCCCATTCTCTTTCGCTTGTAGCGCGTTTAATACGACAAGACGTGCATCATCTACAGTACAATCAGAATATTCAAAGCCACGAGTTATAGCTGGTTTTAACGGACTATCTTCTTTGAAATATATGAGATTTGACCCTAATAATTTTTCTCGTTTCCCTAAATGATCATAAAAAAATAGGCCTGCCCGAATTAACCATGCAGGACGTAAATGTGGTCGATGAGGCATAATAAAACGCATTGGTTTAATAATATGAGGGGCTTTAGCCAACAAGACTTCACGCTCTGCTAAAGCTTCTCTAACCAACCGAAATTCTTTATGTTCTAAATAGCGTAAACCACCGTGAATTAATTTACTGCTCGCAGATGAGGTATGACTAGCTAAATCGTCTTTTTCACATAAAAATACGGATAATCCGCGGCCTGCTGCATCATTAGCAATACCGACACCATTAATACCGCCACCAATCACGGCAATATCATATATTTTTGAATAATCATTAGCTTGTACTGTCATTTCTCATTTTCTTTTTATTGTTTATGTTATTAAAAATTAAAACATCAAATTGATAAAACAACAATCAAAAAAGCAGAATAATCAATTTTAAATACCTATCAGGTTAGCTCGTCATTGATTACTCTGCGATTTAATTAGTTTAAGAGGAAATCAATCCTCTGCCCAATTTTGACTACGTTGAACTGCCTTCAACCATCCCTTATACATAACTTCAGTTTCTTCAAGACTGGTACGTGGCTCGAAAACTTTTTCTATTGCAGACTTATTCCTTAATTCATTTAAATCTTGCCAAAAACCCGTTGCTAGTCCAGCAAGAAAAGCAGCACCTAAAGCCGTTGTTTCTTTCATAGTGGGTCTTTCAACTGGAGTAGCTAAAATATCAGCCTGAAATTGCATTAAGAAATTATTAGCTGTTACTCCACCATCAACTCGGAGTGTTCGAAGCTCTTCTTCTGCATCTTGCTGCATCGCATCAAGTACGTCTCGTGTCTGGTAAGCAATTGACTCTAAAGTTGCACGAATAATATGCTCTATACTCGCTCCACGAGTGAGTCCAAAAATTGCCCCTCGAGCGGTCGGGTCCCAATATGGCGCACCTAAACCTGTAAAGGCAGGTACTACATATACGCCATTACTGTCCTTTACACGTGTTGCATAAAGCTCCGAGTCTTTAGCGTTCTTAATTACCTTCAGCTCATCACGAAGCCACTGTACACAAGAGCCTCCATTAAACACAGCGCCCTCTAAGGCATAGTTCACTTCACCATGTGCACCACAAGCAATCGTCGTCAGTAAGCCATGCTCTGAACGGACAATCTTTTTACCCGTGTTCATTAAAAGAAAACAGCCTGTACCATAAGTATTTTTTGCCTGTCCAGGTTCTACGCACATTTGCCCAAAAAGTGCAGCTTGTTGATCCCCTGCTATACCTGCAATTGGAATTCCAACCTCTTGCCCACTAATTGTATGTGTATAACCATACACCTCCGATGAACTACGTACCTCTGGTAGCATAGCTTTAGGAATATCTAAAGCTTGTAAAAGTTTCTCATCCCATTCAAGCTTTTCAATATCAAAAAGCATTGTTCGCGAAGCATTGGTGAAATCAGTGACATGGGCTGCGCCATTGGTTAATTTCCAGATTAACCATGTATCGACCGTACCAAATAATAACTCCCCTCGCTCGGCCCGTTCACGGCTTCCTTCTACATGGTCTAGAATCCATTTTATTTTGGTGGCAGAAAAATAAGGGTCAATCACCAAACCTGTCACTTTACGGACGTGATCTTGCCAACCCGCCTTTTGTAATTGATTACATATCTCTGTCGTTTGACGGCTTTGCCAAACAATTGCATTGTAAATAGGTTTTCCTGTTTTCTTATCCCATACAATTGTGGTTTCCCGCTGGTTTGTAATCCCAATTGCCACAACTTGTTCACTCTTAATGCTAGCTTGAGCCAATGCCTCTACCCATACCGCACTTTGTGTCGCCCAAATTTCCATAGGATCATGCTCGACCCAACCTGGTTGAGGATAAATCTGGGTAAATTCTTTTTGAGCAATACTTACAACGTTAGCATCATGATCTAAAACAATTGCTCTTGAGCTTGTTGTTCCCTGATCGAAAGCGACAATATATTTTTTCGGGCAATTTGACATCTGAACGTCCCTTTCATTATTTACACACACTAGCTCATGACGATAAAACATCATGTCTAACTGCATTATTCAAAATTTTCTTTGGAATATATCATTGTTTTTAACGCATATATTGCTTCTTAAACTAAACATTGGTCATTCTTGATCAATTTTCTTATCTTTATGGGAAAATAATGTGCAGTAAGTCAAAATTTAGCTACAAGAACATGCGAATTGTCTAATTTGAAATCACATAAATATTCAACCTATCCCTTTGCTTAAATAATAAACATTGTTTTACAGACATAAAAAAAATAAAGTGAAATACTCCTCTGGATAATATGTAAAAACGGAATAAATTCTCTCTTTTTTAGCATTCAACCCAAGCGAAACATGGAGCGACCCATGGTTGATCAACCCTCTACAGCAACAACTCCACAACCTCATTTAGATACAAAAACTCGCCTAAAATCAATTTTAGGTGGTTCTGCTGGTAACCTTGTCGAATGGTACGACTGGTATGTATATGCCGCATTTACGCTCTATTTTGCTCATGCATTTTTCCCAAAAGGGAGTCAAACAGCACAGTTGCTACAAGCAGCTGCAATTTTTGCTGTAGGTTTTTTAATGCGCCCAATCGGTGCATGGATTATGGGAATCTATTCAGACCGTAAAGGACGTAAAGCAGGTCTTACGCTTTCAGTCACTTTAATGTGTGTCGGTTCTCTACTCATTGCAGTCACCCCTTCCTATGAAAGCATTGGCGTATTCGCTCCACTACTTTTAGTTGTCGCACGTTTAATTCAAGGTTTAAGTGTAGGCGGTGAATATGGTGCAAGCGCCACCTATTTAAGTGAAATGGCTGAAAGAAATCGACGTGGTTTTTTCTCAAGCTTTCAATATGTAACCTTAATTGCAGGACAATTGACGGCTCTATGTGTTCTCTTAATATTACAAATCGTATTAACCGAACAACAGTTGCATGATTGGGGATGGCGCATTCCATTCTTTATTGGCGCTTTACTTGCTATTGTTGTGTTCCGTATTCGTCGTGGCTTATTAGAAACGCAATCTTTTAAAAATGCTCAAGCTGAAAAAGACCAGCCACAATCAGGCATGTTTGCTTTATTCAAGCACTACCCCAAAGAAGCTTTTACAGTATTATTTTTAACAGCTGGCGGAACTTTAGCTTTTTATACTTACACCACTTACCTACAAAAATATTTAGTGAATACTTCCGGATTTACAAAACCCGAAGCCACTCAAATTACCACTTTAGCGCTATTTATTTTCATGTGCTTACAACCTGTAGCTGGTGCTTTGTCAGACCGAATCGGACGTAAACCACTCATGATCACTTTTGGTGTAACTGGGGTTTTATTTACTTATATTTTATTTAATACCCTTGCAACCACACATAATTATTGGACTGCTTTCTGGTTATGTTTGGCAGGTCTAGTCATGGTAACGGGATATACATCAATTAATGCCGTGGTTAAAGCTGAACTTTTCCCTGCTCATATTCGGGCTTTAGGGGTAGCTTTACCCTACGCGATTGCCAATACCTTGTTTGGCGGTACAGCAGAGTTCTTTGCTTTGAGTTTTAAAGAGGCTGGTCATGAATCTTGGTACTTTATTTATGTAACTATTATGATCTTCATTTCACTCATTATTTATATTTTTATGAAAGATACTAAGCATCATTCAAAAATTAAAGAACATTAATATTTTACCAATAAGCGCTAATATCGCCAGCCGATGTTAGCTTAAATCGTGCGATTAAGCCCCAACAATCGTTGTGTTTATGAGATACTAGAGATAAGAATATAAGGATGATACTGATGAATAGAAGTATTTTATGTTTGGCATTAAGCAGCATGTTTATTTTAACTGCTTGCCAGACCACCCCTCGACAATATAATGGTTCAACTGGCTATCAGATTGAAAACCAAACAAAAACTTCCGCAACTTTAGCTTATACATTGGCTAGCCGTACTAATCAGCAATTAGATGAACGTAAATTGCAACGCGCTTGTCAAAATGTATTGGGTGCTCAAAAAGTTTATAAATTGTCAGTTCTCAGCATTAATGAGATTTCAAACCCATCTCAACAAGAACATTATGGTGTTCAATTGGGTGAAACTCGTGCCTCATTTGGTTTATCTAATACACCGAGCTTAAACAACGGTGAAGATTATGCGACTCGTCAAGCGCTTGAAGCACGCCCGAGTACGCTAAAAGTCGTTCGTTATACTTGCTCATAATATAAAAAAAAGACGCTGTTTTTACAGCGTCTTATAAAAACTTACATTTCTAAATTCTTTAGCTTCATCAAGGTCTGGCCATGTTGATGCACTTCTTTCATCAATCTTTTGATATTTAGGATGGCTAAAGTTTTTAACACGGCTATCTGCGACCCAGACTTCTGGCGCAAACTTTAAAAACTCATCTAAGAAGAAACGGTTACACTGGTCATATAACACATCAGCAGCCAATAAAATATCAACTTGCTCTGCTTTATATAAATCGTCTAAATATTCCAGCTCTACACCATTAAGCAATGCATTTTCACGGCAAGCATTTAGACTAACCTTATCAATATCACAACAAATTACTCTTTTAGCGCCAGCCATTTTTGCAGCTATAGCGACCACACCAGAACCTGCGCCAAAATCTAATACTACTTTATCTTTAACATGATGCGGCTCTGCAAGCAACCACTGCGCCATCGCCAAACCAGATGCCCAGCAAAAAATCCAGTACGGCGTGTCATTCCAAATACGGCGAATCACTTCATCATCTAAGCGATCAGTTGGAAAAACTGGCGGAATCAACCATAAAGAAATAGATGTTTCTGGTAACTGTTGTACCATCAACTCACAATGAGGAATCACTTCATGCAAGGCTTGAAGTAAATGTTCAGGGGCTTTGGCAAATTGAAAGGTGCAGCTCATAAATAAGCTCAACAATTTATAATTACTATTTGATCATCTGCATCGCGAGCAAGACTAAAACAGTGGCTTAAAACATGATAGTGGTTAGTTACTAAAAATACGTTAGTTCAATTCCACTGCTTTATTTACAGCAACTGTTTTGGTCTTGCGTAGCATTCGCTACTCATCCCGAAAGAAAAGTAACATACGAGCTTAACATTTGCGTTAAACGGTAGGACGCCGTCGTGAATTTAAATTAACCTAAAGCTTTTTCAGCAGCTTCTACAGTTTGACGAATCAAAGTTGTAATTGTCATTGGGCCTACACCACCTGGTACTGGTGTATATGCAGAAGCAATTTCTTCGATACCTTGTAGCTGGATGTCACCTACACCACCGCCATCACGTGGATGGAAACCAGCATCGACAACCACTGCACCTGATTTAATCCAGTCTTTTTGAATAAGTTCCGCCTTACCCACAGCACCAACAATAATGTCAGCTTGTTTCACAAGCTCAGGTAAGTTTTGTGTGCGTGAATGACAAATCGTTACTGTTGCATTAGCTTGCAAAAGCATCATTGCCATTGGTTTACCTAAAATTGCTGAACGACCAACCACAACTGCATGTTTGCCCGCAATTTCAATGTTGTTCTCTTTTAGAATAGTCATAATGCCGGCTGGAGTTGCTGAACCATATGCAGCTTCACCCATTGCCATACGACCAAAACCGAGGCAAGTCACGCCATCTACATCTTTAGCTAACGAAATCGCATCAAAACATGCGCGTTCATCAATCTGTGCAGGTACGGGATGTTGTAAAAGAATACCGTGAACATCTGGATTGGCATTAAGCTTTTCGATTTCTGCTAATAATTGTTCTGTTGTTGTTTCTTGTGATAATTCAATTTTTAAAGAATCCATCCCTACTCGACGGCAGGCATTTCCTTTCATGCGTACATAAGTTGCAGATGCGCCATCATCCCCAACCAAAATAGTCGCCAAAATCGGGGTACGACCTGTTTTAGCTTTTAAAGCCTCAACACGTACCGACAAATTTTCTTCAATTTGCTTTGCTAATGCACGACCGTCTAAAACCAATGCCACAGCACATCTCCAAGGTAGACATGAATTTAATATGCCAATAATACATGATTATTTGGACAATTTTATTCTAGATGTTGCTTTTATGTTCATCTTCACTAAAAACAGTATTGTTTTTTCTGTAAAGGTTGCTAATATGTGCATCACCAAATGTAGGCGGGGTGGCAGAGTGGTCATGCAGCGGACTGCAACTCCGTGGACGCCGGTTCGATTCCGACCTCCGCCTCCAAATTTGGTAAAGCCCGGGTGGTGAAATAGGTAGACACAGGGGATTTAAAATCCCCCGCCCACAAAGCGTGCCGGTTCGAGTCCGGCCCCGGGCACCATTTTCTAATATTGAAAATGGTGCCATAAAGAATCCAGCGTAAGCTGGTTTTTTTATGCCTATAAAAAATAAAGGATGCTGCTTAGCACCCCTTACTCTACCCAATATATCTAAGCGGTTTTTTGCTTATCTTTTTCAGGTGTCAAATTCATATCTAATACCAATTGATATTGTCGACTTGTATCTACTTTATATTCTGCATTTTTAATTGAATCTACAAAAATCCAGTCCGACTGCACCTGTGCTTGATCCAACGTAACCAACAAATAGCCTCGCTGATTTAAATTACAATAAGCCAATTCATCAATAAGCGTAGTAAAAGCAAATTCAAACTGCTGTAGTTGAGCCATTGGAATACTTAAATATTTTTCGAGGCCTGGTGAAGAAACTGAACTTGTCGCCAATTCAACCCCAACATATTGACCTTTTTGGCTATACAAATAAGATGCCCATGCATTATGAGTATCGCCTGCCAGAACAATAACTTTCTTATTCAAACTAGCTAAGTTTTCATATACGGTTTCACGTTCAGCATAATAACCATCCCAAGCATCGAGGTTATATGGCACCACTGTTGTGACTCGCGCTTTCTCTTGAGCAGTTAATGTTGGATCACCCTGTTCTAATCGCAATTTCAAGGTGACTAGCTCTGTAATTTGCGCATTCATTTTAGCCAAGATTTCAGCCGAAGCCCCACCTGAAGTAATTTGCCCTAAAGACAACAATAACTCAGCAGGAATCCACATCTTACTCATTAGAACTTGCTGACCAATCACATTCCATGTTGCTGTAGATTGCTTCAATTTATCAACCAACCAATCCCTTTGTGTATAGCCCATTAAAGTACGCTTTGGATCAGTTAAGTCGACCTGAAACTTTTGAGCATTCAAACCAGCAGCTGTCATATAATCAGCATATTCAAGCTGTTTATCACGCGCAATAATACGCGTATCCAACATCGTCAGCTCAACCAATGAACCAAAATTAAACTGTCGGTAAATATTTAGATGATCTGTGTTAGAAACTGGGCGAATAGGCATCCATTCAAAATAAGCTTGTAGAGCAGCTAATTTACGATCAGAAAAAGACCCTTCATCACTTTGATGATTTTCGGCCCCATCACGCCAAGTATCATTTGCTAACTCATGGTCATCCCAAATTACAATAAAAGGATGACGCTGGTGAGCTGCTTGCAAGTCTTTATCTTGACGATAAAGTGCATAACGTTTGCGATAATCATCTAGTTTGATAATTTCTTTATTATTATCTGTTGGTAAGGTTCGACCAAGTTTTGCTGCATCTTCCGCCGCATAGCCATCTGCCCCATACTCATAAATATAATCACCTAAATGAATAATGACATCGACATTCTGCTTTGCCATTTCACGGTAAACATAAAAGTAACCTGCCGGATAGTTCGAGCAAGAACATACGGCAAAAGTAACTTTATTAGTACTTATTGGTAATGTTTTAGTTTGACCGACAGATGAAATTTTATTCCCAAAACGGAAACGATAATAATAAATGGTATTCGCCTGTAGTCCTGCTGCATCCACCTTCACCGTAAAGTCGTCAGTCTTGGTCGTTTCAACCATCCCCGTCTTTAAATTCTGCTTAAATTGATTATCATTGGCAATTTCCCAAGTAACTTTAAGGCGTGCACTAAGATCTACTGGTGTTAATCGCGTCCATAAAATCACTTTATCTTGCAAAGGGTCGCCACTCGCAACTCCATGTAAAAAATCTGCTTGTGCCTCTGTACTTTCATCGTTTGAGCCATCATTACAACCCGTAAAAGCTACGGGCAAAGACAGTGCCCCAAAACCGAATAGACTTTTTTGAATTAATTCTCGGCGTGAAATTTTCTCTGACATACAACTACCTAAGTTTTAAGCAATGAGTGCCTTAAACTTAAGTAGATAAGATGAACAACTGATCTCAATTTGATGAAGAAATTATGACTTAAGTAGATCTTATTTTTAAATACATGTACGAACTGATTGAAAATAAAGCAAACTATCTGATTTTCTCTTGCCAATCGCCGTCTTGTCATCTATTATTGCGCACATGCCCGGGTGGTGAAATAGGTAGACACAGGGGATTTAAAATCCCCCGCCCACAAAGCGTGCCGGTTCGAGTCCGGCCCCGGGCACCATTTTCAAATATTGAATTTGGTGTTACAAAGAATCCAGCGTAAGCTGGTTTTTTTATGCCTAATTAAAATGAATTTTATGATAAGAATATTATTACTTCTGTGTAGCATCCTTTCTATATCCAAGGTTTACGCTACAGATCTTTTTTCTGGCACTATTTCTTTCAAAGATGACAACTGGTACTTTTCACGCTGCTCTATTACCAAAGATAATTACTTAATTAAAGCACCTGAGCAGATCATAGATAAATTCAAAGCATTACAACAAAAACGAGAAACTTATTGGATCAGTTTATTAGCAGATGCCGATTATCAAGAGAATGGTGTTTTAGTGTTAAAAATTAAAGAAATAAACGAAATTCATTCAAAGGCATCTTGTCATTTATTAGATGCATTTGAAAATATTGAGAATCGAGAGTAATCACCACTCTCGATTCATAACCAGCTCTTCCATCTCAAGATCTAAATATCCTGCACCCTGCGCCACCATCATCATTGCCTCAGCAATATAGTCAGCAGCACTATCATCTAGTGAAGAATCCAGATCTTCAAACTGTGGTTTCATTTCATTAATTTCAATAACAGTTTGATGAGCATATCGATAGATATCCTGATCAGCTAAAGCAGACTTTTGAACTTTTTTGGCAAATTGTTCAATTAACTGCTTGAGTTCAGCGACTAAAATATCTGGATAATACTCATCATCAAACATTGGGAGAAGTAAGTCTTCGAACATACAAAAGTTTACACAGCAGCAGAAACCTGCCGCTTATAACATATTTTCAAAATAATAACGACAAATTTCCCTGACTCAATCATCCAATTCATGAAATTAATTAATCATGATTTGTTTATAAAAGCTTATTTTTCAAGCTTGTTCCATCGCTTTCCAAATGAGAATTGCATCATGCATGGCTTTTACATCATGTGCACGAACAATGGATGCTCCTTGCTGAATACTAAGCAAATGCCCTGTAACGCTTCCTACCGCGCGTTGATCTGCTGCTACACCCTTTAAAGCTTCACCAATAAAACGCTTACGAGAAAGACCAGATAAAATTGGATAACCCATATCATTAAGTCTCCAAAACTCTTTTAATAGTTTTAAATTTTGCTGTGCATTTTTTGCAAAACCAAATCCCGGATCGATAATAATATTATGCTTTTTCACACCAGCGGCTAGAGCCTCATTAATACGCTGCTGAAGCTCTTGCATTACATCTAACGTTACATCCGTATACTGATCTAGCTGATTCATTGTGGTGGGCTCCCCACGCATATGCATGATCACTACAGGTATATCTAACTCTGCTGCCGTTTTTAATGCATCTGGTCGAGTAAGCGCACGCACATCATTCCAAATATGTGCCCCCGCTTCTTTCGCTGCACGAATAACATCAGGCTGACTTGTATCAATCGATAGAACCACATTATGTTTAGCTAAAGCTTCAACTACAGGAACAACTCGTCGTACCTCCTCTTCTACACTTACTTCTGATGCACCTGGTCGAGTAGATTCCCCGCCAACATCTATAATTGTGGCGCCTTGTTCAATCATATTTAATGCATACGCCACAGCTTGATCTAACTGATTATGCTTTCCACCATCACTAAAAGAGTCTGGTGTGACATTTAAAATGCCCATAACGTGAGGCTGTGATAAATCTAACTGAAGCTGTCCACATTGTAGAATTCGCTGAGGTAAAGGCATTAACTGCATGACAAGCTCCAATTTAATATTCGGCAATATTTTAACAAGTCTCTACTCGATATACTGTTGATTTCTTTTCGGCTTTGTCTGAAATACACGCATAAAAAAAGAGCCACATGATAGTGGCTCTTTTTTTTAACTGGTTTAGTTCATTGCTGGTAATGGTGGTGGTGTAGATGGACCATCTTTTGGTGGTTCAAATGCAGCCACTGGATTTTCAGCAACATAGACCTTAGGTGGTTGTGGTTCACGACCTTCCATAATGTCACGAATTTGATCACGATCAATGGTTTCCCACTCCATCAAAGCTTTTACCATTGCGTGTGCAATATCTTTATTACCTTCTAAGATATTACGCGCAACTTTATATTGCTCATCAAGAATACGGCGTACCTCTTCGTCAACCAACTGTTGAGTTGCTTCAGAGATAGTACGACTACCTACATTTCCAAAGAAACCATTCTGGTTTTCGTCTTCGTAAACCATTACACCCATTTTGTCAGACATACCGTACTTAGTAACCATTGCACGCGCCATTTTAGTAGCTCGCTCAAAGTCATTTGAAGCACCAGTAGATTGCTGTTGGATAAACACTTCTTCAGCAATACGACCACCAAACAAAATCGCAATTTCGTTTAGCATCTTGTCTTTATAATGGCTAATCTGGTCTTGTTCAGGTAACTGCCAAGTTACACCCAAAGCCCAACCACGTGGCATGATTGTTACTTTATGAACAGGATCTGTACCAGGCAAAATCTCTGCAACAATTGCATGACCAGCTTCATGATAAGCAGTAGCACGACGCTCTTCTTCACGTAGAACCATCGACTTACGCTCTGGACCCATGTAGATTTTGTCTTTTGCATCTTCAAAGTCATGCATATCAACAGTATTCTTATTACGACGTGCAGCAAATAATGCAGCTTCGTTAACAAGATTTGCCAACTGTGCACCAGAGAAACCTGGTGTACCACGCGCTAAGACTTGCATGTCCACACCCGTGACTGAAGGTAACTTTTTCAAATGTACATTCAGAATTTGCTCACGACCACGAATATCAGGTAAACCAACCATTACTTGACGGTCAAAACGACCCGGACGCAATAATGCTTTATCAAGCACATCAACACGGTTAGTTGCAGCAATAACAATTACGCCTTCATTACCTTCAAAACCGTCCATCTCTACAAGCATTTGGTTTAAGGTTTGTTCACGCTCATCATGACCACCACCTGTACCTGAACCACGGTGACGACCTACTGCATCAATCTCATCAATAAAGATGATACATGGCGCGTGACGCTTCGCTTGCTCAAACATGTCACGGACACGGGACGCACCCACACCCACGAACATTTCTACAAAGTCAGAACCTGAAATGCTGAAGAAAGGAACCTTCGCTTCACCAGCAATTGCTTTAGCTAATAACGTTTTACCAGTGCCCGGAGGACCAACCATAAGTACGCCACGAGGAATAGTAGCGCCCAAACGTTTGAATTTTGCTGGGTCTTTTAAGAAATCTACAATTTCAACAACTTCTTGTTTTGCTTCATCACAGCCGGCGACGTCAGAAAAATTGACTTTGATCTGGTCTTCAGAAAGCATTTTTGCCTTCGATTTACCAAAACTCATCGGTCCATTCTTTCCGCCTGCACCACCACCCATGTTACGCATAAAGAACATGAATAACAAAATGATTAACAGTACAGGGAAACTAGCAATGAGAAGTTGCATCAAAATGCCTTGACGTTGTGGAGCTGTTCCCTCTACAACAACATTTTGTTTATTTAAGCTTGGCATAAGCTCAGTGTCTTCAACTTGCGGACGAACAGTTTCAAACTGTGATCCGTTAGTTTTTTCACCATTAATATTTAAACCGTCAATTGTGACTTGCTTAATTTGGCCACTATTCACCGCTGCAACGAAATCTGAATATTTCATCGCAGTAGGCTTATTGCGGTCACTGATATTACTGAAAATTAAAATCAGAACACCAAGTATTATTAGCCACAATACGGCATTCTTGAAGTAATCGCTCAAAGCTTTATTCCCATATCGATCTAATTTGATCATGCCCAATCTTGGCCGATCGTCATAAAAGCAGCAACTGTATTGCTTGCGGATAACCTAAAAGTACAAAATGCACAATTTTTAGGAGCTTGGCAAGTAAACTTTATTGCAATGCTTTCTTACGCCCTTGTCCAATCAAAAAAACCTCTTTAGACCGCGCCCGAGAAGCTGCTGGTTTTGCTGTCTTTAACACATCAAAACTATCAACTACTTGTTTACGAAACTCATCGAATCCTGTGCCCTGGAACACTTTAACAACAAATTGTCCATTAGGACCCAGAACCTTTTGAGCGAAATCTAAAGCCAATTCACATAAGTAAATCTGTCTAGGTTGATCAACGGCCCTATTACCTGATGTATTGGGGGCCATATCAGAAATTACAATGTCTACTTGTCGCCCATTTAAAATATTTAACAATTTTTCAAATACATCTTCTTCTCTAAAGTCGCCTTGTAAGAAAGTGACATCAGGCAAAGTATCCATAGGCAAAATGTCGGAAGCAACCACTAAACCTTTGCTACCAACGAGTTTCCCAGCGATTTGAGACCAACTACCAGGAGCCGCGCCTAAATCCACTACAGTCATGCCTGGCTTGATCAACTTATATTTTTCTTGGATTTCAAGAAGTTTATAGGCTGCTCGAGCACGATATCCTTCCTTTTGTGCTTTTTTTACAAAAGGATCGTCCAGATGTTCCCTCATCCATACACGACTACTTTTCGACAATTTCTGGTTTGTAATGCGTGTTGCCATAACTCACTAAATATCAAAAAAACTTCTGATCGTTCATTGTACGTGAAAATTACTCTCATTACAGTACGGATGTAGCGTAATCTCACTAAGTTTTACAGTTTTTTTCCAATAATGTTGATCGATTATTTATACAGTTTTTCGTACATCTGGTTTTAAGTTTTTTGCTATACTAAGCCGTTTTTAAAATCAGGTATTTTTAATGGCCGCTTTATCTATCCATGAACGTAAACGTTTACGTCAAATTGGTCATGTGCTTAATCCAGTTGTCATGATTGGTGGACAAGGCTTAACAGACGCGGTAATCGAAGAAACGCTTCGTGCTTTAAATGACCATGAGCTTATTAAAGTTAAGATTGCTGGTGAAGACCGTGAAGCGCGTACTGCAACAATTGACGCAATTGTAGAAGCGACAGGTGCTCAAGCTGTGCAAAAAATTGGTAAAATTGTTTTGCTTTACAAAAAGGCAGCTAAACAAAACCAGCATTTATCTAATCTTGTTCGTCACGCTCATCTAGCAAACTAATTTAATTTGACAAACTATGGCAAGTTACGAACTTTCAGCTTTTGATCGTTTTCAAGCTGTTTCCGTTGTTGGCGCAATTGAACAGCAAGCACCCTATACCTTAAATATCGGTTTTTGGATTCGTGATCCAAATCAACTTATTATCTGGCCTCAAGAAGTCGCGGCTCATCCTCGTCAAGATTTTTTGTGGGAAGAAACTTGTTTCGAAATTTTTGTTGGCGTGCATGGTGAAGATTATTATCGGGAAATTAATCTTTCCCCTTCTCAAGCATGGCAGTCATATCAGTTTGAAGAATATCGCTATCCAGAAAGTATGCCTCCCCTTGCTGCTTACGATATTGAACTGAATCATCTCAAGCGTACTCACTATGGCCTAAATGTTAGTCTTGATTTAGGACAATTTATGCAACAGCATCGCTTGAAATGGGCAAACCTTTATTTAGGTTTGACTACAGTTTTAAAGACCAAAGAAGGTATGCAGTACTATGCAATGCAGCATAGTGGAAAAAGTGCAGATTTCCATAATAAACGTGACTGGTTACATCAGTTCTAAAAATAAAAAAGCGAGAAATTAATTCTCGCTTTTTTATAGCTGGATCAAAGCAGAGATCATTAATTGTCTCGTGCTTTATTCCAAGCTTCGACTGCATTACTTTTAGTACGCTTAATACTTTCACTTAGAGAATCTTTGTGTTTCAAAGAAATCTGGCTAATATCACCCTTAAGCTCTTTGCTTACTTTCGTTAAATCTTCAATAAGTGCATTAATTTCTGCTTTCAAAGCATTTTTAAGGTCAGACAAGCCTTCTTGTGAAGTACTAAATTGAGCTTTAATCACATCCAGACGCTGTAGAATATCTTGTTTAATTTGAACAAATTGATTTTGAATGTTCTTATTTAATTCGTGAGTTTCAGCTTCAATTTTCTCTTGAGTCTCGCTTAAGACTTCTTTGACTTGTTCTTGAGTCTCAGTAATTGCCTCTTTTACCTGAGTTGTTGCTTCTGTAGCAACTTCTTTAACTTGCTCAGTTTTTTCGGCAACAGCTTCTTTTACCTGTGCAGTTTTAGCAGTTACTGTTTTTTTAGCCTTAGTTGTAGTAGCAGCTATGGTCTCTTTCACTTCATTAACCTCAGCTTTTACCGACTCAACTACCGCTTGAGCTTTTTCGCTCACATCTGTTGAAACTTCATTATTGCTCATACTATTTCCTCATATTGTTTATTTTTTAACTAGCAATACAATAAATCTAGTTCCAAGAATTCCCCTTGCAAATTGTTAGACAATTTATCAAAAGTATCTAATTCGGATAAGCGGATATTTTTTTGTAAAAAGCAAGCAATGAATTATATTTTTTAGCAGAAAAGAAATAGACTTTAGAGGGTTCCATGCGTATAATGCGCTGTTAAGTTACAAGCGGGCAGACCGATAGGGAGGGCATGTTTTATCCAAACATCGCCGATCTTTTTTGGGTCTACTCGCTTTTTTACAGCCGAAATTCAGGAGCTTTGGTTTGAGCATCCCCGCCATTTTAGCCCTCGCAGATGGAACGATCTTTAAAGGAACGTCAATCGGCGCACCGGGAAATACGACTGGAGAAGTCGTTTTTAACACAGCCATGACAGGCTATCAAGAAATTTTGACTGACCCAAGTTATGCACAACAAATTGTGACATTAACTTACCCTCATATTGGCAACACTGGTTGCAACTCGGAAGACGTTGAATCTGGTCGTATCCATAAAGTATGGGCGAATGGTTTAATTATTCGTGACCTTCCACTACTACACAGTAATTTCCGTGCTGAGCAGTCGTTGAGTGAATATTTGCAAGCGCATAATGTTGTTGCTATCGCAGATATCGATACTCGTAAACTGACTCGTATTTTACGTCAGACTGGCGCCCAAAACGGATGTATCCTTGCTGGCGAAAATATTACAGAAGAAGAAGCAATTGCAAAAGCACGTGCTTTTGGTGGCTTAAACGGTTTAGACCTTGCAAAAGAATGTTGTGATCCAACAGGTTTTGAATGGTCTGAAGGTTCATGGACCTTAGGCAAAGGCTTCTCTCAACCTGAATTAAAATACCATGTAGTTGCATACGATTACGGTGTCAAAACCAACATCTTGCGTATGCTTGCAGACCGCGGTTGCAAACTAACCGTTGTTCCTGCAGAAACTCCGGCTGAAAAAGTATTGGCACTTAATCCGGATGGCGTATTCCTCTCAAATGGTCCTGGCGATCCAGCTGCTTGTGATTACGCGATCGAATCTGTAAAAACTATTGTTGAAACCACAACATTACCTGTATTTGGTATCTGCTTAGGTCACCAAATTCTGGCACTCGCTTCTGGCGCAAAAACTGTAAAAATGAACCATGGTCACCACGGTGCTAACCATCCTGTACAAAATCTTGAAGATGGTACAGTGATGATTACTTCACAGAACCATGGTTTTGCTGTAGATGCAGAAACTTTACCGGCTAACTTAAAAGCAACGCATAAATCATTGTTCGATGGCACCCTACAAGGTATCCACCGTACAGACAAACCAGCTTTCAGCTTCCAAGGTCACCCTGAAGCAAGCCCTGGCCCACATGATTGTGCACCTTTGTTCGATCATTTCATCGAACTTATCGAAGCATCTAAACAGTAATTACGGAGCGAATAATGCCTAAACGTACGGATATTAAAAGCATCTTAATTATTGGTGCTGGCCCGATTGTGATTGGACAAGCATGTGAGTTTGACTACTCAGGTGCTCAAGCGTGTAAAGCACTTCGTGAAGAAGGCTATCGTGTTATTTTGGTTAACTCTAATCCAGCAACCATCATGACAGATCCTTCAATGGCTGATGCAACTTATATTGAGCCGATTACTTGGCAAACAGTTGCACAGATTATTGAAAAAGAACGTCCAGATGCAGTATTGCCAACTATGGGTGGTCAAACTGCATTGAACTGTGCCCTCGCACTTGATGAGCACGGCGTTCTTGCTAAATATAATGTTGAATTAATTGGTGCAAGCAAAGAAGCGATTGAGAAAGCCGAAGATCGTAAACTCTTCGATATCGCTATGCGCAAAATTGGCTTGGAATGTCCAAAAGCTGCCATTGCTGAAACAATGGAAGAAGCTTTAACAATCCAGTCACGCTTTGGTTTTCCTGTAATTATTCGTCCATCATTTACAATGGGTGGTTCGGGCGGTGGTATTGCATATAACCGCGAAGAATTCCTTGAAATTTGTGAACGTGGTTTTGACCTCTCTCCTACTCACCAGTTATTGATCGATGAATCTTTAATTGGCTGGAAAGAGTACGAAATGGAAGTTGTTCGTGACAAAAACGACAACTGTATTATCGTATGTGCTATCGAAAACTTCGATCCAATGGGCGTTCACACTGGTGACTCAATTACCGTTGCTCCTGCTCAGACATTAACAGACAAAGAATATCAATTGATGCGTAATGCTTCGGTTGCAGTTCTTCGTGAAATTGGTGTTGAAACAGGTGGTTCTAACGTTCAATTCGGTATTAACCCGAAAGATGGACGTATGGTTGTCATCGAGATGAACCCTCGTGTATCTCGTTCATCTGCTCTTGCTTCTAAAGCAACAGGTTTCCCAATCGCAAAAATCGCAGCAAAACTTGCTGTTGGTTATACCCTTGATGAATTGAAAAATGACATCACTGGTGGCGTGACTCCTGCAAGCTTCGAACCATCGATTGACTATGTTGTAACGAAGATTCCTCGTTTTAACTTCGAGAAATTCCCACAAGCAGAACCTGTATTAACCACTCAGATGAAATCTGTTGGTGAAGTAATGGCAATTGGCCGTAACTTCCAGGAATCTGTACAAAAAGCATTACGTGGTCTTGAAGTTGGTGTAAGCGGTTTTGATGAAAAAATCGAAGCTGGTGCAACAAATGCAAAAGAAACCATTTTAAAAGAGCTTAAAGTTCCAGGCCCTGAGCGTATCTGGTATGTAGCAGATGCTTTCCGTCATGGCTTCTCTTTAGATGAAGTATTTGAAGCAACCAAAATTGACCGTTGGTTCCTCATTCAAATTCAAGACATCGTTAAAACTGAAGCTGAAGTAAAAGCTTTAGGTTTTGGTGACTTAAACGCTGACAATATCCGTGCTTTCAAACGCAAAGGTTTATCTGACCTGCGTATTGCTGACCTCATGGGTATTTCACAAAAGCAATTCCGTAAACAACGTTGGAATTTGGGTGTTTATCCAGTTTACAAACGTGTTGATACATGTGCTGCCGAGTTTGAATCTGGTACTGCATACATGTATTCAACTTACGATGAAGAGTGTGAAGCAAACCCATCAAATCGTGACAAGATCATGGTGATTGGTGGTGGTCCAAACCGTATTGGTCAAGGTATCGAATTTGACTACTGCTGTGTACACGCGGCGCTTGCTATGCGTGAAGATGGTTATGAAACAATCATGGTTAACTGTAACCCTGAAACTGTTTCTACCGACTATGACACATCTGACCGTCTATACTTCGAACCTGTAACACTTGAAGATGTGCTTGAAATTGTACGTACAGAGAAGCCTAAAGGTGTAATCGTACAGTACGGTGGTCAAACTCCTCTTAAATTGGCACGTGCTTTAGAAGAAGCTGGTACGCCAATTATTGGTACATCACCAGATGCAATTGACCGCGCAGAAGACCGTGAACGTTTCCAGCAAATGATCCAACGTTTACAGCTTCGTCAACCAAACAACAGCATTGTAAAATCTGCTGAAGAAGGTATCTCTGAAGCTGCAAAAGTAGGTTACCCGTTAGTTGTTCGCCCATCTTATGTATTAGGTGGTCGTGCAATGGAAATCGTGTATAACGAAGAAGAGCTTAAACGTTACCTTCGTGAAGCAGTTCAGGCATCTAACGAAGCCCCTGTCCTTCTTGACCGTTTCCTAGATGATGCAACTGAAGTTGATGTTGACTGTGTATCTGACGGTAAAGACGTTGTGATCGGCGGTATTATGCAGCACATCGAACAAGCTGGTATTCACTCAGGTGACTCTGCATGTTCAATTCCTCCTTATTCTTTATCAAAAGAAATTCAGGATGAAATGCGTCGTCAAACTGTTGCGATGGCAAAAGAACTTGGTGTGGTTGGTTTGATGAATGTTCAATTCGCAGTTAAAGGCGATGATGTTTACATTCTTGAAGTTAACCCACGTGCTTCACGTACAGTTCCATTCGTATCGAAATGTATTGGTGATTCTTTAGCAAAAGTAGCTGCACGCTGTATGGCTGGTCAATCACTTGAATCTCAAGGATTTACTAAAGAAATCATTCCAACACACTTTGCTGTGAAAGAAGCTGTTTTCCCATTCGCTAAATTCCAAGGCGTAGATCCAATGCTTGGACCTGAGATGAAATCTACAGGTGAAGTAATGGGTGTAGGTAAAACATTTGGTGAAGCATTCTATAAAGCTGTTTTAGGCTCAAATGAACGCTTACCAGGTTTACCAACCGAAGGCGAAGTGAAACATGCTTTCTTATCAGTACGTGAATCTGACAAGAAATATATTGCAGATATCGCTAAGAAATTAGCTGCATATGGCTTCAAGCTTATTGCAACAGGTGGTACATACCAAGTGCTTAAAGAAGCAGGTTTAGAATGTGAATCTGTGAATAAAGTAACTGAAGGTCGTCCACATATTGTTGACCGCTTGAAAAATGGTGAAATACACCTTATTGTCAATACCACTGAAGGTAAACAGGCTCAATATGACTCTGCAATGATTCGTCGTGCTGCCCTACAAGGCAAAGTGTATTACACAACGACTATCAATGGTGCAGAAGCTGTTTGCCAAGCCTTTGCTGTGAAATTGCCAATGGATGTATACCGCTTGCAAGATTTAACTGTAGGTTAATTTGTTACCGATAAGTCCCGTCACCTTATCGGTGGCGGGATTTTTTCATTTTTTTAACTGTGTTTTCTCAAATTAAGAGGGACCAAAATGCAACGCTATCCAATGACCCCTGAAGGTAAAATTGCCTTAGAGAAAGAATTACAACATTTAAAATCTGTTGAACGCCCACGTATTATCCAGGCGATTGCTGAAGCACGTGAGCACGGTGATTTAAAGGAAAATGCTGAATATCATGCTGCTCGTGAACAGCAAGGTTTCTGTGAAGGCCGTATTCAGGATATCGAAGGTAAACTCGGTGCAGTTCAAGAAATTGATGTCAAAACACTTGAGCAAAATGGTCGTGTTGTATTTGGTGTGACTGTCACCATTGAAAACTTGGATACCGAAGAACGTAAGACTTATAAAATTGTAGGCGATGACGAAGCAGATTTTAAAATTAATAAAATCTCTGTGAACTCACCAATCGCACGTGGTCTTTTGAGTAAGAGTGAAGGCGATGAAGTAAAAATCGTGACTCCTCAAGGCGAAGTCGAATATGAAATCGTAAGTGTAGAATATCTCTAAGATAATACACAACTAGCCCCTCTTTACGAGGGGTTTTTATTTAATACCATTGATATATTTTTGGGAAATCACAAATGGATACTTCTTTAATTAACACCCCAGTTCGTCATTGGTGTGAATTTGAATTTATCCATAAAACTGTTAAAAACCCGAATATCCATATTAAAGGTCATTATTCATATTATTCAGCCTATTGGGACCAAGGTTTTGAACGTTGTGTCGTACGTTATTTACATGACAAAGCCTCTACACCCGACAAACCGATTGACCAACTTTATATTGGTAATTTTGTTTGCTTTGGCGCTGAATGCGTAATTATGATGGGTGGTAACCAACTTCATAGACCAGATTGGATTTCGACTTTTCCTTTTGATACGCGTAGCTTCTTAGCGGCTGGTGATACAATTATTGCTGATGGTTGCTGGATTGGCAGTCGCGCAATGATTATGCAAGGTGTCAAACTTGGTGAAGGTGCAGTAGTTGCAACTGGAGCTGTAGTAACTAAAGATGTTCCACCCTATGCAATTGTAGGTGGCGTGCCTGCGAAAATTATTAAATATCGCTTTCCTCAAGAACAAATCGATAAACTGCTTGCTTTAAAACTGTATGATTTAGATGAAAAGCAGATTCTGAAAATACGTGAATATTTGCAAACTGATGATATAGATGCTTTGTCTACACATATAGAAAATTTGCGAAATCTATAAAAGTTTATCTAGAAAAATTTATTGTTATAAAGTCACAAATGATTACGTGCTTGAATTTAAATCGTCAAAAAATAAGTATAAAGTATTGAATAAATAAGCATCATTACAATAAGGAAAACACTCATGTTATATCAACATATTCTTGTACCAATTGACGGTTCTGAAACTTCAATGATCGCCATGAAAGAGGCGATCAAACTGGGAAAAGCGCTAAATAGCAAAATTACGGTTGTACAAGTTATGGCACTTGACCCGTTTATTGCAGATGTCTATGTAAAAACAGGGCAAACTAATGATTTGATTGAACGCACACGAACTTATTTACTCGATATTTTAGAACAAGCAAAACAAGAATTTGCTAATGAAGGCATTACGGTTGAAACTAAACTGCTTGAAGGTTTTGTAGTGCATGAAGAAATTATTGAGGCTGCTCAAGACTTAAATGCAGATTTGATCGTAATGGGTTCACATGGTCGTACTGGTGTTCGAAAACTGGTGCTGGGTAGCGTTGCACAAAAAGTCTTAGGCGAAAGTCATATTCCTGTTTTGATTGTTCGATAACTTCCATATTGCCTATCTTGTTGATCTTAATAATTTAGGCAATTATTTTTAAATAAATAGCCCTTAAGTCAATTTAAGGCTGCCAAGCAAATTGCTTTAAGTTTACTTTCCCATTTAACAAATAGACGCCTTCAGCTTCCAGCTTTAACTGTTGAACATTTTCACCCTTTTCATTAAATTTACTTAGGCTAATTTTGCCTTGAGAGTTAATAACGCGATACCACGGAACTTGATGATCTGCTTCAAGATGCTTAAGGACATAGCCAACTAATCTCGCATGTTTAGGTAACCCTGCCATACGAGCGACTTGCCCATAAGTTGCAACTTTTCCGTAAGGAATCAAAGCAATGACTTCTAAAATCTGCCGATGTAGTTCATACTGAGTTGTCAAAATGGACTCCATAAAAATTGACATTCTTCATATCATATAAAAAAATCTGACTAAAATTAAATGTAATCCAAGGTAGGTTTGAGGGAGATCTGCATGAAAAAAACCATACTGGTAGTGACTGGGACTTTACTATGTGTTTCTTGTACTACTCGCCCCCCAATTCTTCCTTCAAGAGAAGTACCTAAAGTATCTATAGATGGCCGCCCTATTGTTCCAGTTACTTTCGTTTTTACCACTAATTCTCCGGAAGCTGTAAAGTTTGATAATTATCAACAAATGCGGAAAGAAATTAAAATATTAAATAAATATTATGTAGATGATAAAAACAATAAAATCTTTAAGTTCAAATTAAACCGTTATATCCCTTACGAAGAGTTTTCAAAATTACATTGTGATTTAAAGCAGCAAATTAATCAGCCCTATCCTATTTCCCTCGAAACGATTCCGGCAAGCATAAAGACCTGTTTTCCAAAACGCACAGCAAGTAAAGAAGTCATTATTTTTATTTACGATGCGTACTCACCTAAATGGAAATTTGAAGACGTTACCAGCAGAGCTTTTCGCAACAATGGCGAACCCTTTGTTTTGTTAGACTGGAATCGTTTAAATTATAATATTCAGGCAGGAAGCATCCATGAAATGGGGCATGTATTTGGTCTAAAACATGTTTGCGCACCGAATGCTACAAAACGGACTCCAACGAATATTATGGCAAGTGCTGAATGTAAACGCGGTAGTGGTGGATTAAGGAATTTAGGCTTTACACCTGTACAACTTCAAACAATTTTATCGAATTATCAAAGTTATCCTTAACATATTTTAAAAACCAAGCTCTACATAAAAACCTAATTTATCTTGAGCCAAACTATAATTTTCTTGGGTCAGTAATGAAGTCATATAATTGCTGACCTTTGAAAATTCTTCCTCATTGACTGGATACGGCTGCCAAAATGTTTTTAAATTATTGGTATAAATCGGATATAAACGCAGTCGATCTTTTGACAAATCTAGCCGTGCTATACACCCATACGGCAAAGCATTGTGCTCTTCATATTCACCATTACTATTAAAAACTGCATTGCCAATACCAAACACTACAGGCTTTTGATGAATGGATTGAATAGGCTGAACAGTGTGCGCACCATGTCCAATCACAAGGTCGGCCCCCGCTTGGGTTAAAATATTCGCGAGTTTAGTTTGTTCTTTTGTAATAGGTTTAAAATCAACGCCCCAATGACAAATAACAATGACTTTATGGTGAGGATGAGCCAACTTATAACGGCTTATTTGTTCAATTAAAACTCCATTTAGACAGGCCACTCCACTCTTGTGCCCTAAAGCGTAAAAATCATAATCTAAATAAGCCGTATCTCTGTGCCAATAGCCATTAAAAATAGCGTAATACTTGTTATTAAACGTGATTTCAAAATAGCTATGGGCATCTTTTTGGTTCAATCCTGCGCCAATATAAGAAATATTGGCCTGATCAAATTGCTGTAATGTATAAGTTATTCCACTATTGCCATGATCTTTTAGATGGTTATTGGCCAACACAACATGGTTAAGGTGAATATTCTTAAATTCCGCTAATGTTTTTTCAGCCTCAGCTTTAAGAATAAATGGCTTTTTATGTGTTAATGGTGATTGATCTTCTAAAGAAAATACCGCTTCAAAGTTAGCGATATTTAAGTCATTTTCACCTAAAAAAGCTTTTATTTTTTCAAATGAATAGCTGTATCCATATTGTTGTAGGGCATCTTTTTGCCCCTTAGACTTGCGCTTTTCTGTATAGATCTCCCCAAAATAAGTATCTCCCAAAATGTTGATCATGCCACTTTGAGTAGAGCAAACTTTAGCTTTTACGTTCTGCTCTTGAAAGCAGTGATAGTAAGGAACCAAATGTTCAATTCGATGAATATCATCTAAAAATGAAAAGAAACCGATAGTCTGGTTTTCTTCAAAGAACGTGAGATAAATTTCTCGAAACGAATTAGAGAGGTATAAGACCGTTACGACTGATTGAGCCATTAATGGCGTCTGTGGATGATAGGCTTTACCCTTAAAATTTAGCTCCTTTACAAAGAACAGATTTCTAATTTCAGCTGGATAGGTATAAATATTTTTGACTAATAAAAACAAATGTTTTAGCTGATTTCGTATACCTTCTTTTTTTAAATTTAAGTGATAGATATCAGCTCTTTCGGACAAAATTAAATTTGCTTTTTCACTTGTACCGTAAAGCATATTGCTTAAAGCATTTTTTACATCTGCTGCTTGGGTAAAAATTAAGAACTGCAATAGTTCAATAAAGGTGTAACTTTCAGAAGGCTTTAGTCCTAGATTGTGCTGACCTACTTGTTCAGATAGATGTTCAGACATGACATAAACATCTTGAGCCTGTATTTTGTTTTGCTGAAATTGCTCTAATGCATAGTCGATGAGTAAGAGCGTTGAAATATCATCATCAAATTCGAATTGCCATAAAGTTTCATCAAAACTTGTAGTATCGACATGTGCTAATAATTTGATCTCAACGGGTTGGTATTTCATGGCTCATCACCCTTGTAATCTTTTACATAGGCGATATAACCCGACAAGTTATGCTCTTGGTCATCAATCCGTACTCGAAAACGGTCATGTCGAATATAAAATGCATGCAAGATTTTATCTGGTCGTGCCATATACATGGCCATTTCCGGATAAAAAAATCCTGTAGTTTGAAAATCAGCTCTAAACTCAATTAGCTTTTGAAGCTCAGACATATAAGCCTGTTCAAAAAGTGTTGTACGCCCCTGCTCTTTTAAACGGCTCACCATTTTATAAGCAGCCATTAACATCTCTAACAAAGTTGCATATGTTGTTTTTCGATTTTTAATAAAAATAAAATGTTTTAAATAATTATTTAAACCAAAAATAAAATATTTATCTTCTGGGCATATTTTAGTGAGTTCATTGGTACAATAACTTAACCAATGATCATGATATTTTTCATATCTTTTTTCAATAAAGCATTCAAACATTAACTTAACTGTTTCTAATAATCTAGAATCCTGGTTAATTTGGTATAAACGTAATAAAGCTAAAGCAGCTTCCCCATCATAATAAATAATTCTAAATTTTTCTTTTAAATCATAGTTAGGATAATTTAATACATGAGTCGTTGATCCATTTGAATCTACTAATTTCAAAATACCATTTGCGAGTTTCTCTGCATATTTTTGATAATCAGTTTTTTGGGTAATTTCTTGATATTTTGTTAGCATTAAAATAGCTGCCGCATTGGCACCCAGTTTAATTTCCAACTCCCCTTCTTTACCATCAATCATAAAAGTGGTTGATGAATCTTTTTCTTTATAAAAGTTGGTCAGTGCGTAGTGAATCGCGGCATGAATTTTAGACCAATATTCAGGCTTATTTTGCACCTCAAATGTTTCTAGTAAGGCATACACCGAGGTACAGTGACGTACCGTATTGTAGTTACGAATGTCTCGATCATAGGCAGAAAAATAACCATAAATAAATTTGCCATTTTCTTGAATCTGGCTATGCAGGAATGCCGAATTTTGTTCTATTAACTGCTGAAAATGCTGTTTCTTATTGTTTGAAATGCCTCTAATACCATTTACATCATAGCGACTCGCTAAATTAATAAATTGCCCATTTTCATAAAATGCTCCGTAGGTATCAAAAGTCCAAATTTCTTGTAGCTCTTGTAGTTTAATCTGTGGTTTTGTAGCGTTATATTTTTGCTTAATTGCATAATTCAGATTGGTTTCATCAAAGAAGTTCGGCTTATCGTAGCTCAAGCCTCGAATAATTGCTTTTCCATAGATCTCTTGTTCAAGAAAAGCCACTGAACAGTGTTCATCAAAGCCAATGCCTTTACGGTAATGGTTGTTGTGAAATTGATGATGAACCTGCTGCTCTACTTCTTTCCAAGCTTGTTTCGCTAAATTATATGCGATATCGATTTTTATATAATCAGCAAGTGATGCCTGTGCAAACTGGTCATTAATAAAATCTAATAATTGTTTTTTAGCAGACTCTAAATTTGTCTTCTCACTGTGCCATATGCTACATCTTCGGTCTTTAGGGCCATAAGATAAAAATAAAATAATATCCTGTTTAAGACTCGGAACGTGCTGAACAACTTGTTCTAACCAAAGGTTCATTTGTCTTTGGAAGTTTAAAAATGCAGTCACTCGAATTCAGTCCCTGATTGTTTGTTGTTATATAAAATTTTGAATACATCATAGCATGAACACGCTAAAAGCTAAGTTAACGTATTGTTTAAACATAAAAAAGAGAACCCTAGGGTTCTCTTTTTTATTCAATTAATTATCTATTAATAGATAATTTGACCATTAGCAAGTAACTCTGCCTCACTAGTAGTAACACCTTGTAAAACCAACAAATTCGTAAAGTTATTTGAAGGTAAAATCACTCCAGTTAAACCATCACGGTCAATCTGAATTGTTGTATTACCACCACTTACAGTGACATTTAGATATTGTCCAATAGTAAGGTCTGTTTGGGCTCCATCTAATAATGCTCTGATATCAATCAGATCAGCTTGCTGATCTGTAGCAACATTACCCACATGGAAGTTAGTCCAAGTATCTACACCATTACCACCAGTAGTTGCACCATTGCTAGCTGTTGCAGCACTTCCATTCAACACGTGGTAGATCAATGTATCTGAACCAAAACCAATCGTGCCAGTATCAGTATTGAATGTGTCATTCGCTGCTGTACTAACTACATGAGTATTGTAATCAGAAGTAGTTAGGTTAACCGTCAATGATGATAAAGACTCGTCGCCATTCGCTGCCACTAACTTATAGTTAATAGTATCGGTTGGATTAGCCAATGTTAATGATGAAGTATTGGCACGGTAATCATAGTCACCATTCGAATTAATCACAAATGTACCATTCGCAGTAGTGATAGATTGTCCAGTAGCCTCAACATACACACCAGGACTTGTTTCAACATAGAGCTTAACGCCATCAGCAGTAAAGGTACCAGTGTCTGCAACCCCACCTATTGTGTCGCCATCTACAATGTTTCCATGAATCCAATCAGATGAGTAATTGTTCAAGTGCGTTGTTGTAGTCGTCACTTGGGTATCCAACGTTGTTACACCAAGTGTTATCGCTGTCAACGTATATTCAACACGGTATGTACCTGCTCCTAAGTGCAGAACAGCATCTTGGAAAGCTACAGTTCCGAGACTAATACCACCCACACTCGCAAGCGCAGTCGCCGAACCAGTATAAGTAGTATCAACCCATACTCCACCAACGAATTGCTGAACAACATAGCTCACTGTTGGTAAAGCACTTAACAATGGCTGGTTAGCATAAGTTGCTGCTACTTGCACATCGACTAGGTCTCCTGCCGCAACGGTGAAGCTATTAGAAACTACAGAATTCGAACCAATCAAATTAATTGATATGTTCGGACTCGCAACATCAACTGGTGTATCAGTTGAGTTACTAAAATCAACCGTTGCAACAGCTTGGTCTGCGTTGGCAACGATTTGAGTCGTACCATCCGTTCCAGGACTAGCAGTATTCCAAGTAATGCTGACATCAGGTGATCCAATCTGTATGTGCAATACCGCTGTACTCGTTCCACCTGATACAGGATCAGTAATGGTGTAAGTGAAGCTATCTACTTTACCAATGTTTGCAGCATTAGCAGTTGGTGTGTAGCTATATGAACCATTTGCAGAGATAGTAAGTGTTCCGTAAGCTCCAATTACTGCTGTTGAAGAGCCAATAGATGTTGGTATTGCACCTACTTGCTCACCCACAACAGTAGACACTACTGTTGTTCCAGTAATTGTATCTGGCACATATGAAGGACCATAAATAGTCGAATCATCATCTGTGAGCACATTTCCACTCACTGTTGCTGCACTATATGTAGGTACTACTGTGTGATTATAATCATCGCGAACCACACTCATTGTACCTAACAATCCTACACCAACACCGGTATAGACCATAAATGCTCTATAAGAACCACTTGCTAAATCTGTGATAGTCGCACCGAATCCATTACCACCTAGTATTCCGATGTTAATTAATCCAGTACTAGCATCACCTGCAACATTCTGCCACGAACCATCTGGTGCTTGTTTCTGTAAGACTACTTTATAGTCGTTAAGTAAAGACAGACTTAGTAAAGCTCCATAGCTGATCGTTACATCAGAAGTATGCCCAGTCGTAATATTGAAACTTACGCTCGGGGTACCTAGAAGCGATACGTTGAGGTTCTCAGTTATACCTATTAATGCTAGATAAGTTGCAGAACCAGCATTAATACCCGTTGTAGTTAATGGAACAATATCTATTGCCACACTATCTACATTGTCATGTGCAGTAATTGTTGGCACAAGAACAAGACCAGCAAGGTTAGCGCCAGTACCCAGATTACCTGCAAGGTCAGTATAGGTATTATTTGCAACACTCAAGCTCGGTGCTGTTGCACTGCCATCTTGGGTGAAGGTCGCTGTCCAGGTCACACCACCATCTGCTGTGCTCAAGCCAGCTAAAGTACCGCCTGCCAAGGTTACATCTGTTGCATCAAAGCCAGTCACTGCTTCACTGAAGGTGAAGGTTACTGTGGTGCTTTCACCTACAGACAGGTTAAGGTCGCTCGCACTAATCGCAAGTGTCGGTGCGACAATATCTGCCACTAAACCAGCCAATGCCGCGCCAGTACCCAAGTTACCTGCAAGGTCAGTATAGGTATTATTCGCAACACTGATGCTTGGTGCTGTTGCACTGCCATCTTGGGTGAAGGTCGCTGTCCAGGTCACACCGCCATCTGCTGTGCTCAAGCCAGCTAAAGTACCGCCTGCCAAGGTCACATCTGTTGCATCAAAGCCAGTCACTGCTTCACTGAAGGTGAAGGTTACTGTCGTGCTTTCACCAAGAGCAAGATTCAGGTCAGTTGCACTGATCGCAAGCGTCGGTGCCACTACATCTGAAGTCAGGCCAGCCAAGCTTGCGCCTGTACCTAAGTTACCTGCAAGGTCAGTATAGGTGTTATCCGCCACACTGATGCTCGGTGCTGTTGCACTGCCATCTTGGGTGAAGGTCGCTGTCCAGGTCACACCACCATCTGCTGTGCTCAAGCCAGCTAAAGTACCGCCTGCCAAGGTCACATCTGTTGCATCAAAGCCAGTCACTGCTTCACTGAAGGTGAAGGTTACTGTGGTGCTTTCACCAAGACCAAGATTCAGGTCAGTTGCACTGATCGCAAGCGTCGGTGCCACTACATCTGAA